>NZ_AP025497.1:634829-1269658 GCF_024347535.1 Vibrio kanaloae | reverse complement strand
CAAAAGATTGAACGCCAGCCGAACCACAATGCCAAGTAACCACCAATCATAGGTGCGATAAGTGGCGCAACCGTCATCACCAAGGTAACGAACGACATCGTTCTTGCGAAATCTTCACGGTCAAACATATCACGCACAACGGCTTGGATAATAACCGCCGCCGCCGCCCCTGCAAAACCTTGAGCAGTACGAACTAACGTTAACGCTTCAATACCATGAGTAGTGGCACTCACAACAGACGCAATCGCAAAGAAGAAAACACCAATCAGTAGAACTGGCTTTCGACCATAACTGTCGGCTAATGGACCATGTAACAACTGACCTAACGCAAAACCTGCGGTGTACGCTGTGAGTGTGATTTGTACTTCACCCGCTGTTACGCCGAGATCTTTGGCGATCGTTGGCATTGCGGGCAGGTACATATCGATGGCGAGTGGTGTCAGTGCACCAATCGCACCCAGAACCAAAAATAGCATCCAACCTAACTGAGGAGTTTGTGGTTGTGAATTTGGGGTCTGTTGGGTAGACGTTTGCATAACTCTCCGACTAAGTACGAGGTTTATGTGAGCAGGAATATTCGCACAACAATACACGAATATGGACATAACAATATACAAATAGGAATAATGGCTGAAACTGTCCTAGTGCCAGTCAACATCATCAGCCGACGCTATCCTTAGTCGGCTACATCTTACGACAGAAAAGACTACTTCCAGATAGAGTCGACTTCTTCTTGCGTTAGGTAACGGTATTCACCTAATTCTAAAGATTCGTCCATCTCAATTTCGCCAATACGCTCACGGTGTAGTGCTTCTACCTTGTTACCAAGTGCAGCAAACATACGTTTTACTTGGTGGTATTTGCCTTCGTGAATCGTTAAAAGCACTTCACGCTCTGCACGAACATCAAGATGTGCAGGAAGTGTTAGGCTATCTTCACTCTTAAGCTGAATACCTTCTTTGAACTTCTCAACGTAGTCAGCTTCAACAGGATCAACCAACCACACACGGTATGTTTTTTCGCACTTGTGCTTTGGCGACGTGATGCGGTGAGACCACTTACCATCGTCAGTAATCAATACAAGACCAGTGGTATCAACATCGAGACGACCTGCAAAGTGCAGCTTGTCCATTTTGATTTCATCAAGCAATTCAAACGCAATACGATTTGCGCCATCTTCATGCGAACAGACAAAGCCTTCTGGCTTATACAGCATGATATAACGTGGACCGTGAACATGCAGTTCATTCCCTTGCCATTCTACCACGCACTCTTCAGTTACCTTAAGTGAGCCGCTTTTTTGAATGACATCATTAACTGTCACTGCTTTTGATTTTAATAAGTGTGTTGCTTCTCTTCGCGTGACGCCTAATGCATCGCACAGAAATTTATCTAAACGCATGAATACCTCAACTAATCTAAGTCAGGTATTATAGTCACCTTTGCTCAATTAGTTGAGCTATTTCACACTATTTGTTTTTCATTTTACAAGATGCTATATGTATACACTCCGCCCGTACCAAGCTGACTCCGTAAAATCAGTGATTCATTACTTCAGAAAACACCAAACTCCAGCGGTTTTGGTACTGCCAACCGGGGCAGGCAAAAGCCTTGTAATTGCTGAATTAGCAAGGCTTGCGAAGGGCCGCGTTCTGGTGCTGGCTCACGTTAAAGAGCTGGTAGAGCAAAATCATGAAAAATATGAAGGTTATGGGTTAAAAGGCTCAATTTTTTCTGCGGGTTTAGGCCGCAAAGAGACCGACCAACAAGTGGTATTCGCGTCGGTTCAATCCGTGGTTCGCAATCTCGATTCATTCTCCAATCAATTTTCACTTTTAGTTATCGATGAATGCCACCGTGTGCCTGACGAAAAGAATAGTAGCTACCAGAAAGTAATCACTCACTTACGTGAAAATAATTCGGGAATTAAGGTGCTTGGATTAACAGCGACCCCTTATCGTCTTGGTATGGGATGGATTTATCAATATCACACCCGCGGTCAAGTGCGTTCAGACGAGCCACGTTTCTTTCGAGACTGTATCTTTGAGCTGCCCATTCGTTACCTACTTGATGAAGGCTTCTTAACCCCTGCCCGCATGATAGATGCGCCAGTATTGAGTTACGACTTCTCGCAATTAAAGCCCGCGAGCACTGGTCGCTACAAAGAAGCAGAACTCGACATGGTGATCGAGCAATCGAAACGAGCGACCCCGCAGATTGTCGACCAAATCATTCACCTAGCCCAAGACAAACTAGGCATCATGGTATTCGCTGCGACCGTTCGACACGCGCAAGAGATCCTCGGCTTATTGCCAGAAGGTGAAGCATCGCTTGTCATTGGTGACACACCTACGTTAGAACGCGACCAAATCATCAATGACTTCAAAGAACGTAGAATCAAATTCTTGGTCAACGTGTCAGTTTTGACAACAGGTTTTGATGCACCGCATGTCGATTTAATAGCCATATTGCGCCCCACAGAGTCCATCAGCTTATACCAACAAATCGTAGGCCGTGGCTTACGTTTATCTCCAGGCAAGAAAGAGTGTTTGGTGCTCGATTACGCGGGCAACAGCTATGACCTTTACCAACCAGAAGTCGGCGATCCTAAACCCGATTCAGACAGTGAGATCATTACTATTCCCTGCCCTGCTTGTGGCTTCAACAACAATTTCTGGGGCAAACTAGACAGTAATGGCTTGTTACTCGAACATTTTGGTCGTAAATGCCAAGGCTACTTTACCGATGAAGACACGGGCGAACGCGAACACTGTAACTATCGCTTCCGAGCGAAATATTGTGGTGAGTGTGGTGCGGACAACGACATTGCCGCGCGAATTTGTCATGAGTGCGATGCAACTCTGGTTGACCCAGACAAAAAGCTTAAAGAAGCACTCAACCTAAAAGATGCCTTGGTGTTTGAGTGTCTGGAAATGGATCTCAACGTGCTTAAAGACGACAAAGGCAAATCACAACTTAAAGTCACCTACCGCGGCGAAAACCAGGCACAAGTACATGAATTTTGGTCATTAACCACCAAGAAGCAAAAGCAAAATTTTAAGGATCAGTTTGTTCGCCCCCACCTTGCCGACAGACACAGGCCATTTGAAGAGTCCTCACCTACAAAAGTGGTCGCTCACCAACATAGATTCCGCCCTCCTCAATTCGTGATTGCACGCAAAGTTGGGCGCTTTTGGAAAATGAGGGACAAGATATTCGAAGACGAACTCCAACATCGCTAGCGTATCACTTTCCAAGAACCTAAATCTCAGAATGAATCTGGTTCATTTTCTATTCAGAATAACTTTTTTATACTGCAGGCTATCAACCTTCCCAAGGATTCGCTATGTTTAATAAAACTATGATTTCTTTGTTTTCTTTAAGCTTAGGCTTACTGGTTTCTGTTGGCGTATGGGCTGATTCAGCTCATAACGGCCATGACCTTGTACAAGATGTCCATAAAGCAGGAACCCGTATCGAATTTGAAGAAGATCAAGATGAAGTCTATGACGCTGTACGAGCAGGCTATATTCGTCCTTTCTCAGAAATGTACGCAGCGGTCGAAAATGATCTGCACGGCAGAATTATAAAAGTAGAGCTAGAAGAAGACGATGACGTCTGGGTCTATGAGCTGAAAATCAATTTTCAAAACAACATTATCAAAGTTGAATACAATGCTGAAACATTAGAGATGCTGATGATAAAAGGTCGCAACTTTAAAGAAGCTATCAAAAACGACCATCACTAGTAAGCGCTGAAAAGTTAACCAGCGATATCAGCAAGATTTAGCCTAAAAATAAGAAGAAGAACCAGTCATGAAAATTTTAGTCGTTGAAGACGAGCCGCGTTTGGGACAACAGATTATTGAAACACTCGAAGAAGCCGACTGGGTTCCAGAACTTTCTCGAGATGGTATCGATGCACTTTACCGAGCAACATCAGAAGCATGGGACGCGATCGTTCTTGATTTAGGTTTACCAAAGCTTGATGGGCTAACAATATTAAAAGGCATTCGAGATGAAAACATCAATACACCAGTTATTATCTTGAGCGCTCGTGACACCCTAACTCAGCGTGTAGAAGGATTAAACGCAGGGGCCGACGATTACATCACTAAGCCTTTCGAAATGGTTGAGCTAATCGCTCGGATTCGAACTCAACTACGTCGTGCATCTGGTAGTGCATCGCCTATCCTTCAGATTGGTGACTTAAGCTTAGACACTCGCAGCTCTAAAGTGCTGTGGCAAGGGCAAGCTGTAAGCCTGACAGCATTAGAATATAAAGTTGTTGCTTACTTTATGCATAATCAGAACAAAGTCATATCTCGTACTGAGCTCATTGAACATATTTACAAACAAGACTTCGACCGTGACTCCAACACTGTCGAAGTATTTATTGGTCGTATTCGTAAAAAAATCGCGCCGAAGATCATCAAAACGGTTCGTGGGCTTGGTTACCAATTAAATGCCGAGTAACACTCTCAATATAAGTGGACAGCCTATTCAGATCATTGTACTTATGACGAATAGAAACTGGCTGGTAATAAATGAATTTAAAAAGAAACACACTTAAAAATACCAGCCTAAAAAGCCGCTTGCTCCTTGCCGCGGCTTTTTGGCTTGGTGCCATGATATTAGCAGCAGGTATCGGTATACCAAAGCTGGTTAACGACTACCTCGTCGATGACATGAAACAACAGCTTGGCTTAACCATGGATGAGCTAACAGCCAATATCGAAACCAATAATCATGGAGCACTGATAATGGCTGAGCGCCTTTCAGACCCCAGATTAAACCAACCTTACAGCGGCATCTATTGGCGCGCATCAACTCAAGATCAAATCATTCGTTCTCGCTCGCTATGGGACAAAGACCTCACTATAAAACGGTCACCGATAAATACGTCAGTCAAAGGGCCTAAAGAGGAGAAGCTGATCTATATTGAGCAAGATATCTACCTTCCCGAGCTAAGTGACCCCGTCACTATAACTATAGGCATGAATGACAATTCATTAGAATCGACACTCAATCAGCTCACAGGGCAAGTGTGGCTGATATTAATTCTATTATTCGTTGGTGTTTTATTGTTGATTGGTATTCAAGTCAGTTGGTCTCTACTTCCTCTGAATAAGATGCAACGAGAGTTAGCATTACTAAGAAAGGGTGAACAACAAGGTTTAAGCGATAATTACCCAAAAGAAGTGTCACCATTAGTGTCCGATCTCAATGCCTTACTCTTCCATTATCAAGAATTGTTAGAGCGAGCTCGTAACCACGCAGGCAACCTTTCTCACGCCTTAAAAACACCACTATCAGTTCTCAAAAATGAAATAGAAAGGCTTCCCGATGATGAAAAGAAACTCTTACAGGAACCTATCCATCAAATTCAAAGCCAAATAGATTATCACCTTGGCCGTGCACGTATGGCAGGCGCAATGAACATCCTTTCCGTTAAGTCGTCGCCTTGTGAACGTGTCGAGGCAATTGCGATGGCGTTTGACAAAGTCTATGCCGACAATGACGTAACCATGGTCAACGAACTGGGTTTAGAACTTGATGTCGCAGTTGAAAAAACCGACCTCGATGAGATGCTCGGAAACCTGCTCGAGAACAGCTATAAATGGGCACGTAGTATTATTCGAGTGCACGCCAAGGAACTTACTGGCGGCAATGTTGAATTAATTGTAGAGGATGACGGACAAGGTATCCCTGAAGAAAAACTCGAACAGGTAACGAAGCGAGGTGTTCGTCTTGACGAAACTACACCAGGAACAGGACTTGGGCTTAATATTGTGAATGAGATGGCTCACAGTTATCGAGGCAGTTTAACACTCCGTAAAAGCTCTATGGGTGGCTTAAGAGCCTCTCTAATCCTAAAGGTTTCTCAGACTCGTTAGAACCTCGATACCGGTTATTGAGTAAGTTGGTAACTATTACTGTCTAATTCTACCTTTAACCAAAGAGGGTGAATTCTATTTTCCAAATAGCCCGACATTTGAAAGACAGACCAAACATCATCGACATAAACGAACACTTTATCGACAAACAAATTTTTTAGCCCTCTAAATTAACAATCAAAAAGGATCTTACTTGCTCAATTAATTATGTGATGTTAGTATCCGCGCTCGCTTAAGCATGATCTCGTTTATGCTTAAGCATTGCCACATACTCAAGGTCGCATTGAGGTGTGAAGTTAATTTTTACTAATTTGAGAGTAAAACTATGAAATTTGAAGCAGTAGTACGTACTGAACTAGGTAAAGGTGCGAGCCGCCGCCTACGTCACGCTGGTAAATTCCCAGCTGTAATCTACGGTGGCGAAGCAGCAGCTGTAGCTATCGAACTTGTTCACGCTGACGTGATCAACCAAATGGATAAGCCTGAATTCTACGAAACAATCACTCTAGTGATTGACGGCGCAGAAGTTAAGGTTAAACCGCAAGACGTTCAACGTCACGCGTTCAAGCCTAAAGTTGAGCACATGGACTTCATCCGTATCTAATTCCCTACCAAGGAATAAGATTGGATAAATCCAAGCCTTCTGCATAGAAAAGATAATCGATCTTACCAATCGAAAAATCTAGAAATTCGAAACCCCGATGCTACCAACATCGGGGTTTCACCGTTTTTGAGCCCTCAAAAACGTCGTAAATCTCGCGCAACACACTGAAAACAATCGACTTTCCCCTTCCCCACTTTATTCCAACCTTGTTTGGGTGGATTAAGGGTGGACGAAAGGTGGACTTATACAGTAGTTTTTCTAAAAAAATAATAGGACACCTTTTAATCTAATTCAATGCCCGCAACAATCAGCCCCTCAGCGATACAAGATCAGCGACATTTAGCGCTAACTCTAGACACAGTACACACCTTAAAGGCCCTTTCAGAAACTGAATTGACAATTAACATAACAACCACAAAACCAACTCACAAACCGAACAGGGAACCATTTAAATTAACGCTTAATTACCATTAATAACTAAGATTCTGGTTCCAAAACACAACCTTATTCATTAATCAAAGTTATACTTGACGCCGCAACCTATCTAACTGAATATGAAAGAAAATATCATTAATAGCTAGGTGCAAACCTCGGTAGAGGTTCAAGGAGTACGAGTGAAATATCAGATTGTTGGTGGTGCTGGCCTGCACCGCAGCGAGACTAAAACCATTGATATGATGGTTCAACAGCTTCCTGACAGTTGGTTTGGATATGCCGGTTTAGTGGTTACGGATAGTCAAGGTTCAATGGAAATTGACGCACTTATTATCACAGCAGACCGGCTATTATTAGTTGAATTAAAAGAGTGGAATGGCACCATTACTTACGAAGGAGGAAAATGGTTCCAAAATGGGAAGCCTCGAGGTAAGAGCCCTTATCAAATTAAGCGCGAGCATGCGTTAAGATTGAAAAACCTTTTACAAGAAGAGCTTTCTCGAAAACTTGGCTACTTCCTACATGTCGAAGCTCATGTGGTACTTTGCGGTAATGCAGGCCCAGAAAACCTACCTACAAGTGAACGTCGCTTTGTACATACTCGTGATGAATTTTTAACTATTGGAAAACCTAAGCATTACGATAATTTAGTTCAAGCCACTAACTTCGCACATCTCTTTGAGGGTGAACATAAACGCCCCAACTCCCCTCAAGTATTACCAATTATTCAGGCTTTCTTTGATGGCCCCAAAGTTAAACCTTTACCATTAAAAGAAAACGACTATATCGCTAACGAGAAACCATTTTTCAGTCACCCCCGCAATATATACAGTGAGTTCCGAGCTGGCCATAAAGACAATGCTCTCCATAGAGGCTTACTTCGCACATGGGATTTCGATGCATTAGGTGTTGCATACGCTGAACAATCAATATGGGCAGAAATAGCCTTACGTGAAACTCGAGTAGGACGTCAAGTGCGTAATGGCAGTGCTACTATGCAAGATTATATGCTTCGTTCTGTTAGCGAGATTTCAGAAGAGAACGTAACCGACGATGCTCGTGAGCTTTACGAATTGCGTAGAAGCTTTAAAAGGTTAGATGAAGTTCTAGACAGCGAAGCTAAAGAGTGGAGTAAACCTGAACGAATCGACCGTGTACGAGCCCTGTTAGCACCATTCTCTGAATTACACAGCTTAGGTGTAGGCCACCGCGACATCGACCCTCATAATCTTTGGTATGCCGAAGATCAGAAAAGCATTGTTGTCACAGGATTTGGCTCCGCATCTATCGATGGACGAGATAACTTAGAAGAACTGCGTACAACGCTACAAAGTGCACCTTATCTTATCCCTGAAGATGCTTTTGAAGAGGCAGCCGAACCATACCGCCAAGACGTCTTTATGTTAGCTGTTATAGCCTATCGTATTTGTTTTTCAGGAGAATCACTATTAGTAGAAAATCAAGTACCAGAGTGGCGAATACCGCAAGAAGATCTATTTGGAGGGGCTCTCACACCTTGGTTTGAGCAGGCTTTAAACCTAGAGCCAAGCAAACGATTCCCTCGTGCGGATATCATGTTAAATGAGTTCAATTCAGCAACACAGGAACAAATCCAAGGACATGATGAAGCAAACCAGATCCACCAAGAAATAGAAAATAGCGATTTTTTCCGAAGTGATATGAACAGTGTGGGTGTTGTGATGGAATTTCAGCCATTACCTGAGTTCGCAGCCAGCGTTTATCCAGCTCTTGCTGCGATAGCTAAAACTGGGTATATCGACTACCTCTCCAATCAAAATGAGCAGTTATTGCAGGTGAAACTATGGGACGGAGTAACACTCAACACTCAACAGCCTGGAGTTAATCGTAGAATTCACGCATTTAAACAACGTATTGATAAGCTTGAACAACTAAACCTACCGACCCCCTCGGTCCATGCCTGTGGTTTATTAGGGCAAGGTGGGCTCTATTTAGTAAGTGAACATATTGAAGGTCAGCTCTGGTCGGAGTACATATCCTCACATGAGTTGAATCACGCACAGAGACTGAGCATTGCGGAGACATTAATACATACGGTACTCCGGTTCCATGAAAAGCAGCTACCACATGGAGACTTATGCCCAAATAAACTACTAGTTCAAGACGACGAACAGTTAGCTTTAACACTAACTGGATTACTAGAATATAGTGATGAATTGACTTCGAACAAGTGCTATCAACCCACGAACCCAGATGCTACAGATGCTTTTGGGCGAGATTGCTTTGCAATTTATAAAATAGTAGAGGAGCTTTTCCATGAAAACATGCCTCTTGCTGTCGCAGAAGAAATTAGCCGAGCAAGTCAGTCACCTGATGGGATTCCAATTGCGTTAGATCCTTTACTACAATCCCTGACAGCTCCCGACCAACCCGAAACTGAAATCAACTCTAAGCCTCAAATAAATTTAGAGGATTCCATTTCAATACGCTGGCGCGGAGAAGCATGGCCGGCCGACTTAAAATTACTAGAACCAAATGATGGTGGATATCACTTCAATTGCAGTTGGTCTAATAACCCCCGCTTTCCTAATGAATTACGTTGTTTTATTACAGGCCTTGGTGAGCAGTTATTAGTAGACCTTAACCCTGAGGATCGCTGTATATCAAGAATAAACTACAACACAGGTCTATCGATTGAAGAAACGATAAAGGCGGGGAAACACTCTCAAACTAAGATTGAATCACAATTATCAATTCAACAAGGGGTACTTACTGAACGCAATGATTTCATAGAACTACTAATGTCCCTTGAGCCTGTAATCGACGCTATTATCGAAAGAGCAAATCCAAATCAAGAAATGGAAGAGCATGACTTTGATGTAAGTGATTCGCAACCAGTTGAACTATGGCAAGCACTTGCTGATACCGAAGGGGAATTACGTGAACAAGTGACTATTGACTCTGCGGAATTTAAGGAGTCGACTAGTGGTTGTTTACTATACCCATACACTACTGAATCTGGCTCAGACCTCAATTTTGAAGTCGATGATAAAATTCTCGTTTACCTCAAAGAAAAAAATGATTCGATTCAATTAGGAGAACTCCGTCTTACTGAAACGACTCAAAACCTTTTAGCCATACGTTTCGATTTCGATTCCGCTCGTAAGCGAATCCAAGATGGTAGTCAGCTACAATTAGAGTCAATTCGAGACAAGTCTTCACGAGAGCTACGTTTAAAAGCACTACAACGAGTAATTGATCATAAAGCTGAAATTCCACAACTTGCGCAGTATTTTGACTATCACGAAAAAGTACAAATGCAAACAATGGAACCATTACCAAGTGTCGAAGCTTTGCGGAAACGATACGATCAACCAGGTCAAGAGTTTAATGATCAGCAATTAGCGGCATTCCAACAACTAGTATCTCAAGGGCCTGTTGGCGTTTTACAAGGTCCCCCTGGTACGGGTAAAACAACTTTCGTTTCAAAGTTTATCCACTACCTATACAAACATTGTGGAGTAAATAACATACTTCTAGTGGGTCAGTCACATACGGCCGTTGATAACGTAGCAATAAAAGCCAGAGAACTATGCCATCAACAAGGCATGGCTTTGGACACAGTTCGGATTGGTCACGAACAAATGATCGACGAGGGTATGCTGTGCGTTGAAACCAAAGCTCTCCAACGTCAGATACAACATAAATTTCATAGAGAATATGACTTACGAGTCAGTACTCTCGGTAAGCGGCTGGGCATGGCACCTTCTTTAGTTGAACAGCTATGCCAATTACATAGGACCCTAAACCCACTACTTGTATCACTTGCTCAATGCCGACGTGAAGTTTTGAAGTTAGAAAAAAATAAAAGTAATGGCCCTATCTATCAAGAAGCCGTTTCAAAAGAACTAAAGCAACTTGAGCACATAGAACAACGAATTCAGGCAGTGGTTTATTCTATGTTCGAAAGTGAGTTTTCGGAACCTCTAACTTATGACGAAACGCTACTTTCACAGTTGGCTGAAATCATATCGGCCCAACGTTGCTACAACAACCCTGAGAACCTTAGCCGCTTTTTACAATTACTAGAAATGAGCCAAGAGTGGATGGATGTACTTCAGGGAGGAGAGGCTGGTTTTGATCGATTCATGTTCAAAAGTAAACAGTTAGTATGTGGAACCTTAGTAGGTGTTGGTCGTCGTCGCTTAGAGCTAACTGAGTCTAGCTTTGACTGGGTTATTGTCGATGAAGCTGGTAGAGCACAAGCTGCAGAATTGATGGTTGCATTACAGTCAGGTAAAAGAGTACTGCTTGTTGGCGACCATAAACAACTACCACCATTCTACCAACAACAGCACCTCAAACTAGCAGCCAAGAAACTAGAGCTTGGTCGAGGCATTTTTTATGAATCTGATTTTGAAAAAGCTTTCAAAGCGACAAATGGAGTTGCTCTAGACACTCAATATAGAATGGTAGAACCTATTGGTGACCTCGTTTCGGAATGTTTTTACGCTAAAGATATGGGTAAGTTGCATACAGGTCGCGGAGCCTCTCCTGAATGGTATCAGAAACTACCTAGCCCTTGGAATAAATCAGTGACTTGGATTGACAGTTCAAGCTCATGTGCAAATGGTGGTGAAAAACAAAAAGGAAATGGACGCTATTATAACCCCCGAGAGATTCAAATTTTACTAGAAGCATTACAGACCTTAGCGGACGATGACACGATAGATCAATTAGAAAACACCATCACAGCAGAACAGCCTTATCCAATAGGTATTATTACTATGTATAGGCAGCAAAAAGAGGAAATTGAAAACGCAATTAGCCGTGCAGAGTGGGCAGGTAGAATACGTAACTTAATCAAGATTAATACCGTTGACTCGTATCAAGGGCAAGAAAATAAAATCATCATTCTAAGCCTAGTTCGTGACAACACAGAAAAGTTACAAGGCTTTTTGAGGGACGCTCCACGTATCAATGTCGCGATATCACGCTCACAAGAACGTCTGCTTGTATTAGGGGCAGGAAGAATGTGGTCAAAGGATAATAATGATTCAGCACTAGGGACGGTACATGAATTCATTAGTAATCAGGTTTCCGCAGCTAATCCAAATTATCAAGTACTTTGCGGCCATAGCTTATTAGGAGAAAATGAATAATGTCAGAGCCACGTCTAGGTAATGTGATCACTTTATTAATACCAGCTCGCAGTTACAAAATAAACTGCGCTTGGACAAAAGAAAAATTAATGCCTGGCATAGAACAATTCGCTTGTCGCCTGTTGCTTATTTTTGACCAACTTTACCCGAGTGAGCTACAAAGCTATTTTGGTCTTAACGACAGAGAGCGAGAAGTTCTACTAGATAGTTTACTTGCCAACCGCCTAATTAACGTCAATCCAGAAGGTCATGTTGAGGCAAGCTCATTTTTAAGAAAACATGCAGCAACTAATGAAGGCAAACCAAGCCTTGTCAAATATCAAGAGCAAACAGAAGATGTTGCTTTTGATTTACTGACCCTATCAGTTTGTAAACCACAGCAACATCGCAGGCTGACATCAGGCTTGCCTGAATTACTACCTCGGGATAAGTTAGACGCTGATATCTCGTCAATAACCGAAGCATTTAGTACCCAATTCCGACATCATTTAATGCTAAGCCGAAATAATGATTATGAGCGTCAAAGGACTCAACTTTACAAAGTTATGGGGTGTAGCTCGAATGAAATGGTACAAATTCCTGTAGATGTTGAAGTTAGCTATAACGCTGTCCATAACAGCACCCCTCAAAAGTTTACGCGTTCCTACGAGCGTATTGGCAACAATCGAATACCGTTAGCAAATGACTTGGAAGCTCACATCGCAGATTTTCTAGGCGAGCAGCTACTTGATGAATCAGGCTTAAATTGCACAGATTACTGCCATTTAGTTCATGACCCCGTATTGGAAAAATTCTCAAACGGGTATCAGTTTGATTACTCGGGCTGGCTAGAAGCCAGAGAGAAGCGGAATACTGGGTACGGTTGTAACCAAACATTTGGCATATTGGGAGCTGTATATCTGCCAGACAACGCTAAACGTTTCATTAACGAGTTAAAAGACGCTTTGCGTATGCAAGATAGTTCGATTCCACCCAAAGCCATTTGGTACAGCAGTGATGTTCCACTTTGGGGGGCGAATAGTAGTCTGCTAGCTCGCTTCAATAGAGATATAGGCGATATCTTAGATAACAATTGCGAGACTCAAGGAGGTCGCGTAACGCTTTTACATTCGAGTAAAAATAACGGCGAGAGTCGCCTAAAGCGCAAGCAACATCTTGGGCGATTTGCTAACGGTGTCAGTTTATCTTCAGAAGCACAATTTGATAGATTAGAGCTGTTATTAATCCCAGGAGTTATAGGGGTAGTTCAATATCATGGACAACCACATATGGATAGCGCTTTAACTCTACCTATAGGCTACGTTACGACAGATCCAGAGCGCTTGCAATTACTTGAATTCTTATTAGCTAAAAGAATTAATGGTGCTACAGCTTCTGTAAATTGGAGTGATGGCAAATACGATACTCTTGCCACTTTTTTACCTGATAGTTTATTGATTAAACTCGATAAAAAAAGCGGCTGTGAGATTGAGCAAGCGATCCGCCGCGAGCAAAAGGTTTTAAATAGCAACGCAGCAAGAGCAATACTTTCACTTCGAAGCAAGCCATAATTTAGTGGGATATTAAAGGTCTCTTTTACACATTGAGACCTTTAACTTTCTACATTTAACCAAGAGTAACTATAATATAAATAAGCAATTGACCATCTACTTCTATTGTGAATCTTCTAGTTTTTTAATTAGTTGCCCAAAATCTTCAGCCCATAACCAATTTTCGTGGTCGTTATTTTCGATAAGATTATAGCGCTTATCTGACCACTCAACGAAAACGACATGGTCACCTTCTACTAGAACGTTCACACCATAATTAATCAATAAATTTCTTAAAACTAGGAGAACTTCTATAAAGGTAAGCGTGCTTTTCCCCGAAATTATGTTGCTGAACTTCAACTTTCTTCTCAGCGTGAGTTGAACAACAACTTCTGCACTCTGGGTTTGGACAAATATATCTCCCTTCAGTGCACCGCTCAGTGAGATCTCTGCTGTCGATAATTTCATAACATTTAAAACCAATACAATGGTTGATGTAATAATCAATATTGTATTCTTGGCAATCTTCACAGTTGCACTTAAAGACTGTTAATCTATATGCAGCACTTACTGGCACTTTTATCTTCTGACCTGTGGATGGATCGTGTTTGACCACCTCAACACGCGCGTACTTCATGTTTGGCACCATCAACTTATCACAGGTACGGCAATGCAAACGCGAGTGAAGCTCTCTTATTCGATTCAAGTATCCAGCAAGCTTAATAGCAAAATCTCGTTTTGATGGCTCATTAAATGTTGCGTAGTTTAAACCATAGTGGCAGAGCCAATCGAATATCGAATATTGTTCAAAGTTTTGCTTAATACGGGTTCTACTCGAGGGTCATTACAGCGACGAGCACGACACAAGTAGACATTTTCCGGTCTGCTATATTTAGAAATTTTTTCTTTTTTCCACACAAAAGCTTCACATGACAAGTTAATATGTGGGTATTCGTTCTTAAGGGTATTGCACTGTGGAAACAGTTTAAATATCGATGGATGATCAATATCTAATTTATTATTTAAAATAGCACTCCATATTTCATGTAATATGACAGATGAAATTGTTTCAACACTATTTTCATAATTAATAAGAGGCAACAACTTTGATAACATCCAGCACTCAGGATCTGTAGCAATGTCTTTATCATTTTCTACATCTTCTACAAATGACATGTCTTTGTTATATGCCTTAATTCTGATGTTATGCTTTTTCACTAATAATTGATTAGCATTATATAGAGGATTAATAATACTATTTTTCGTGAAATCTAAAAAATTATTGAAACACTGCTTATAAATAGTTCGCACATAATTCTGAACATCTGTATTTTTTTTACAGAGCACATCAAATACAAAAGTATCTATCTCATCAATTCTATTGCTAAGAGAATCAATATCAATTAAGTTCTTGAACACTAGAGTAAGTAACGCACTTGTGTCAAAAAACCTCAGGTTCTCTTGGTAATATGATTTTCTAGTATCATCATCTAATGATTCAAGCCAAACTAAAATTGAATCTAGATGCTGTTCGAAAAAAGCATTCTTAAACTCCTTATCTTCTAAAGATAATATAGGTAGCAAATGATGCATCTCCTCAGCTGTGATAGAGTGCTTAATTGCCTGAGCTTTTAAGTACTCTAAAACTACTTTATCATTTTCAGTTAAGCATTGAATAATGTCACAGTAGTGAGTGACATGCGCTTGTTTAAGTAATTTGATCCCTTCGAGTCTAGTCGTCTGGTTTGTCAGAGTAAAAGTAACGATAGCCTCGTTCACTTTTCCACTAGTCCCAATCTTTGAATTTACCAGAAAACCAAGAAATTCTTGAATTTGATTTTTGATATAAGTAGGTGGTAGTAGGTTACTTGAAATGTCATTTTCAAGGTAGTCTGCGAGATTCCGCACTTTGCTATAAATATTGAATAAGTTAGCGCTTTTCATTCTATAATTTACTGAACGCAAAAACTCTTCATCGTAAGGTAGCGCTTCTGAGAAAGATTGAACTAACGCTATTTTCGTTTTTTCAGATACGCTATCTATTGCGCAATCAATTAAATGACACTTTGACAGTAACTTTAAAAATTGTACTGAAAGTTCATCGTAAGACTCATTAAGATCGATAACTTTCAGTTTTTTTATAAATGCTTTATTAACAAGTTCGATTGGCAGATCAAGTACAGACAACTCAGAGTTTATGATCATATCCACCGTGAGACCCGAAACATAACATTTGAGTACAGGGTTATCCTTTGATTTTTTACCTAATAGTTTTACGACAGAAGATAAAATACCTAACTCAGATTTTACGATGTTGATAAAGTCTAACTGTTCTTTATTAGATAAAGAATCCATGAAGTTTTCATATAAGTCATTTGATCGAGATAAATGAGCAACAGTACTAGTTAAAATTTCTAACTTTAAGTTTATATTACTTAAAGATGACCACCACTCAAATAGTTTTTCATAGTTATGAAAGAAGTAACTATTAGGTATAGTGGAGGGATTAATTGCAGAGTTGTACAGGTCTTCAGCACTTAGTTTTTCTACAAGTATTGAAAACAAAGCAACGTGATTGTCACATTCTTTCAAAATCCTAGATAAAATAGGAATTAATCTGACTTGATGTCTTACCTTTTTAATAATATCTTTTCCAAAGTCACCTTGCAGTATCTTGATGATTGAGTTTTTATAAGAACATCGTGAAATAACCTTATCTAAATCTGCGGCATAAAGAAGAAAATTAACCATTTCTTCAGATGAGGGCTGTTCGCTAGTCACCATCGTGGTGACATTTTTTGCGCTGAGTTTGTTCTTGGCATCTTTACTAAGTTCAAATACAACGACTTCGCCTTCTCCAAGTACGCCGCCGTTTACTTCATCTTTATGAACAAATACGCTTGTATAGTCATGTGTGGTAATAAAGCCAAAGTGGTTATTACGACCTGTTTTCTTATTTTTACCACCAAACCAGTCGACGGTACCTAAGGTGTAATTTTTTGTGTCGCTCATGCTTACCTTTTATTATGTACTTTTTTACTCGACGCTATCCCATCATTTCGCAGAATTGACCATACTAGAAGTAATTTATGGTAGCTACGTTTTAGAACTTCTTTTTAAGAATTTGGAAAAATTACTAAAAATCGCGTGACAGTATTTCAGCAAGTAAAACTGGGCTATGATGATGATCAATATCTACTTCTTTACGTTCAAAATATGTCCAAGGGCGGATAAAAGCTAACTCCTATCGGCACGAATAACTGACTATTGCAAAGCATCAGTCGAAGGCCTTTCGTAATCACCTTCAAGCCATCAAGTGGCGATACAGTGTCACCACCTGATGGGTGGCGCTCAACAACAATTAGCGCTATGTCGAGGCTGAGCTTGATGCTCTGGCTAGTTACAAATATTCGGATTCCGAATAAGGAATCCGAACTTAACTTACAAGCTTTAACGGCCTAGGTAAGCCGCGATAGCCTCTTCTCTTCCATACCCTAACTCTTCGGTAATGACCATTCTTGCTTCAAAGTCGTGCTGTTTGTCCATTCCGGTTAGTCCCTTGGTTGACGGCCCCGTCCCGCAGCAGGAGCATTAAAATCCGTCAATTCAAAGTATCGCTGAGCCGCATGCGCATGCAATGAACCATGCACTTTATCTAAGCCTATTTAGATAAAAATTCTTTTGTGTTTTTTCATCTAAGAAGCATATTTAGTATTACTGAAATCATTACCCCAACACATATCAACAACCTCACTATTTCAAGTACTTATAACTTGTGCTTTAATGCACCAATATGCTACTGGGTGAATTTAAATGGCAAGAAAAAATGATGGGATTATATGGCACTTAATGGACGCTCCATGGTGGCTAAGCGTATTGCTATCAGCATGTATTTATTTTGGACTTTCATATCTATTGCCTAACTTAGCCATTGAAAGTGACAACTTTCTCTTTAAAGCTATAGCTCCAAACTTACCCTTGATGGCACCATACTTTACGTTTTTATTTTTACTTCCCGCACCGATAGCGTTTTTCAAGCAATACAAGAGGAAGAGAAGCTTTCTTACGACGAGCTCTCAGGTTAGAGTGCATAAAAATACCTCACCGCTAAATCACCTAAACTGGATAGAATTTGAAAGTTACATCGGTGAATACTTTAAGTCTCAAGGGTATGCGGTCAAACAGTCTTTCACTCAAAAACCTGACGGCGGTGTTGATATTTGGCTCACAAAGGATAATGAGTTAAGTCTTGTCCAATGTAAGCATTGGAAAACTCGCAAAGTCGGAGTGCAAGTTCTAAGGGAAATGTACGGAGTCATGATCGCAAACAATGCCAGTAAAATGATAATTGTAACGTCGGGCGACTTTACTTCTGAGGCCGTTGCCTTTTCCCTAGATAAACGCCTATGGTTGGTCAACGGCAGTGAGCTAGTTCATATGATTGAAGACGGGCGCAGCTTTCAGAACAAACCGTTGGTGCCTCCCCCAGCGCCAAGATCCATCAGTGAACCCAGAATCTGTCCTCGTTGCCAATCTAAGCTTGTAATACGTGTAGCTAAGCGGGGAGCTAAAACTGGAATGTCTTTCTATGGGTGCTCTACGTATCCAAAGTGTCGTTATACTTGCGACTACTACCCCTCATGAAAATATCCAATTATATCATAACCTTATATTCAACAATCTAGCATTTACACCACTTTAAGCTCCCCAAAAACATTTGGGAACGAGTGAGTACAGCGCAGTACTTCATTCATGTCTACTTATGCCATTCCCTAACACATACAACAACTGTATTTACATACAGCCCACTTATTGATACTGTAAATGCATCCAGTTAAATGAGGTGTGTTATGTCAGCAAGTAACAATGGTAACAATGAAACTAGTAGTTCTGTTCCAAAGAAGCGAGATTACACGTTTCTGCAAAACCTATTGCTTTTGTGTTTGGGGTCGTTGATTTTTGCGGGGATCACCGAAGCTTACAAGAGCGATTTAACTACTGACAAAAGTTTGGTAAAAGAATATTATCGCCCACTTCGCGATGTCACATCCACCTGTATGCCTTTACAAAATCAATTGTTTCTGAAACATGGAGAATTAGCAGGTAATTACAAACTTATTCTTGATGAAATGGGCCATATGTTTACCAATTTAGAAATAGCGAACAGTTCAAGATATCAAGTTTATCCCATGTCACTAATGAAGGCTCATTCATCAGTAAAATTAGAGTTAAAACAACTGAGTGAAAAGGTATCTAAGTGCAGAGCTGACGTTTATCAAAAATATGAAGAACTTGCTCTGGCTACAGGGACCTACGGCGAATATAAAAAGTTATCTGAAGCTCACTTTAGGATCCTTAATGAGGGACATAAAGCTAGAAAGGCTGCGATTCCACAAGAAATAAAAGAGATAGACCCAAACGTTTTAGTACAAATGATGCGAGAGCTTACTGTATTCGACTTATCAACAGATGAAGCGATGGTGCTATTTAAGGAAAGAATAGATTCAATTGCAATACCTGTTATTGAATACGAGGTTGTTAAAATGGAATCTGAACAATCAGCATTTAAAGAAAATAATCGATTCCACGATGAAGTAACGTCTATCTTCTTAAATGAAATTAGCGCACGGAACTCTCCAAGCATACTTAGTCGCATATTTTGAGTGTAACAAAGTATAAACATACTTCTCCAAGCCGACATAATCGCAACAATCTGAATTGTTATCCGTGGCACTTTTCAGCTCAAAGTGCCACAAAGTTTATTTCAGGTATATGGCAAGCATTTTAATGAGCCGAATTTAACTAAATTTCTCTTACACTTAAACATTTTGTAGGTGACTGTAACTTACGATTACGCATACTTTTGGACATAAATATAACGATGCTACTCACTCCCAATCAGCGCAAGCTACTCAATACACACTTCCAGGGGATACCGGCACACGGTGTGCTGAATAAAGCGATCAAAACTAATCTTGAACTGGTACCGCTTCGTCCGCTGCTAAAAACTGGGCTCAATTTGGAGGACGTAGCAATACGCAATGGTTTGAAAAGGGTTTTAAAACGAACGACAGATGTGAGGGTTTGGGAAAGTAAGCATGCAAAACAGGCGTTACGCGAGTTTTACGCAGAGCTATGCACCAAGCACCAGACGTTACTCTCCAACTCAGCCTTATTAAGCCAGATCAAGGATTCAAAAGTCCTTGAATTCGATCATTATATCATTGAAATCAAGGCGTCAACCTTAGCCGAGAGACTGAAACAAGTATTTTGGCCTGAGTCAACAAAAGGCGATTACGGTCATATTGCCGTTTTGCAGCGTGAACTGCTGTCCGAAAATAAAATTGTGCTCAAGGGTTTTGATTATCAACAACAATTTGATCTCGATAATTTGCGTGCACTCGGTCAGGCCATTAAACAGAATCCGCCCCTTTGGAGCATAAAAAATACCATCAACTATGAACCGCTTTTAACCCAAATGATCATCGCTGCGAGAATGATGACCATATTTGTTACTTTTCCCAGTCATCGAGAAATTGTCGAATGCAATGACCCACTCATTAGTACAGTTGCTCTGAACTATCGTGAGTATTTTCGTAATGAAACAAAACTCTGCGAAGTCTTACCGGTGTCATCTGACGCACGTTTATCATTTTCTGGTAAACATGGACTGAAACGGCTAGAGGTTTTTTTTATCGAACTTTGCAAGGATCGAACCCAAATGGTCAACTTAAGTCTCATTGATGTACTGTCGAAGGATTACTGTAGCGCCACCATAAAACGTGCAGTCGAGAGTCACGGGTTTGCGAATATCACCGAATATCAAGCGCATTTATTTGCGCGTGGTAAGCTTAATTTTACTCACAAGGCCAATCAAGGCGCACTTCGACTTGACGCAACAAAAAATGGTACAGCAGGCGAGGTACTGATAGGTCAATTATTGCAATCAACCTCGGTTGAAAAAAAACTCAAAAATTATGGCGTACCTGTGACGGTTGAGTCGCAATGCTATGTCCCCTCGTTAAACCGCCGAGTCGACTTTGTGCTCGGTGGAAGGATGATTGTCGAAGTGATGATGGTCAAGACCGAGCATATGTTTGGTGATAAAGGGATTGCAACAAATCGTCGCAAAGAAGCTACGTATATCGACGGATCTAAAGCGTACTACCAGGCTCTGAGCGCCAGTGATATCCCACACCTAATCATCGGTGCAGAGAATACTATTAGGACTAGACGTGACGCGGCCAACCAACAGATTTTAGACGCAATAGATCTCTATTTTAATCGTTCAACGTTACCTTCAATACTGGCCTATGAACCGACCTACCAAACTGCATGTAACTATGACCTGGTGGGTTTAACCGGATGGTTAAAAGACACGTTGTTTTATCACAGTGGTTCACGTCTGTTACCGTCGCGTAGCGAACTCGCTGCCATCACTCTGCCGAAATGGGAATCCGCGATAGTGATGATGACGCACTTAGGTACCGGGCAAGTGTGCCAATCGGCCAACCTCTCATTCGAGTCCCATTTAAGCCGCATGGATAACCTCGATTTGAGTGACGGTACTGTCCGACGCACTATCTTAGAAAAACACTTTGGCCACCTAAAATATGTACCCAAGATAGGTTGTTGGAGCAGTTCACTAAATCCGCTAAAAACGTTTTATCAAGCACAGGGTCTCAACCTGGCGGAGGAGGATGCGAAAAAAATGTGGGTCCAGTTACAGAAAGCTCCACGAGGGCATTATGAGTCTGACGGTGAGTTAAACTTGTACAATATCGCAGCCGCTATCAGGGAACTGAAACCCTTCAAGATGGGAAGTTGTGTATTTCCGACTAAATATCAATTTGAGCTAGAATCTCTTTCTGGGGCTTATGGCCCGATGCAGAAAGCATTGGCAAGCAAGGACACCCAAACTCAGTTAAGCGAACTCACCGGTCTAATGACCATTGAACAATATGTAAAAAAAGCAATGACAATAGCGCAAGCGAACCTAGAACAGGCAGGTTTCATTGTCAGCAAAAAAAAGGCCTCTGCGTTAACAAAACATTTTCAACGTCAAGCGCAATTGGAGTGGAAAATACTACCAGCACATCGCTACAGTCGATTTTTTTGATTTTGCAGTCCTATTGTTTGTAAGCGAAGCCGAAATTGAGCGAATAAGCCCTGCTCTGCAGCACCAACACTGGGCAATAAACTAAGCAACTTTCCATGCCTGTGATTATTCGGATTCCGAAGTAGGAATCCGAACTTAACTTTCAAGCTTTAGCGACCTAGGTAAACGGCGGTAACCTCTTCCCTTCCATGCCCTAATTCCTCAGTGATGACCATTCTTGCCTCAAAGTCGCGCTGTTTGTCCTCTATTGTTAATGCCTTGGTTGACGGCCCTCCCGCAGCAGGAGCATTAAAACCCGTCAATTCAAAGTATCGCTGGTGCGCATACGCATGCCGTAACCCATGCGCTTTGTCTAAGCCCATTTTGATACAAGCTCTTTCGTATCTTTTCATCTGAGAAACGTACTTAGCATTTTCTGGAATTAAAGAGTTATTCCCTACCCACTTTTTCACCTCATCAATTAACTGACGTTGTTCCAAAGTGCGAATAGGCACATCTCTAGGTCTTGCGTCTTTGGTTTTTACTAGATGCAAATGGTCGCCTCTATCTGCTAAATGAAGCTGGACTTTCATGCACTCTTCTCGGCGTAAACCAAACGCGGCTTGCAAACGAAAACTCGCCTCAAGATACCTGTCATTGAGTGTTGCTAATTTTGAATTTACTAAGAATCTGGCTTTATTCTGGTTGGTGACATATTTGCGGTTTTCAATACCAAGGGAAGCGTTGCTTTTAGGAACTAGCCCTGGCTTCCCGATTTTTTCAGAGAGCCAACGCAGGTGAGTCATACGCGTCTTGATCGTGCCCGCTGCTAGACCTTGTGCTTGCCAATGAGTTACAAGCTTCTCGATATGTTTGCGGCCCAAGTTCCTTAGCTCAAGCTTTCTGACGTTGAGCTCTCTTAGTTGTTTGTCAGCTAACTTTAGTATCTTCTTTCGCTCTGCTTGAGTCGCTTTAGAGCCATCGGGGTTACGATTTAGAACTCGGGTAATTTGGTAAAAAAGTTCGTTGCCATAGTGCTACCTCAATATGTTAATTCTAAAAAAAAGCCGCTTTCGTTAGCGGCTCTTATCTCAGTCATTTCAAGGTTCTTATTTCATGGGTACAGTAGTAGGTATCAATGCGATTTCAGATTAGTGTTATTGCTCCCGTTCATTTCGAATGAACGCCTACTGCTTAAATCAAGTCAATAGGTAATGAAGCGAGACTACTGCGCGGTTCAGAAATTCCGAACAATTGAATGACTGTAAGCCATGTGTAATTGCTAATTCCCAGAAGCCCGTTGGGCGTTTGAGATAAGAATGCGCTGGTAATTAAAGGATTTCTTCGTCTAGTAGTCTTTGCAGCAACGGCTGCTTTTTAGTTCTCTTCCATTATTGTCTCAACCCATTCTACTCGCAACTTTGGAGGCGCTCTCAGCGCCATAGATTCTCGCCGTCATTCTTTTTCAATTCCGATAATTCGCTCGTAGCCCCCTATTGGTGAGTGCTGCCCGTCCTGTCACTCCCCAAAATTTTGGAGTGACAGGACTAGATACCCTTTTGACTAGGCGTAAAAAAGGCCGAATATATTCATATTCGGCCTTTGCATTTAAGCTATTTCGACTGATATCGTCGAAGCTTTATGAGACTGGTATTACCCTATTTCATTCACTAGGTTTTTTCTTAACCAGATGTTTTGTTGATCATTTTCATTTAGCAAAACATCAAGTGGAACTTTTACTCCACGTATTAGATCAGCACTTCTCACCTCACCCCTTAGGGTGTTCATCTCATTTGCTAAGTTTATTGGAAAGTTAACATTTGAAAGCTGTATTTCGCCTGTATACCCTAAGGTTTCAAACTGCTTGGCAAGCACTCCTAAAAAACCAATGACATAATCACCCATCCATTTACGGCTCGAAATATCTCTATATCCATTCGGATACTTAAACATAATGTCTAGTTCACGCATCTCAATACAGACGGTTTTACCGGAGAAGTTATAGTAACCATATGCTCTGATACCGAACGATGAAAACTCTATCCATGGGTTTACTTTATTTTTGACTCTATTCATGGCAATTCGACTTGCCAGTACTGTCGATACAGTATCATCAACAAATTCAAGTTCATTGATTATAGATTTCGCATCGCTCCAATCAAAAGATTCCCCCAATGAAAGGAGATAGTTCACAGCACCATGAGATATACAATTTAGTCTGTTGTTTACTACTAACGCCAATACGCAACAATCCAAATGGATATCGGGGTTCAAGTGAGCACGAATAGCAGGTAAGTGAGGTTTCAACAAGAACTCCAATGTTTCTAAGTCCTGCTTGTATGGAATTGCCGAGTATTTGTTATTACTGTCGAGTATCTCTAGATCAGAGATACTGCATAACTCTTTAAAATTGTCACAGCCATACATAAATGCGACAGCTTCTCTTGCAAAACTGAGCTTGATCTTTAAAGCTCTTGAAATGTACTTTGCGTGGGCCTCAGATTGGCTCACTGATGGGTATTTAAGCATGATTAAGCATCCTATTAGAGTTACGGGCTCACGAACCGTAATAAAGATACAAAATCGATGAAGTGATAATTCACTTCGCGCTGCTTTCGCTTCATCCGTGAGCTGATAGGTCGCGCACAACCTATATCTGACTGTATTCATCAACCGTTTTCTAGTCAATAAAATGTGCATAGATTCAAATTAAAGTTAATAGAGGAAGTCGACCCTTTATCAAATTCGGAATCCGAATTCTTCCAAAACTAAACACCTGACAAAAATCACTTCTGGCCACTTTTTGGCATAACCTCAACAGGTGGTACTTGGTGCCAAATAATGTCACTTGTGCCTGTATAGATTTTTGTTGTTTTAGCGTTCGCATGCGCCATTCGCTCAGTAGCACTCTGCCCTTGCTGTTCAATCATTCGAGCAGCCAGCCCTCGAATTTCATGATAGGTCGGCCTTAACGATTTTTTTAGGTGACTATAAAGCCCTAAAGAGTCTCGAACCTTACTGAACTCTTTACTTATATTGTGGTGATGTACTTGGTAAAGATGGTCGGTTTCTTTTGAAATGCCACGTTGCTGCTGTTTGGGTTTACGATGAACGATATAAGGACAAATCAATCTCGATGTTTTAGAAAGGTCGACAATGTCTTTAATCGTCTGAGTGACAGGAATGGCCACAGTGGAAGCATCGGACTTTTTCACCTTCTCTCGGTGAACATATAGCATTCCATACACAGCATGCCCATCCACATACTCCACCTCTTTGTCAGGGTTCCAAAGAATCCCACACACGCCTTCACGTGGTTTGTATATCCGATAACGAAGCCTATAGATCTCTCTCACAGCATGAGTTGTCTCAAGAGTTAGGCTCATTGCTACCTTCAGAAACAGTGGCGCTGCATCGTAGATCTTTTGATAGTTTTCGATATCTAGGTCGTGGCGGGCTTTTGTGTAATCTTCTCTGGTCAATCGACGCTGTTTTTTATTGAGTACAAAATTACTCTCAATAGCGCTCTCATCAGCAAGGTAGGAAAATACCTTTTTAAGGTTACTGATCTTATTGTTGAGCTGACGATTACTTAACTCTGAATAGTATTTCGAAAGGAACTCATTGATGTGCTGTAACTTGATCGATTTGGTTGGCAACCGCCCCATGAACTCATCAAGGCGGTAACAGTCCCTTTCCAAATTTCGATAAACGTCTTTGGAAAGCCGTTCTTCTTTCTTCACACGAGACAACACTAATGGAAGCCACTCTTTTAAAGGCCGATTGAATTTGTCCTTACGGCCTTTAGAGACAGCTTTGCGAAATGGGGTCATCTCAGAAAGGGAAAACGCGCTTCCTAACTCAGGACGATACTGCAAGTTATAAACATGCGCAGCTTGTATCGCTTCTTGCTCTACAGTCCCGATAGGAAATAGCTTCTTCACACCATCTACGGTCGTAAACCGAAACCGAGATTGACCCCTATGGCTCATTTTCACCAAGAATGGAGGGTAATGAGCCGTTTCTTTGCTTCTAGCTCTACCAACCATTTATGACTCCAAGAATCTTAGAAGTTCACTCACCCTGTCTGCAGGGTTCCCTATCTCGTCGTCAACACAGACTAAATATCGGCCCGTTGGCGTTCTAGTGCCCTCGAGCTTGCCATGTTTAATCCAGTTTATGATGGTGGTATTGCATATCCCTGAATCAGGGTAAAACTCATCAATAAATTGTCTAGGTCTGATTTTACGCGTCGCCATGTAGTTCTCCTTACCTTTCTCACTACATGAAAATTAAGATTTTTCATCTACTGGTAGAAAAACTATGCACGATTTTTTCAGTGACATTCTATTTGCGCAGCAATTAACGAAAAGGATTCCCGAAGCGTAAAACGATTCAACGAATCGATTTCAAGCCCACTTTAGGGTGGACTAATACAGTAGTACCAAGTTGCTAATCCATTGATTTTATTTGACTATTTCATTGGCCTTTTTAACCGTTTTTTAGGCCAATTAGAGCTTAACCACCAGCTCTAAATACATGAAATTCATATAAATCAATATCATACAGCTAAGATTACTACCAACATCGGGGTTTCACCGTTTCTGAGCCCTCAAAGACGTCATAAATCTCGCGCAATACACTGAAAATAATCAACTTTCCCCTTCCCCACTTTATCCCAGTCTTGCTTGGGTGGATTAAGGGTGGACTAGCACCTAAAACCTGGAAAATTGAAGTCGGTGCCGATATTTACTGTGGCAGGTTGCCGTCCATTTTTTGCAGCCCCTGAAGGGAGTAACCTAACTACCCGACTTAGAAAGTATGCATCAAAGATAAGCTTAATTTTCCTTAGAGATCGAGATCCTTAGGAGTGCTGACACATCAAATCAAACCTTCCTCCAACTGGTTATGATTCATCAATAATCGCTTTGATGACTTCATCTAGCTATGAGTACAAAATAGAAGAACGGCTACATTCTTTATTTCATAAAATATTTTTTCCAATCCGATTCTTTGATATCTATATGACCTCCATAAAGTGTCACTTATCAACATAAATCAAGGCACCACGTTAAGGTGATTCACGTTGACTATATGAACGAAGCAAAAAGCTAAAACTAAAAGGACTAGATAGAACCTCTAATACTGGTCATACACCTAGCATTAGAAGTCACACCGCTTTTTTATTGAAGGAACAAACTTGTTTCTCGGATTATCGTCAAAAACTAGGTACTTACCATTACTAACAAGAACTTCTAATTGGATGTTTTTGTTACCGCCACCAAGGTATTTTTCGGCCCAGCTTGGCCAAAACTTATAAACACGACCTGTAAATTTAAGTAAGCCTTTTTCGGAGAGTGGCATCATGTTTTGAGCAAAATTTCGCTCAACGACAAACCCTAGGATTCCATTCTTCAACAAAAATTCATCACCAGCGTTACGTCCAACTATTTCCCATCGCTGAGGTTCATTGGTACCGAAGTATTCAGTCGCTAATACTGAAAACGGTTGAAAACAACCACTTTCGATGCGCTCCTTTCTACTACAACTGTACATTAGAACCACACACACCAGCACAATAATCAATTTGTAGTTCATATACCTGCCTCCTATTAGTGTATCAACGCCCCGCGTTAAGTGCTCTGCAAATACGTGCCAAAATGATAGCAAAGCGACACTCAGCCAGTTGCTTTCCATGCAAGCGATGGAGAAGAAAAGATATCAGGACTCATCGAAACCTACCCTGAATACCAAGCCAAAAATGAGATACTACAAATCATGCCTGGGATAGGAAAAATAGCATTAGCGCCGTCCATCAGTAACGTTCCAGAGCTTATTATAACGAAGCACCTTCGTGTGCTTGTAGCTTCATTAGCCATTTACTGCGCCTTTCTATGTCTTACGAAGGTGACAACTAAAGCCACCAACGCCAGTAGCTGAAAAAGCCAAAATAAAGGAATAAGTCCAAATGGCTCAACTAAAAAACCATTTTCATCTACGGATGAGCCGATGATGTTATAAGCAATTAAACACAAAATACCGCTGATACAGAAAAGGACGCTTATTTTATACTTACGGAGAAAATTCATCGGAACCTCAATATTTGAACATCTAAATGTTGGACATTCTTTAAAGGTACATGGTTCCCCCCTATAAGTGTAATAAGGCAGACAAGTTATAATGCGCATAAAGGTGCGAGCAACACTCTCACTTCACTTCACTTAATTTGTACACCGTAAGCACGGAACTAAAACCAAAAAAGCCAAGCGTTGGGAATCAGTCTAAAATGAGAAAGATGGTTGTTATCTTAAATTCGATACTAAGAGACGGTGTAATGTGGGATAAAGATAGCGTCAAAAATTAGCTATTGACGCCATTGTCTCTTGTTATGTTCGTACTTTTTTCACCTCTGATCTCAATAAAACAATGTGAGCAACCGAGATTACAGCGATAATAAGTGGAATAAATACCGAAACGAGTGATAGCAAAATGTATATTTGAGACATCATTAGTTTTTCCCCAACACTGCTACTATGCGTCCAACCTGCTAAATGACCATCTGCAAAAAGCCCAAAAGAACCATAATAGTAAATTGGATACATTAACGCTGACTCTTTCCAATAACCTTTCTGCAAGTACCTAATTGAAACTCCAGAAATCAGGAATGCTAGTAGGCCACCAAACACTATAAACATAAAATCTGAAGGATATTTGAACGCCGTCCCCAAAAAACTCCCTTTTGAAACTAAACCCGCGATAATCATTCCCAAAATGAACGTGATCATAGCGTTTGTTAATCTTAGCTCTTTCATATTGCCCTCCGCTCGAACAGTATGAAATAGTCTCAGAAAGAAAATGTATAAAAAAGACTCAAGCTCGACTCATATCTCTTTTTTTAACGATGAGCTTATAACGCCGCGTTAAGTGGTGAGCAACGCAGACCACCACACTTAAAGTATTGTGCCGTAAACACTTAAGCTGAAGCAAACCAAAAATGCCAAGCGTTGGGAATCCGTCTTAAACGCTTTGTATGGATAATAAGCACTCCAATCGGGTAAGGTGAGACCCAGACTTTAGCTGCAACTAAAGTTCTTCTATCTGATAGTTCGATTAAACGACGGCTCCTCTATTGAGAGACCGATAACAAGTACGAACGTCAGATAGAACTCCAAGCACCACACTCGAATAGTCTTCTGGGTCTCGAGCCCGCATTTGCAAGCAAGAGTTAGCTTATTATGAATACAAACACACTTCAAAACATTAATGTTGGCGTTGATACTGGTAAGTCACAATTAGACATCTATATCCGTCCACTCGACATTTATTTCACCGTACCAAATACCGATAAAGGCATCAGCGATGCCATCAAAACCATTAAGAAACACAAACCTCAACGCGTCGTAATTGAAGCTACAGGTCGATTAGAAATGCCGTTCATACTCGCATGTGACAAAGCCAAATTACCTTATGTTGTTGCCAACCCACTACGTATTAAAAGGTTTGCTGAGGCTATTGGGCAACGTGCTAAGAATGACCGCTTAGATGCCGCGCTCATCGCACATTATGCCGAAAGAGTTCAACCCGAACTGACTAAGCTAAAAAGTGAAAACATACGCCTTATGAGTGACTTAGTCACGAGGCGGAACCAACTACTCACCATGCAAACCATGGAAAGAAACCGACTACAAATATTACCTAAAAATATCTCATCGACCATTACCCCGATTCTGACCGCTCTAAAAAATCAGCTTGAAAAAGTAGAGGCAAAGATAGCAAAACTGATTGAGAGCAGTCCTGAGTACCAAGCTAAGAGCACCATTCTTCAAAGCATGCCAGGCGTTGGAAAAGTCCTAGCCGCCTCCTTAATTAGCAATGTACCCGAACTCGGTTTTATTACTAACAAGCAAGCTTCTTCTCTCATTGGCGTAGCACCTATAACAAGAGAAAGTGGACGCTTTAAAGGCAAACGGATGATAAAAGGAGGTCGACCTCAAGTTAGAACCGTTATGTATATGGCAATGATGTCTGCCATCCAATGTAACCCCGTTTTTAAGGCTACTTATGAACGATTACTCGCGGCAGGTAAACCAAAAAAAGTCGCAATCGTTGCCTGCATGAGAAAGATGGTTGTAATACTTAATTCAATGATAAGAGACGGCGTAATGTGGGATAAAGGTAGCGCCAAAAATTAACTATTGACGCCATAGTCTCTTGTTAGGGCTTGAAACTGTCAGCAACAAACTTACTACCCATTGACCCCATTAATACACCTGAACCTTTGTTGATGTAGGACTTAAATCGTAAATAACTGGCTTGGGCCTTTGGACTCGATAGCAAAATAGACACTAGGAAGTACCAAGAAAAATTTAAGACAAACACACCAACAACTAATATTGATGTTGTATGAACAGGAACTTTCACGGGTAACATGGCTGCAAACACACTGCTAAATACAATTGCAGTCTTTGGATTACTTAACTGTGTCGCCAAGCCAAAAACTACCGCCTTAAAATGAGCTGGTTTACTAGTTAGCTCTGCGTCAGCAGAAACAACTTTGCTTTTGCTCGCGCGCCACATTCTCACCCCCAGATAACATAGATATAGGCCACCAAGAACTTTGAAAGCTACGTAAAACTCAGGCACAGCGTCAAAAAGTGCAATGAGCCCCATTGAGGCAATAAATGCAAATGTACTTGCCCCCAAACCTAAACCTATAGAAATACACATGGCTTCAGATCTAGATTTTGACATAGCTGTTTGCGCAACCAATATAAATGAAGGGCCTGGTGTCATCGCGCCAAAGAGTAACAGCGTAGCGATTGGCAGTAGAAATAAGTATTGCTCCAACATTTATAATCATCCTTGTACTAACTTGCGTGATTGAGCCCTAACGCCGCGTTAAGTAGTGAGCAACGCCAACCACCTAACCTAAACCATTACGCCATAAACACTAAAACCAACCTTGAACTGAGAACGCCAAGCGTTGGGAATCTGCCTTAAACGCCTTGTTATGAAACAATATTTTCGTAATTGTATATATGGTCTGCGTACAATTTGCCACCAATTTGATAAGCTTCCGGCACGACCTTGGTTAGAGAAAACCCAGCCTTGGTCAGAACTTTCTCTGAGCCAATATTACCTTCCGTGACTATTGCGCCGAAGGAACGAATTCCTTGCTCTTCAGATGCCCATGAAATCAAAGCTTTTAACGATTCGGTACCAAAGCCTCGACCGTGATATTTAGGTAGAATCAGATAACCCACTTCTGCACTACCATCGGCGATACGGAAACCAGTAACACCTATTTTCTCACCAGTTTCAGTCAGAGTCATCGTCAAGCACAACCAGTGCTCAGAACTGTTACTCCAAACAGGTAGCCTTGACTCAAAACTTTCCTTAATTGCTTCAGGTGATGGTTCATCGAAGCATAAGCTTATTACTTTTGGATCTTGATTTAGAGACTGAAATAAATCCCAGTCATCAGCCGTAATTTGAACCATTTCTAATCTATCTGTTTGTATATTCAATTGCTGAACTCTCCTTGTTTCATAACGCTAAGCTAAGTAGTGAGCAACGTAATACGAAGCCACCGCATAACACCTTAAACACATAAATCAACGCATACTAAAAATGCCACGCGTTGCGAGTCTGCCTTAAGCGCTTTGTTATATGTTTGGTTACACCTTATCCGCAAAGTAAGCCATGATTTCTTCTGTAGTCATTTCCTTAGTCTCGTTGGCAAAGCAGTAATAGCTCGGGCGCATGTCGCTAAAGTATTGCATGTCCATTTTCAAACCTTCTAAGTTTGGAAATAAGCCTACTGGCATGTTGTATTCACCTGTTTCTTTGAACTTGTAAAACAAATGAGTTCCACACTCCGTGCAGAAACCACGAGAAGCCCAAGAGGATGACTTGTACATTTTAAAGTTGTTCTCACCCTCGATTTTCACTTGAGTTCCACATTTAACTGCGAAAAATGGTGCACCACCCCAAGTTCGACATGACTGACAATGACAAACTGTGAAGTTAGGGTTGATGCTTTCTGCTGTGATTTTTACAGAACCACATAGGCAGCTAGTCTCTGCGTAAGACATTAAATTACTCCTAAATTGATGAAAACATATAACGCCGCGTTAAGTAGTGAGCAACGCTACCACAAAACCCAACCATACAACCGTAAACACAAAACCCAACGATGGAATGAAAAATGCCATACGTTGGGAATCTGTCTTAAACGCTTTGTTAGAGCGCTACTAACTCTGCAAGTTTACTAGCAACATTACCTATTGGATCTTCTGCTGTATCTAAACCACTTCGAGAGCCAAGTAACGGACTTACATCACGAAGATCTTCATACGTAGTACCGTGGACAATTGGCACGAGCAAATCTGTAGAGAGTAAAGCAGATAGCTCTTTGTCTGCGACCCCCTCCCCGGCTATGCGCTTCAAAAATGATGGAGTTACCATGACGATTCCAATTCTTGATTTAGCTAAACCTTTATCGATTTCACGCATTAAATTTGAGCCGAGCAAAACGTCTTTTTCGCTAAACCAAACTGAAACACCTTTAGCTTCGAGTAAGTCATGTAACTCATTGGCAATTCCTTTTCGGTCATCCCAAGCGTGACATAGGAACACATCACGAAGATCAGGTTTAGAAGCTCGTCTCTCTACATTTTTTCGTACTGGAGTAAGAGTTCTAATTTCAGCCGGAGTATAAACAACCGAGGAACCAGGGCTTGACCAACTAGGTCTAGGTCGGCTTGAACTTGAACCACTTGAGCTGTTGCTACTGCCGCCGTACGAAGAGTATGAAGACGATGGATACGAGGAATATGAACGGTAGCTACCACGACTACTACATGCTGGACAGTTAGCTCTAGCACTTGCTGTTCGGTGACCATTTACTGGTGCTGTACATCTTGCCATTTAACGATTTCCTAAGTATGAATTCAATCCAATGATAAATGATTGAACACAATATGAAACAACGTCAGTAAAGCATTTCAAAGACGGTCACAAAAATACCGGTGCGCTCTAACGCCGCATTAAGGTGTGAGCGGCGCTTGGCTATACTTGAGCGAAGCGAAACTGCCAAGCGTTGCGAATCACTCTTAAATGCTTTGTTAGTTGCACAATGCGCACTGAATTTTTTGTTTATTGTCAGTGATATATTTTATGTCATTTAGATAGGCTTGAAGATGACCTTGCTCTATGTTGTCAGCAAAGGTTTCATTACCATTTTCAGCTTCACTGCGCATGAACAAAACTAAAGCCTGTAATCGCTCAATCATTGCGTCAGCTAGTTGATTTCTTTCTAACGTAGTTGCACCGTAACTATCACAGAACAACTTAGCTCTAGTTACCTGCTCAAAGATTGTGCCTAACTTATCATTGCTGTCAGTTTTGAAAGGCGACCAACAATAAACTGAATATGCTAAATCCCATATTCTTGGCGCAGGGTGCGCAGTATCAAAGTCAAATACACCTACAACTGTGTTCTCGGATAGAGCAACATTGTAAGGGGTAAAGTCACCATGACAGATAACTTCAAAAGGCTCTCTTGGCTCTAGCATCCACCTGTGCGCATTGACATCTACTTTTTCCAAAAGTGGCACAGTTGAGTCATGTATTTTACGCAATAGCTTACCTGCTGACGTGAGTGCATCCACAGTCGCAATTGCACCGACTAGAGGGTAGTTATAAGTATTACCAACAACAAAACTTAGGACTTCCTGTTCTTGGTTAACACCAAGAAATCTTGGAGATTCAGCTACATTTTCTCGCTCGAGGTGTTTCAAAATAAGGTGAATTGTAGGACTCCACGGCTGAAGAGGACGATAGACAACTTCACCATCTCGATATATTGCTGATTCTCTTCCACCTGATAATTCTTCCACGAAACCTCCTCGTGCAACTAACGCCGCGTTAAGTGGTGAACAACGCCAACCACCAAACTAAAACCTTGTACCTTAAACACTAAACCTGACTGAAACTGAAACCGCCAAGCGTTGTGAATCCGCCTTAAACGCCTTGTTAGTTTTACGTTTACTACTCAGACTCCGCGATCATTTGTGCTCGCCACTCGGCTATATTTGCCCATTTCTCATCTGTTACACCGTTGTGTGACCAAAACACTACTTCACCATTAGCGTTTAAACAGTAATAATCAGAGTTATCTTCGCATATAGGTAACAGTTCCACAGGTAAATCGTAATACTCTCCAGCATTTTTCAGTGTCTCGAATATATTTGCATAGCTGGGAGGGTTCAATATTTCTAAAGCTTCAATAGGAGCGTCGCCTAGGTCATAACCAGATTTAACGAACTCTATATATTCAAGCGGAAATTCAAAACCAAGTATTCTTTGAGCTTCATCTATTTCGGCATCTGTAATTGTTTTAACCATAAATCTATCCGTTGTCATGACGCTAACTAGTACAACTAACGCCCAATTAAGTAGCTGACAACGCTACTAATACACTTAAATCTACCACCTTAATCACTGAAGTAAACCGAGTTGAAAATGCCAAGCGTTGGCAGTCTGCTTAAATTGCTTGTTATACGAGTGTTGCCTTCAGCGCCGCAGCTTGTTTTTCAAATAACCCATTGTCAGATTCAGAGTAAGACTTAGCTACATTTACCCATTGAACTCCTGTTTCATCAATATGGCGAAACTCAATTTGTAATGCATATTTTGAACAGCGAAGTAGACCAAATATAAGCCCTACAATCGTTAAAGTGATAACTAAAGCTTGCAACCAAAAAGGTGTACTCTCAAGAGTGGTGATTGCGAGCCAAACTGCTCCTGAAAAAACAAATAGCCAAAATATTATTTGCCCCAGATTATCAAGCAAACCTAGCTTCTTAACTCTCGCATTGTTAATTTTTGATAAAGGATATGAGTCTTTTTTGAAGCTAAACTCTTCTTGGCTTAGTCTAAAATCTGTTTCCTTGTACATTATTTACTCCATTCGTATAACGCCTTGTTAAGGGGTGAGCAACGCAATACTGAAGCTCCTGCATACCACCTTAATCACTAAAACCAACGCATTGTGAAAATGCCACGCGTTGCGAATCCCTCTTGAACAATTTGTTATGTTGTAGCTACGACACCCCAATTTTCTTGGACATATTGAAACCAGTAATCACAAAGCCAACTTCCTGGTACAGCTTGAGTGCGCGCTCATTTTGATAAGCTACTCTTAGCTTTATTTGATTAATACCCAATTCTTGCAGCTGTTTTTCCAACGCAGATATAGCTTGTGTACCATAACCCAAACAACGGTATTCTCCGAACACAAAGAAATCATATATAAAGGTCGAATGATCTGTAGCATTCATTGAATGCCACAAATAACCAACACGGTTTAACTGTCCATCAACCTCAGCATCAATGCATAACAATGAATGCTCATTTGCCTCAAAGCCATTAGGAAAGCAACGTTGCAGCTCTTTTTTAGCCAGCTCAATTGACAGCTCTATGGAATAACCATAATTCTTGGCTATTTCCTGACTGTAATCGTCGATAAAATACTGACAATAAGCCGAATATTCTTCTTGCCGCATTTCCCTAAGTACAACCATATCTATTCCTTTCAATGCGATGAACTCAATCCGCAACATAACGCTAAGCTAAGTAGTGAGCAACGCAATACGAAGCCACCGCATAACACCTTAAACACTAAAATCAACGCATACTAAAAATGCCACGCGTTGCGAGTCTGTCTTAAGCGCTTTGTTAGTTTGCTACCGCGATGAAGCCAAAGGTTTAGCGCCAAGATGCTGAATTAGCTATGAAACTACTGGCTTTAAACCCAAAAGTAAAACGGGCAGCTCAGAATTTAAACCCAACCAACAAAACGCACTTGGCTAAGAAGACTTTCGTAGATGCCGACAGCCACAAATGCAATTTTCAATGTCCACAGTTAACTTTCAAAACCAAAGAAGCAGCGCGCAAGAACATTGAGAAGTGAACCTTACTAACACGGAAGAAATGAATAACACCGAAAGCCAATTAACCGAAAAACTCGCTACGCGAGATGCCTATTTCGATGAAGAGTCTTTGGGAAATAACAGGTGAATAGCTAGAACGCAGAACAAGGCTTTTAGACCACAAACGCTTTTCTGCCCTTTGCAAACTAACGCTGCGTTAAGTAGTGAGCAACATTACCACCTAACCTAAACCATTGTGCCGTAAACACTAAATTCAAAGCAAACCAAAAATGCCGAGCGTTGCGAATCTGCCTTAAACGCCTTGTTAGTTGCCATTCTAAACCTTTGATTTCCACTTCATTTCAGCTTTGCCAACGCCGTTTTTCAGCGCTTTGACAACTCAAATCAGGCGCAGTTTTAAAGCGCCTGCCACTGAAACCACTTGGAACTTACAACGACGTAGAAAACTGGCCAAAAGCACCCAATAAACCTTTTGGAAAGGCAATGCCACAAAGCTGACTTTCAACGAGTAAATTCGCGTCTGCAACGGCAGAACAAAACCACAACACTAAAAATCGAACACAATTTCAGCAAACCACACCCAGATAAAAAAACGAGTAAAATTGCACGATTCATTAGCCCTAAACTTTCTGCCTTAGCTACGTTTTTTCCACTGGCAACTAACGCTAAGCTAAGTAGTGAGCAACGTAATACGAAGTCACCGCACAGCACCTTAAACACATAAATCAACGCATACTAAAAATGCCACGCGTTGCGAATCTGTCTTAAGCGCTTTGTTAGTTTGCCACCGCGATGAAGCCGGAGGTTTAGCGCCAAGGTGCTGAATTAGCTATAAAACTAATGGCTTTGAACGCAAAAGTAAAACGGACCGCTCAGAATTTAAATCCAACTAACAAAACGCACTTGGCTAAGAAGACTTTCGTAGATGCCGACAGCCACAAATACCATCTTTCAATGTTCCCGCTTAACTTTCAAAACCAAAGAAGCAACGCGCAAGAACATTGAGAAATGAACCTTACTAACACGGAAGAATTGAATGACACAAAAGCCAATTAGCCGGAAAACTGGCTACGCGAGATGCCTATTTCGATGAAAAGTCTTTGGGAAATAACAGGTGAATAGCTAGAACGCAGAACAAGGCTTTTAGACCATCAACGCTTTTCTGCCCTTTGCAAACTAACGCCCTGTTAAGGTGTGAGCAACGCAATACCAATGTTTCCGCAAACCACCTTAACCACTAAACACAACGCATAGTAAAAATGCCACGCGTTGCGAATCACTCTTAAACAGATTGTTAGATTTTAAATGCTATCTACCAACTCTTTGATTGCAGACGCTTTCCACACAATCCCTAAATCTGACTCAGAGTTAATACGACCACTATAGACACCCAAGAATTTAGTAACTGGTCCTGCAAAAATAGCCGTGTTACCGTCTTTCATTGCAACTGAACCACCACTACGATAGGCGATAACAGCAGACCCCGATTGCCCTTGCCTACTGCGGCAATCTATTAAAAAAGTAGGTAGATCTTTAAAGTTAACTTCAGGCTCTGAAGCCATAAATCCTGTAGCCCATACTGCTAATGAGCCACCCGCTTGGATTCCAAATGGAAAACCTACAACGCTTACTGAATCTGCTGGGCCAATGTGCATGTCTGGGCCAGTGTTATTTAAATCGTAAGCGTAGAGTTCTACACCTTGAAGGTCTGTTAATGGCAAAGCTACAAAATCAGCTTTCTTGCCTAGAACAGGGTGTTCTATCCATAGTGGGTTGTCATCTGCGTCCAAAATAGGTTCGACAATACCAACCCATTCACCAAGTGCCCTTTTGCTGTTATGAACTACAACAATTTCATTAGGTATGCCACCTGTTTTGGACAGTGGTTGATCTGTTTCTTGATGCCTACCTGTTACGTTGTGTCGATTAGTGATCAATAAAGGTCCAGTTCTCCCATTGACGACAAAGGCAGTACCAGTAGACAAAGTTTGTCCATTAAACCTCATTTCTATAATGAGTGACTGAACTGAAGGCTGAGCTATTGTTGTCATACAAACTCCAAATGAAATCTAACGCCCTGCTAAGTGGCTGACAACATAACACAAAACTTAAACAAGCCACCGTAAACACAGAGCATACTTTGAAGTAAATTCGCCGAGCGTTGGCAGTCCGTCTTAAGCAGTTTGTTAGGTTTATTGGCAAAGGAGTCTTATGTTTCCTGTCTGTTCATCATATTCATGATTTGGAATAAGCAGTGGTAGTTTTGACAACTCCAAGCCTTTTGATTTTGCTCCCCACTTAACAGGCCTACCTGTCGTGTCATAGTAAACTTGATTATCGTAGTCGATAAAACCAGGCTGCCATCCATCGCTAAGGTAACTTAGGTCTTCTGATTCATCGAACCATTCTGGACTAATCAGAGTTACTATCGCTCCATTAACAGGACTGCGGTCCCAAAAAACAAAATACTCAGGAACAACTGAACGCTCTGCTTCAGAAACGTAATTGAGGGGGTATTTATCTTTAGGCCACCAAGAAGGGTATCGTTCATCAAAAATACTACCACTATGTTTTTTAGCTTTAGCGATTTCCACCTCACTTCGTCTGTAAACATTGACCCTTAGTTCTCCTTGCTGAACTCTCACCATTTGACCTGCTTCCAATCTATTTGATTGGATAATTTCCTCTGAGCAATATTCTGAAGTTACAGGATTACCATGCGCTATAAACGCAGCAAACACACCCATTAATACTAGTAATCTGTTGATAATAACTCCTTAAAACCTAACAGCTATTAGACATAAAAATTCGGCACTTAAATACAGAATTATTCTGTCTAGCATCTTAATGATGTAAACGATACCCCGTTTTTATGAAAACTAACAGTAACTTAATCACTACAGCTCTCTACCTACATCCCAAAGTACAGATTTTTTCTATATAGCATGAATTGATGTGCCAAACTGGAGAACATGTATGTATAACCAGTTAAAGTTTAATGAAAAAATCACCATTTCTATCATATATACAAGAATATATGCTTGGCGGCACTATGCCCTTCGTACAACGGAGGCATACATTTATTGGATTCACCAATACATTCTTTATCATGACAAAAAGCACCCAAAGCGTTTGACTTCCAGGCATGTAGAGGATTTCCTAACACATCTGGTTGTTGACAAAAAATCAGCAAAGAAAACACAAAGTCTGTCCCTCAATTCACTAGTATTTTTATACAAAGAAATCATTCAAAAACCCATAGATCTTGATATGCAGTTTCGGCGTTCAGATAAGTCCAGAAAATTGCCCACGATTATGACTCCGGAAGAAATTGGAAGGTTATTCAATCACTGCTCACCCAATTACAAATTGGCTTACCAATTAATGTATGGGTCAGGCTTGCGTTTAATGGAATGCGTGCGTTTACGCATACAAGATATCGACTATGAATATAAATCCGTACGTGTATGGCAAGGGAAAGGAGGCAAAAACCGCATAGTTACAATAGCGCCAGAGCTTTTCCCCGCAATCAAACATCAACAACAGATATCTACGAGTTATTATCAACAAGATGTGAATGACGAAGCTTTTTCTGGTGTATACCTTCCCGAGGCTTTAGCTAGAAAATACCCAAATGCAGAAACGAGTTTAAACTGGCAATTTCTCTTTCCTTCTAACCGTTTGTCGTCAGATTTACAAACAGGCGAGGTACGTAGACATCATATTCACCCAACAGCGCTGCAAAAGCACATTAAAGTAGCTAGCCAAAAAGCCAGCATTGAAAAAAATATCTCATGCCATACTTTAAGGCACTCATTCGCTACGCACCTTCTTCAAAGCGGGGCGGATATCAGAACCGTTCAAGAACAACTTGGGCACACCGATTTGAAGACAACGCAAATCTATACTCACATCATTGATAGAGGAGCTAATGGTGTTGTTAGTCCACTATCTAGAATATTCGTAAAATAACGATAAATGGAATTCTGAAATGACTTTGTAATCACGAAACAGAGCACTTGCTCTTGGGGCTGAAGCCTCTCGTCATTCTCAAAACTCAATAACAATTTATGTTTGTGTTTTACTCTGCAGCAATGGCTGCGTATTACCTCTTATTGTTGAGTCACCATTACCAATTACAACTTTCGTGGCGCTTACAACTCCCAATATATTCAATAACTAGATACCTCACAAACACACAATTAAACAGTAGGCTGCGGACTTACTACTCTCTACTTCTAGCTTTCGAAAAGAGATAATTCACAATTTTCATCAATAACAACGTTCGCAAAGTAACATATGCATCAAAGACACACACCCATCAATATGAACCAAACTGCATTATGAACTGTTTTTATAAAAAAGCAGGAGTAGAGAATGATTAACAAGGATAGAGATTCAAAAATCAACAACAGTCTTCAACAGAAAGCTGGCGCAAAAGTAGATCAAGATGTCTCGTTTTACTTACATAGGGAGCTTGGTGATGCAAATGACGCTCTAATCGGTCGAACTTCTATACCTAAAGATATATCGAAGAAGCTAATTAAAGCCGAATCTATTGGTAACAGTATTAAGAGCCTCATCAAAACGCACCGCGTAGGTTCAATACTAAATCCGAATCCTACGCTTAAGCATGATGAACTGGACCGCCGGACCGCCTGGCTCACTTTCTAAACGAACAACATGTGTCTACTTCTTCTTCGGCTCCCAAAGTACATCAGCCAAAGTCAGTAAGAAAAAGAACACGTACTCCATTGCATGCTCTTGTGGTGAATAATGACACTTGTAACACCACCATCCACCTATTGAGCAATTGATTTCATAATATTAAACCTGTACGCTCACAATATGCACACGGTTACCCAATGGAGATCACAATGAACGAACTACTGACATGCGCTATGGAACAGAAACAACGAACAACTGTGACGAGTTTATTCGCAAGAAATGGATTTAAGATAGCTTCTACTGACTTTGATGATGTGACTTTCGAACGAGAGAGTGTGTTGGTCAATATTCGTTTTGATGCGTCGTCAAACGTTGAATCGATTTCAATTCTAAACAACTAACAAGAACACACAGGTCGCTAAAATGATTGAATTGCCAGCATTCGAGTCATTTTAGCGTCTTTGGCAACCGTCACTATTAAATTTCTTATAGAATTAAAATTTTTGCTATCTGAATAAAGCACAACGTTTCACAAATAATAAAAGACAAGAATGTGCATCGAAAAAAGATAAAGTAATTTTTATCTCTGTTCGACACACTTTTCAATTACTGAGTAGAGTCGATCGTTGAAGGAATTGAAGACAGAGGACCAAAATATCCTTGTGCATTTATAATAGTCTCAACCATCCCTAGCCTTGGATCCTCTTCAAGCTTTTTCAATATGTAGTTGTTTTCGGAATCTCTCGATATTTTCAGAACAATGAGCGACTGGTGAGACTTAAGAAATACACTCAGATTGTTCACATCTCCTTCAACAACCTTATTTTGCCGTACGTTAAACAAATACAGCGTATCGAACAACCCTCCGTAATAGCCCGTACTTACAACATGAGTACCATCAAGATATTTGGCTTGAAGCTTAAAACGACCATGAGAGCCTATCATTTTTACTTTGCGATCTGAGAACTCAAAAGCCAAAATAAAGTCGCTGAACAAAGCATTAGCCCATGGCAAAGCAAGAGGGAGTGTCAGAATCAATACAATCACTAGCTTTTTATTTATTTGAATTAGTCCCATACTTTCAACCGCCCTTGAACAATAACACGGTCAAATTTTCTGTGATTTGTATCTTTTTGCAATCTACCAATCATGACATCACCTTTTTGCTGAACGGTAACATGAGTCATACCTCTAAAATAATTATCGAGATCAGAAGCAATAACTTTCTTGGCAAATTCAGGATCCAGGCCGGATACATAGTCCCCGGTTAAAGAGAAGAAATATAATGAATCCCCCAGTGACGCATAAATTCCCCGATGTACCCGATACACCTCGCCTTCATAACTGTGAATGGTTTTGTATAAACCAGACTTCGCATTCAGCAAAATTTCATGCTCATCGTTTTCAAATTTGGCGTAGCCAGAAAAGTATGTACCTAAAGACAAAAACCATGGCACCAAAAACAACACCACAATAAAAAGCCCAATTCGTAGAGTGAGGGATTTAAGGCTAACCACCAGCACCTCCCCCAAAACATTCAAAGCATTCAAAAGCTTCACGATAGACAAAGTAGAAAGTGATCAATCCAACAAACAATGCGATGGTGATCTCCCATACTACAGGCTTCTTACTCCAACGACGAAATACGTTAGATGTTGCAGACGGCTCTTCTGGAATAGAATTAAGAGACGTACCGGTATAGTTTTCAGCAGCTTGTACAGTCGACGCTTGAGTCAATTCTTTTTCATAATCTAACTCGTTAGCCTTAGCGACATTGTCATTATTGCCGACAGACTCATCTTGAACAATCTCGATGTTCATCGCATTGATGAACACATACCCTTCTCCGGGCAAGTTGTTCACTTCAAACCCTAGATCCAAGCTGTCTAGCTTTTTTCGTAACTTCATAATGGCAACGGCCAAAGAGTTCTCACCGACGACTCTTCCTGGCCAACCTTTCTCAATCAGAACCTGCTTATCAATCACTTCTCCGTGTGACTCACCAAAAGCCAACAGCAAATTATATTCACTTCGATTCAACTCTAAGGGCTGATTTTCTTGCCCCGAGTCGCTGTTTATCAAAGTTATGGTTCTTCTTACTGTGTCTATAGAAAGTTTTTTAAACATTCTTTTCCCTGCATTCACACTACCTGATAAAAGTAGCCTAAAAATATATAAAACAATAATTATCAGACACTTACATGTAGTTAACCTAAAAAATTAAACGTTATTAACTGGATGTAAAGCACTATTAACGGGCTTTTATTTCCAATTCATACGCCGTTGAAGTCAAATCAATCACCTAGAAAGTGTGCGGGAAATATCGATTCCAATACACCTTTTATTTTTATACATACATTTTTAAATAATAGGCAAGAAATATGAAACTTAATAACTTTTTCGTGATGGGCGCAACAGCATTGGCAACGACTTCTGGTTCGGTATATGCAGCCGATGAAGCGCTAGCCGATGCAATTTGGAGTGGTGTGATTGGCGGCTCGGTACCTAGCTCGAACCTTATCATTACAGGTGAGGCTGGTGGTGACATTCAACCAGGCAGTTTGTACGTAAACACTGATGGTACTTTCACTTCTTCTAACGTGGTTCTAGAAGCTCGTGACTTCACACCAGAAGACCAAACTATCGGTGACCGTCAGCCATTAGCAACTTGGACTTACGTAACTTCTCAAGTACTGGTCGGCAACCAAGTAACTCAAGACGCATCCGTTGAGCTTTACAACGACCAGACACAACTAATTCAAGGCGAAATCGGCTCAGTAACTGGCGGTTATGTGCAACTGAGCGTTAGAAACTCTTCAGAAGTATCAGACGTGCCTGTAGAAGGTGAAGCTCAAGTTATCGTACAAATGGCTGCTAGCTACGTAGCAGCGCTTTAAGGAGCTTGGGGAAAACTGTGAATTACTTAACTCACACACTTCTCGCTTTGTTAACTGCAGGCGCGATGAGTCTTTATGCCAATGCAGAAACTCATACGTTCCAGTTAACGAGCGAAATCGATAAGAAGCACTTTTTCTCTTATCAAATTACAGAAGTCGCGTTTTCCCCTTCTTCTTTATCGCTAAGGGTCGATCCAAAAACCGACACTTTTCGTGATGCTACAACACAGTTATTGGTCGAGACCGATATTCCAAGTTCTGATCAGTCGACTCGGTTCCAGTTGTTCATGACCGGCAATACAGCTCAATGTTTCGATATTCATAAACAGGCACTAACAACGCCTGAAGATCTTGTTGATGTCACTGTCGCTGAACAGCCCTTAACCTCATTAACCCCTGTTCTGATGGATTTCAACACCACATCAAACGACCTAAAGAGTGGCGAGTACGACGTCATATTATCCTTTGGGGCTTTACCGACAGGCTCAAACCTGTGCCAAGGCCAGTTATCTGTTTTAGCGGAGCTTACATTATGAAAAATAGCACGTTGATTACAACAGCGATCTTAAGTTCATGGACCTTGTCACATCTGGTTTCTGCTAATGGAGACACTTCAATCCCCGCTGGATTTGAAGATTTTTACTCGCAACAGGAGCGCGATGTCGAGTTAAAAAACATTGATGGTCGTTACATGACGATTCCTATGTCTGTAACTTACGATTCAGTGCAATTCAGTAATCCTGAAGATGCAACTGCAGTTGCAAAGAAACTGATGTCATCAGGACTAAATGAGCGCTCAGCAAAGCAAATAGTTGCTGGGTTTACTCGCGGTCAGTCGAATACTGTTGACTGCCAGGGCGACCTGAACTTATGCAGCCTTACTCCTAAAACGTATGACACTTTTTATGATTATCACTCAAACAAGCTCTACCTATACGTAAACAAAGAGCTACTTGAGGAGAACAAACCGAAAGCACTCAAGAAGCATTACGCGTCGACTTACAACGCAAACCCAGGCTTGATCAACAACGCGAGCTTATACACATCAAGCGACTTTACCGACGACTTGAATGTGAACTTAAGTGACCAATTTATTTTAGGATTGCCTTATGGCTCGGTTCACGTAGATACCTACCTGAGCAACCAAGAAGATGCGTCTGAGCTTAATTACGGCTATTACAACCTTGAATACCAAAACCTACGTTTAACAACAGGCTATCATCAAGATCGTTTGGCGCTTAACAGTACCTCTTTCTTGCTCAACAGTACTCAATACCATGATGTAAACATCAACTTGTCTTCGAGCAAAAACTTAAGCCGTACCGCTAAAAATGAAGAGCAGTCACTGTACTTCTACGCACAGACCCAAGGTGTGTTAAAAATATTTCGCGATGACCAAATCATCGTGCAGCAGTCTGTACAAGAAGGTCAAGGAAGCATCAGCTACTCAGAACTCCCAGATGGCGTGTATGACGTAACTGTTGAGATCTCTGCGGGTACGCAAGTGGTTTCTTCTGAATCGGTACGAATTTACAACGCCAATACAGACACATTGAATACTGGTGAATTCGATTACTCGGTTGCCGCGGGCCAATTCCAAGACAACGACACTGTTCAGAGTGACGAAGACCAACCATCAGGAGTGTCTTTAACTAATGAATTCGAAGGCGTGGCATTCCTTCAAGGTGGATTGGCATACAAATGGTCTGATACACAAACGGTGGCGATTGGCAGCACATTAACCAACAAACATGCGATGGGTCAGTTAGGTTTTAAAGGCTACCTACCCTTCGATAGCCGCTATGAAATATTCCTTTCTAACATCGACAATGAAGCTTGGTATGTATCTGGATATTGGAACCTTGGCAGCTTGGGCTTTACCTATGAGCGCCTGAATAACCCAGACCAAAACCAATTTGCTGAACACTTATATGGCGCGAGTAACAAAGAACAACTCGGTATTTCCACCAGCTACACCATTGGTGACACGGTTCGTGGGTATAGCTCAGTGAGTTACATCGAACAGAGCAACTTGTACAACAGTTCACTCCGTAATTGGTCGTTTTCATCAGGCTTGAGTGCGCCGTTTATTGTCGATTCAACGCTTGATCTGAATGTCACTCTTAATAATGAGCAACTGACATCAAATTGGGAAGACGGTGAGTTATCAATATCTCTGAATTGGTCGGTACCTCTGTCTTCAAAACTGACAGGAAACACAGGTGTCACGATCACAGATAATGGTTTCAGCCAATATACCAACAGCTTAGAAACGCACGATTTGATTAAAGACCGAGATACAGACTTACGACTGACGGCTAGTAATAGCTATTACGTTAATTCAGCGAATGCAGCGGTGACCAATTTGACAGCGTACGCGGCAAAACGTGATGAATACTACCAAGCCGATGGTTTTGTCTACGCCGCGAACAACGGCGAAAAAGCGTTAAACGCTACATTACGTAGCACCCAAATTATTGGCGGTGAGAGCATGAGTTTCACTACCGCACAAAGTGATGCTTATGTGGTGGTCGATACCAAAAATAACATCCGTTTTGATACCGACGAGAAAAAGACAAAAGGCTTAGTGGTTGTACGTGCCGATGATCAGGTGATGAACAAACAGTACATCTACAACGACCGAGCAGTCATTACCCTAAACGACTACCAAGCTGCAACGATAGAGCTTGATGTAGAAAGTGTCGCTTTACACAACACTGGCGAACAATCAGTGACGGGATACACACACCCTGGCTCGGTCATTGAGTTGAACTCAAACGTGAGCCGTGTGATCAGCTTTGTTAGTAAATTCAAGGACATTTTCGGCAACGATGTACACAACATTGAATGTGAAGGCCCGGCATGTTTGAACGTATCAAGCATTACGACTGGCATTCACAAAATCGATGTTCAAGAAGGACAACAGTTCGCTCTAACCAGTAACGGCCAACAATGTTACTTGCCGTCTGTCGATGATGCGAAACAACTGAACTTTGGGACTAACTTCTGCCAACCAAACTTGAATCCAATGGAATCAATGATGTTGGTGAGTAACAACGAAGAAATTAACGTGATGTACATCGGTGAATTCGATGACATCAACACACTGAACGAACAATTGCATGCACTGACTGACAGCGGGCTGGAGTTTATTACCACTCGTCTAGGTCATACTTCTTTTGTCTACCTGACTGTAAATAAGGAACTTCAACTCAGTCATCAACAACGTCAACACATAGAAAATGTTGCTCGCTACGCCAATTCGGAATCGCTACGAGAGCACAACTTTGTACTTAACCGACCTGAAGGTAACTGATTATGAAAAAGCTTCCTATTTTACTGACGACAGTTCTTGCAACCTCTGTTAATGCGAATGCAATGAACGTCGATACCATGTTATTGGTTGGAGACGAATACGGAAACGGCGTATTTACCCTAACCAATCGCAAAGAAATCACGGAATTTATTAATTCCAATATTACTCAACTAATTGTCGAAGACGGTAAAATCACACGCATACCTTACTCTGAAAGCAATTTTGAAGATTGGCACGTAACACTTACTCACAACAAAACAATTTTAGAACCGAATCGCCAAAAACAAATCGGTGTTCGATCTTTATGTGGCAACAAATGCGATTTCACCGAAGATCAGTACTACCTCGTGAGCTTCGAGCCCTCTCCATACGATCCAGAAGGCAAGCTTAAATCGGCAGTAACCATTAACTTTGGCTACCGTCCTTTATTTGTGATTCCGGCACAAACTCAAGATATTGATTACTCAATGTCTTTAGACAAAGGCGAGCTGTACATCAACAATACGGGCAACAGCTTTGTGCGCGCCTATGTTGATCAGTGTACCGATGAAGTAACAGAAGATTGCGAAGCGACGATCATGTCACTTGCTGGCCGTGAGCGTAGCTACCCTTTGCCGGAAAACATTAACCCCTCGAACTTAAAAGTTACGGTCGTTAATCACGATGAAAGTTACCGTCAAGATGTCACTCTGAGTGAGAGTAAGTAATGAAACGACTCGTTTTATTGTCGCTATTATTCGCGGCTATGCCTAACTACGCTGCCACTCTCAATATCAATATTGAGGGGCAACAAGTGCGTTTTGAAAACGCCATCATTCTCGGTGCGGACCAATATACCTTGAGTGATTGGTCTATCGCAAATGGCCTCACCACAACGAGTCAGTTTTTGCCTAGTGCATTTGTTACAGACAAGCCAGACACCATGACATTAACCAGCAACGCAGGTCAAAGTGTGGAAGCGGCGATTGCGGTTAATGGATTGCAATACAACACAGCATCTAACCCATACACACGCGGTGATAATAAATTTGTAACGCCTACATGTAGCCAGTCTCAGTTATCGGGGAATATTGTAACGCTCGGTGACAGCGATACCCAAAACTGCAGTGCCAATTTTTCACTTGAGTATTCGCAATCAGTCACACCGTTTTATTTTTATCGCCCGACGTTCAACATAGATACAACGTCGCTATTGAACTCGCTTCAAGGTCAGGCAAAAGGTGTGTATACGGCAACAATTCCAGCTGACATCAAATATTACTATCGTTCGGCAGGAGGGGCGTTAACTTACCGTATTCTACCCGACGTTTTTACTGTGAATATCGATTACACACCTAATAGCTTAGAGAGTATTGACGTTAGCGGTGATGGTGTACTGAGCCCAGTATATGACACAACCAATCACACTGTTTCAGCTCAAACCACATTCAATATCACGGCAATTGGCCAGTTCAGTACTGGCTTGTCGATGACATTATTAACCAATGAGTTTGAACTTACTTCGGCGTCAGGCAACACATCCATCCCCTACTCTATTCAGTGCAATGAAGCGAATTGTGAAGATAAAGACTGGGTTAAGAATGGCGTCAATCAACTCGACAATAACCAGACCAGCTACGTGATTCAATCACCAAGCTCAGTGATCAATTTCGATCTCAATGTGAATTACCAAAATATTCCTTCGACAGATGTGGAGACTGGTACTTATTCAGGAAGTTTCACCGTCATGTTTGAGGAACTGTACTAATGAAAATATTGTTTAATCATACGCTAATGGCCAAAAGCTTTATTGCGGGTGCATTAGTACTGCCGAGCTTATGTTTAGCTAATGCATCACCAATTTATATTGGCGTTGATGTGACCAACGCAGGGAAAACTAACTCTGAAGTGTCTGATGCTGCATTTGGTGGTCAAATTCTTTTAGGTTACGACCTAACAAAAACATGGTCCGTCGAGGCCAGTACTGGTTATTACGGGCACATCAAAACCATGAAAGAACCGGACCTCCCTTATTCAGAAGTTGAGGAACAAAGATTCAACAGCATTGATATTTCGTTACTCGGCACGATCCCACTATCTCGCCACTACAACCTTTATGCTGGTATGGGCTCACTATGGGAAAGCGATACATGGTCTCCCATCAGTCAACTTGGCGTGGAGTATGAGTTCAACGATCAACTTACTATGAAATTTGGCTATAAATTCATTTTTAGCGCTGACTCTGAAAAAGATCTACAAATTCTCACCTTGGGCGTGCGCTATCACTTCCCGGCGCAAAACGTTACTGAAGCGGAGCCATTGGTCTACGACGATATTTCAGTCTCGTCAACCTCTGAAATGGCGGTATACGAGCCCAAAGCAGAACTACAGACCTGTCAGCCAATTCGCTACATCGTAAAACAAGATGATTGGCTAATCAAAATTGCTCACAGTCATCAAATTAGTTTCAAGAGACTAGAGCAACTAAATCGCAAATTTGCTGACCTCAAAGACATCAACTTGATCTATGCCGGTGATGTTGTGTTGATTCCAAACAAACGTTGTGAATAAGCCATGCTGTTGTATCTAAACTCTAAACGAGACGCGCTAGAGCTTTATGCTGGAGAACCATTGGTTCTCCAGCATTCAGTGTCCCTCAGTAACATTGAATTTAATGTTCTCCGTGTTCTTTACGAAAATAATTTCGAGTCGTGCACTCGCCAACAGTTAAAGCAAGCGGGATGGCCAGGTCGGGAAGTTGGACCAAACTCCCTCAATGTCTGCATCATGCATCTGAGAAAAAAGCTGAATTCTCTCATTGATGATTCAGAAATAAAGGTAGTGCCTTCTCATGGATATAAGTTATATGTGCCAGATCATATTAGTTTAGTGCCCGATAAAAAGATTGATGAGATTAATCTTGCAAATCGTTCTGCCATTTTACCTGGTTCAAATACAAAGAGAACGTTGAATAAAAGGAACACAGAGAAGTTAAATGAAACTAAAGTAAAAGTTCAAAACGTTTCGATACATTGGGGAGACGTCATTTTAAGTATTTGGATTTGGGTTTATACCTTTGCACTTTACCACTCTATTTATCACTGAATGAGATATACATGAACTTTAAACGACTCATCATCATTGTCGTGACTATGTTAGCAATACCATACCTCAATGCTACAGGTGGTCAATTTTCTATTTATGCCCATACCTATGAGAAAAATATAGAAACACACTTGCAATTCACTCATGGATTTTACTTTTCTGTACAGTTTTTGCCAAATGAAGTAGTTAGGAATGGATATGGTATCTACGGAGTGTTCAACGACACCGTTTTTATGCTGTCTTTGCATAAAAGCTACAAGTTTCTTAATAAAGATATTGACGACAGCGAAGTGTTAAAAGCCGATTCTATACAACACTTGTCCCGTATCAATATCACTCAATTTAGTTCAGACCAACACACTATTTATATGCGGAAACGTTTAGACCATGAAAAGATCGAAAATATTCAATTTAAAGGCAAGCTGGGTTTCTGGTAAATTTTCAGTATGGCAATTCTCTTCCATCATTTGTTTTATGATTATTTTTAGCCCGTGGGTTCGTTTATTCGGTTCCGAATTTACAATTGAAAGTCAATTATCAAACCCAAAACGATCTCTTATTTTATATGTCAATAACGGGTTGTTTACCTTCGTAACGACACTTTCGGACGGGACAACGCGGAAGAGCTCAGGAATAGTAGGCTTCACCAATAATTCTTTCTATTTTCTCACCTTGGAATCGATATACCTTCATGTAGGCGAACACCTAACTCCAGACCTACGCCGCGACTTTATTAACGTAAATAATCATTTTTTTGATGCGAGATTAAGGTATCTAACAAAGAATACAGTTCAGGTCACCTACGATGAAGAGCTAAAAGTCGAGGGAGTACAGACTCAAACAGCTAAAATAAAAGGCAGTTACCCAAAGATACATTGATTGTTTCACATTGAGCTCATGCAACAAAAAGCCCCAACGTATGGGCTTTTTGGCGTTTTATTGTAAAGGCAACTATTCGTTATTCTTCGGTGAACTCTACTCGCTCTCGCTGCTCACCGCCTCTTTTTCACTGCCGGCAAGAGCCTGCTGTTCTGCGGTAATATCAGACTCTTTAAACACAATGAACGCGCGGCGGTTTAATGCATCGGCTTTTTCAGAGCGTTCATTAATCGCAGGCTGCAACTTACCAAATGACTTCACTTCCCAGATGAACTGCTTAGGGTCAAGTTTGGTTTTGAGGTATTCAACCACCGTTTCTGCGCGGCGCTCTGCCAGCTTTTCATTGTAAGAAAGTGAACCCGATTGGTCGGTGTGCCCTGCCACCATAATACTACCTTGCAGGCCGCTCAATTTAGTTGTGAAGTCATCTAACTGAGTGAGATCTTCTTGCTTGAGTACTGATTTGTCGAAATCGAAGTGCGGCGTCATTGCCATATAAACTTTACGTTCTGGTTTTGGTGGCTCACAGAAAGGCATATCTTCGTACTTCTGAGCTTCTTCAAACACAATAAATGCACGGCGGTTCTCCGCTCGGTCTTTATCTGTCTTACCAAACAGAAGAGGTTGAGTCTCACCAAGGTGTTTCACTTCCCAGTCATATTGCGTTGGGTCTAGTTGCCCTTTCAAATAATCTGCGACCGATTTAGCACGGCGTTGTGAAAGACGTTCGTTGTATTCCAGAGAACCTTTGTAATCAGTATGGCCGACAATCGTGATACGCCCTTTGAGGCCTCTGATCTCTTTAACAAAGGTATCCAAGTTGATCTTGTCGAGGTCGCGTAATTGGTATTTATCAAACGCAAAATGCTCTGCGATGGCGATGTGCACCTCACGCTCCGGCGCCAAACACTCGCTGATTAAAAACTTAGACACGTCTATGCCAGCAAACTTGTCTCGGTTCTCCTGACTCACGTACGTGTCGGTTGCACAGCCGGACAGCAGCAAAGTACTCATCACTGCGCTAACTAGGAAAATAATTGTTTTCATCTTACTCTTAACCGTCACTTCGAATTCTCAACTCTTAACTTTCAACCCACTTTGGGCTGGCTTAGATCTTACCGACTAAGTTAATGAACACACCGGATGCGTCGTAGTCGTCATCATTGGTTAAGTCACTATCAAACGCAGAGAAGTTATAACCAATCCCCATTTTAAAGTTCTCGCCAATGTGCTTGTTCACCGAAACTAGCGCACCGTGTTCTAGCTCATCGTTGAGTGTGTCTGTTTTCCAGTGGTATTCACCCGTCACATCCCACTCTTTCATCACGCGATAAGAAGCGCTAAGTCCATATAGGTCGATATCGCTTTTAACCAGCTCATTCGAACCAGATGCTCGCTCAAAAGCTTGCTGTTTGTATTTATGCGCGTACTTAGTACCGACGTCCCAATGTTGGTCAATCGAATAGATCGCTTCAACTTCAATGATCTGGCTGGTTTCGTCTTGATAATCCACATCGCGATCCAGTTGATCGAAATCTGCAATATACGTGTAGCGGCTCAGTAAATTGAGTCGATCGTTGTAGATCGGACGATACGCAAGGCCGCCAGTGGCTTCAGTAAATTGCGCCATGGTTTCGCCCGTAGTCTCGCTTTCGGTGATGGAGTAGTTGTACTTACCAAATAGCGTGTACTCTTCCGTTAGGTGATGCGTATAACGGTTGGTCGTCACGATTTGTTGAAGTTCTCGCTGAGCGATGTCAGGGTCGTCTTCACTCTTATCCACTCGGTATTCAAATTTGTGGCTAAGGGTGATGTCATCTAGGTCAATTGAAGCATTGAAGCTGATGGACTCACGCTCCGTGGTGATGTTCTGGTCATCTTCAATTTCACCAAGCTGATAACCGATCCCCATCTCGACATCTTCCGTCACATCGTAGCCAAAGCCGTACGAGTCGATACGGCCATGACCATCGTTTTCATCAACGAACTGGTTCTCTTGGTAGAAATCGACACTGCTAGTCAGGTCTGCACGCTGACCAACAATCACGTTGTTTTGGCCTTCGTAGTTATCATCTACATAAGTTACGTAGGTTGAGTGGTCATCGGATACATCGTAAGTCACAGTCGCTTCTGCTACTTGGCCTCGGTCGCCATCGGTGTATTCGCCGCCAAGAGACAAGTCTTCCAACACTTGGAATTCAGCACCAATCGATGCGCTGTCGTTTTCGTCATAGTCATCCGACTGATCGACGGTCTTTTGCCCTTTGACATAAACGCTGTTCTCGCTGTCCCACATGTATTCCAAACGCACACCCGCTAAGGTCGCATCGCTGTGCTCGTCGTTTTGGTTAAGCTCTTCAGTTTGTTGCCCTGCCGCCGAAACCTTAATGTGCTCGGTGATTTTAACTTGAGTCTCAATCTCAATGGTTTCAGTATCTGTTTCTAGATTACCATCGACATCGCGCTCTTCATTGGTCGAGAAGCGAGACAGAACCGCCAAGCGATCAGTGGCTTGTAAACGAAGTTCAGCACCGTATGCCTCTTGCTCTAAATCATCGCTGCTGCTCGCGTAGCTGTATCCTGCGTCTTTGTCTCGGTACCAAAGTTTCAGGTCATTACCAACGGCACCAAAGATGGTTGGCGCAAGGTCATAAAGGCTGGTCACTGCGGTGATTTGGACACTATCACCCTCGCGGTCTCCCAACGTGTCGCTGATTGGCGTAAAGGTTAAACCACCATCGGTAGAGACGAAATTCGACTCGGTTTGCCTACCTTCACTATGCGCAAACTCAGCCTTAATGTAGGTCCCTTCAGTGGCACGTAGCGTTAAGTCCGTGCCATAAGACTCGTAATCTTGATTGTCTTTCTCTTGGGTCGCGTACGTCACGCCAACGCCAATGTAATCGTTGATCCAGCCTTTGGCACGACCACCGTAAGACATCGCATCTAATGAATCTGAACCTTGTGGAACATACTCATAATCGACAACCAGAAAGTTTTCGTAATCATCGCCGTTTTCAATCACGCTACCAAAGCTATCGGATAGGATGTTGTCGAGTGGCTTGGTCAAAATAATTCGACCTTGGTATGGGTCAAAATCATAGTCGACGCCCGGCTCAAGCGGGATTTCATTCTGCACTAGGCCAGATTCATCTTTTACTTTGACGTAAACTTTGTCACTTCCCGGTACCGCTTCACCATGACGAAGGAAGTACAGAGAGCCGCCTGTGCCCAAGAACTCATCGTGTGCATACAACGAATCTGCTTCTGCGGTAAAACCGACCACGTTCAAGCGGTCTTCACCGTATTGTGTAGTATCGCGAGTACGATAATCAGCTTTGAAACCATAGAGGCTACGGTTGTAATCGTTGTTCTCGGTGCCTGTTAAACCCGTGTTGTAGTTACCCCACAAGTATTGAGACTTATCGTATTCCACATTGAGGTAAACCTTGCCCTTGGTGTTGACCACTTTTTCGATGTTTGAGCTATCGCCATAGTTGCCGTAATAAAGCTCATCGTCGTCTTCGAGGATATCGAACACATCCGAATCGTCCGAGGCGAAGGGATGTTTGAACATGTCTTTGATTTCACTTTCTCGCGTATCGAAGTGAGTCGTTACACGAAGTTTGTCGCCAAATTTCCCCTGCCCAAAGTACGCCAAACGACCTTGGTTATAGATGTCATCTTGATACTGGTCATCGACACTTAATGCATCGCTATTACCAGACACATTATTCTTACCAACATAAAGATCAGCCAAACCAGTTTGTGCGTAGTACGTATCTGGAATACGAACGTACAGTTTGTAGCGACGTTCATCACCGTTATCAAACACAACCTTGGTAGGGAAAATGTAGGAGTCTGTTGGTAGGTATTGCTCGGCGTATAAGTTGCCATCTTCGACATCAAATGCATCTTCACCGATGATGACTTTATCAACGCCCTTTAAGCCAGTACCGATGAATTTCGCTAAGCCCGCATTGGTCGGAATGTTGTGACGCATCAGCTTTGCCTGTCCGTAACTTTTACCTTTGCTCTCCTCATCGTCGTTATCGTTTCGGTCGATATCGACTTCAGAATCAGGCTTCACCAAATCCGTCACACCAACCGTGGTCACGTCCATGTTGCCATCTTTGTCCCACGCTTTTAGACGGAACATCAACTGCTCGCCGACCTCAAATTGGTAGTCAACATCGGTTTGACCATCCCAATTGATGTCAGAGTCGTTCGCCAGTTTGTCGCCATCAAGTACAGCGATTGGCTCAGACAAGCCAAAGTCGCCCACTCGGTACACTTCCAACTGGTATTTTTTGATGTAGTAACCGTAGTTGGTGGTAATGGTGAAACCGACGCTGTCACGCAGTGTGCCTTGTTCGACTTCTAATTCATCGCTGACACTGACATCTAATACTGGGTCAAAGCGAGTGATGTCGCGGCTTGCCCAAATCGCACCTTGTTCTAGGTAAATACGCGAACTGTCTTGGTCTTGGTTCGGCTTAATGATTTCAATGCCAGTCGTCTCAGAACCGAGTTTTTCAAGCTTACCTGTGTCTTTCGCTACCGCCATCACAGGAATGGCCGTTAACACACACGTCGCTAAACGAGACTTACTAAATACTTTCATACAATTTCCAGATACGGTTCCAATGGCTTACTTCTGTTCACTTTTTTGGTCTTTGCGATGAACGCTAAAGTTGAACTTGGTGAGCTTGTTCGGGGTAATTCGCAACACTTTCGGGTTTTCGCTTACCACTTCCATGGAGGTGGAGAGCGAATCAGTGTCCAACTTCACTAGGAAGTTCTTACCTTTCTTATTGAGTACCCATTGGTCGGGCACGTGGTAACGACCGTACTGGTCTGTGTAAATAACGATTCCCTCAACCGTCATCAACTTAACGCCCGGAATACCATCTTCGTAAATACCTTTGTTCTCGATAACGATTTCCCACAAGTAATCCTCGCCATCGCGATATAGGTTTCTGGTTACGTTAAGATTTTCCGCGCTCAGTCCCTTTTTCTTGTCCGATTCATGTTTAAACTGAATCTGACCCTGTGCGTCGAACTCGATACGAGAGCCAGCATCGGTCGTGACGTAGAAATCAAAGCTTTGCTGCGTGCGAGTTTTAAATTGAACCACCACTTTGCTGGTTTCTGGCAGTGTTCGGTTTACGGAATGACCCCAAAGGTCACCAAGAGCCAAGCCTTGCTCAAGTGCAGTGGTTATCGCACCATCTTGAATTGCGACATCCTGACCATCACGGATGATGTGCGTCGAATCAGCGATGTAGCCTTGCGTTGCTAGGTTCGCGGTTAACTCAACATCAAAAGCCGTTGCATCGGCTTGGAATCCATCTGTGTTGTGATCTTCAAAAACTTTACCGATGATCGATGAGGTATCGAACACCTTGTCCGGTTCTACGGTCACTTTGGCTGTGTCTTCATTAGAAACAGCCGAGCCATCAACCTTCGCTACTGCGGTGTTGATGTAATCACCAAAGGTGGCACCTACCGACACACGCAATAAGTAACGAATACGCAGCTTTTCACCCGGGTCAAAGTTCAACGATGTGAACATTAACTTACCCGTGTCTGATGGTTCTTGAGAGATAACCTGATCGTCTTCAGTACCAAACTCATCATCAATACCGCTCAGCACAATTTCTGATGTGTCCACGATGTATTTCAGACCACCTGGGTAACGGTCTTCCACAGTCACGTTCTTAAAGTAAGATTCATTGTTGTTCTCAACGATGATCTCGTACTCAACCGCATCGCCCACTTGCGCGGTATCTTGCAGCGCAGACTTGGTTAGCTCTAACTCCCCAGAGTTATCTGGAATTTTCTTGATGTGAGTAGTTACGCTGTCGCTGGTTTCAGTACCGTCAGATTCAGTCGCCGTGAAGGTATTGGTAATGTCATCATCCAAGCCCTTACCTAGCGTGCCCACCACTTCAAACGCGTAAGCATTTCTTTTGTTGGATTTCAGGTTAACGATGGTATCTAAGTCTTTATTCGACGGGAAAGAATGACGCTGAATTACCGCGCCCGAGTCGTCGACTTCAACCCCTTCAATCGTCCAATCGGTAAAGACTTTATTACCTGTGCTGTTTTGTAGTTCACTGATCTCATCGGTTAGACGAACATTAGCCGCGTTACCTTGACCGTTGTTGGTCACGGCTAAGTAATAAGTGACACTGTCGTCATCTTCGGTGTATTCAGGCTTATCAGAACGTTTTTCAACAACCAGATCAGCACCCACTGGCGGCAAATCCAAAGCAGATACTTGGTCTGCCACTAACTGCATCGAGGTTTCAGAGGCCAACATGCCCTTAGAACGAGCGCGCATCGCTGGGCTACCAGTTAAATCGAGGTAGTAACCAAGCACATCGATATTAGTCAGCATGTCTTCGTTGACCGTTAATGTGAACGTGTAATCAATCTTGCCGCCCGGCTCGATGTCGACCAAGGTGAACAGATCTTTGTCATTATCAAAGGTGCCCGGTTGAGTTTCAGCCCCTTCTGATGTTGCCGTTAGTGTCCATTCATCAAACGCATTACTAAAATCACCATCAATATGATCACCCATGGATTCAGAGAACTGGGTGTAAAGCGCGACGTCTTTGGCTATACCTCGGCCTATGTTTTGCACCACTAAGTGATACTCAACTTGCTCACCGGGAACGTAATAAGGGGCGTCGGTGAAGAGCTCAGCTTGAACCACAGCCGCGACTGTTTGAACTGGAGGGCTGATAACATCGCCGCCATCGACTTGCGCAGTATTAATGATGTGTCCGGTCGCGGTATCGACTACGGTGCCTTTTGAGCGGAACACAACTGTGCCGCGCGGCGCGATATCTACGTTGTACTCCGTCGGACTAACTTGCTCGGTAGTGGTGCCTATTGTGGTTGAATCGACCACCAAAGAAGTGGAACCAGCCACAAAAGCAGGCCCCTTCGATCCGTTGTAGTATGCGACCTCAATCGACTCCATATCATCAACAACACTTAAGTCACTGATGTAGTTGTTCGAGGTGTTTTCAATGGTGATCAGGAACTCAAGCTCACCACCCGGCTCATATTCGGTTTGCACGTTAGTTTTCGTCGCAACAAACTCCGCCTCTTTCGGTGTGATAATCACTACAGAGTCTTGTGGGGCACCGTTGTAAGTGATGGTCGCCGTATTGCTGATATCACCAATCGCTGTCGTGCGAATTAACGCCTTAACGCGGAAAGTTACTGTGCTCTGTGGCGCAACATCCATACTCACATCGATGTCTTCACTCAAGTCGAACGTCTTTGGAGTGACAACAGAGCGATCATCGGAAGCTTCAAAGCTCACTTCCCAAAGCAGGAATGCCGACTCTTGTTTATCCGCGGTCGTGTCGACTTGAATGTCACTGATGATGTCTTGAAGTTGAACACCAGATGCAAACGCATCAGAGCTGTTGGTTACGGTGATGTCGTAGTTAATCAGCTTAGTCACTTCATACGATGGCGTATCAACCGTCTTCTTGACCGAAACCGTCGCCAACACTGGTGTGCTGGTAGCACTGTCATCAAATGTTGTGCCGTCAAAGGTCGCTGATGCCATATTGGTGATATCGCCAGTCGCAAGTGCATTCGTTGTTATTTGAATCGTGAACACAATGCTGTCTTCCGGTGCGATATCGAGCGTCTCGTTTAGATCTTCACCACTCGTTGCGTCTGGTACGGGCGTTTCACCTGTTGTCGATACCGCAGATATTTGGATTGAAGCAGGGTCAAAAGCTTGCTCAGTCGCACCACCTGCAATCGTGGTTTCAACCGACTTCAGCGCATCTTCAATAGCAACATCTTCAGCCCAACCTAAGCCGTTATTCTTAACAGTTACCGTGTACTGAAGTGCCTCTCCCGGAAGGTACTCTGCTTTATCGACGTCTTTAGTGATCTCAACTTGCGCATCTTCTGGAATGTAGGTCGCGTCGGCAGAGTGCTCACCGTCGTCGCTATCAACTTCAACGACGTTAGTGATCTCGCCTTTGGCTTTATCATTAACAGTGTTGGTCACGACAAATGAATAACTGTCACCCGGGTGAATGCTGTAAGTAGCACTATAACCCTGCGTGTTATTAACCACATCTTTGCGAGCGTTCAGGGCTGGTTCGCCACTGCCATCAAGCTGTTCGTCACTAATGACCCAATTGCCTGTCAACGCTTGTTCTTGATCTGGGCTGTTAGCCACCTCTGTCATGATGGTGTCGATACGATCGGTTAGGACTTGATCGACAAGGTAACCTTCACCCGTGTTAGCCACAGTGATCTTGTATGAGATTGGTTGACCCGGTTGGTATTTGGCATCAGGTTCTGCAATTGGCGTCGTTTCTTTGGTTAGCACCAATTGACCTGACTTCGGAGTGATAAAGCCTTCTCGTAAGCGAGCAATCTTCGAATCGTCCCAACCATGTCGCAGATAAGCCGTATTGGTAAAGCGCCCAATCGCATCATCACGCACCTTGCCTTGAACGTGAATACGAATAACTGTGTACTTATCACCGCCCCCCGTACCGGCATCATCACGCCCTGCCATCTTGATGGATTCGGCAGGTAAATCGATGTCTGGACTGTTTTGACCAACTAGATTATCAATCTCTGAGAAGTCATTCGCGTTGAAATCTGACGGCGCCGAGTTATAAAGCACATCGTAATCAACCGTCCATTCTGTCAATGCCGTTTTCATTGAGCCATCGACGGTTTCGACTTCAAAGCCACTGATGATGTCACGAATCGAGAACAAGCCAGAATCCACATCGTCATTGGTGATGTCGATGTAGTAGTTCACTGTTCCACCCGGCACGTACTCAGGCGTATCCGTCCATTTATCAATTAGGATATTCGAGCGACCCGGATCAAGTACGATGTCGTTGGTGTTATCACCGTTCACTTGCGCCGTGTTGGTAATAGTGCCTGTCGCTGAAGTCGACACGGTGCCTTTCACGTCAAACACAATACGCTCACCAGGACGAAGATCGACGGTTGCGTTCAATGGCACGCTGCCGTTGTAGTTACCTTGCACGTCGTAAGTGCCTGCAGGTTCAACCGCAATAGCCGTTGTCCAGCTAGAGAACGCATCATCGCCATCTTCGGTTTTGATGGTGTGAATCGCATCGATAACGCTCACGTCATTTGCGATGCTATCGCCTATGTTGTCTAACGTAACTTGATACTCAACATCACCACGAGGTGCATAAGTACAGCTACTGCCATCGTTTGAAGGAACTGAACAGCCCGCCGATTCGCCATCGGTGTAAACCAAGGTTTTGAAGTAATCGATCTCAGCATCTTTAGGTGGTATCACTTGCGATGTTGCAGAATCACTTCCTGCGATCACTTGGTTCGCATCAATCGTGCCCAAAGCCTCGTCACGAACGACACCTGTTAAGTTAAAGGTCAGCACTTCTCCCGCGGCAATATCGGTTTCAATATCAAGGTTGCCGCTGGTGTTGTAGCTTGGTACATAAGTATCAGCGTTGGCATCAATACCATTGCTGACTTCATGGGTAATATCGCCAGAAACAAAAGCGGATTCCGTTTTACCGCCAATCACTTCGACTTGAATGTCTGTGATTGTGTCTTTGATCTGAATATCATTCGCCCAACCGTTTTCAGGGTTTGTGACTACAAATTCATACTCAACTTCGTCACCCGGAAGATAGGTATCACCATCATTGAACGGGTTGCCGTTGATCGACACCACACGTTTTTCAACACTGGTATTATTTTCAAGCGGCATTAAATTCGCTGTTCGAGCACTACCGTCGTACGTCGCTTTATTTTGAATGTCACCCAATGCATCTTCACGAATTTCAGCATGAATAGTGAACGTTAGGCTTTCTTGAGGCGCGATAACAATGTCGTTATCAATATCGATGTTATTGCCCGATACAAAGTCAATCGCGTCGGTAATAGAGCCTGTCGCCGCCTTTTTATCTAGGCTAACTTCCCAGCCAGCCAAGAACGGCTGTCCAACAGGATCACCACCTGAAGTGGTTCTGTCTTCTGCAATACGAGTTTGAATTTCCGAAATCGCATCTTCTAGGCGAGAACCATATTCAATACCATCACCCGCATTCTTAATCTCCACGCGGTAATAAACCTCACTCTCACCAGAAGCTTGAGAATATTCAGTTTTTTGCGAAGAGAAGCCTGCATCATAAAACGCTTTTTTAGAGAACGTGACTTCAGGATCCGCCATCGTTGATGGTGGTGATACCGCGATCAGTTCATTACCATTGTCTTCATCGATGTAAGCTTTATTAGTAAAAGAACCTACCGCTTTCGGACTGATCTTGGCTTTTATGACATAGCGGACAAACGCTGACGATGCAACTCGGCCAAAGTTGTCTGCCGAGATATCGAAGTGAGTATCAATCGGCTTATTATCATGAATCGAATTATCAACATCTGGGTTAGAAATCCCTGAGCTATCTGAATACGTTTCAATCGTCCAACTATCAAATGCAGGGCCACGCGTTCCATCAAAGTATTGAGTGTTAATTTGGTCGATGTCATCACGCAAGCTCATATCATCAACGTGTGCGCTAGCAATGTTCTCAATTAAGACTTCATATTCGACGTAGCCACCTGGCATGTAATTGGTTGCGCTAACCAACTCATTACCATCCGTGTCGTAATACGCCAGAATGTTCTTTTCAAAATCAACTTTTCGAGCTTCTTGACGAATATCATGAGATATCGTGTCGCCATCAACGGTTAGAACGTTAACAACATCGCCATTGGCTTTGTCATTGATGGTTGCGACAACTTGGTACTCAAGCTTAGCGCCCATCGGAATATCGGCTTTAACATTTAGGTTACTGTTGGTTGATGTGTAAACATTGCCAGCACCTGCGCCCGCATCCACATACTCAGAATCAGTTCCAGTTGCGATCGATGTGATGGTCCAATCTGAATACGCTGGCCCTGTATTACCGTCCACTAAGCTGACCGTAATATCTTCGAGGTTATCGATGATTGGAATATCGTGAGCGTTACCTTTGCCGTCATTCTCAATCACTAAGTGATAGGTCACGGTTTGAGCTGGCTCGTACACTACTTCATCGGTCGTTTTATCAAAATCTAAATGGTAGTCATCGGGAATCACGACGGTATCTCGATAATGAATATCACCGACCGCATCCGGTCTTACGGTGCCAGTTACTGTGTAAGTCACGTCTTCGCCAGCATCGATATCAATCGAGGTTACGATGTCAGTGTCGTTCGCAACATCACCGTCTTTGGTACCATCGGTCGTACCCGCGTTCACAGGGTCACTCTTAGCAACTGCCACCGTAAACTTGTTTGAACCTACCGAATCATCGAAAAATGGATTACCTGAATTACCATCTTGTAGCTCCACTGATATGTCGTTAATCAGTTCGTTAACGTCAACGTTATTTCGATAACCGTGTCCGTCTTGAGAGTTGTACTTGATGGTATAAGTCAACTGATCGCCCGGAGAGTAGCGGTTAATGTTAGTTGTGCGAACAACGCCGCCACTGTTATGTACCTGATGGTTTTCAGCCACGGCACGTTTGGCATACTCACAATCGTCAGTACAACCGGTATTATCGTCATGAATCAGCACTGCTTCGTTGCGGATTATGCCGCCGTCTCTGTCAGCGACACCGTTAGATACCGCATTGTCTTTGACATGCGCCTTAATACGCACCGTGACAAAGTCTTTGGCCGGAATTGAAACTGGGAACTCCACATCTTCAGTCGTTTGAGGGCCGAAACCAGAGCCAGTATCAACAGACCAATAGTCAAACGGGTTTTGATTAAGAACATCTTCTACTTCACCATCTTTATCATTCGCTAGCGTAGTAGTGATCTCACTCAATCGATCCATGAAGATAAGGTCAGTTTCGTCGGTATCACCGTTGTTACCAATTATGATGGTGTAAGTAAGGTCTTCACCCGGTGTGTAACGAACTACATCGGTTGTTTTCGACAGAGACACATTGATGTGATAAGCACTGTTCGAGTTGTCTATCTGCGCAGAAGAGCTGTGGTCACGGTCTGTAATAGGATCGTAAACATCAACACGGTTCGATACTTGTTCTTCTTCATAGTCAGACTTAACAATGCCGCTCACCTCATAGTGAACCCACCCTCCGGGAGTAATATCAACGTCGGTATCGATATCAGTGTCGTTAGCAATGTCACCGTAACGAGAACCCGGTTTATCGATGTTGGTCGAACCTACAATTGTCCAGCTATCAAAGAAATTAAGTGCTGAAATGCTATCTTGTACCGTTGCGTCATTTGCGTAGCCGATGCCTCGGTTATAGATATAAATATCGAACGTAGCACGCTCACCTACAACAAAGTCGGAGTTTCGAGCGGTCTTAGCAACCACAAGATTCGGTTCGCTAGGATAGGTGCGTACCGTATCCGATAAGTTAGTATCTGGTCCCGTCACTGTTGCTGTATTGGTGAATGCTCCCCAAAGAATCTCACTGTCTACAGTGCGATCGAGTGTCCCAACAATGGTATAAATAATCGTCGCACCTGGCGGGATCTGAGCGGTGGCATCCAGATCATTGTTATCCGAAAACGATCCAGGGTCAGTCACGGCTTTCACCCACGGAGAGTCTGCTTCTCTTTCTGCACTGATCGTCCACGAAGAGAACACGGGCTTGGTTTCACCCGGCTCGTGAAGTAACTCAGCTTCTATGGTGCTGATTTCATCTTTGACATTGATGTTAGAGGCGAAACCGTTCCCTTCTGGGTTAGTAATACTGATCGTATAAGTGACAGTATTGGTGGCGTCGGTATACGCGTTTTGTTCGTTATGACCATCAACACGCTTATCCAATACTAAGTAGTAATCTCGTGGGTATGAGCCTCTGTCGGAATAAAGCACGCTGTCTACCGTCACTTCATTACGAATTTCATCATCGGCAATGGGGTTTACGACCGCTGCAATGCTATAAACGATCCTATCGTGTGGGGCCAACTTAGCCTTCTCGTCCAAGATAAGTTTATTGCTTTGGTTACCTTCAATTTGACCAGTAAAACCGGGATCACTGTTTGTCGAAATTGAGCCGTCAGAGGCATAGGATTTCGCAGTAATAACCCAGCTCAAATACGCTTTCGCCGGTGTATCGTTAATAGACTGAGTCATGACCGAGACTAAATCATCATAAACCGGTACATCAATCGCGTAGCCATCACCGTTATTCTCTACCGTGATGTCGTAGTTCAGGGTGCCGCCAGCTGAGTAGTAACGCGAATCCACTTCCTTTTGGACTTTTAATTTCGAGTTTGGCATTTGAACGCCAGAGCCCGATTCGCCTAAATTATCCCCTAAGCACAAACCCGCATCGGTACCATCATCAACAATCTGCCCCACACTGGTGTCTGCCACTTTTGCGGTCAGCTTATAATGAACGTAGCCCTCAGGTGCGAGGTCGACTTTCAAATTGATGTCGTTTGTAGTCCAAGTATTGTAATTAAATGAACCATAGTTCGATCCATCGCCACTTCTATCGGCGACTTCTAGCTTCCACTCGGAAAATGCTGAAGCGTTAGAGCCATCCGCTTGCTCTGTCACGATACAAGCAAATTTATCGACAACTTCGATATCGTTGGCGAAAAACTCTGTGTCCTTGTTAGAAATAACAATGTCATAGACCACTTCGTTATCACCGGCTATCCCCGGAACATAAGTAGTATCTTTGGTGTTCTTATTACGTGTAATTTGACTTGATGACGTCGTCAGAACGTCTTTCGAATCGAGAATATTAGCCAAAGCATCGCCAGAATCAGCGAGGCCATCAGCATCAACCACTCGGGCAACAACTTGGGGAATTTGACCAATAGACACAGGGCTAACGTCCACTACAACGGAATAAACAATCTGCTCACCGGGATAGATAGACACTTTGTCTTCTAGTGACTTGTTGGACTCTTTTCCAGATGCATTGAGTTCAGAAAGGCTATTAGAACCGATCGAGGTCACTTCATTGGTCCAAAAATCGTAAGGATTACCAACCGTGTCAGTTGCGTTCTTTTCGTTGCTGACATCGTTACCTAGATCGGTTTCAAGATCCGCAAGAAACTGCTGAACCGAATAATGGTAAGCAATACCGGAGTTTGCTTGATTGGCAACCGTGACCGTATAGGAAAACTCATCGTCGACTAGGTAGTTATCCGATTGGTTCAAGGTATGTGTCAGGGTGATACTAGGCTCAGTGGGTGGAGTGATAACCTCATCAACTGTGACCAAGTCATCGCGTGTTTCAGCAGTTATGTCGTCATTAACAATGTCGCCGACTAAATTGTCGGCAACGGTCGCTTGAATTTCGTAAGTCACTGACCCGCCGATATCAATCGACGCATCACTTACTGCTAAGTCTCCTGATTCGGCGAAGGTACCTGGATCGCTCTTACTGCCTTCAATCTTGCTGACTGAGTTAACGTTGCCAGTAAAGGCTTGTTGCAAAGCCCCTTCAATATTGAGTGCCTTTATGTCTGAAAGGACACTTTGAACGTCGAGCGTCTGAATAAACGTATCACCAGTGTTAGAAACCTTAATCTTATAGGTGAGTTTGTTATTAAGTTGATAGTTCGTCTTATCGACCGAAACAACAACATCATGTTGGTACACACCACGCTGAATGGATTCTGTATTTGATTCAACAGCATCCAAAAGCCCAGTGCTCGCACTTGCGACATTATCAATCGTACCAGCTGCGTCAGCAGAAACGGTGGCGACCATGTTATAGGTCACTGACCCACCAGCCGCAATACGCACACCTGATGCATCTAAGTTTCCGAAGCGACTGTAATCACCTGGAGATGAAAGTAAGGAGGATTGCGCCTGAGTCGAGACTTGCGAGAATGCGCTGACATTATTTCCTTGATCATTTGTCGTTAAGATATTTAACAGCTCATCTTTAACGTCCAAGTCAACAATGGTTTTGTCCGACTCATTCGTTAAAATAAGCGTATAGAGCACCTGTTGATCGTTGTCGTAAGACGAACTGTTAACAGAGAGATCCATTACTAGGCCGGTAGTGCCCGCATAAGAACCGAATGGAAACAATAAAATGGATAAGAAAAAGGCAAGGCTGTATCTGAACATTAACGCGTACTTCACAGTAGATTGACAAGTCTCTAGACAAGATGCCATAGATTTGACGCCACTAATTTGGCATTACAATTTTTAAGGACATGCGCAACATACAGTTCAAACAATCCGAACAATTAACATCCGTAAAAAACAAATTACTGAAGATGTTAAATAGAGAATCTGATGTTTAAATTAAAATCGACTACATTCAGTTTATTATCAAGAGGTTAGTGTTTTAAGATGAGTGAATTCTCGCAGTTACTACGTAACTTAAGAAAGGAATTTCAATTTACACAAACGGAATTCGCGATCTACTTAAACCACCTAGATGATGAGTTCAAGGCGGTTGATGTCGTAACGATAAACCGCTGGGAAAACAGTAAGGTAAAGCCTAGTGTTTATAAAGCACTCAAGATTTTGCAGTACCTTGGGGGAGATTTGTATAGTCTAATAAGAAGCTTTAAGTCTGACCCAAAAGACACATTGATCGAGCTGTTTTTAAGCGAATTCCATGGCTCATTTCAAAGTCGAATTTCAGCTCTATCAAGCCTGAATGAACAACAAGGCGACCGCAACTTTAAGTCACTGCCTTTAATGTCAGAGCCGTGTGACACTGGCGTTATCGACAGAATCAAACTACTTTCTAAATTCACGAAAGTCGATATTTCGCCACTGGACCAAATTGATTTATATCTCTATTGCTGTGAGAAAAAAGCACATGGTCACAAGCTCATCAATACAGATGGTGACATTGTGAGTCACAACGTAGGCTTTTTCTTTGAAGAAAATCAATTTGAGCGATTTAAAAATCAAGAATTAGACCTAAAAATGGCCTGCTCTTTAAATTCAAACAAAAGTATAAACTATTTTAATGTAAGCTCGCACTCAGAAACAAAGCATCATGTGATTGAACATATATTTTCAGAGTTGAAGTTACTTTCTCAGAGTAAAAACATAAAGAAATATTCTGTTTTAGTAAAAGATCCTAATATGATAAAATTCTTGAAAGAATTGGGATTTGAAGTGTTCAAATTTTCAACACCCTCTATCAAAAGTTCTAATATTAAATTCAAAAATAAACATTATAGTTACTGCATATTAACCATTGATAAAATAAACTACCTAACTAATCGAAATGTTATGTCATTACTCAAAGATGAATATTCTACCATAATTAAATTTCCACATTTACTGCGCGAATCGCGCAATAAATTAAACTTAACGCAGAAGGATTTTGCATCATACATTAACCATTTAGATGATGGATTCAGATCTGTAGATGCTGTAACAATAAACCGGTGGGAGAATAGCAAAGTAAAACCAAGCAATTACAGAGCCCTAAAGCTATTGGATTGCCTTGGTCTGGATTTGTATACAACGTTGAAGTCTTTTGATTCAGAAGATAGCGAAGACAGAGCATTACTTGAAGACTTCCTTCATGAAAGATTCTTTTCATTTCAAAGCCGAATATCTTCTATCACTAACGGAGATATAGATAAAGGAAACAAATTTCAGATCATGCCATTAATGACAGATCAGAATGACAAAACAATAATAGATAGAATAAAGCTAATTTCACAGTATACCAATGTTGATCCTTCTGCACTTGATACTATCGATCTGTTTCTCTATTGCAGTGAAAAAAAGGCGCATGGCAGAAAAATGGTCAATGTTAATGGCGATATTGTTAGTCATAGCCTAGGTTTTTTCTTCAACGAAGAGGTATTCGAGCAATACCAAAATAAGCATCTACATATTAAGCAAGCCTGCTCTTTAGATTCTAATCATAACTTAAACTACATTGTGTTTAGCGGTCACTCTGAGAAGCGTGAACAATCTATTGCGAACCTGATTTCCGATATGAAGCTTCTTGCAAGAAATACTAAGATTAAAAAGTATTCCATGATCATAAAGAACCCAAGTGCATTGGAACTTATGAAGAACATCGGATTTGAAATATGGAAGTTTTCAGAACCAACAGAAGAAAAGTCGAACATCACCTTCAAAAACAAAAACTACCGCTATTGCGTACTAACTATCGACAAGATTGAATTACTTAGCAATAAACATATTATTTCTTTTATTAGTAAATATGGTTAATTTTTAGTAACCACTATTAATAAAAAGCCACCGTATAAACGGTGGCTTTTAAATTTAAAAACAACTATCAGGCTTGCTTATTATCAACCTAAAGAGCCGGAGTTATTATTGATAGATAGACAACGGAACGATAAAAACTACGATATTCCATAAATATTTTAATTTAGTTCATAAGCTCACTAACTTAGTACTATTTTTTGCACTAAAACAATTTGCCAACTAAAGTGCTCTACAAAATTTTTAAGAATTTAGAAATGGAATAGAAATTACTTTCAACTAACTGATAGCACTTTGTTATATTATTCAAAGTGCTATTAGACTAAATTATTTTAATTAATCGTAGATAATTCACAAATAGGTACCCCATGCTCGTTGGTCTGATTAGGTTTTAATGTAAGATAAGTATCATACATAGTACTATCATAGATTCCTGATGAAGTTACCCAAGCGGTTACTTGCTCAATCGAACCGAATGTACCGTCAATAATATAGTAATCATCTTCTACACTATTATCTAATTTTGCGCCGAACGCATTACAGAATAAACTCGAATCACTCTCCCCAACATAGGGGTTTTTGGATTGAGCCCCATAAGTGTAAACTAACTCACCGATAGAGCTGTTAACAACTTCGACTTCGTACCCGATACAAACTGTATTACCTGATCTATTTGAGATTGCCGTTTTATAGCACCAATCACCGGCAATAACACTTCCCTCAACGAAGGCACTATATAAAAACCCATTTAGGTCAAGCTCTGATGATAGAATTGACGTTCCGGGATTCTGCCCTGTAGCAACCGCTTGTTCTCCTTGATATTCGATAGATATAACAGATGAGTTTGATGTCAAAAAAGCAGCTCCGCCATCTAAAACGTTCCATGTAACACCGTTATCTACGGAATATATAATATTAATCTCTTGCTTTTCGCCAACTTGCATAACCCAACCACCAGAGATTTCAGTTAAAGGAATCACACTTATTTGAGTATAACTGTCTGTATACCCTTTAAATGAAGCTGTAATGGTAACTTCCCCCTCGGCTAAAATATGCACAGTATTTTGCACTATTTCAGCGATACTGTTATCACTTGAACTATATTCAACAAAATCATTGTTAACGAAAGACTCTTCTCCCTCTAGATTAACGCTCACCACATTTAGCTCTACTATGTGACCAGGAATTTTGGTTGTAGACTCCAAGACCGTTTTATCTGCTATACGAATGCCGGTTATCTCAGCGCTTTTGTAAACGACACTGTCAACCGAGTGTGAACTGGTATATGCGGAGATAACTTCATTGACCAACGCATTGTCGACGTATGTATCTTGTACCTCACCAGAAGTATCAGCAATTAGCTCAATTTCACTTGCTCCGTTTGAGAAAACGCCATATTGATTTTCGGAAATCATCTTAACATCTTGATAAGGGGCAATATCGCCATCAGGATCGACCACCACACCTACAACGTCAGATTTAGCACCAATTATGTCGTTGAGTGTAAGTTCTGTATTGAAGTCGTTGATCACCTCGCTATCTAAAAGCACGCACGTTACAAAAGCTGATTGAGACTCTTTCTCCAATTCATTCATAGAACCAGTAGTAGCGTGAAAGCCTCTACCAGTGCTAGCTGATAACATATCGGCACTCCAATACTCCGACCCTGCTGGCCAATTTTGAGAATGAAAAAGGTTTCCATAACTATTCAGTAACAACTCCCACTCACGTGTAATAGGCAAACGCCCATTTCTAGAGGCACAATAGTTTTGTGCTTGTTCAAGGTTCATTGTGACAACTTCTGAGTACTTGGGACCTGTAAGACCGTCTTGCGCTTGGTAAGTTGTGTAAGCAGTATTTGTGTAATCAGCTAACACCTTACTTGCAGGTGCCGTAAAAGTAATATCAGTACCTATCGTTGGATCGTAGATCGTAATATCTTCCCAATCTTGTACGAGGCTGAAGTCAGGTTCGACTTCAATATAAACCTGTCCAACCGCATAGCCACCGCGTCCGTCTGTTACCGTATAAGCGACTTCATGTGGCCCCGCTTCTGGTGACTGAAACGTAAAAGTATGCTCTGTTGTTGAGGTGATTTCCGTTTCTGCGTTGTAAGCACGTACAGAATCTAAGATCACGCTGTCTTCAACGTCCGATACATAGTCAGTTAAATCGATTTCAACCGACATATCTTTGGCAAGTTTGCCTTCTCGAATATAGTCAGTTGCGACCGGGGGCGTATTTCCAGTATCAGAAACCGCTACGTCAATGTTTCCAAGCTTAGTTGAAACTCCATCACTCATTGAATACATAATTCGTGTTACGCCAATGTTTGTCGGAGTATATGTGACCGAATTATTGAACGAATCGACCTCTACAGAACCTGACCCTAATAAGGTAACCTCTTCCGACAACACATATATCGAGGTGTCTAAATCACTTTCTAGCTCTACGGACAAATCAATAGTCACTGGCGATTCAATGTTGGTCGTTGCTGACAAATTCGGCAATGTATTGTCTTCAGCTGTTTCTGAAACAGACACTCTTGCTAAAGATGAAGCTTGCGCAATGTACTGACTTTGTTCAACGGGCTCGACTGTATATTCAAATTGGCACTCACCTACTTGCTCCGACAAGATCGAAAACGTCATACCTTCTAATGAGGTTACCTTGCAAGTTGGCTGATTGTTGACTTCTTTCACTGAAGTCAAACTTAAATCAACATCAGAATCAGCTTGGACAATGACTTGAGATTGAACATCGACAAGCGCTTTTGACTGAACCACAACAGCTTCAATGAATATCTCTGATGGCATAGATGGCTGAATAGGCTGAGAACTCACATCAGAACCACCAGAGCCTCCACCACAAGCTGTCAACGCAGAAATACCTAGGGCTATCACACCTAAATTTAATACTTTCATAGTCATTCCTAATACGCAGCCATATCTAATTCAGTTATTCGATAATTCTTAGACGAATAGGCGTTTTTACCTCCGATCGACAACCAATATGGTTCAGAAAGATCAACATCACTTGTGATATCGAAATAGCCAGATGATTTCTCTGGCCTTTGGTCTGTAAGCGACGTGTAAACATAAACTCGTTGCCCCCGTTTATCGAACCAATAGAAACGATCTGAATCACGCAAGTTCATGTTTTGCGAGCTCGAAACCAGTCCCCCTTCAAATAAGGATACGGGCATCGAGCCATACAAATTCACATTCAAGCCAAATGCAGATGGCTCATTTTCAGGGTAAGGCCTTGTATTGCCAGTTTTAATTATCCCATCTTGCTCCCATGTAGACTGATCAATTCCAAGCTGATGAATTAAAACTGCAAACTCACCTTTTGACGAACTACTATCGCTTTGAATACGGAACCTTATCGTGAAATTTTCTCCTAAAAAAGGCAGTTTATGTATATGGAACAGCTTGCTATTACTAACATTTGGCATCAACATAAGTCCATCAGCATCGGGGGTATATATTTCTCGATCCCAATATTCATCACTGCTCCAAAGGGACGGGTTTGTCACATCTATTGCCAAAGCATCATCCACTGGAACAAAAGGCAGTAGGTAATCTTGCGAGCTCACTCTAGTCGCAACCACTTCGTCACTAAACGAAATATCAAAATATGCTTCCTCTAACAAACCAACATCATTAACAGTCGCTACAGTAACCGGCTCGCGATTTAAAAAGACACCACGCTCATTCATAGACTCCAATTCAACGTCCGCAAAAGGCGCTACATTGCCATCAGGGTCGCGAATTTGAACTTCATATTCATATCGGTTTGATACTCGCTCTTTCACTGAAACATCCGCAGAAAAATCCCTAACACTCGAATTACTTAAATCAACACACGTTGTGTACATACCAACGATCTTTGATTGATTGCCGATAGCCCCGTCATTCAAATGAATAGTGGCAGCGTTTGTTTCGTTGACATTTTCCGCTGTCCAATACTTCTTACTTGTTGGCCAATTATGGTTGGTGAATGCGCTGGTTTCGTTGGTAATGAGCGTTTCAAGCTCTCGTTGTAGAGGCAAACGGCCGCCTCTCACTTTGCAGTACTGACGAGCTTGGCTAAGTGTTTGAGTGACGATTTCTGCGTCTTTCAAACCTTGTGTGCCATTTTCGATATATGCGCCTGTGTAAGAGGCATTGATGTAATCGGCGTACACTTTGGTCATTGGTGCGAAAAAGCGAATGTCTGAGCTAATCACAGGATCATGAGTGACTATATCTTCCCAATCCTGAATCAAAGAGAAATCCGGTTCGACTTCTATACGCGCCACGCCAGTCGTATAGCCCCCCATGTGATCGCTTACTGTGTATGCCACATCGTGTGGACCAGGTTGGGTAGACGAAAATTCAAACTTTGTATTGGTGACATCGGCAGGATCGTAAAGTGATGTTGTCGAGTTGAAGTCCTGTACACCAACAAGTTGTACGTCATCTAGGTCTACGTCTGATATATGCTCTTTCACATCCACGACAACACTCTCACCCACTTGCGCGAGAGCATCGTGAGCAAAATCTGTTACATCAGGTGCTGTATTATAGGTCTCTTCTGAAGTCGCAATTGACAGCGAACCTTGTTGAATCGACTCACCGTTTTGGTAGTTGTAATAGACCTCAGTTTGACCTTTGGCTGTTGGCGTAAATTCAATTCGATGTTCGCCAGAGACACGGGCTGTACCTGAACCAAGGCTAACAACACTATCTTGCAAAACAAAGTCATCACCGGGTAACGATGAACCAAGTTCATTTTCAAGATCAATAATAACCACCAGTGATTCGATGGTTGATGTGGTGATGCGTGGAAGTGTTTTCGATGCGTAGGTCTGCCCCATCGCAACACGAGCATACGAGGTTGCCATTGAAGTGCCGGTTTCAGTTGCGACTTCATACTCAAACAAACAGTCGTTAACGTCAGACGAATAGACCTTAAAGCTACTTTCACTAATACCTTGAACTTGGCAAGTGTCATCAGACAAAGCGCGAACATTTGTGACAACAAAATCTTGGTTATTCGATGTGTGAACATGCTCTGTAAGGTCAATAGTGAAGCTTTTATCTACTAATGAGTTATCTTGAATATCTTGCGCACTAATAGAGGCTGATCCTACTGGAGATACAACGATATCTTGCTCTCCGCCGGAGTTTGACTCACCACCACAACCTACTAGCAATACCGCTAAACTGACTGAAGTAAAAACATTTAGTGTCGAATTCCGTTTCAACAAATCACTGTTGAATAGATACATTAAAAGCACTCTGATTAATGAAGTAGAGCTGTATTGTGGACTTTGTCTCACTTCTACTCCATTAAATAGCTATGATTCATTATTAAAAATTAAACCATTGAAAATTAAAGTTATTAATTAAAAATTCATTCCCCTTCAAACATCTAAATTTTTCTAAACCTCGATATTAAATTTGAGAAAGATTGTTTAATAAACATTCAATCACATTAAGTTAACTCCTCCATTCATCGTCTCCATACTGCCGGACTCACTTACATTGATACGGCAAACGTTATGAACCAAACCAAAATTGACCACGTGTACACATTGGCTCCGCAGCACAAGCATTCACTAGATGCTCTCAAGTTATTACAGCCTATGCGCCATCATTCAATGGAAACCTATGAACACACATTACGAGTTTGTTTACTGTCATATTCATTTGGGCAGTACCTAAAGTTTGGTCGTGAACAGTTGGAATTGATTTTCGATTCTGCTCTTGTTCACGATTTAGGGAAGTTAGAAACCCCCAAGAGCATACTTCACAAAAATGGCAAATTAACACCGATAGAACGCCAGCTGATGAACAAGCATGTTGAAGGGACTTACATGATGAGCAAGCAAGCTCCCGAGCTAGAATTCGCTTCGATTTTGGGTTCGTTGCACCATGAACGATGGGATGGAAATGGATACCCATTACGACTGAAAGGCTCAGAAATTCCACTGATTGGGCAAGTTCTTGCAATAGCGGACACATGGGATGCAATGACCTCAACAAGGGCCTATCGAACAGGAATGCCAGCAAAAAAAGCACTTCGTATTCTATTTGATGAGAGATTACAGGGACAATTCAACCCATTTTTGATCGACAAGTTTATCTGCTTTATTGCCAACACTTCTCGAACGGAAGACGCATAATAAGTCGCAAATAATTAAATGCAAAGAGCTAGGATTTTGAAGATCGTGAAGCTATTCAAGCATTTTGGCAAAACATCATCGACCAAAGCTTCAAAGACGTTGATTACACAGACGTAAAATGGAAAGAACACCCAGAAAGCAGTTACATTCTTACGGTTAGTTGAACTAAGTGTTTGGTGTTGTGCATCGTGAGCACTGGGGCAATTGAAGCAGATGACTGTGCTCGCTTAGTAAGCGACGACTTCGAAGTTCAAAACGAACGCTAGGGCTATAATTAAAAGTTGGAAGCTCACAATTCAAGAATCAAAACAGAAAACAAAAAGCCAGCAATCCAAATTGGACTACTGGCTTGTAATGCTCACTCTTGTCGTCTTTCACTTCATTTGAAGTGTGACTCAGTGATTCTACGCAATCACTAAACACACTAGTCATTTCCAATTAAAGTGTCAGTCCGCTCTTGAACAAACATAAATCTACAGTGCTGCTTTCTTCGCTTCTTCAATCCAAGCATCGAATGTATTTTGGTTCGCTTTAATCCAACCATTTACGTGCGCTTCGATATCAGCAGAGCTGTTTTTACCCTTGCTCATCATCATGTTCTGTGCACTTACATCATTGATGTTAAGTTTGATGATTTCGAAAAGCTTAGCCGCAGATGGATTATTTTTAGCAAACTCTTTATTCGCGATAATACGCATTGAGTTCATTTGGAAGCCATAGTTCTTACCGTTAGATAACGTAGTATCAACATCAGAACGATCACCAGGAAGTGAAGAGAATGGAACTTCTAGCCAAACTACATCTTCATTTGGAACCAATACACCACTCACCCAATACGGTGTCCACGTGTAGTATAGAATTGATTCTCCCTTTTGGTAGCGCGAAATGGTATCAGCAATGATGGCTGCGTAGTTACCTTGATTATGAGTAACCGTGTCATCCAGTTTAAATGCTGACAGTTGGTGCTCAATAACCGTCTCACAGCCCCAACCTGGGTTACAGCCCGTTAGATCAGCTTTACCATCTCCATTTGCATCAAACAGTTTCGCAATTTTTGGATCGGTTAGTTGACCAATATTCGTAATGTTATACTTCTCTGCCGTTTTCTTATCAATCAAGTAGCCCTGAGCTGCACCGCTTACATATTGGCCTTCACGATAAAACTTATCATCGCCACCTGCCATTTTGTATTTATCATCATGAAGTGGAAACCAGCCTACTGATAGGAATGTGGCGTCACCTTTTGCGATCGAGGTGTAACCTACGTTGTAGTCCACTTCTTGCGTCGATTTCACGTCATAGCCAAGTTCTTCTAAAGCACGATTAACGATCAAAGTTTGGAATGTTTCTTCCGCTACAGACGATTGAACAGGTTGAACGGAGACACCTTCACCCGGTAAGCTTGCTGCCCACACATTTGTTGATACGGCTAATGTAGAAACGATGCTAACAGCGAATTTGCTCTTCCATGAATTATTCATTAGTGTTTTTCCTTGATTGTAGTTTTGATTGGTTACCGCGATTTAAAGCATTAAGTAAAATGGAAACAGGTCCCATACGGTACCAGCGTAGTTTTGTATCACCTGCATTAGCCCCTAAAACTTGAGTAATTCGATCAAGTAGGATTGCAAGAATAACAATGCCTAGGCCACCGACAGCAGCAAGCCCCATATCTAAACGACCGATACCTCTCAGTACCATTTGGCCTAAGCCGCCTACTGCGATCATTGACGCTATAACAACCATAGACAGAGACAACATAAGTGTTTGGTTTACACCTGCCATTATGGTTGGTAAGGCAAGCGGCAGTTGAATGCGATAAAGCATTTGCTTTTTATTGGCACCGAATGAATGTCCCGCTTCAATCAATTCTTCCGGTACTTGTTGGATACCCAAGATGGTCAAACGTACCACTGGTGGCAGTGCAAATATGATAGTAACCACCACGCCCGGAACGTTACCGATACCAAACAACATTACGATAGGTACCAAATAAACAAAGGCCGGAGTAGTTTGCATCGCATCGAGAATTGGACGCACAAATTTAGCGGCAGTATTACTTCGGGCCAACCATATACCCATTGGTAAGCCGATCAATAAACAGAAGAATACCGATGTCATCACCAGTGAAAGAGTGGTCATCGCTTCAGACCAAGCGCCAATCAAGCCAATAAAAGTAAGGGATACTGCAGTCACAACACCAAGCTTGAGGTTTGAAAACTGCCATGCAACCAAAAACAAAATGATCAGCATGAATGGTGCAGGTGTAGACACAAGTGCCGTTTCAAATGAACTTAAAATGAAATCGATAGGTATACGTACTGCCTGAAATAACGGTCGCCCATGTTCAACTAGCCAATTCAATCCAGATTCAACCCAATTATCAACTGGCAACACTGCTTCCACGAATGGGTTCAGTGGATCAAAAGGTGCAGTCTCTACTGTTTCGCTGCTTAGCCAATCAGCCGATGGTGATGTATCACTTGCTTGACCCCATGGGTCACTTGCAGGTTGAGCTGATGGTTCTGATTTAGTGGATTGTGACCACGGGTCATTATCTATTTGTTCTGACGACATGCTCTACCCCTTATCCAATGTTTGTAGCAGTCGTGATTTAGTTACCACGCCAAAGTAAGTACCTTTATCGTCGACAACAGGAACGGAGTAAGGAACACCGCCAACAAGGCCAAGTACGTCGTTGATTGGTAAATCCGGGTTAAGAGTTAAGCCATCATCTAATTGAGCACTAACTAATGACTTATTTTCTTTGTGCGCTTTACGAAGAGATTCAACAGAAACAATGCCGGAGTAGTGACTGCTCTTCTCAATAACGATGCCGTATTCACGGTCGTTATCCATCAATATCTGTAATGCGGAGGCTGGGCCGTCATGTTCTGACTTCTTAAATACCGCCGCAGGTTTCTTGCGAGCAATATCTTTGACGGTCAATGCACTCGCCACATTAACACCTCGGAAAAAGGCTTCAACATAGTCATTAGCAGGGCTATTTAAGATCTCATCTGGTGTACCAACTTGAACCACCTCACCATTTTGCATAATCGCAATTCGATCCCCGATTCTCATTGCCTCATCAAGATCATGAGAAATAAAAACAATCGTACGCTTGTCGTCATTTTGCAGTCGAATTAACTCGTCTTGCATTTCAGTACGAATCAAAGGGTCGAGTGCAGAAAACGCTTCGTCCATTAATAAAATGTCAGGGTCACAGGCGAGAGCACGAGCCAAACCAACGCGCTGTTTCATCCCACCAGACAATTCATCCGGATAAGATTCTGAATATGGGCCAAGGCCTACTCGTTCTAGTGCTGTAAATGCAGACTGTTTGCGTATATCGGCTTCAACACCTGCGAGCTCAAGGCCAAAAGCTGCGTTCTCGATCACCGTCATATGTGGCATCAAGGCGAAATTTTGGAAAACCATAGAGATGTTATTACGGCGAACTTCGCGGAGTCTATCTTCTGAGATGTGGGCAATATCTTTGCCTCGAAGAAGCACATTGCCCTTGGTAGGTTCAATCAAGCGGTTAAGAAGGCGTACTAGGGTTGATTTGCCAGATCCTGACAGTCCCATTATGACGAAAATTTCACCTTCTTGAATACTCAAAGAAACATCGTTAACACCGATCGTTAGCCCTGTCTCTTCGAAAACTTTGTCTTTATCCGCACCTTCATCAATCATTGAAAAAGCACGATCAGTGTCTTCACCAAACACCTTGTACAGTCCCTTAACTTCCAGTATGGGATCCATGTAATCTAATCCTTTCTTAGTTTTTTTAAGCTTAAAAACGGCTATTTAAGATTAAAAGTAGTTTATTTAAACCCGGAAAACAATTAGCACTCTAAGCAATTGCCTAGTGAGAATCAAGAGATTCTATACTGTAAAAAACCCTACTAAGACTATAATTAGTCATAAAAAAACCGATCGAACATCAACTAAATACAATATAAAACATTGATATTTATACAAATTAAAAAACAACATAAACCTTAGGAATTTTGTGTCAATTGCTGACAGATTATTGAATAATTATTTAAAACTTGAGTGAACAATAGAGTCAACGAACCAATAACAAATAAAATAGTTCGTGTACAAATCATTAGGATACAAACTATTTATCAAAATTTCAGAACAAGAGATTCACTTTGTTCAATGGGTAAATCAAAGGCAGACTCAAACAAGGCCACGGCTCTCCATAAACTGCTAAAACAAGCTTGGAGTAACTGGTAGCCCCTACTTCCAACCTGCAAGCCAATGTTCCTTGTCGGTTAGATCCCTCCAGTTGATGTCTTCCTCTCGTTTCGTCATCACCGCTTCTATCGAACAACGAATGACCTCCCCTTCTTCAAATTCTACTTCTGTGACCATAAAGTGCTTTTCTTTGTTCACAGGGCTAACGGCTGTCCATTTGCTACGAAATAACTTCTTTGGGTTGATCCGATTCATGGGATTCTCTCTTGCTTTGATGTCGTTGATTATTATGAGTTGTCTACTCGACACACAGTAATAGTCTTTCCACCGCAAAAAAGATCATAAAAAAAGCCAGCGGCTAGGCTGGCTTCGTTCAATTAGCTATTTCTCGTTAAAGATTAGCCATTTTTAGGTGGATCAAATGCCGTCAGTTCTAATACTGGGCCTGTGTATTTTTCAATTTTCACAAGCGCTGAGTTCGCTGCACAACCATTTGCCAAACGAGAGGTCGGAATATCCAACGTAAGTACGTTACAGCCGCCGTTTTTACATAGGCCTGTATCTTTATCTAAATCTGGCCAACCGCCTTCATGGATACATACAGAGCCTTGTTTGATGCCGTCCGTCACTAATGCACCAACCAATACTTGACCACGACCATTGTGTGCACGAACCAAATCACCCGTTTTAATACCACGCGCTTTTGCGTCTTCAGGGTGAATTGAAATCGGCTCGCGGTCTGCGATCGCGTACTCTTCACGAATCTTGGCGTAGTTGAACTGACTGTGTAGACGGTGCGCTGCGTGCGCTGTCATCAATTGCAGTTCACCATCTTTAGCATTACCTGTGTACTCTGTTGGCTCTAACCAAGTAGGATGCGCTGGACAATCGTCTAGTTGGTAACCTTCAATCGTTCTTGAAAAAATCTCGAACTTGCCACTCGGTGTACCTAGTGGGTTCATGATTGGATTCTCACGAAAATCAGCGTAACGAACAAACTGTGCGTTCTTCTCGTTCCACTTCATCTCAATCAACTGATTATCTTCCCAGAATTTGCTGAAGTTAGGCATTGCGATGCGCTGACCACGGCCACCTTGCTGTGCTGTTTTGTAGAAACCGTACAGCCATTCCATTTCGGTCTTGCCTTCGGTGTACACTTCACGACCGCCTGGAGCAAGCAACTCAGCCATATCCGCAAACACATCGAAGTCATTGCGCGCTTCGCCTTGAGGTTCAACAGCTTTCTTCATTGGCACTAAGTGTTGGTTACTATAGTCCCCCGTCATCGTCATATCATTACGTTCAAACGATGTAGTAATTGGCAATACAATATCCGCGTGTTTAGCTGCTGCTGTCCAGTAAGGTTCTGAGATAACAACCAGCTCAGGTTTTTGCCACGCTTTAATCAAGCGATTGGTATCTTGGTGGTGAGTAAAGTTCGCACCGCCTGCCCACCAGATCATTTTGATCTCAGGGAACGTTAGGTTGTGGCCATTGTGATGGTAGCTTGAACCCGGATTTTCTAGCGCTTCAACAATACGCGCGACAGGGAATGCGTTCACAGCTCCTGAAACTGCCCAGTCGTTACCCGCCGAAGAACCACCGCCAAGCGACGCTGAAATCGCAGGAAGTACGCCTGCATCACGAGCAGGGTTGCCGCCGTTTGAGTAGTGGTAAGAAAGACCGAAACCACCACCAGGTAAACCAACTTGACCTAGCATTGTCGCTAGCGTAACCAACATCCAGTGACGTTGTTCTCCGTATTGTTGACGCTGCATACCCCAGCCAGACATCAGCATAGTGCGGTTCTTACTGAAGATATCCGCCAGTAGTTTCAGTTGCTTCACTGGCACACCACAGATCTCAGACGCCCACTCAGCCGATTTTTCAACGCCGTCTTCTTTACCCATTAGGTAAGCTTCGAATACGTCATAACCTGTTGTGTATTTGCCCAAGAATTCTTTGTCGTGTTTACCCTGCTTCACTAATGTGTGCGCAATACCCATCATCATGGCTACGTCAGTCATTGGGTGCGGAGCAATCCACTCAGCGTTGTCGCCAAAGAACTCGATAGTCTCAGAACGCATTGGATCAATCGCGATCACTGTCTTGCCCGATTTCTTCAACTGGTGGAAGAATTCAAGACCCGCACAGTCCGTTGAGCTCCAAGCGATCTTCAAGGTATTGATTGGGTTTAGACCCCAAAGTACCACCACATCACTGTGCTCAAGGATTATTGGGTAAGTCGTTTGTTGTTCATACACTTCAATCGAACCCACCACGTGCGGCATGATGACCTGAGCAGCACCTGTTGAGTAATCACCTAAGTGACCAGAGTAACCACCAGCCATGCTCATGTAACGTTGTAGAAGTGTTTGCGCTTTATGTAGCACACCGCTTGAACGCCAACCGTAAGAGCCTGCGAATACCGATTCTGCACCGTGCTCTTTACGAATACGTGAATGTTGTTGGTGAATCAGTTTGTACACTTCATCCCAAGAGATGCGAACAAACTCATCGCTACCACGTACACCTTCAGGTGCAGATGGGTTAGCCAAGTAGCCTTTACGAACCATAGGGTATATAACACGCGCTTTGGTATGTACTTGGTCAGGGCCTGTAATTTGTAGGCTGTTTGGAACTGTTTGTGCCAGTGCATTCGTTGTAGACACTAACTTGCCATCTTTCACTTCACACAGCATTGGTCCCATACGGCCTGATGTTAGAACACCAGAACCGCGCTTGTCAGAAGCTATTGCGCTCATCGGTGTCAAGGATGTGAATGCCAACGCACCAGCAGTGATACCTGTGCCTTTCATAAATCCACGACGGGTCATATTAGTCATAATTTTATCCTTCTAATTCTCTTTAGTGACCAACAACGTCTTTCGCGTGATTTTGGAAGTACTTAGTCAACAGCTCAAGGTTTCGCTCAGAAATGTCGGTACGGTCGCCCATACTTTTCGCAACAGGTCCCCAAGCATTCACAGTGAAGTGATTTGAAGGAATCTTCGCGTGACAAGTTGCACAGTAAACATTGTCCAACTCTTCTGCATAAGACCAGATTGGGTCTAGGGTATCGACAACTGGGTCAGTAATGTCACCCGTTAACGCCACTGAACGCCACTCGTTACCATAAGCATCGGCTTTGTATTCACCAGTAGTCAGTGCTTCTTGACCTTTGTCTGTCAGTGTCGCAACGATTGCACGTTGACCTTCACCGAAGTAAAGCACTTGTTCTGCACCTTTCATTTGGAACGCATTCAGAGTCACCGTACGGTTGTCGCCTTCAGCTTTAACGACTTCAAGTTCAGCCGTTGGGTTTACGCTACCAAACTCGCCCATTGCGATATCGGTTACTGGGTAAACCACTTTCGCATCTGCTGGCGTGTTTTGGGTGAAGGCGATCAGGGTATCGAAGGCTTTGCTGTCTAACTGAGCTTCAGGGGCAAAGTGCGCTACGCCTTTATGACAATCGATACACGTTTGGTTGTTCTCTTTACCGTAAGCGTGCATTTTCGCCGCATCACGAGATTGCTCGAACTCTTCCATTGCATCGAATTCGTGACAAGAGCGACACGTCGCTGAGTCATTCTCACGGAATTGAGCCCATACTGTTTCAGCCATCTCTTCACGGTGTGCTTCGTATTTCTCAGGCGTGTCGATCTTACCTGTGATGAATTCGTGGTAGATGTCTTTAGACGCTCTTACTTTGGTGATCACGTAGTCAATCGGATCCGTTGGAATGTGGCAATCGGCACATTCGGCTCGAATGCCTGTTGCGTTACTGAAGTGGACTGAACCTTGATACTCTTTGTGGGGGGCTTCCATCGTGTGGCAAGAAACACAAAACTCAGTGCTCGATGTATAGTGCATAACAGCAGCAGATCCCCCTAAGGTTAACCAGCCAATACCTATACCGACCGCCGCTATTAGTGCGATATAACGTTTTTTTATTGTCATAATTCTTAATCATCTTCAACAATTGGTTACAATTAAGATCAGAATAGTACTTTAGGGGTAGATCAGTTTGATTTGGATCATAAATCGCATTCTGAGGAACAAAAATTGAACCTTTATGAGAACCCAAGGTCACTTCACGAAATTATTCCCCACCAGATACAATCACCCACCAAATAATAAGTGACAATTTAATATCTATTATTGATTAATCTAACATCAACGAGACAAAACGGCTTTCTAAGTCAAAGAAGTAAACTGTAAATCTATTACAATATCGGCTATCTATTTTTCATAAACTCCTCACTCAATGAACCAAACAGAATTCCAACAAAAAATGGCGAGTTTCACCTCGATTGAACAAGCGCTTGATTACTTCGAAATTGGGTTTGATAGCAAGTTCATCGACCAAAATAGAGTCGAGCTTGTGAAACACTTTAATGGTTATCTGATCCTGTCAAAACCCGATGATTGGTTCTCTGGACGAAGAGCGCTAAAAAACGCTTATTGTAAGGTTCAACGCAGCAAGTTAGATCGCCACACACGTTCTGCCTGTCGTGGGTGTACAACTTGTCAGCGTCGATAGATAGGAGTACTGCTCAAAATAGAGAACTAAAAAGTAGATAGTTGAAATAACATCTCATTACGATTTAGTTAGTGGTTTGCTCGAAAAAAAGTGTGCTAGTCTTACGGCAACTCAACTACGAGATAAAAACTACAATGAAAATTTTCAGCAATTTCGAAAGCGGCAACATTCACGTCGTTTCAGCAGATTCACCACAAAACATTCAACTGACTATCCCAGCAGACTACCAAACTGAAATCTCTCAGTGGTTTCACTTCCGCTTAGAAAGTGAAGCTCAACAAGCTCACCACTTTGAAATCGGTCAATTGGCAACATCTGCCTACCCTGAAGGCTGGAAAGATTACGATGTGGTTGCATCGTATGACCGTGAAGAGTGGTTCCGTATCCCATCTCAGTTCGATGGCGATACATTAAGCTTCGATATCATCCCTGAACACGATTCAATGTACTTCGCGTACTTCGCACCTTACTCATACGATCGTCACCAAGATCTTCTGCACAGTGCTCAAACGCACCCAGCTTGTAAGCTTGAAACTTTGGGCCACACGCTAGACAACAATGACATCACTTTGCTAACCATTGGTGAGCCAAGTGAAGAGAAGAAAAATATCTGGGTTATTGGTCGCCAACACCCGGGCGAGACGATGGCTGAATGGCTGATCGAAGGTCTGCTACAACGCCTGCTTGATGAAACAGATACAGTCGGTCGCTCTCTTCTAGACAGCGTTGTGTTCCGCGTTGTACCAAACATGAACCCAGATGGCAGCATCCGCGGTCACCTGCGTACTAACGCGATTGGCGTAAACCTGAACCGCGAATGGCAATCACCTTCTATGGAGCGCAGCCCAGAGGTATTCCTTGTTCGCGAGCGTATGCTAGAAACGGGCGTTGACCTATGTCTAGACATTCACGGCGACGAAGCGATTCCATATAACTTTGTCGCGGGTAGCGAAGGCACGCCTTCATACAACGAGCGTATTGCTAAACTAGAGAATCACTTCAAGCAAGCACTACTGACGATCACACCAGAGTTCCAAGATGAATTTGGTTACGATAAAGACGAACCGGGCAAAGCGAATATGACGGTTGGCACAAACTGGATCGGTGAGCAGTTCAAGTGTTTAGCTTACACCGTCGAGATGCCATTTAAAGATCACATCAGTCACGCTGACGAACTTTACGGCTGGTCTCCAGAGCGAAGTGTCGCGTTTGGTCACGACATGCTAGCCGCGGTTTGGGCAACAGTAGACGAGTTATAAGGCGAACTAAGCTCATTAGCTTTACCTGTATCGCCTTTGGTTTATAAGAATCTGGGCTATAGATAGGAAAAAGCCCAGCACTTGTGAAAGTGCTGGGCTTTTTAACCTCTGTTTAGAATGAGCGATTTGCGCCTTAAGGAATCTAACGTCCGTGACTTTTAAGCCACTCTCAGGCTTGCAAAAAATACTGGGTATCTTTGCCTAATATGCCTTTGTTCAGACACCATATCTTTGAAGCTTGGTCCTTGTGATAACTGGACAATCACTTCATCGCCTTCTTGTCTCAGCACTGCACCACTAATATCAATAGTATTGTTATCATGCAGTCTTAAGCTGCCCGCCATAGAGAAACCTCGATAAACAGGGATGATGTTACGCATCATCAGGCGTACACCCTTTTCAGACACTTCACTGACATGAAAAAGCTCATCCTTAATTCGCATCACCGGACGTGCCTTTTGAGGGTACTTTAAGCGGTAATATTTGCGTTTCTGGGTGAATGACTCTTCACGCATTGGTGACTCCCTGTCTCTGTTTATTCGGTCAAGCAATAGACTTTATCTTCAATTGGGTTTTAAGTTACACATTCACTCAATTAATAGCTAATTATTATATCGGCCTGAGAATATAATACTTTAGGTATTTAATCCGAGCACTAAGTATGAGCTCAATACTGTACAAAAATCTATACTGAACTGTTAGTTGACTATATTCCTAGAACATTTTTTATTTTGTTTTCGATATGCTTGTCATTATGGTTACAAAACTGATTCTCTAACATTTGCAGCCCTGTTAGACTCCACCTCCCTTTTGATACTTGGTTCATTTATGTCATTTGCTAGCCTAACCCTTAACGCAAAAACCGTCTCCGCGCTCCCATCTCAATTCAATAAGCCAACAGAGATACAACAAGCGGTAATTCCTACAATTATTGCGGGGAAAGACGTACTTGCATTGGCTCAAACGGGCAGCGGTAAAACATTGGCATTCGGCTTACCTTTACTGAATAACATCAACCAAGATGTACATGAACTGCAAACACTGATCATTGTTCCAACCCGTGAACTTGCATCTCAAGTGACCAAATCTTTAGAGCCGATCGCGACAACGCTCAATATCAAATTGGTAACGCTAACGGGCGGCGTGAATACTGATGATCAACAGCAACAATTGTCGACTAAACCACAATTAGCCATCGCCACACCAGGCCGTCTACTTGCTTTAATTAAAAGTGGTGAACTGGATGCAGCCCAGTGTTCATCATTGGTTCTTGATGAAGCCGATCGCCTGATCGACATGGGCTTTTGGCCAGATATTCAAGCGATTACTGCAGCACTACCGAGCAAACGTCAGTCACTGTTGTTCTCTGCGACACTTCCGCCCGAATTAGTAGATCAGGCTGAAGAGCTTCTTTCAAATCCAGTTAAAGTCACGACACACCAAGAAAACAGCGTGGTCGCGGCTATTGAAGAAACCCTGTATTTAGTGAACAAAGGCAGTAAAGCTCAAGCGCTCATCGCCCTACTCAATCAACACACATGGCCGCAAGTATTGGTATTTATTGGCGCAAAAGACAATGCCGATGCATTAACCAAACGATTGAATAAAGCCAAAATCAGTGTGAGTGCGTTACATGGAAATAAGAGCCAAGAAGAACGAGAGCAAGCTTTAGAAAGTTTCAAAAATGGCGAGACTCGTGTGCTTATCGCAACCGACGTGATGGCTCGAGGCATCCATATTGATCAGTTACCTGTCGTAATTAACTTCGAATTACCCTCTCACTCAGCAACTTACGTACACCGCGTTGGTCGCACAGCAAGAGCAGGAAGTACTGGCTGCGCGATCTCTCTGGTTAGCCACAGCGAAACAGACTACCTCAATGCAATTCGCACCCTAACCAATAAGCCGTTGGTGCTGCAACCATTAGAAGGTTTCCCGGTTACCGACAAACCTGCATCTGAAGCGACCGCTCGCAAGCGTCCACCTAAAGATAAAATGGCCAATCGAAGAACAGCCAAAAAGAAGAGCATTAAGCAATTTAAAGGCAAGCCAAGTTCTTCGAAATAAGCAAAGAAAGTCGATTAGCCCAGTTTTTACTGGGCTTTTTTATATGCAACAAAACATAAATTCACACCCAAACACCTCCCTAAAGATGCCAACTTAAATGACACTTTTGTGAATTATGATGCCAACGTATTGATTCTTGGTTGCTCAAAAAAAATACTCTTAAATCACGTTGACGCCCCTATATCTGGCAACTAGATTTTTCTATTAGTGTCTACAACAGGAGGTCATTGAAATGAAACGTGCTAGCTCTACATATCGATTACAACTGATTAAGGAAGTGGCAACCCGCCGAGATCGTCAACGTTCCAATGACCCGATGGCAAACTACATACAAACCCTAATAGATAATAAAGATGATTGTGATACTTCGGTTGAACGCAACCAGAGGTTCAGTGGCAGTCATTTTGATGAGCACATAGGTGGTTGGGTAAGTGACCACTGGGGTAACAAGTAGGACAACGAGAGTAATCCAACCAGCATAACCGCTGTAGAATTCGTCTCCGCATTAACCTATCATCTGCAACAATTCCCTATCCTAGAGTAAGCAGAAAGTGTCTGAGTTAAAAAGAGAAAAAGAAGTAATGGTTGCCTTCCAAGTGATACCTCGCGTTAAAGAAGGTAACAACTTCGAAGTGGTTGATAAAGCCATTGAAGTGGTGAAAGCTGCCGATGTACCTTTCCAAATCGGTGCGATGGAAACCACGATGAAAGGTGAACTCAACCAATTACTCGATATAATTAAACAAGCAGAACAAGCTTGCTACGATGCAGGGGCTGTAGAAGTGATCACGAACATTAAGATTCACAGTAAAACCACCGAGGCCGATGATACATTTTGCACGTACCATCGTGGTGTAACGAAAGCGAATCACATGTTTGTTTAATATCATTTTTGTTTCCGAAAACTGAGCTTTAAGAAAGACTCTGAAAAACCTGTGGTGTTACTGGAAAGGCATGTCTGAGAGGTGAGAAAGGATTTCCATTCGTTCTTCTTCTGACATCGAATGCCAATCACGCGGAGCAACTTCAGGGTCATCTTTTGCCCCGATCGGTTTTCGGTCCAGTGCTTTGACTGGCTCTTTTTTGAGTTTTACGTTCTTTTTATTCATACCGACACCACTCCTTCAGGTACAAAGGTACCTACCTTAATATTACACCCCAACCATTATGTAAAGTAATAGTTACTTCGGAGTTAAATGAAATCTTAATACTTCCTCTTTAGCCAAAAAGATCTCCTTGGGGACTTGTGTTTCCCTCTTCATCGACCTGCTTACCAACCAAGTTTTTTTGCTTCATTATTTTTCGTCTATAGCGCTGACGACACAGCTTAATCACGTGCAATTGTTCTGACGGAGTCATCGACATCCAATTAAAGCGCTCTTCTCTTTTGCGCATACAACCATTGCAATAGCCTTTATCATCGCTTGAGCAAACCCCAACGCAAGGGCTTGGAACCTGGAAAAACTCTAACTGCTCCACCATGCCTCCTTACACATCAAAATCGAGCTTACTAATTAAAAAATAAGCGATTAATTTGTCGCCCAGCTCGTGAAATTCATACTAAACTATGACCTTATACTGACACATATAGTGTTTTGTAAACTATACTTTGAACCCATCAAGTTACACTTATTCGGTAACTTCGTTCTTTCCTTTGGAGCCTTATAATATGAAGTTTAGTTCAAAAAAATTACTAGCAGTAGCCGCTTTACCTATGATGCTAGCAGCATGCACAACAACAGGTGACAACGCGATGCAAGTAACACCAACCGATCTACAGCACCATAATTGGGAACTTGCGCAAATTGATGGCAAGGACATTGTGAAAAACGAAGACCAAGCAGCTCCTCGTCTAGAGATCGGCGAAAAGATGACGGCAAATGGCATGGCTGGTTGTAACAACTTCTTCGGTCAAGGCGAGCTGAAAGACGGTCAATTCCGTATCAAGCAAATGGGCATGACAATGAAAATGTGTCACGGCTCTGCGATGGAAATCGAACAATCGGTTTCTGCGACTCTAAGCGAGTGGAGCGACGTAACCCTAACAAACGATACGCTAGTACTGAAAAACGATGTACACACGCTAACGTACACAATTCGTGACTGGGTAAACTAATCCGTCATCGAAACCAAATACTGATTAAAGGAGCCTGATGGCTCCTTTTTTATTGCCAGCTTGCCCTCACTACTTCTTCAAAATTGACGCTCATCGCCGACTTTTCGTACCAACCTCCAATAAACCTCAAAAATCTCTCATTTAGATGCAATAAATTCAACGGTTCAGCGGTCTGTTGCTAGGATGGCAAAAGCCTAGAGTCTGTCGAGTTTTCGAGATGATTACATATCGAACAAAACTCAACCGCCAACTCCCTGCTTGTTCTCAAGTAATTGATTGAATTTACTGTTGAATTAGAATTTATTTCAGAAACAGATAGAATAACTATTAGGGAGTTTGAAAATACAATGCTCTTGCCCGTTCACTACCAAATGGAAAAGTTTATGAACAAGATAGTAAGTACGTTAGGAATCATGGCAACCGTTGCATACAGCGCAACCATTTCTGCTGATGAAGCAACATCCACCGACAGCTGGAACCAAATAGAACAGCAGGCAGAGGGAGAAACTGTCTACTTTCACGCTTGGGGCGGAAGCCAAGAGATCAATCGTTACCTACAGTGGGCAGGCAAGAAATTACAAAGTGACTACGGTGTCACGTTAAAGCATGTGAAAGTAACTGATATTGCGGAAACGACCACTCGACTGCTTGCTGAAAAAGCGGCAGGAAAGAACAGTGAAGGCAGCGTCGATATCGTCTGGATCAATGGCGAGAACTTCCGTTCGATGAAAGACAACGCGCTATTGTTTGGGCCATTTACAGAATCACTTCCAAATTGGCAGTATGTCGATAAATCTCTGCCGATTGATGTCGATTTCTCAGAGCCTACGGAAGGCTTAGAAGCACCGTGGGGCGTGGGACAACTGGTGTTCATTCACGACCAAGAGACGCTGCATAATCCACCACAATCATTCTCAGAGATGTTGAGCTACGCTCAGGCTTTCCCGAACCGTTTAAGCTACCCTCGTCCACCAGAATTTCATGGCACGAGCTTCATTAAGTCTCTACTGATTGAACTAACAAACAATAACCCTGCGCTGGCTCAGCCGGTTTCAGAAGGCAACTTCCAAGAAGTGACGGCACCACTGTGGGCATACTTAGATAAATTCCATAAAGTGGCTTGGCGCGGTGGCAAGCAATTCCCAGCAGGCACATCGGAAAGCATCCAACTCCTGGATGATGGTCAGATCGATCTCGCGATTACGTTCAATCCAAACTCTGTTTATTCAGCACAAGCAAGTGGTCGCCTAGCCGAAACCACTAAGGCTTATGCTCTAGAAAGCGGCGCACTATCTAACATTCACTTCCTTGCGATTCCTTGGAATGCCAATGCAACCGCAGGTGCTCAAGTGACCATTAACTTCTTACTGAGCCCAGAAGCACAGTCTCGCAAAGGTGACCTCAATGTCTGGGGCGATCCTTCGGTTCTGAGCAGCAAGTACCTCACTGGCAGCGCTAAAAACACCCAACAATTTAAATCGGTTGATGAACCACACCCTAGCTGGCAAAACGCGCTCGAGAAAGAGTGGCTTAAGCGATACGGTAACTAGTCTTCATGCTACGCGCTCTATATTTTGTTGTTATAGCTGTATGCATTCTCCCAACCATTCCTGGGGTAGCGGGAGTCGTGGCTTCGTCACTGAGTTTCATCCCGCCCCTTGGTTTAGAGAAGCCAACACTCAACGGCTTTAGCCAAGTCTTTCAATGGGAAGGGGCTTGGCACTCTATTGGCTTAAGCCTAGGTTCAGCGATTGCAAGCAGCTATATCGCCTGCTTCCTGACCTTTTGTATTCTTCAAGCCTCTTGGGGAAACAAGTTTTGGAGAAAGATTGAGTTAACGCTATCACCAATGCTTGCCATTCCACATGTGGCTTTCGCTATCGGCTTTGCTTTTTTGTTTAGTCCAACGGGGCTTGGCGCAAGAGCGGTACATCACTTGCTCGGCGAATCGGCCACCAGCTCTGAATTGGCGTTATTGGTAAAAGACCCATACGCGTTCGGCTTAATCATTATGCTCGCACTCAAAGAAGTACCCTTCTTGTTGCTGATGAGTATATCGATACTTCAACAAATCGATGTAGAACGTATCACCAAGGTCAGTGCATCACTCGGTTACAGCCGTGCTCAGATCTGGTGGAAATGTATTTTCCCACAATGGTTTACTAAGCTTCGATTCCCAATGCTGGCGGTACTCGCTTACAGTGTCTCGGTTGTCGATATTGCTCTGATCATTGGCCCAACCAACCCGCCGACCTTTGCCGTTTTGGTATGGCAATGGTTCAACGATCCTGACCTAAATCTACTTCCTCGAGCTGCTGCTGGTGCCATCGTTTTGTTTGGTTTAGCTTCGTTGATCATCGCCTTGGCGCGTTTAGTTGAATGGGCGGTTCTTAAGTACTTTCGAACTTGGCAGTATTCCGGAAGAACAGGGGCAAACCTTCCGGGGAAAACGGTATTCACAGTCCTTGCTAGTCTTTCACTGCTGATCATTCCATTGATGGTAATTTGGAGCGTTGCTCAGCGTTGGCGCTTCCCTGATTTACTGCCGAGCCGCTATAGCATGCGTTTCTGGGAGTTCGAATGGGATGGCATCATGAGTACTGTGGGTCAAAGCTTATGGATTGGTCTGATTGCGGCTTCAGTCGCTCTGTTACTTGCGCTGATTGCTCACGAATACAGAATCAAATACAAGTGGCAAGTTCCGGGCTTCATTATCGCTATCCCAATGTTAATACCTCAACTATCGGTATTGTTTGGTATGCAAGTCACGACCCTCTACATCGGCAGTAGTGCCTATGAGTTCTGGGTGATTTGGGCGCATGTTTTCTTTGCTTTCCCGTTTGTGTATCTGTCTTTGGACGGCCCGTGGAAAAGCTTCAATGATGGGTTGATTAAAGCCTCGCTGAGCCTAGGTAAATCGCCATTTCAGAGTTGGTATTCAATCAAACTGCCAATCTTACTTCCTGCTATCGCCTTTGCTTGGGCGGTCGGGATCAGCGTGAGTTTGGCTCAGTACTTGCCAACATTGATGCTCGGCGCAGGCCGCATTAGCACGATCACCACAGAAGCCGTTGCCCTAACCAGTGGTTTCGACCGCAGGGTAACAGCAATCTATGCCATTTGGCAGGCCCTATTGCCTCTGTTCTTTTTCTCTTTAGCGATATTAGTCAGCCGACTTCAACTTAGATATCGCCGTCTTACTTTTAAAGGTCTCCTAAGTAATGAGTCTGTACCTCAACGACCTCGCCATCCGTAAAACCGATGGGGATTCGCTGTTCTCAGCGCTAAACGTAACATTAGAATCTGGCCAAATACTGGCTTTGATGGGGCCGAGTGGCTGCGGAAAGTCGACCTTACTGGATGCGATTGCTGGTCACTTAAGTGAAGAGTTTTCGTATTCTGGCACCGTTGTGTTGAACGATATTCAGCTCGACGAGCTTCCATCACATCAGCGTGAAGTCGGTATTTTGTTTCAAGATGACTTGTTGTTTCCGCACCTCAAAGTATGGGAAAACTTGGCCTTTTCGTTACCGAACTCTGTTAAAGGTTCCGCTCGCCAACAGCAAGCAATGGCTGCACTAAAAGACATAGAGCTAACTCACTTAGCTGAATCTTTCCCGGATCAAATATCTGGCGGTCAACGCGCAAGAATAAGCTTAACTCGTATGTTGTTAGCCAAGCCTAAACTCGCCCTGCTTGACGAACCGTTCAGCAAACTGGACCAAGAGTTAAGAGCACAATTTCGCGATTGGGTCTTCGAACAGCTGACCAAAGCGAATATTCCCACATTAATGGTCACGCACGACGAAGCCGATGTACCTCAAGGGGCAGAAGTACTGTCTTGGCCATGGAGAAGTAACCATGCTGGATAAGTACTCCATCAAAGTCATTAAGTGGCCATTAAATCAATCGGCTAAGTTACTGAACCAATTGGGTATCACGGCCAATCAAACCACGTTATTCGGATTTCTGGTTGGGTGTTTAGCATTTCCAGCGCTAGCATTTCAGCAATACGAGTGGGCGTTAGGCTTCATTGTATTCAACAGAGTGTGTGATGGGCTTGATGGAGCCTTGGCTCGAATCCAAGGCATTAGTGATGCGGGTGGTTTCCTCGACATCAGCCTAGATTTCCTATTCTACTCGTTGATCCCTTTTGGATTTGTCATTGCCAACCCAGAACATAACGCCATTGCCGGTGCATTTTTGATCTTCTCTTTTATCGGCACAGGCAGCAGCTTTTTAGCGTTTGCTGTTATGGCAGGCAAGCGAGGCATCGAAAACCCAGTCTATAAGCATAAGTCTCTGTACTACATGTCAGGGCTAACCGAAGGCACTGAAACCATCGCTTGTTTCATCGCGTTCTGTATTTGGCCTCAACACTTTGCGGTTATCGCTTACACCTTTGGTGCAGCTTGTTGGCTAACCACGTTCATGCGTATTTATTTTGGGTTCCAGACGCTCAAGAATCAAACCACCTAGTATTAGTTCCGTATTCCTCATAAACAAAAACGCCGCTCAGATGAGCGGCGTTGTTATATTCTAGCTAATACTTAAACCTAATTAGGCATCTGCAGAAGCGTTAATTTTAAATCTCAGAACCTTCAAGCTTGAATCAAGGTCGACATCGACAAACTCAGGCGGGTTGTCCAGACGCTCAATGAACTCAACGCTTGGTGCTTCTTCTGCCATCGTCTCAATCAGGAAGTTTGGTGAGACTGCTGGTGAGTTCACACACGCAATCACCTCACCGCCTTCTGTTAGAAGCTCAGGCAAACGACGTAAGATCTTTTTGTAATCTTTAGTTAAAGCAAAGCTGCCTTTTTGGAACGAAGGCGGATCGATGATAACGAGCTCGTAAGGGCCACCCTTCTTGATTTTCCCCCACGACTTAAAGATATCGTAACCAAGGAAGTTAACCGAACGCATATCGTGATCATTCAGACGGTGGTTATCGCGGCCTTTATTTAGTGAGCCTCGAGACATATCCACGTTCATGCACTGGCGAGCGCCACCAGCGATCGCCGCGACAGAGAAGCCACAAGTGTATGCGAACAGGTTAAGAACATTCTTATCCTTAGCATTATCTTGTACCCACTGACGACCATTGCGCATGTCTAGGAACAGACCAAAGTTCTGATTACGGCCAATATCTAATTGGTACTTAAGACCGTGCTCAACCACAACCGGAGAATCATTCAACTCGCCCCATAGAACCTCTGAAGGCGCGCCATCGGCATAACGGTGTTGCAGAACAATGCTTGTGCCCTGCTTTGATTGCCAGATATCTTTGTTGGTGAGTTCAACCAATCCAGCTTTGAGAGATGACAAGAATTCATCGTCTACTTCTTTAAACACGTTAACCAGTAGTTGTCCATCAACCCAGTCACATGTCAGTTGCTCTAGACCAGGCCAAAACTTACCGCGGCCGTGGAAAATACGGCGTAGTTCGTTTGGTACTTCATTAAGTTGCTGTTCAATATGACTAAAAAACAGAGGTAAAGCTGATGCTTCCATTATTTCACTCACTTAGTGTTTAGCTTTGGCCAAGTTAATGACCAAGGTTCAAGCCAGTTGTCTAAACCGTTCGACACGGTTTCCTGATGCCACTTCTCACCCAAGGAGTTTAGGCTTCTTGGATCGCAAACATATTCGTAGGCCTGTGATTGATAGGTAAATCGAATCGCGAAGGCATGCAGATAACCTCTGTCAGCCTCACTCGACGGATTATAAATAGGGTCGCCAACAATGGCTGAGCCGATCGATTTCATCGCGACACGGATCTGATGAGTTCGCCCCGTATAGGGTTTACATAAAAGCAGACGTTCACCGGGTTCAGCCGTTGCTGATAAAAACTGAGTAATCGCCGGATTCTCTTTGGATGTCAGAAGTTTCCAACTTGAGCGTCTTGATCGCTCCATATCTCCAGAAATCAAACCCTGCTTTTTCTTTGGCTTCTTAGAACCAATCGCAAGGTAATATTTCTCTACTTCACGCTTTGCAAATAGCTGTGAAAGCTCGCTCGCCGCCAACGCATTTTTTGCTAGCAGTAGAATGCCCGAGGTCATTTTATCTAGTCGATGAACGAGATACAGCTTAGGCTCATTAATTGCCTTAGCAACTTCTTGAAGCAACATGGTATCGCCATCGTCTTTGTGGACGCTGACTCCAGGATGCTTATTGATAAGTAAAAAATCAGAGTGGTTCAGAAGAATATCGAACATGTAAAGGCTAGCTCCATTGTAGAGCGTGGAGTATACCGTGTCTGAACCCAGAATCCAGCTACGAAAAAGTCCAACGAACTCAATAAACTTTCTTTCTCACGAACAATTTCACACTAAACTTACCTAAATCAAAATGCTGATCAACTAATCGTTAATGGTATTTATACTAAGTACCAAGAGGGTAACTTTAGTTATTGTTATTAACGAATAGAGTCGTAAGCATAAAAAAACGGGAGCCTCAAGCTCCCGTTTATCCATTGACTTTAGCTTACGATTAGAATTTTTTAGAAATTACCGCAGAGCCAGCAATGATACCAATACCTAGTAGCATAATTGCCCCTTTACCGCTGTCGAAGCCAGAAGAGATACCCATAAACGCTACGATAGCGATAGCTACTGGGATGATGTACTTAACTAGCGTGTACCACAGACCGAACAATGGGAAAGAAACTTCACCGTCGTTAGTGATTTCTTTCTCTAGGTCAGCACGGTTTAGTCTCCAACCAGCAAAGATACATACCAACATACCGCCAACTGCCAGGAAGATCTTGTCAGTCAATAGGTCAAAGATATCGAATGCACCAGTATCAAACAGTGTTGGACCGAAGCCACCAAGTGATAAAGAAGCAAAGATACATAGAATAGCCATCACTGAACTTGCAGTCAGTACTGCTGTTACACGCTTCATGCCTTTTTCATCAATTAGGTAAGAAACCACAACTTCAAGTAGAGATACTGAAGAAGTCAGTGCCGCAACACTCAGACCAACGAAGAACATAAGAGCAAATAGAAGACCAACTACGCCGCCCATTTCAGCAAATAGCTGAGGAACAACCACGAATACTAGACCCGGACCAGCTGCAGGTTCCATACCGAATGCGAACATTGCAGGGAACATTGCAACACCAGCTAGGATAGCAACACCTGTATCCATTGCCGTAACCATAGCCGTAGTTTGAACTAGGTTTTCTTTCTTCTTAAGGTAAGAGCCGTAAGTCAACATACAACCCATACCAAGACTTAGTGAGAAGAATGCTTGACCTAGCGCTGCTAGAATTACACCGCTGTCTACTTTAGAGAAGTCAGGGCTGAATAGGAATTCAAGACCAGCCATCGCGCCCGGAAGCATGATACCTTTAATTGATACCACGATAAGGATGATGAAAAGAATTGGCATCAATATCTTACCCGCCTTCTCAATACCACCAGAGATACCTTTAATAACGATAACAACGTTAAGCAATAGATACAGGCCCATCCACATTAATGGTTGAACTGGGTTTGAGATAAAGCCGCCGAAGCTATCACCAATGGCTTCTGGTGCTTCAAGAAGACCACCAGCAATTTTACCAATGTATGCGATTGACCAACCACCTACAACTGGGTAAAAGCCCATGATCAATAGGCCGCTAAACACACCGATTACGCCGGCGAACGTCCAACGACGGTCTGTTGTTTTAAATGCACCTACTGCTGATCTTTGCGTATGACGGCCAATCGCAAATTCAGTCAACATGACACTGAAACCGATAAAGATGACAAAAAACAGGTAGATTGCAACGAATGCACCGCCGCCGCTTTCGCCTGCTGTGTAAGGGAATTTCCAAATGTTACCTAAGCCAACAGCAGAACCTGCTGCAGCCATTACGAATCCTAACTTCGAACCCCAGGTATCGCGAGGTGTTGTGGTTGTATTACTCGTAGCCACGTGTACTCCAAACTTTTGTGTTATGTGATGTTGTGTTTTGCTTTGGGTGGCGTCTTTAAAAGATAAGGTGTATAAATAAATTTACACAACTAAAAGATTTGATTGACGCTCGTTATATAGCAAGTAAACCAGTTTAAAAATAAAATTGGAAGCGCGAACCGTACATATTTCGTTACCAGTGTAAATTTTTATGGTTAAATAGTACGCTTTCGCTCAAAACAATCGCTTTCTTCTTAAGTTAACTAAAACTTAACAACTTTAACCTATTTACAGCTTTTGCTCTATTTTGTAAATAGTTGATTCCTTAAATTCCCATATTCTTAAAATAGCATTACTATCTAACTGTCTCTTTTTTCGAGTATTCAATGTGGAAAAGTTCTACCATTTTTTAACTTTGGCTTCTGTTGCTTTGTACTGGGTTCTTGTCGCCGGTGTAACTTTACGTATCGTACTAAAACGACGTTCTCTCAGTGTTTCTCTTTCCTGGCTCATGATTATTTACATACTTCCTATTGTTGGAGTCGCTTTTTACTTCCTTTTTGGTGAGCTGAATCTTGGTAAAAAGCGAGCTGAACGTGCGCACCGAATGTTTACTCCCTTTGGTGATTGGTTCCGCCAGTTAAATAATTGCCAACTTCACCAGCCCGGTAAAGTCGGCTCCCCAATCCACAAGATTGATGAACTTTGTAACAATAGGATGGGCATTCCTGCACTCAGTGGTAACACGCTTTCACTGCAAGCTTCTCCTAATGAGAGCTTACAATCAATTATCGAAGATATAGAAAATGCACAGACCAGCATTAAGATGGTTTTCTATATTTGGCACCCTGGTGGCCTGACCGATTCTGTAGCTTCAGCTCTTATCCGAGCAGCCAAACGCGGCGTCGATGTTAAGGTTTTGCTCGATTCAGCAGGTAGCCCTCGCTTCTTCAGGAGCCACTGGCTTCTAATGATGAAAAACGCGGGCGTCCAAGTTGTGCAAGCGTTGGAAGTGAGCCCATGGCGTATTTTTTTGCGACGCTTAGATTTAAGACAACACCGCAAAATCATCGTAATTGACGAATCCATTGCTTATACCGGTTCAATGAACATGGTTGACCCTATCCATTTCAAGCAGAGCTCAGGGGTGGGTCACTGGATCGACGTAATGGTCCGTATAACTGGCCCAACCGTTAACGTGCTGTCGGCAATCCATGGTTGGGATTGGGAAGTTGAAACGGGCGAACGAATTCTTCCAGACTTACCGAAATGTCCTGTTGAAGAAATAATGACTCATCATCCAGTTCAAGTTGTTCCATCAGGCCCGGGGATGCCTGAGTATTTAATCCTGCAAGTTCTAACTATTGCCATTAATCAGGCAAATAAATCTCTATGCATCACTACACCCTACTTTGTCCCTAGCGCAGACTTATTAGAGACACTTAAAATGACAGCTCAACGTGGTGTAAAGGTAGAACTGATCATTCCGCACAACAACGATTCATTAATGGTTAAATGGGCTTCTCGCGCCTTTTATACCGAACTGCTTGAAGCGGGAGTGAAAATTTATGAATTTTATGGTGGCCTTCTCCATACGAAGTCCGTCGTGGTTGATGAAGAATTCTGTTTGATCGGAACGGTCAATATTGACATGCGTAGTCTCTGGCTCAATTTTGAAGTCACACTTGCCGTCGATGATGTACACTTCACACGACAACTATCAGAATTACAAAAGTCTTACATAGAGTCGGCTCATCAAGTTGAGTTAGAAAGATGGGAAAAAAGAAGCCTACGTAACCGCTTCTTTGAAAGGTTGTTCTATTTGTTCAATCCACTGCTTTAATGAGCTCAAAGAGTCAGTAATAACTAACAACTAATCATTTCCTAACTACGCTCTTAACCGTTAGCCCTAAATCACGACAAAAATTAAAAAGTGTAAAAACTCCAGCCTCCCTCTTGATTTGGGGGCTGCTAGCGTGTTTTAAATAGAACATAATCATCGATAAGGAATTCACAGCATGTCCGAAAGCAAAACCACCAAGCTCATCACAGCAGGTCGTGATAAGAAGTGGACCAATGGCGTCGTAAACCCACCAGTTCAACGAGCTTCTACTGTCGTTTTCAACACAGTAGAAGAGAAACGTAAAGCGACCGTTAATCGCGCTAACAAGACTCTTTTCTACGGACGCCGCGGCACTACGACTCATTTCGCGTTTCAAGATGCAATGGTTGAAGTTGAAGGCGGTGCAGGCTGTGCTCTTTATCCTTGTGGTACAGCAGCAATCTCAAACGCAATCTTATCTTTTGTAGAAACAGGAGACCATATTCTCATGGTTGACACCTGTTACGAACCAACTCGTGATTTTTGCGAAACCATCATGAAAAAGATGGGTGTGGAAACAACTTACTATAAACCAACCATTGGCGAAGACATTAAAGATCTTATAAAGCCAAACACCAAAGTGCTTTTTACCGAGTCTCCGGGTTCGGTCACCATGGAAGTACAAGACATCCCAACACTAGCACGTATTGCTCACGAGCATGAAATCATCGTTATGCTAGACAACACTTGGGCAGCAGGCGTTAACTTCTCTCCGTTTGATTTCGGTGTTGATATCTCGATTCAAGCAGCGACCAAATACATCGTTGGCCATTCTGATGTAATGTTGGGGACCGCTGTTGCCAACGAAAAATGCTGGGAACAACTACGAGAACAGAGTTACTTGATGGGACAATGTGTCTCTCCAGATGACGCTTATCTTGGTCTTCGTGGTATTCGAACTCTTGATGTTCGACTACGCCAACACGCAGAAAGTAGCTTGAAAGTCGCAAAATGGTTAGAGACTCGTCCTGAAGTTGACCACGTTCGTCACCCGGCTCTAGAGACTTGCCCTGGCCATGAGTTCTTCAAACGAGATTTTACTGGTGGTAATGGCTTGTTCTCTTTTGTTTTAAAGAACTCAAACCCACAAGCAACGACGGCGCTGCTTGACGGCATGACCCACTTTAGCATGGGTTACTCATGGGGTGGATTTGAGAGTTTGATTCTAGCGAATGAACCAAGCAGCTTTAACAGCCTGAGAACCGTAGCAAATCCAAACTTAGAAGGAACTCTGATACGCGTTCATATCGGCTTAGAAGACGTCGATGACTTGATTGCAGATCTAGAGGGTGGCTTAGAACGTTACAGCGCTCTGGTTTAATTTCAAGAGTCATACCAATCGTATTATTCATATCAAAAAGGCAGGACTATCCTGCCTTTTCTATGTTCGATTGCCTCACAATTATTTCGTCAAAAGAAATAGCACTTTATTTATGAGGACAACCGACTAAGTGATCATTGACCATACCGGTCGCTTGCATGAACGCGTAACAGATTGTTTCCCCGACAAACTTAAAGCCTCTCTTTTTCAAAAACTTACTCATCGCTTTAGATTGCTCGGTAGAAGCGGGAACTTGAGACATCTCGGTCCATTGATTCACAATCACTTCGTTATCGACAAATTGCCATAAGGCATTTGAAAGAGAGCCGAACTCTTTCTGTAATTCAAGCGTTGCTCGCGCATTGTTGTATACCGAAGCAATCTTACCCTTATGCTTAACCACATCGAAGTTTTCAATGATATTCGCCACATTGTCTTCATTGAGTTCGGCTAGCTTGTTGAGATCATAGTTATCAAATGCGGCACGGTAGCCTTCGCGCTTTTTGAGTATCGTGATCCAACTCAGGCCAGCTTGTGCCCCCTCTAACGTAATGAATTCAAACAACACTTGGTCGTCGTAAACAGGTACGCCCCACTCAGCGTCGTGATATTCCCTTTCCAGTTCATGTTTAAGAGCCCATGCGCAGGTTCTATCCGATGTGTTCGCTGCCATTTTTGTATTCTCTTTTATCAATCGGTATATAAAAATAACGCCCCATTCAGGGGCACTATTTCAAAGGTTAATTGCCGTTAAGCCACTTTAATCTTATGGAATAGACGATACAACACAGGTACTACGATTAGCGTCAGTACAGTCGCAAAACCCAAACCAAACATAATAGTTACTGCCATTGGTTTGAAGAAGATATCTGGCAATAGCGGGATCATACCTAGAATAGTTGTGATCGCCGCCATGCATACCGGACGAACACGGCTTAATGCAGCGTCAACAACCGCTATGTACGGATCTTTACCTGACTTCATTTCAATCTCAATTTGATCCAGCAGCACAATACCGTTTTTGAGCAGCATTCCCGATAAACTCAAGAAACCTAACAGAGCCATAAAACCAAATGGTGTATTCAAGGCTAACAGGCCTGTCGTTACCCCTATTAACGCCAACGGAACCGTTAACCAAACAATTAAAGGCTCTTTCACTGAGTTAAATAAGAACACGGTAATCAAGAACATGAACAAATAGCCAAGAGGCATGGTTGTGAACAGTGACGCCTGTGCATCTGCTGACGATTCATATTCACCACCCCATTCCAATGAGTAACCCGGAGGCATCTCAATCGCTTCAATTTGTGGTTGTAATCGTTTTTGCAGAGTCGAAGCAGTTTCTTCACCCAACAAGTCATTATCGGCCATTACCGTTAGCATGCGCTTACGGTTCTTACGAATGATCAGTGGATCTTCCCATTCCAGCTCGTAGCCTAACGTGACTTGTTGCAATGGGATGTATTCATTTAATGCTGGGCTCCAGATCTTCATGCCTTCGATGTTACGAATGTCGACACGCTCACCTTCTGGTAAACGAGCCACAATCGGCATCAACGTTGTACCATCACGATACACACCAATCGACTTACCAGAGAAAGACATCGCGAGGAAATCATCAACGTCTGATTTTGTAATACCATAACGGCGTGCTTGGCTTTCATTGAACTGAGGTTTTAGCACCTTGGTTCTTTCACGCCAATCATGACGAATATTAAATGCACCTTCATCGGCATGCATTATATCCATCACTTGAGCTGCAATTGTACGTAATACCGTTGGATCAGAACCTACAATTCGTGCTTCAATTTTCGCTCCGCCACCAGGGCCCAATTCGATTTGTTTGAGTTTATAGTCAATTTCAGGAAACTGACCATTTACATGTTCACGGAAACGCAGCATCAACCCTTCAAGTACTTCGTAACTTTTCACACGAACCGTTATCTCGCCATAGGCGCTATAACTTTTCTCTGGTGAGTAAGTTAGCATGAAGCGTTGTAGACCTTTACCTGCCGTCGTCGTGATATGATCAACTTCCTCCTGTTTTGATAACCAACTTTCAAGAACTTTAAGCTTGGTGTTGGTTGCACGAATATCGCTCCCTTCCGGCATCCACACATCCACTTGGAACATTGGTGTGGTTGAAGATGGGAAGAAGGCCTGTTTCACAAAACCAAAACCATAAACACTCGCTCCCAAACCGATAATCAAAACGAGCATGGTGAGCCACGCACGCTTCATACAGAACTCAAGGAAGTTTTTATAGATAACAAAAACCATCCCGTTGTATGGGTCTTTGCCTTCGTTATCAGGATCAACCTTTTGACCTTTGAAGAACATGTCAGCAAAGAAAGGCGTAATTGAGATAGCAGTAAACCAACTCAGCATTAACGAGACAAGTAGCACCGTAAACAAGGTGCCACAGTATTCGCCAGTTGAATCTTCAGACAAGCCGATAGGAGCAAAAGCTGTGACTGCAATAACCGTTGCACCCAACAATGGCCATTTGGTTTGGGTAACGATATCGGTGGCGGCCTGCATCCGGGTTCGCCCCTTCTGCGTGCCGATCAATACTCCTTCCACCACCACAATGGCATTATCCACCAGCATCCCCAAGGCGATAACCAAAGCGCCTAATGAAATACGTTGAAGGTCGATCTTGAGGTATTGCATGAAAATGAAGGTACCGAAAACAGTCAACAGCAGTATTAAACCGATCAGAAGACCCGACCGTAGCCCCATGAAGAACAAGAGAACCACAATCACGATTGCAACCGCTTGCCCTAAACTGACTACAAAACCGCTTACCGACTTATCGACTTCTTTTGGTTGGTTATAAACCTCAGAAATGTCAATACCAACTGGCTGTTGATATTTAAGCTCTGCAAGCCGTCGATCAAAGGCTTCCCCCACCTCAACCACGTTCACGCCCTGCGCAAATGAGACACCAAGGTTGAGGGCGAGTTTACCGTTATAGCCAATGATATTACTCGGAACCTCAACATAACCACGAGTGACGTCAGCTACATCTTTTAAATAGATGAGGCCTTGAGCACCACCTTCCGTCAAAATTAAATCACCGAGTTGTTCAACATTCTGGAACTCACCCGTGGGATGAATTCGAATGTACTCATCACCAATCCTTACCGCACCCGCACTTGATACAATGTTTTGAGTCGATAAAAGATTAAATACCGTGCTCGGAGAGAGGCCCAAAGAGCTAATACGTTTCATCGATATCTCAATGAAGACTTGCTCTTGCTGTTGACCGGAAACAGAAACTTTACTGACCCCATCAACCAACTCCATCTCTCGCCTTAAATAATCAATGTAATCCAACAGCTCTTTGTAACTGTAGCCATCCCCCGTCACCGCCAGCAAAATACCGTAAACGTCACCGAAGTCATCGATGACTTGAGGATCATTAACGCCGGGTGGCAGTTCCACCTTAAGATCATTCACTTTTCGGCGAAGTTCATCCCATATTTGCGGAAGATAATCGGGACCATAGTTATTCTTCATCGTTACCGTTACCTGCGACAGGCCACGGCTTGAGATGGAGTTCACTTCATCCACATAAGTAAGCTGTTGAATCGCTTTCTCTAGCGGATAAGTCACTTCCTCTTCCACTTGCTGAGGGGTCGCCCCAGGGTATGAAGTCACGACCATCGCATCTTTGATAGTAAAGGCAGGATCTTCTAAACGACCCAATCCGAAAAATGCTGAGACACCACCAATAAGAAAGATCAAAGATAGCATCCAGCTAATGACTTTGTTACGTATAAAGTAAGAAGCAACACCTGTGATCTGATCATCACCCTGTTGATCGTCATTTTGGGGCTTGTTATTTACTTCACTCATTGTTCGTCTCCTGAGATAATACTTCCACTGTCATCCCATTTCGCAATCGCGATACGCCTGCAACAACAACATGCTGCCCCATTTCTAATCCTTTCATTATCTGCAATGTCTTCTGGTTTGCTTTTCCTAACACAACTTGCTGCTTCGAGACGGTGCTGTCATCATTAAGTACCCACACATAAGAGTTTTGACGAGTTAACTCATCACCATCGGCATTAAAGACAGCTTCGATTGGAATAAGGACGCCGGCTTTTAAATCCAAACCGATATCTCGCCCATTAGAAGTCACATCAACGGCCATACCATCAAGAATCAAATCATCTTTTGGCATAGGCAAAGCAAGTGTAACGGTGAAAGTCCCAGTGCTTGGGTCTGGTTCAGTCGTGAACTCCTTAATACTCGCAGTGTATTCATTACCACTAGGTACTCGAACCAAAGCTTCTACATTCGATAAAAGTTGTTCGCTTGGCTGGTTCACATAAATCTGGTCTGGTAGTTGGATAACCACTTCCACATTCTCAACACTGTGAATATTTACAACCTGTTGGCCAACCTGAATATTTTCATATTGATCAACACTGACTCGAGAGATAATCCCATCAACCGGGGCACGAAGCTTAGTGAACGATAACCGTAATTTAGCAAGCTCTAATTCCGAATAAGCAATCTGACGTTGCGCGGCGATTTCATCAAACTGCGATTTCGCTAATAGCCCTTTCTTCACGAGCGGACTCGAACGCCTATATTGGCTGTTGATTACCGTGTAACGCGCCTGAGCGTTGTCTACATCCAATTGGTAATCGGTAGGATCTAACTCAGCAATGATGTCTCCGGCTTTAACCCGCTCACCTTCTTTTACATCCAGCTTATTGATCTCTCCTGCGACACGAAAGCTAAGGCGGGCTTTCTCTGCAGCATTAGCCACCGCCGGGAAATAAAGCTTATCGCTAAAATCGATGACTGAAATCTCGACGGCTTTAACCAAGGGCGTGTTATCCACTTCTACCACTTGTTTATCTTCACAAGCCGTCAGTAAGGCTAAACACGACAGGCCGGCGGCCACTTTAAGTGTTTTCATGTTATAGCCCCCTTTCCTTAACCCACTCTCGAACCTTAACACCCGGTTCAAGACCATTAACGCCAGAAGTGACAATACGGTCTCCATCGTTCAGCCCAGAGACAATATGACGTTTTTCATCAATCACGATTGCCACATTCTCAACAATACCGTCATCATTAACACGCCACACTGACACATCATCACCATCGGTTATCATGGCAGAGGGTGGTATTTTGGTTGCCGCAGCGAGAGCAGACACGAGATTTACCGTGCCAGACATGCCCGGCAAAATACCGATATCGGTTGGTCTTTCCATCACCATCGTTACTTTATATGAACTTGTTTTCGGATCCGCTTCGGTATCAACCTCTTGGAAGGTTAAAGCGTAAGGGTTTTCAGGGAACGCATCAAATACCATGGTTGCGTCGGTTTCGAACCCAGAAGAAAAGCGCGAGATAAGTTGATCGGGTAATAGGAAAACGACTTTAAGAACCTGATTGGTTTGAATATTCATCACACCTTGTTTCGCAGCGATATATTCATGGTTTTCAGCTGGAATAATGGAAATTGTTCCATCGTAAGGCGCGACTAGGGTCGTGTAACGCAGGTTAGCTTTAGCTTGATTAAGAACAGCTTTAGCGGAATTGTGATTGGCTTTCGCTTGGTCGAAATCTTGTTCTGAAACCACGCGATCTTTACGTAATTTGATCGCACGTTGATACTGTACATCAGCAAGCTTAAAGTTGGCCCTCGCTTGTTTCTCTAACAACTGATATTCATCTGGATTTAGTGTTGCAAGTGCGTCGCCTTTAGTAACCTGTTGACCCGAAGTGACGTCAATAGTCTGAAGTAACCCGGGAACACGGAATGCAAGGACTGCTTTATTACCGGCTTCTGTGGTGGCAGGAAAGCTACGTTCAAAGGCATTATTGCCGACAGAGACAGTGAAGAGTTTGGCGGGCCTAGAATCAGGCTCAGGTACCGGAGGAAGCTCCTTACCACACCCAAACAACCATGCGATGGCTGTCAATAGGACTACGGAGGCTCTATACATTGGTAATCATCCATAATTATAAATATTGTTATAACATAGATTAATCACATGTAACTTACCAATTATCGTAAGATTTATTTAGACAAAATTATCAAAAATAATAATGGTTTAGGATCAGCAGTCCCAAACCATTATCTAATATTTTTAGGTTTTACTACTACATTCTCTTAAATGCGCGGTCGACTTTAAAAGTATCTGAGGTGACATAGGCTTCCATGTTGCGCACACTCGTCTCTAACTTCTGGAAATCACCTTCTAGAGTGCCCAATAAAGACTCGGCTGTTTGTCCTTTTTCCCAAGGTTTTTGCTTCAATGTATGTTCTTGCTTGGCTTTCATTTCATCGACATACTGGGACGGTTGTTTTTCAAGCATGAACGTCAAAGCTAAATACGCGAGTAAAACGAGGAAGCTGCCTCCAAGCAGTGCGGCAGAGATAACCAAGATACGAACCAACCACACTTCCAGGCCAAAGTAGTTCGCTAACCCTGCACACACACCAGACAATTTACCGTTGATTGGATCGCGATACAGTTCTTTACTCATAGTTTCGCCTCCAGTTAGGTGACTCCGAATCCAGTATTTTTTCTAGTGTTTTCACACGGTCTTGCATAGATTCAGCTTGAGCTGAAAGCTTGTGCAAGCGCTGAAGATCCGTTTCAGAAAGACCGTTACTGGACTTCTTCTTGCTGCGGTAATGTAAGAATAACCATAGCGGTGCCACGAAGATCAAGAAGACAATCAGTGGACCTGCAATTAGAAATGTTGACATAGACAACTCCTAAATTATTTATCGCGGTTTTCAACTTGTTGCTTCAGTTTCGCTAGCTCTTGTTCAATTTCATCTTGAGCTTGTAGCTCTGCAAATTCTTGGTCTAGAGATTTTGCATTGCCTGTTTTTGCGTAAACGTCTGCTTCAGCTTCTAATTCATCTACTTTACGCGAGAATTGCTCAAACTTCGCCATTGCTTCGTTGGTTTTGCTTGAATGCAGGTGTTTTTGAACATCACGACGATTACTCGCGGCATTATTACGAATCATTAAAGCTTGCTGCTTTGCGCGAGTCTCGGCAATTTTGGTTTCTAGCTTACCAATCTCGCTGGTTAGCTTTTCAATCGTTTCATGAACCAAAGTTTGTTCGGTATGTAGACTCTTAAGGATATCTTCCAGTTTTTGCTTTTCGATCAGCGCCGCTCTCGCCAAATCTTCACGTTGTTTAGTCAGTGCTAGCGTCGCTTTATTTTGCCAATCTACAATCTGCGTTTCGATAGCTTCAACTTTACGCGCTAGCTCCTTTTTGTCTGCAATGGCTTTTGCTGAGTTAGTGCGAACTTCAACCAACGTGTCTTCCATTTCTTGTATAATCAGGCGAATCATCTTTTCAGGATCTTCAGCCTTATCTAATAGTGCACTGATGTTTGAATTTACAATGTCTGCAAAGCGAGAAAAAATACCCATGAGGAACTCCTTAATTATAATGACGGCAAATGTGCTTTAAATCGTTGTTCGACTTCCAATCCACTTGCTCACAAATTTACGTTTATTATTAAACCTACTGTAAGTAATCCAAGTAGCGTGCCAACTCTTAAACTATTTATAATCAGTAAGTTACAATAAAATGGTGATTAATTCGAACCATGCTATGATGAATTTAGCCAAGTATTGGTATTTTTCACCACTACAGCCCTTATATGACCTCCACCAGCACTCAGCTCACACAAGGACCCGCTATGCAGCAGAATCTCATTGGTGAATCACCTAGCTTTCTCTCTGTTTTAGACAAAGTTTCTCAACTGGCACCAATCGAAAGACCCATCCTGATCATTGGAGAACGTGGTACTGGTAAAGAACTGATCGCTCAACGGCTCCATTATCTGTCTAAGCGCTGGGATCAACCGTTGATATCCCTAAACTGCTCAACACTCAGTGAAGGGTTGATTGACTCTGAATTATTTGGGCATGAATCGGGCTCTTTCACTGGCTCAAAAGGGCGTCATCAAGGACGCTTTGAAAGAGCCGAAGGCGGAACACTGTTTCTCGATGAATTAGCGACCACTCCCCTTGCCGTTCAAGAGAAGCTATTACGCGTTATCGAATACGGACAATATGAACGTGTTGGCGGTCAAAAGGCGCTCAGTGCTAATGTAAGATTGGTGTGTGCGACCAATGCAGACTTACCAGATATGGCATTAAAAGGCGACTTCAGACCGGATCTATTAGATAGACTAGCGTTTGATGTGATTACTATCCCACCGCTTCGTGAACGTAAAGAAGACATCACATTGCTGGCCGAATATTACGCCATCAAGATGTGTCGAGAATTAGAGCTAGAGCTATTTGTCGGCTTTACCACTTCAGCCGTTGAAACGTTGCTAGATTATTCTTGGCCGGGAAATGTTAGAGAACTCAAGAACGTCATTGAACGAGCAGTCTATCAACACGGTAAAAATCCATATCCTATTGAATCTTTGGTGTTTAACCCATTTAAACCAGTATGGCAAACTGAGCAGGTTTCAACTCAAGAAATTGGCAATGAGCCATCCAGCGACCATACTTCACCTGAAGAGCCATTTCCTCTGCCACTTGGCTACAAAGCGTGGCAAGAACAACAAGACATTAAGCTACTCAATCAAGCTTTAAAACAAAGTAAATTCAATCAAAAACAGGCTGCAGAATTACTTGGGCTGACCTACAACCAACTAAGAGGTATGGTAAGGAAGTACGCGATTGTCGGATCGGTTAACGACAAATAGCTGACCACACAGGATTATTATTTGGAGCAGAATAAATAAAATGTTAAATTATGCGGATCTTGAGGCTCTTCTAATGCCTCGTTTCGAAAAGTATTTCTTTTTATGAATGCACTAATAAAACTATCACTGAGCATCTGTACGCTGAGCTTTTTAGCTGGATGTGGTGAGAGTGTGGATCACGAGAAAATTCGAGAGAAAGGCTTCGTTTATTGCGGCCAAGGTAATCCTACTACCTTCAACCCACAGCTGGTTGATAGTGGAATTACGTCAGAGTCGCTGAGCCCTCAAATCTTCGACACACTGCTAACTCTCGACCCTATGACTTATCGACCAAAACAGAACTTAGCAACAAGTTGGTCTGTCGATAAAACGGGTATGGAATACACTTTCATATTGCGTCCAAACGTTTCGTTCCAAACCACAGATTGGTTTACCCCTACTCGAAGTATGAACGCACAAGATGTGGTTTTCAGTTTTAAGCGTGTTATTGATAGTTCGAACCCATTCCATTATGTGGGTGGCGGTCTATACCCATGGTTTGCAGGGATCGATTTCAAAAACTTAATTGTCGATATTACGGCTGTTGATGACCTAACAGTTAAATTCCAACTTAGCCGTCCAGACAATTCATTTCTCAATAATATAGCCACCAGCTATGCGGTGATTCACTCCAAAGAATATGCCAATAAGCTACTCGCTGCTGACGAGAAAAATGAAATCGATTCTAAACCGGTTGGCACCGGTCCATTCTACTTAGATGAATACCAAATCAACGACCTTGTACGCTTGAAAAAGAACAAACAGTACTGGAAGGGTGGCGTAAAAATGGACCAAGTAGTGTTCGACACATCACAACGTGGAACTGGCACACTCGCCAAACTTCTTCGTAATGAATGTGACGTGCTGAACTCGCCAATTTCTAGCCAAATCCCAATCATTCAAGCTAACGAAGAACTGGTGATTACAGCGACACCAGCGGTCAATGTCTCTTTCATTGCGCTTAATACTGAACACCCTGCACTAAGTGACTCACGAGTTCGCAAGGCGCTCAATTTAGCCATAAATCGTCAAAATATACTCGACTCTGTGTACTATGGTACGGGGACTAAAGCCTACGCGTTGTTACCACCAACATCTTGGGCTTATCAGAAAGACACGATTCAAGTTCGCTATGACCGCAATTATGCACTAGCTCTTCTTAGAGAAGCTGGAGTAGAACCAGGATTAGAGCTTTCAATGTGGGTACCGCTAGAACCAAGAGCTTACAACCCAAGTCCAAGAAAAACCGCAGAGCTAATCCAAGCGAACTTGGCCGATATTGGAATCGACCTCAAACTTTATACCGACGACCGTTTCGATCGTACTCAACTATCATCCATAGCATCAACAGACTTACTGCTTACAGGTTGGATAGGTAACACCGGTGACCCTGATAATTTTTTGCGCCCCCTCCTCTCTTGTAGCTCTGAACGCGCAGGCCTAAACGTCTCTATGTGGTGTAATTCGGATTTTGATTTCCTTCTCGACTTAGCCTTGGAAATAAATCAACAAAGGCACCGTGTGAACCTGTATCGACAAGCCCAAAACATATTGAACGAAGAAGTTCCTGTGATCCCTCTCGCACACGGCGTGCAATTCCGCGTCCACGACCGTTCACTGACCGGTTTCAAACAGAGCCCGTTCAACGCTCAACCTTTTGATCAAGTCAGAAGAGAGGTGAACTGATGTTTTGGTATACATTAAGACGTGTAAATTTATTTGTTATTACGCTTGCGATCCTGACTTTAGTGGGCTTTTCGCTACTTCGACTAGACCAAACTTCTCCTTGGGCAATTCAAGATTTCTGGCCCGGTTGGATTAGCTATATTACAGAGTTATCGACCCTTAATTTTGGCCTAAGTAAACACGGTGCACCTATCATCGATGAACTTGCCATCGTATTCCCAGCAACGTTAGAACTGTGTTTCTTTGCTTTCGTTCTGGCTCTATTTATTGGCATTCCTTTCGGCACCATCGCCGGTATGAGACAAGGTAAATTGGTCGATACTACCATCTCGTTTACCTCAATGGCAGGTTACTCTGCTCCTATATTTTGGGTCGCGTTGTTGATGATTATGGTGTTTTCACTGCATTTTGAAATATTCCCAGTCGGGGGGCGATACGATCTACTTTATGAGATTGAGCACGTAACAGGTTTTGCGATGATTGATACTTTCTTTGCAGAAGGTAAGTATCGAGCCCATGCCCTGCAAAGTGTTCTTGAACACATGGCTTTACCTTGTCTTGTTTTGGCATTAGCTCCGACGACTCAAGTTATCCGACTGATGAGATCATCTGTTGCAGAAGTGATGACACAAAACTATATCCGAGCAGCACGAATTAAAGGCCTTTCGACGAGAGAAATTGTCATGCAGCACGTATTAAGGAATGCAATCCCACCGATCATTCCAAAAGTCGGTGTTCAACTGTCGAGTATGTTAACACTCGCGATCATTACAGAGTCCATTTTTAACTGGCCGGGTATTGGTCGTTGGTTGTTAGATGCCCTATCCAACCAAGATTACGTTTCTATTCAAGCAGGCGTCATCGTGGTAGCAACCCTAGTTCTGACCGCTAATATTCTTTCAGATCTACTGGGAGCGATGATCAATCCTCTGGTAAGAAAGGAATGGTATGCTAACAAATAACATCTACCAAGAAGAACAAATTCCAACCCAGTTTGAGCGTTTCTGGCGAAGCTTTCGTGCGAATAACCTCTCGATGTTTGGCTTGTGGTGCTTAGCTTTGATCATTCTAGTGACAATTACTTCACCTTGGTTAGCGCCTCATGATGCTCAAGAGCAAACAGGTCATTTGTTGACCCCACCCTCTTGGGATCCTACAGGCACCGTTGAGTATTTCTTAGGTACTGATGACTTAGGACGAGATATCCTTTCGCGTCTCATCATTGGCTCACAGTTGACGTTTGGTGCCGCTGTTATTATTACCTTCATTGCTGCTGTGATCGGTTGTTTGATTGGTGTATTCGCGGGGATGACGCGCGGCCTCCTATCAAGTACTTTGAATCACTTGCTAGATACAGTGATGTCAATCCCATCTTTGCTACTCGCCATTATTTTCGTAGCATTCCTTGGCTTTGGTGAATTTAATATATTCCTCGCACTCTGTTTGGCACTGATACCACGCTTTATTCGCTCTGTTTACATTGCGGTGCATGCAGAGGTTGAGAAAGACTATATTCTGGCTTCTCGCCTTGATGGTGCGAACAACTTTTATCTATTATGGAATTCAATCGTTCCGAATATTCTTACCGTGGTTGCGCTTGAAATAACACTCGCATTGTCGGTAGCAATCCTCGACATCACAGCGCTCGGTTTTTTAGGCTTAGGAGCACAAGCTCCAAGCACTGAATGGGGGGCTATCTTAGGTGATTCAGTTGAGCTTATTTACTTAGCACCATGGACAGTAACCCTGCCTGGTTTAGCGATTATGTTTACTGTTATTGTTATTAACCTTGTAGGTGAAGGTGTTCGCCAAGCTTTAAACGCAGGAATCGAATAATGCCGTTACTTGATATTCGACATTTGACTATCGAAATTGAAACCCCTCAAGGGCTTGTTAAAGCAGTTGACCGCATGAGCCTTACTCTTAACGAAGGGGAAATTCGTGGTCTCGTAGGAGAGTCCGGCTCAGGTAAAAGTTTGGTTGCAAAAGCGATTGTTGGCGTTTGTAAAGAGAACTGGAAGGTATCTGCCGATCGAATGCGTCTTGGTAATATTGATCTCTTGCAACTGACGCCCAAAGAGCGGCGCAGGGTGATTGCACGCGATATCGCAATGATCTTTCAAGAGCCATCTTCTTGTCTCGACCCTTCGGAAAAAGTCGGTCGTCAACTTATCGAATCAATTCCTTCCCATTCATTTGAAGGAAAGTGGTGGCAAAGGTTTAAGTGGCGTAAGAAACAAGCTATCACCTTAATTCATAAAGTCGGTATCAAAGATCACTCTCGCTTGATGGACAGTTATTCCTATGAGCTTACCGATGGTCAGTGTCAAAAAGTGATGATAGCCATGGCGATTGCGGCTAAGCCAAAAATATTAATCGCTGATGAACCGACCAACGATTTAGACCCAATTACACAGTCTCAAATATTGCGCTTATTGAGCCGAATGAACCAGCTCAATAACACGACTATCGTGCTAATCGGCCATGATTTAACCACCATTACACAATGGGCAACTCGTATTACCGTCATGTACTGTGGCCAATCAGTCGAGTCTGCAGATACCCAGAAGTTACTAGATGCGCCTAAGCATCCCTATACGGTTGCTTTGCTTAAAGCGATGCCAGATTTCAACGATTGGATACCGCATAAAGAGAAGTTGCAATCACTACCGGGGTCTATCCCTCCACTACAGCATCTTCCTATCGGTTGCCGATTGGGCCCTCGTTGTCCCTACGCACAAAGGCAATGTGTTGAGATTCCTTACACCAAACGTATTAAAAGCCATAAGTTTAATTGTCATTTTCCTCTAAATATGGAGAAGAAAAAGAAATCATGAGTGCTTTATTAGAAGTCAATGAATTATCTAAAGACTTTACAACACGCTCCGGTCTTTTCCGTAAAAAGATTCACCAGGCAGTTAAACCTGTAAGTTTCACTCTTGAAGCTGGCCAAACCATTGGGTTTATCGGTCAAAATGGCTCTGGTAAATCAACATTGGCGCGAATGCTGGCAGGCATGGTTGAGCCAACAGGGGGCGAAATTCGTGTGAATGGTGAAAAGCTGGAGCACAAAGACTACTCAACTCGCTGTAAACTGATTCGAATGATCTTCCAAGATCCGAACACATCACTAAACCCGCGAATTCAGATTGGCCTCATTCTTGAAGGTCCGTTAAAAAGAAACACTAACATGCCGCCAGAAGCACGTATGCGCCGTGTGAGAGACACACTATTACGAGTTGGCCTCTTACCTGAACATGCTTATTTTTACCCACAAATGCTGGCTGCGGGTCAAAAACAGAGGGTTTGTTTGGCTCGAGCCTTGATACTTCAGCCATCCATCATTGTGGCAGATGAAGCGTTGAATGGTTTAGACATGGCCATGCGCTCTCAGATCATTAACCTATTCTTAGAGCTGCAAGAAGAAATGGGGGTATCGTTTGTGTACGTATCTCAGCACATAGGTATCATTAAACACATCACCGATAAGATCATCGTCATGCACGAAGGTAGTGTGGTTGAAGCTGGTGATACACATGAAGTCTTAACCAATCCAAGCCATCAGATCACACAAAGGTTAGTGGAAAGCCATTTCTTCAAAGCACCCAATCACTAGCTTATCGCCTAAGCTCCCATCTCTACCATAATTGAGAGGTGGGAGAACAGATTCAATATTGACCTCAATGAGGAGAAACACGTGCTGAGACGAACTTCAATTTTCGCACCACTCCTATTCTTGGTATTTCCCCTATTCACATTGCTTTCTTTCAACGTTGTCAGCACTCCGCTGACTTGGCTTGATAAAACGTTTGTCGAAAATGCATTTTACGATGTTGCGCTCCAACATGAATACTCCCAGGGTAATAAACCTCTCGCCAAATGGAAACAGCCAATCAACATATGGGTCGATCACCGAGTCGGCGATAAAGCACTGCATCAAGAGCTGACAGAGCTTCATATCCAACACTTATCTGAAGTCACCCAGCATCCGATAACAATCGTCAGTAAAGAGTCCGAAGCGAACGTTAAATGGATATACACGAGGCAGAGTCAGTGGGTATCTGAGGCGAAATCGGTGCTCAAGCTCAAATCAACTCAGCATTTAAATAGCGCCATCTGCACGGCGGGCTATCGAACCAATTCTAAAGGTGAGATTGTTTACGCTGGGGTTATTATTCCTGTTGATCAAGCAAGGTCACGGGGTAAGCTGGTCGCCTGTATCGTAGAAGAGATCACACAGGTTCTCGGCCTACCGAATGATTCAGATAAAGCCTACCCTTCTATTTTCAACGACCACACACCAGAAGACTTATTATCACCCTTAGATGTGGTGCTACTGCAACTACTGTATGAACCAGAATTGATAGCCGGAATGACAAAACCTGAAGTAAAACCGATCGTTCGAAAGATACTCAAGAGATACAGCAAAACAGGTGTGCTTCAGCAAGCTTCTAAAGCCGCACAGCAAGCACCGTTGTATCAGTTGATTGGGTATTGACGAAAATAAGTTGGAAGCAACTTAAATTGGATAATTGAATGATAGCGCTGCCTAAGAAAGGCAACGCTGACTTACGATGTTACTGTATTACGAAAGAACTAGCGCTTAGCAGCCTGCTTTTTCAATTCGAAGTCGAACTCATCAGGGAACAAGATAACACCCTCTTCTTGTTCGTTCGGGAATACCACCACAGCAAGTTCATCCTCCTCTAAACCGTTAGTCCAACGGCTATGCCATTTATTCAACGAGATAGACTCAGGTTTACATTCAGACCAATCCCCCGTAGCCCAAGACTCAGCAAACTCTTGATTTGGCCATACTGGAACACAGTCTTCGTCTTCTGTGTTTAGCATTACACAACCGTGTTCATCGGTTAAGATCCATACTTCACGGTTCGCTACGATTTCTTTCACACAGTATTTCAGGCGTTGCTCACCCGTATACTTATTAATTTCAGCGATTTCTTTATCGTCTAGCTGTGTAGTCATCTTAATTTCCTACTTTAGTCAGTAACTTTGCTCTCAAAGCTATTCTATGCCGAGTGCTTTTAACTTCAAACATTATCGATGAAGAAGAAAATCTACTTCAAAGAAAAACGCCTGCTAAAGTAGCAGGCGTTTATTATTAAGTAACTTGATTAAACAAGCTCACCTTGCAGCCAAGGCCAGCCTTGCTTCTTGCGGCTTAGTGTATTTTCCATCATCAATACGCCGTCTTTCTCGTGCTTAACCAATTTCTCAGCCCACTCACCTTTGTAAAGAAGGCGAGTTTGAGCAGTAGTGATATCTGTTAGCATTACTGCAGCGAACGCTAGACCGTCTTTCTCACAACGCTCTTCAAGATCAGCTTCTAAAGCTTCGATCATGCCGTCTACTTGCTCAAGAGTCGCAAGTTCAACTTGACCAACAACAACATCACGACCGTTGAATGGGTAGCCTTTAAGGTCTTTTTCTACTAGCTGTGCAGCAGATAGGCCTTCGATGTTTGTCTTAGCGATTAGAAGCGCTTTGATGAATGCATCAACGTCAGTTACGCCAGCGATTTCAGCAAGCTCAGCAACCGCGTCTTTGTCTTTTTGAGTACATGTTGGAGAAGCAAAACCAACTGTGTCTGAAAGAATTGCAGACATCATTAGTTTAGCGATTTGTTGAGAGATAGCGTGGCCTTCAATCTTGAACATGTTGAAAAGTACAGTGTTTGTACAACCAACAGGCCAGATCCAAGCTTCCATTGGGTTTACTGTCATCACGTCGCCTAGACGGTGGTGATCGACAATACCTACGATCTCTGCTTCAGCAACATCATCTGGTGCTTGTGCTAGATCTGAGTAGTCTACTAGCCAGATTTTCTCACCAGCAACAGAAGTACGAAGTTCTGGCATTTCAGCACCAGCGACTTCAAGAATGTGTTGAGTTTCGCGGTTGATCTCGCCTTGGCGAATTGGTGTCGCTTCCTCGCCACGAGCTTTAAGAAGCTCAGTTGCAACTAACGCACTACAAATACTGTCACTATCAGGGTTTTTGTGACCAACAACTAAAATCATGTTTCTTCCTATTACACTAACAATTATGACTCTACCTTTAGAGCCTCTCTTTATTAGCCATACTTTACCTCATTTTTTTAGATTGGTCATGTTTCGTGGGTTTAGCCAATAGTAACAATAGATAAAAAAACAACAAATGCAATTGATAATTATTATCATTCGTATATATTTATCTTAAGCCACTAATTTTGAGTAACACCTATGGATCGACTAATCTCTTTTTTGCCAAGCAGTAGCGCTGCGAAAACAACTCAGTTTTCACTGTCATTTAAGCGCCTGCTTTTGCCTATCTCACTTTCAGCTTTAGTCGCGGTTCCTGCCACGCGAGAATTGACGGTCACCACCTTGTCAGATGCTTTCTGGGCGGTGTCTTGTTATGTCGCTTTAACCTTGGCTATTTACCACTGGTTAAGCCTGTACATCAACAAAGATAACGTCTTCAATAAACTCGTCCATCAATCTCGTTCGAATCAAGTGGTGTTTGCTGCGCTAATGGGTGCATTACCTGGTTGTGGTGGTGCGATAGTCGTTACTACGCAATTTATATCCGGTAAGCTCGGGTTTGGTGCGGTTGTTGCCGTTCTTGTCTCCACCATGGGTGATGCCGCCTTCCTATTAATCGCGAGCGAACCTAAAACAGGTTTAGCCATGATGGCAATGGGCGTGATTGTCGGTACAGCGTCAGGCAGAGTCATTAACCTGTTCCATGCGGATGATTTTTTACGCCCAAAACAGGCTGAACAAAATGAAGCAGTTCTCAGTTGCTCATCTCAATCCCAAGACAAAGAAGCTGTTTCTAAAAAAGCGATCAACCTACAGGGCTACCTATGGTCTGTACTGATTATTCCTGGCGCTGCAGTGGCGCTACTTGGCTCTTTTCAAGTGGATGTGAATGAGTTGCTCGCTTTGCCCGAAATGTCGATGGAATGGGCAGGAACTATTTTGCTGATTAGCTCGATGTTTCTATGGGGACTGACTCGTGAAATTGAAGATTACAAATCAGTCGTAAGTGAAGACGAGAAATGTGTAGGCTCTCATCCACTACAAAAAACGGCTCAAGATACTAACTTCGTTACTGCATGGGTGGTGGTTGCCTTTCTTTTCTTTGAATTTGGCTCAGTGCTAGCAAATGTGGATTTTACGACGCTATTTTCAAGTTGGGGGATCATGCTCCCCCTGGCGGGCGTATTGATGGGATTGCTACCGGGCTGTGGGCCGCAATTATTGGTCACTAGCTTGTACCTTTCCGGCGCACTGCCACTTTCGGCTCAGGTAGGTAACGCCATTTCTAACGACGGTGACGCATTATTTCCTGCGATTGCGATGGCACCTAAAGCAGCGCTTGTCGCGACGGTGTACTCCAGTGTCCCCGCTTTGATTTGTGCATACGGTTATTGGTTTATGTTTGAGATCTAACTTGAGTAGATTTAACTCCATAGGCTTCTGTAAGGTCGGTACTTTGTATCGGCCTTTTTGTTTCCGTCAGCCTAAGTCTTTCCACAGTTTTTTTCCCTTCCCTCCTGCTTCACTGTTTCTACTACTGCTCTCAAACAGCACGTTACAGCCTGTATCAAAAACGCCCTCTATTAGCCCTGTACAATGCTTATTTAGAAACACCAACACAGACATCTAAAATACAAAAGCCCCTGTAAGAATTCTTACAGGGGCTTTAATTTAAGCTTTAATCTTGGTTCTTAGGTACAAGACTTAAGAAACTTCGATTGGACCACCGAATGAAGTTACTGGAGGCAGTTTGCCTTGGAACTTCTCGAAGTTAACCAAGCACGTGTTTGCTGACGTTGCTTGAGCAAGTTCAGACGTACCAATATCTTGAGTTAGTGTGTTTGGATCGCCGTATGTATCTAGCGCGCCCACTTTCTCGTTGATCGGACCGTACCAAGCACCTTCTTCGATACGAACAACACCAGGAGCATAGCTATCCATTAGAACAGCACCCGCTAGCAGTTGACCACGGTCGTTGAACACACGTACTACATCGCCATCTTTGATACCTTTCTTCTTAGCATCTACTGGGTTGATGTAGATTGGCTCACGGCCTTGTACCGCGTAAGTCGCACGCCACTCTTCAGACTCACACATCTGAGAGTGAAGACGCTTGTCTGGGTGACAAGATTGTAGCCAGTACGGGTGTTTGTCAGAGCCTGGACCACCGTGTGAACGTTCAGATTTCTCGAACCACATTGGGTGTTCTTGACAGTGCTCGTAACCCATGTTGCCAACAGTACGGCTTGTGATTTCGATGAAACCAGAAGGTGTACCTAGTGCGTTGATCTCTGGATCTTCACGGAATGAAGCGTGACGAGTCCATGGCTTCCCTTTACCGAAGTCTAGGAAACCTTTCTCCCAGAACTCAGCAAACTCAGGCATTTCGAAGCTGCCTTCATTTGAAGCGCGACATTCGTCGTACAGTGATTTAACCCACTGCATTTCGTCCATACCACGCGTATAATCGTCGTAACGACCCCAACGCTTAGTCAGGCTAGACATGATCTCGAAGTCAGTCTTAGACTGGAACAGAGGATCCACTAGCTTGTGCATCGCGATCAAACCACGACCAGAGTATGCGCCGTAACCATCAATATCGTTACGCTCCCACTGAGTACATGCTGGAAGCACGATGTCAGAGTGACGACAAGTTGCAGTCCAAGCGAAATCAACAGCCACTACAGTTTGTAGGCTCTTGAATGCTTTACGCATCTTGTTGCGATCTTGGTGGTGGTGCCACGGGTTGTTACCACTGAATACCATCATCTTAATATCTGGTAGCGTCACCGTAGAACCGTTCGCTTTGATCTTCTTACCAGGCTCTAACAAGCTATCTACCCAGCGAGCAACCGGAATTACGCGGCTGTAACCGTTGTAATCTGTATTGGTATGCTTAGGCGATTGACCTTGGTCGATGTTCAATGGGAATGAACCCGGAGCAGCGAAGCCAGTTGAAGATACACCGATACCAGAATAGTGGTGACCGTAAGAGATACCACCCCCTGGAAGACCAATTTGGCCAACCATTGCTGCAATAACGGCACACATCCAGTAAGGCTGCTCACCGTGTTCTTGACGTTGGATACTCCAACCAACAAGAATCTGTGTACGACCGTTAACCAGCATCTTAGCGAAATCACGAATTGAGTCCGCGCTTGCGCCACAGATAGCGGAAGCCCATTCTGGTGTCTTCTCAACTTTATCTTTCGTTTCACCTTGAACGTACTTGATAAAGTCTTCAAAACCTAGACAGTAAGTTTCGATGAACTTCTTGTCGTACAGGCCTTCGTTGTAAAGAACGTGAGCAACACCAAGCATGAACGCCACATCAGTTTGTGGGTTGATGTACATTTGCTCGTTTTCTAGATAACGACCTGTTTTGTTTTTAACAGGGTCAACAGAAACAACGTTGATCTCTTTCTTAGTAACTTTTTCTTTCAGCTGTTCTAGGTATGCGAACGACTCGTGAGTCTCACATGTCCAACCTACTTGCAGGTTTTTCACTGGATCGTTACCCCAAAGAACAATGTTGTCACTGTTTTCTAGGATGAGCTCCCAAGATGTCCCTTGTGCGTAAACTTCAGTCGAACCTAGCACGTAAGGCATGATCGTTTGACCAGCACCTGTTGAGTAGTCACCGATTTTCTTCACAGAGTAACCGTGAAGTGCCATTGCACGTTGCATGTGGTTAGTACAGCTGTGGAACTGGCCTGTTTGTCTCCAGCCAGTTTGACCTGTGTGAAGCGCCCATGGACCGTAATCTTTCTGTACGCGTTCTAGTTCACGGTAAACAAGGTCCAGTGCCTCGTCCCAAGTCACACGAATGAAGCGGTTGTTACCACGCGTGTCTGCGCTGTATTTGTGCTTCTTCAACCAATCTAGGCGAACCATTGGGTAACGCACACGAGATGGGCTGTAGATAATGCCTTTGATACCTTTCAACATCTCCGTTGGATGTTGATCGATTTCGAGAGGCTTAATTTCTTGTACTTTACCCGCATAAACACGAGCTCGGAATGCCCCCCAGTGAGAACCAGAGACTTTCCACGTACCATCAGTTTCTGCTGCTGAAGCCGACGCTGACGCCAATAAGCTTGGGCCAATAACGGATGCCGCACTTGTAGTAGCGACACCTTTCAGAAAACTTCTTCTTGTAATTGCCATTGTGTTACTCCAATTGACGTCTTATTAGTGATGGCCTTCAGAAAAATCTGATGAGTGCTTCTGTAGATACTTAAGAACAAGTGCTTCTGTATCTGTATCGAAGTTAACGAATGCGATCATACCATCTAGCATGCCTACCCAACTGTTAGCACTAAAGTGAGCTTCATCAGGTTGTGAGTGACAAGTTGAGCAGTTGGTTTGATACGCTTGACCAGCAGCGTTCCAGATTGGCCCGAAATCATCAACCATAGACTCTTTCTTCATCCAAAGTGCTAGGTTAACTTCCTCCCACGGCAGACCAGTAAGCTCATCTTCTTTCTTCTCACCAACAGTGATTACGTCACTTTGTGAGACATCTTTCGTCAAGATCGCGGTTGAGATGTTCATACCGAAGTCTTCTTGGATGACACGCCCGAAACCCTTGGCTTTACGCCAACCGTCGATTTGAATCTTGATCATGTCGCCTTTTTCATCGATCACGGCTACTTTACTAGCTGGGCTGAGCAGGCCCGCTTCAACTTCAGCCGTTTCATCCGTGTACATTGGAAGGTGACGGATTGAGATAACCTCATTACCTTCAGAATAAGACGTGCTACCCGCAACTTGCTCAAGCTCACCAACGATACCACTTGCCGATTCCATATCTAATGGAAGGTTGTGTGCAATACCTTTGTGACAATCAACACAGCTTTGATCACGCTCAGCGGCGTTCTTCATTTGGATGCGCGCTGTTGGGCGCATGTTATCGAAGTCCATCGAATCGTAGTTATGGCAGTTCTTACATTCTAGAGATTTGTTCGAAGAGAAACGATCCCATTCGTGTTTAGCCAGTTCGATACGGCGAGCTTCAAATTTTTCAGGGGTATCTAAGTCACCAAATACCTGAGCGAATACTTCTTTAGATGCTTGCATCTTACGAGCAATTTTTGCTGTCCATTCATGTGGAACGTGACAATCAGGACACGTGGCACGTACACCAGATGTGTTTTTCCAGTGAACTGTTTCTTGCAGTTCTACGTACACATTGTCGCGCATGGTGTGACAGCTTACACAGAATTCTTCTGTGTTGGTTGCTTCTAACGCAGTATTAAAACCACCCCAAAAAATAACACCGGCGATAAAGCCACCCATGGTTAGCACACCAAGACTGATGTGTACTGCTGGGCGAGTCATTGTGCGCCATAATTTCACTAAAAATGATTTCATGTTTAGCTCTCTTAAATATTGATTTCAAAAATGTTGTTACTAGAGGGCATTACATGCCGCCATGAGCACCAGGAGGTCCGAATACAAACACTTGCAATGCCCAAACTAAGAAGCCATAACCGCCTACAAAAGCCACACTTAATATTGGAAAGAGAACCACCGCGATGAAGAGGAAAGACTTCCACTCCAACGAGCGTTTTTCGCCAGTTTTAATTTTATTAACATCACTCATACATTCTGCCTATTTTGTATCTAGTAATTTCGAGTAGCCCATTCTAAGAAGCTAAAGTTATTACGTATCTAACAACAAATCTTAAACCATACATAAAGTAGGGTTCAATCAAATACCTCCTTATTAGCCTTACTAATCAATACTTTTTTGAGCTCATCCAAACTTGTTTTTAGTTAATCAAAGTTATTAAAAAGTATTAACAAATATGAAAAATTAAGCATGTGTTAGATTTGTTAAATACCAACAATTAAGAAACCAAATTATATGAACCGTTAACAAATTACCTACTAAGTGGTAGCTAAAAAATCCTAAAACGACCCATATTTTGTACTCTGGTTGTTAAATAATTGAGCGATTTTAATCGATAGATTTGAAGCTGAAATGCATCATTTGGCACTTTCAGATATGATGGAGATCTACTTAAAAGGAAGTATTATGCAAGACGTTATTGATATATCTTGGTGGCAGTTGTTGCTATTCAGTTTACTTCTCATACTACCCGTTGCCATCAATCAAAAGCTGAGACTCGGTCTAGGCAAAGAAGCTACTATTATTATTACTCGGATGGTTGTGCAGCTATTTCTTGTCGGTCTCTACTTAGAGTATTTGTTCACTTTAAACAGCTTGTGGATCAATTTGTTGTGGTTACTCGTTATGATCATAGTGGGAGCGATCTCGATTGTTGAAAAGTCGAAGCTACCTAAGAACCTACTTTTAGCACCGGTCATTGTGAGCCTTACGGTCACTTGTGTTCCTATTGTCTTGTTTATTTGCTTTTTCATCATTCAGCCGACACCTGTTTTCAACGCGCAATATCTTATCCCCATTGCAGGTATGTTACTGGGTAATAGTTTAAGTAGTAATATAGTGGCATTGCAGAATTTGTTTGGTGCTTTTGAAACGCAGAAATCAGAATATGAAGCGGCAATCGCATTAGGCGCGTCTCCAACCTATGCTGCTGCACCTTTTGTGCGCAATGCGATACAGAAAGCGATGTCTCCAATCATGGCCTCTATGGCGACCACAGGCTTAGTAACACTACCTGGAATGATGACAGGCCAGATTTTGGGTGGCGCTTCGCCAATGATCGCGATTAAATATCAACTGATGATCATGCTGGCGATTTTCGTGATGATGAGCTGCTCTCTGGCACTGGCTCTTCACCTTTCATTGAAGACTACTTTAACAAAAGAAGGTCAAGTCCTTGCTCAGGTAAAGCCAGAGCAATGACCTTCCCCTAATCAAGAAACTGGTTACTCACTGAATTTGATACAGGTTATCCACAGAAATTGTGGATAACCAAAAACACCACGATCCTTTTTTGTCCATTTTAACCACTGGAAAGATCATTGTTATTGAACCTTGCTTGATTTCAAAGACATATGTCCGCATCTTGATTAGCGCTGTTGAGTCTTTAAATGATCATTAGAGAGATAAAGAAGTAAGTTTTCCACAAATAAAAAAGCGCCATTAGGCGCTTTCAACTCAATCACAACAAATACACAAAATTAGTTATGCTAAACCGAAGGTTCAACCTCTTCTTCTGATGATTGCTCTAAAGCCGCATCTTTAAGGTTAGATTCAACATTAGAAGGTACTACGTCAGCATCGCTTTCATTGGCCATTTTACCACCTAAGCTTTTCAAACTGTCCACCAACTCTTCCAAGCTTTTTATATGATCATCACTTTTGGTAATCTGCTCATCTAACAGCTCATTATGTTTGGTCGCCTCAGACAGTTGTTGTACCTGCTGCTGATTCTGACTTTCTAACTTAGCTAACTGCTCGGTCAAAGCTTCGATCTCAGATTTTAACAACGAGGTCATGTCTAAGCTCTTTAGTGCTTTAACGCTCTCTACAATCTTCTGAGATTGTTGACGCAACCCAACATCGCGGTAATCTTCATCATTCACGACTTGTGAAATGCTTAACAGCTGATTCTCAGCATTCAAAACGGATTGTTCGAACTTATCCCCTTTCACGCTCGCAAGCATTTTTACTTCATGAGCGACACTGCGCACGTGGTTCAACTCAAACTCCGCAGCGTGAACCGCGTCTTCAATAATAGACTTTTCACGTGGGCTTGCTTTCACTTGATTTTCGGCCAACACGATTCGAGAAGTCGCTTTAGCAAACGTTAGTGGAACAACGTCATCAAAGTCTTCATCCTCTAAGAACTCTAATTCGTCCTTCAAAGGTTCGATGTATTTCTTATGCGCTACTTTTATTTCTAATAAGCGAGCATTATTGAGAAATTCCACCTGCGCTTCTTGAGCGTCTTCAAGTTCATCAACGAGTACGTATTCAAATAATTCGCTGTATTCTGAATACAACTTCTTATAGCGCGATGTAAACATGGTATCTGCACCAAGAAACTTAAGGTACTCCATTTGCGCTATCGAATCGGCAAGTACTCGATCAGCTTTTGTCTTTAATACTAAAATCGAGTCATAGTTTGATTTGATCAAAGCAATTTTTTCATCAAAAGCTTCGGCATACGTTAAACTCGAAAAAATCGAATAACTCTTAGTGAGCCGAGACTTGTCTTTCATTAGGTCCGCATAAATGCTTTCAGCATCATCCCATGCGTCTAACAGTTCATTGTAATTCTCTGGAGCATAGAGAGACAACTGTGCATAGTCTTCAAGCTTCGCTTCCCACTCGGAGTAAACGCTTTCGACAGAATGAAAAGAACGGATCTCGACTGTTGACCCATTATTGTTATTTGTGGTTTGATTCGCTTCTGTCTGCTCTGAAGGTGTACTCTGACACCCTGCGATAGCAAATAGCATACTAACAACTAATGCTACTTTATTCGCTCTCACTGATGCATATCCTTTTTTATACAATATTCGCTCAATGCAATATATTTCTAGCCTCAATATATTACAACCACTTAGCAATAAACATCACCGATGACTCAACCGAGCAAAAATAACCCAACATCACCAAAATAAACCCACCAATCGTCGATTAATTGTCCAATTTCGTGTCACTTATCAATTCTTTTTATTTACTATTGATTGAGCTGAGAATGCGCACTAAGGTGAAGATAGAGAACGTTATCAATATAGGTTAATTATGAAGTACAACGCTGAACATATTGCTGATTTAAACCTCCTTCTTCAATTTGATGTAAGTAGCGCCGCTACTGGGATTAAAGTTCATCAAGAGGCTGCTCAAGAAACTCAAGACGCCGTTAAGCGTCTATTCGAAAAGAATCTTTGTACTCAACCAGACGGCGGTTACCTAACTGATGAAGGTATTGAGATGGCTGAGCGCGCAGACAAGCTCATTCGCGTACTAAACTAAAGCTCCATTGTTCCAATAAAAACTCCACTTGCCTCGGCCGTGGAGTTTTTTCATTTTTGGGCAAAGGTTTGTTAGGCTTATACCAATCACAGTAATTGACTAAGCAACAATAGCGTACAAAATAGCCTGGTGACCCGTTAGTTACTACGGTTGATATCATTGTAAATCCATAACTTACAGTTGTGAGGAACACATGGCCTCTATATTTATAGTCGGTGCGGGATGGGTAGGTGCACCTTTATCTGAGCATCTAGAGAAACATGGTAACCGAGTGGTGGTTACGAAAACGACCCAAGTAGGAGCTGACGCGATTGGCCGTGAGCGTATTCCATGTGAAGTATTTAGGTTTGACTCATCACAGGCAGAGCAAACTGTCGGTCAACTTTATTCGCTGTTACTCGAAAATAATGCCGAGATTGTGATTGGTAGCTTCCCTCCTGGCTTTAGAAAAGGTGCAGGCCAACAGTATGCCGATTACTGGAAACAGCTAACCAAAGCTTGTCAGAAAGCAAACGTTAAGAAGCTCATTATGGTTAGCTCAACAACGGTGTACCCAACCAAACCTGGGGTATTAAAAGAGGAAGATGCCTCACTCACCCTTGCCATTTCAGACGACGAACAAACGTATTCGTTTTCCGATAACGCACGAGTTATGCTGCAAGCGGAACAATTGGTGATAGATTCCAGGATCGACTACACCATTTTACGTTTTAGTGGGTTGATTGGGCCTAGTCGTCATCCATCAAGGTTTGCAAGTAAACTGAAACAGGTCAGTACCCAAGCCCCAGCCAATATGCTTCACCTTGACGATGCTATCGGTGCTATCGACTTCGCCATTAACCACCTACACAATGAAGTAGTTAATGTGACCACCCCAAATACTGTAAGTAAGGCGGAGTTTTATGCCGCGGCACTGAAAAGCGCCAACAGCAGCGAGCCTCTACCACCAGTTGTCGATACACCCGACAAGCTGATCTCATCGAAAAAGGTTCTCGACTTAGGTTATTCGTTTAAATTCGAATCCACATTGGACGCACTTCATGACTGAACTATCTACAGCGAAGAAAGATCCCAGCATTAAACTACACCGCGCGATCGACACCCTTTGGAATTTTATGTCTATGGGTCACAAGGTAAAGCCTTCTGACTGTATTTTTGTTTTGTGCAGTAATGATACTCGTGTGGCTGAATACGCATCTGAGCTTTATCACAAAAAAATAGCACCTTATATCGTTTTTTCTGGTGGTGTGGGACGCTTTACCGAAGAGGTTTTTGATCTCTCAGAAGCAGAAACATTTGCGGATATCGCAAGAGATTGTGGCGTACCCGACTCAGATATTATTATTGAAAAGTACGCAACCAATACGGGTGAAAATGTACGCTTTACTTACGAGTTGCTCAAACAACGCGGGCTATCACCAAAGCGACTTACCTTGGTACAGAAACCCTTTATGGAGAAACGTACTTACGCTACTTTCAGTAAACAATGGCCTGACGAAGCTTCGGAACTCACTGTGACTTCACAATGGAGAAATTGGGACGATTATTATAATGAAGAACTGTCATTAGATATGGTGTTAGGCGCGTTAATTGCCGATTTTGAGAGAATAAAATTATACCCAATCCAGGGATTTCAGATTGAGATGCCTATTCCCAACGATGTTGACCACGCCTATCAAGCATTGAAGAAATTGGGCTTCGAATAATACCAATCACAGTAAGTGATCATAAATAGCGCAGGAGCAAAGCTGACATTTTCGAGTGTTTAGCAAGCTAAAGTGACCAGTTATTTACGACGATTGATATAAAGCAGAATTAGTAATTCAATAAGTAAAACGGTGGCTCTTGGCCACCGTTTTTAGTTTTAATCACACCGATTAAAGAGCCGCTATTTTCCTAACGCTTCTTTATAATGCTGACGGCAAGCAGAAACATATTGGTCATTACCACCAATGGAAACTTGGTCACCTTCAGCAATAGCCACCCCGTGTTCATCAGTACGAATCACCATGTTCGCTTTACGGCCACAGTGGCAAATCGTTTTTAGTTCTACAAGTTTATCGGCCCAAGATAATAAGTAACGACTACCTTCAAATAACTCCCCCAGAAAGTCAGTACGTAAACCGTAGCAAAGCACTGGGATATGCAGTTTATCGACCACTTCAGTTAATTGGTACACCTGCTCTTTCGATAAAAACTGACACTCATCGATCAATACACAGTGGCGTTTTTCTATTTCGTTTAGCTCTTGAACCGCATTAAACAAATTCGTGTCATTCATAAAAAGTTGAGCTTCAGATTGCAGACCAATTCGCGAGCTCACTTTACCAATGCCATAGCGGTCATCTAACGCTGCAGTAAAGATCACTGGCGTCATACCGCGCTCTTGATAGTTGAATGAAGATTGAAGAAGCGTTGTTGATTTACCCGCATTCATTGCCGAGTAATAAAAATACATCTGAGCCACAGAAATATTCCTGTTAGATAAAGGAGAAATAAAAGAGTTTTTGCTTAAAAAAAAGGGCTGACAATCAGCCCTCTCTAGATAGAATTTACTTACGACGCCATGTCGTCCCTTCTGGACCATCTTCCAGAACAATACCCAACTCGTTCAATTTATCACGTGCAAGGTCGGCGTTCGCCCAATCCTTAGAAGCACGGGAATCATTACGCAGTTTGATTAATGCTTCGATTTCAGCGACTTCCTCATCATTATCCACTGCATTACCTTTTAGGAAAGCTTCTGGGTCTTGGTGAAGAATACCAATGATGTCCGCTAATTCACGCATCAACGCACCAAGAGCGCTGGCTTTCTCGATACTTTCAGTCTTAATACGGTTAATGTCGCGAGCCATTTCGAACAATACTGAATACGCTTCAGGAGTGTTGAAATCATCGTTCATCGCTGTCGAGAATCGAGTTACATACTCTTCACCACCAGCAGGAGCTGCCGTTAAATCTAAGCCACGAAGTGACGTATATAAACGCTCTAGTGAAGCTCGTGCTTGGTTCAGATTATCTTCACTGTAATTGAGTTGGCTACGGTAGTGACCAGACATTAAGAAGTAACGAACCGTTTCAGCATCGTAATGTGCCAATACATCACGAATAGTGAAGAAGTTACCTAACGACTTAGACATCTTTTCTTTGTCTACCATCACCATACCACTGTGCATCCAAGTATTTACATACTGAGTGCCATGCGCACAGCAAGATTGCGCGATTTCATTTTCGTGGTGAGGAAATTGTAAATCTGAACCACCGCCGTGGATATCAAAATGATTACCAAGTATAGAAGAGTTCATTGCTGAACATTCAATGTGCCAACCTGGACGACCAGGCCCCCATGGAGATTCCCATGTAGGTTCACCTGGCTTAGACATTTTCCAAAGCACAAAGTCTAATGGGCTACGTTTTGCAGAATCAACGTCTACACGAGCGCCGGCTTGAAGCTGCTCAAGATCTTGCTTAGACAATTTGCCGTACTCGTCAAACTTCTTCACTTCAAACATCACATCACCGTTGCTTGCTACATAAGCAAAACCACGTTGAATTAGTTTTTCTACTAGCTCGACAATTTCAGTGATAAATTCTGTGGCACGAGGCTCAACATCTGGGCGTTTCATGTTCAAAGCATCAAAATCGGCATACATTTCATTGATCAGACGCTCAGTAAGAGAATCACAAGACTCACCGTTCTCGTTAGCACGCTTGATGATTTTGTCATCGATATCTGTGATGTTACGAACAAAGTTCAAATCGTAACCAAGGTAACGCAGGTAACGAGTTACGACGTCAAAAGAGACGAACGTACGGCCATGACCAATGTGACAGAGATCGTAGATGGTTACCCCACAGACATACATGCCGACTTTACCAGCTGTAATTGGTTTGAATTCCTCTTTCTGTCTTGTGAGTGTGTTATAAATTTTCAGCATGATCTCTATCTATATTTGTGTATTAATCAAAATAAGACAGTAAGTATATCAATTCATGCGTTATTAGGTAATCCCCCAAAGCAGTAATTAGCTTAAACAACCCCGTTAAGTGAATAATTTGGTGATTTGAAAGTCAGCCAACATGCGCTAGAATTCGAACTTCATATTAAAAAGACAGTAAGGTAACAATCATGATCATCCTTCACACAAATTTTGGTGACATCAAAGTTCAACTTAACGAAGAAAAAGCACCAGAAACAAGCGCAAACTTCCTACAGTATTGCCGTGACGGTTTCTACGACAACACACTATTCCACCGTGTTATCGATGGTTTCATGATTCAAGGCGGCGGTATGACTTCTGGCCTTAAAGAAAAAGCGACTCGCGCAACAATCAAGAACGAAGCAAACAATGGCCTAACTAACAAAGTAGGTACACTTGCAATGGCTCGTACTATGGAACCGCATTCAGCGAGCTCTCAGTTCTTTATCAACGTGAACGACAACTCTTTCCTTAACTTCCGTAGCGAAAGCTTAGACGGCTGGGGCTACTGTGTATTTGCTGAAGTTGTTGAAGGCATGGACATCGTAAACAAGATTAAAGGTGTGAGCACTGGCTCTATGGGCATGCACCAAGATGTACCTCTAGAAGAAGTGATCATCACTGGTACTACAATCGAAGCTTAATTCATCGCTTTCAGTTAGAGCGTGTTGATCTCCAATGAAATATGACCGAGAAAGCTCAACACGCCCTAATATTAATAATTGATGAGCCGATAAAATCAGGATATAGGGAGCGAATTGCTCCCTTTTTTGGACCTATGAAAACATATTTTATTTCAGATCTGCACCTTACTCCGTCAAGACAAGACATTACCGACTGCTTCCTAACATTTATGAAGAACGAAGCGATAGAAGCAGATGCTCTCTACGTCTTAGGTGACCTTTTCGAGTTCTGGATTGGTGACGACGACAAAAGTGAGTTCGCGATTTCCATACGCCAAGCGTTTATTGACCTAGTAAAAACGGGGGTACCTTGCTACTTCACTCAAGGTAACCGTGATTTCCTCGTCGGCAAAAAATTTGCCAAACAAACAGGCGTGCAACTTCTAAACGAAGTATCGACGATCGATATCTACGGACAAAAAGCAGTTGTGTTGCATGGTGATACCTTATGTACCGAAGATGTAAAGTATCTCGCCTTTAGAGAAAAAGTTCATCAACCTTGGTTACAATGGATCTTCAATAAAATTCCGTTTTTTATTAAAAAGAAGATCGTCTCTAAAGTTCAATCTGATATCAAAGATGACAAACAGACTAAATCTTTAGACATCATGGATGTGACGCAACAAGAAGTTGAAAGTGTGATGGAGCAAAACCACGTAAATTTAATGATACACGGACATACTCACCGCCCCGACATCCACACCTTTAATGCCAATAGCTGCACTAAAACACGTATAGTACTTGGTGATTGGTACACACAAGGCTCAGTTTTAGTCTTCACTCCAAAAGGTTTTGAACTACAGAATCGAGAGTTTGGCAATAGCTTTCAACATTACTCTTAAACTTTTACTTTGATTATAATTATCGATCAGACTTTCTAAGATTGTAGATGGTAATTTCTACCGAATTAGCTATCATTTCTCTATCAGAAATAAACCGAACACAGTACCAAGTTGAAATATTCATATGTAGCACGTCAACCAATACTCGACACAGACAAAAAAACCATAGGTTACGAGTTGCTATTCAGGGATGGTCCTAAGAACACTTTCCCTGAAGTAGAACCGGAGCTCGCTACTAGTCGTTTACTTTCAGATCACTTCTTGTCAACTCACTACAATACACTGGGTGATAGGCTTGGGTTCGTTAACTTTCCTTATGCAAGCTTGATTAACTTAGTTCCTACTTTGTTCCCCAAAGAAAGCCTCGTTGTAGAGGTGCTTGAAGACTGCGAACCAACAGACGAATTACTTGAAGCAATCAAGACTATCTATGATGCGGGCTACACCATCGCATTAGATGATTTTGTGCCAAGCAAAGCTTGGAAGCGTTTCTTACCCTACATATCGATTATCAAATTTGATATCCGCCAGATCTCAATTGAGAAAGCTTCGATGTTCATGACCTCGCTAAAAGGGTTGAATATCAAGTTTCTTGCTGAAAAAGTCGAGACTTACGATGAGTATCAAGAGGCGAATCAAGCAGGCTTTACCTATTTTCAAGGTTATTTCTTTAGTAAACCAGAAATGATTCAAACTCGAGCTCTAAATCCTGCCTTTTTAACTATCGTTCAGTTGTTAAAAGAAATAGCTCATGACCCCATTGATTTTAGTGAAGTAGAACGCTTGATAACCTTGGATGTGACACTTTCTTATAAGCTACTCACCTACGTGAACTCCGCCGGCGGTTCAGCAACGATGATTCGTTCATTCCGACAAGCGCTTATTTTTCTTGGAGAACAAAAGCTGCGGAAGTTTGTCTCACTTGTGGCGATTGCATCAGCGAAAGAAGATAAACCAGACTCACTTTATGGTTTAGCAGTACTGCGTGCTCGTCAGTGTGAACTATTGGTAGAAAAGATGAATGTAAAAGTCGAACCCGGACAAGCCTTTTTGACTGGTATGTTCTCCCTACTCGATTCACTATTTGACCAACCGTTGAAGCACGTTTTGGACTCAGTCCCCATTGATGAAGAGATCAAGCAGGCTTTGATACAAAGAAAAGGCGTGTTAGGAGCGATCATGGCAATGGTCATCGCTTATGAGCAGGCTGAGTGGGACGAAGCAACGCGTATTCGGAAACTGCTTAACTTAAGTGAAACTCAACTCGGCCAAGCTTATGATGAAGCCACAACTTGGGCTCAAGAACTGTTATCACCTCCATTAAAATAGTCGCCTCACAACTGCTTCGATAGAAACTAAACTTTGGTGAGTAGTCATTTCTTGTTAAACTTCAACGCATTCATTTATGGCCTCTTACTAGAGGCCATTTTTACAGGACCAGACTATGTCTTTATGCCCATGCGGTAGCCAAAACACTTACCAACAGTGCTGTGAATCGGCACACCTTGACCACAAAAATATTGAAACACCCGAGCAACTAATGCGCTCTCGTTATTCAGCGCACGTGTTGGGTTTGGTTGATTATGTCGTTGCTACCTACCACCCTAGCTGTAATGCAGAAGCACAAAGAGAAGGCATTGCCGAATCTATCAACAGTGGTTGGGCGGGCTTAGAAGTCATCAATACTGCTGCAGGTTCACACGAGAACGAAGGTTTCGTTGAGTTTAAAGCTTACTTCAACGACGGCGATTCACAATTTTGTATGCAAGAGCGATCACGTTTCGTTCGTGAAGGCGGTCTTTGGTACTACATTGATGGCACCTTCCCCGAACAGGAAGAAACCACGCAGCCGGAGGTAGATCCTCGCTTAAATCAAACGGTGGAGAGCTTTAAGATCGGTCGCAATGACCCTTGTATCTGTGGCAGTGGAAAAAAGTATAAAAAGTGCTGCGGGTAAGACCAACGTTTAAGGTAACAAAGCACTGAATGAGATCCTTTAAGTCACTAAGGCTCCTCGGAAAGGCCAGCTAAAAAGCCCCGTAAACATGGCTGTCTACGGGGCTTTTGTCTGCCTTCTAGGCAGTTCTATGACTCTAAAGAGAGCTTACTTATGGCGCTCTTTCAGCTTGTTGATAACGTCATCCATAGATAGACCTTGGTCTTGTAGCAATACAAGCAGGTGGTAAATCAAATCTGCTGATTCACACACTAATTCCGCCTTATCGCCCGACGTCGCCGCAAGCGCGACTTCAACGCCTTCTTCACCCACTTTTTGCGAAATACGCTTGGTGCCACGGGCATATAGACTGGCAGTATAAGAAGACTCAGGGTCTGCGTCCTTGCGGGCAGCCAGTAGCTGCTCAAGCTGATGAAGCCACACCATCTGAGATTCTTCTTGTTTATCTACATCCCAACATGTTGTTGTACCAGTATGACACGTTGGGCCAATGGGATTAACCTTGACCAGCAAGGTGTCATTGTCACAGTCCAAGGCAATATTTTGCAGCTTTAACACGTTGCCAGACGTTTCGCCTTTGGTCCACAAACGCTCTTTAGTACGAGAGAAGAAAGTAACGTGTCCCGTTTCACCGGTTTTCTCCAGTGCTGCTGGGTTCATGTATCCCATCATTAACACTTGGCTAGATTGGTAATCTTGAACAATGGCTGGCACTAAGCCATCGACTTTTTCCCAGTTAATACGCTCTGACAATGCGCCTACTGTTGTTTTTGATAAGCTTGCGGTTTCAAAACTCATAGTCGCACCTCTACATCTTGTTGTTTTAAGTATTGTTTAAGTTCACCAATATTGATGACTTGTTTGTGGAATACCGAAGCCGCTAGCGCCCCATCCACGTTTGTCTTCTTGTAGGCTTCAGCAAAGTGTTCCATCGCACCCGCACCACCAGACGCAATCAAAGGTACATTACACACTTCGCGTACCATGTTTAACTGATCAATATCGTAGCCATTACGAACACCATCTTGGTTCATCATGTTTAACACAATCTCACCTGCGCCACGCTTTTGTACTTCCTTCACCCAATCTTTGGTTTCCCACTTGGTTGCTTTAGTACGCGCTTCATCGCCAGTAAATTGGTAAACCTGATATTTACCGGTCTCTTTGTCGAAGTATGAGTCGATACCAACAACGATGCACTGCACGCCGAACTTATCAGCAAGGTCAGTGATCAACTGAGGGTTAGCTAGTGCAGGAGAGTTGATCGATACTTTATCAGCACCAAACTCAAGAATGCGCGCTGCATCTTCCGCTGATTTAATACCACCAGCCACACAGAAAGGAATATCGATCACTTCAGCTACGCGTTTTACCCAGCTCTTATCAACCACGCGACCGTCACTTGATGCGGTGATGTCATAAAATACCAGTTCATCAGCGCCCTCTTCCGCATAGCGCTGTGCTAACGGAACGATGTCGCCAATGATTTCGTGGTTACGGAACTGAACGCCCTTCACCACTTGTCCGTCACGGACATCCAAACAAGGGATTATTCGCTTTGCCAACATGCAAATGCCTCCTCTGCGGTAAACTTGCCATCAAGTAGCGCACGACCAACAATCACACCCGCAACGCCGCTGCCTTTAAGCGCTTCGATATCAGCTAGGCTGCCAATACCGCCCGATGATTGGAATTGCACTTGTGGATACTGCTTACAAAGGTCAACGTAAAGCTCTACGTTTGATCCTTCTAGCGTGCCATCACGTGAAATGTCGGTACACAGAACGTGTTTAAGACCAACCGTGAGGTAGTCTTCAATTAGCGCTTCAATGGTCACGCCTGAATCTTCTTGCCAACCTGAAATCGCCACTTTGCGTGTGCCGCTTTCGTCAATGTTGATGTCCAGAGCAAGCACGATTTTTTCCGCGCCGTACTTCTCCATCCAACCTTTCACCAACTCTGGTTGCTTAACTGCTGTAGAACCAACCACAACGCGCTGTGCGCCGGCTTCTAGCAGATCAACGACATCTTGTTCGTTACGCACGCCACCACCAATCTGGATGTTCGCAGGCGTACTAGCCAGTAGCTTAGCAATCAAGTCTAACTGACGAGCCGTTGTGTCTTTTGCGCCCGTTAAGTCAACAAGGTGCAGCCAACCAGCCCCAGCTTGGTGATACAGATTAAACTGCTCTACTGGGTCTACTTTGTATTCTGTTACTTGCCCGTAGTCTCCTTGGAATAAGCGAACTACTTGGCCTTCAATTAAATCTAACGCGGGAATAATCATTTACATTCCTTATAGGGCAACGTTAGCCGCTGCCTAATCCTTATTACAATTCCAAGAAGTTCTGAATCAGCTTAGAGCCAGCTTTCGAAGATCGTTCTGGGTGGAACTGAACACCATAATAATTGCCACTTTGAACCGCCGCAGTGAACGGATTACCGTAATCACATTGTGCGATTGTGTAGTCGCCCACAGGCATTGCGAAGCTATGAACAAAGTAGAAGTATTCGCCTTCTTCAATGTCTTTAAATAGAGGGTGATTAGGTGCTGCGGTGACGGTGTTCCAACCCATGTGTGGTAATGGCAAGTCGCCCGTTTCAAGTAAACGAACTTCACCATCACACAAGCCTAAACATTCAACTATTTCGTCGGCTTTTTGGCCTTTTTCTTGAGATAATTTGCCTAACAGCTGCATACCTAAACAGATACCTAGTAGAGGCTTCTCCACTTGCTTCACAAGAGAAACAAGGTCGCGCTCTTGTAGGTTCTTCATTGCCTCACTTGCAGTTCCGACTCCGGGTAGGAATAGCTTGTCGGCGGCAAGTACCACTTCTGGTTCTTTTGAAATTTCAACTGTATAGCCTAAACGCTCAATGGCAAATTTCACCGAAGAAACGTTGGCACAACCAGTATCAATAATGACAATTTTTTGATCTTTCATTGTTTTTCCTTGCTAACGTTAGCCTTACAGAACGCCTTTGCTGCTTGGCAACTCGTTACCTTCAACTTTAATTGCTTGGCGAAGAGTACGACCAAACGCTTTAAATAGGCTCTCAATGATGTGGTGATCATTATTGCCATTAGAAGAAAGGTGTAACGTACAAGCCAGTGTATCGGTTAGAGAACGGAAGAAGTGAACCACCATCTCAGTTGAAAGATCACCCACTTGCTCGCGGCTAAACTTAGCATCAAATTTTAGGTACGGACGACCAGATAGGTCTAACGCACACTGAGCCAAACATTCATCCATTGGTAGGCTGAAACCGAAACGGCCAATGCCACGCTTTTCACCTAACGCATCTTTAAGTGCTTGGCCTAATGCAAGTGCGGTGTCTTCCACAGTGTGGTGATCATCAATATGTAGGTCACCCTTCACAGTTAGGTTCATTTGGAAACCGCCATGGGTAGCGATTTGATCAAGCATGTGATCAAAAAAGCCCATGCCCGTATCGATCTTGTTGCCACCAGTTTCATCAAGGTTTACTGCCACCTTGATATCGGTTTCTTTAGTGGTACGAACTACTTCAGCAACACGAGCGTTAACCGTTAGATCTTTAACGATTTGTGGCCAGTTAAGCGTGCCTTCCGTTTCTGCATCCGGGCCATATTGAATACCGCGAATTGCCATGTTCTCAGCAAGTTGAAGATCTGTCACTCGGTCACCAATCACGGCTGACTTTTGGAAGTCTACTTTACCGCCCTGTAGGTACTCTTTAACCATACCCAACTTAGGCTTGCGGCAAGAACAGTTGTCTTCATCAAAGTGAGGGCAAATAAGAACATCGTCAAACTTAACGCCTTGAGATTCGAAGAACTCCATCATCATATTGTGTGGTGCATCGAAATCTTCTTGTGGGTAGCTATCGGTACCTAGACCATCTTGGTTAGTGACCATCACTAAGCGGTAGCCTGCATCTTGCAACGCTAACAAGCTAGGAATCACGAGCGGTTCGAATTTTAGTTTGTCTAAACGGTCTACTTGAAAATCGACTGGCGGCTCAACAATTAAGGTGCCATCACGGTCTATAAAAAGTATTTTCTGTTGTTTACTCACTTGAACTTCCTTTTAATTTTAAATCTGGTGGCCTAGCTAAAATCAACCGCTAGCCCAAATGTCTGATTCATTTGCCAGTCATGTTGATTAAACACAACTGACCAATGTGATTACTGGTAAGCGTTCGTTACTGAAAAAAGTTACGAATGAATCCGAGTGTCTTTTCGCACTCTTCGCGGTTACCAATACTAATGCGAACACAATCTTCGATTGGCGAGTTACGTAAGATAATGCCAGTGTCCCAAGCCGCTTTGAATAGCTCATCGCCATTCGGGAATTTAACCAATAAGTAGTTACCCCAACCATCAAAGACCGTCACTTGAGGTATACTCAATAAACCCGCTTGCAAATACGCTCGGTTAGCACTTAGATCCAAAACTTGGTACTTCGCTCTTGCAAGCCCATGTTCCGAAAGTGCTTGAACAGCAATATCAGCAACAGGGATTGGCACAGGGTATGGCGCAATCACTTTCAATAGAACATCGATCAGTTCTTGATTTGCTAAAGTAAAGCCACAGCGTAAACCGGCTAATGCGAAAGCTTTAGAAAGAGTACGTAGAATCGCAAGGTTCGGGTATTGTTCAAGTAAATCGACGGTTGACGCTTCCGGGCAAAAGTCGATATACGCTTCATCCATTACAACAATCGCTTTGTCTTGCGTCATTTCAAGCAGCTTTATGATGTCTTTTCGATTAACCAAATTGCCGGTTGGGTTATTTGGACTGCAAACAAACACGACTTTTACGTTGTCTAGTTGCGCTTCAATAGCAGGAAGATCCAATTGCCATTCAGACGTCAAAGGCGCGATTTTACGTTCAACACCAATGGTTTCCGCACTCACTGCGTACATGCCGTAAGTCGGAGGACAGTAAAGGATCGCATCTTCGTTCGGCTCACAGAAAGCTCGAATCAAAAGTTCAATACCTTCGTCAGCACCACGTGTTGTCAGTGTTTGCTCCGGCGTTACACCTGCATATTGAGCGTAAGCATCAATCAACTCTTTTGGCTGACATTCGCTGTAGCGGTTAAGACGAGATAGGTTTATGTTGTACTCGTTATCAAATGGAGATTCGTTGGCATTCAACCATATATCTCCGCTGCCACCAATTCGTCTTGCAGACAAGTAAGGTGTAAGAGCCTGAACTGTTTTTCTTGCTAACTTTTCCATGCCCTGCCCTTAATTCTCTTTATTTAATTTTTCAACTCGGATAGTCACAGCACGCTTGTGAGCATCCAAACCTTCGGCTTCAGCCATCGTCACGACTGTTGGTGCTAAGCCTTTCAAGCCATCGGCTGTTAGTTCTTGTACTGTCATACGTTTAGAGAAATCCGCTAAACCTAAGCTCGAATACGTTTTGGTGTAACCGTAAGTCGGTAGTACGTGGTTTGTGCCAGATGCATAATCACCTGCAGATTCCGGAGACCAGTCACCCAGGAAGATAGAACCCGCGTTATCCAACAATGGCAGCAATTCACGTGGGTTCTTGGTCTGAACAATCAAGTGCTCAGGCCCGTAGAAGTTCGAAATTGCGATAGCTTGAGTGATTGATTCTGAGATGATAATCAAGCTAGATGCCAAGGCTTGCTGAGCGATATTAGCGCGAGACAACTCTTTCAGTTGTTTCTGCACCGCATCCGTTACTTGGTCTGCAACCACTGGAGATGGTGTTACCAGGACAACCTGAGAATCAGGACCATGTTCCGCTTGGCTCAATAGATCCGCAGCAATAAAGTCTGCATCAGCGGTTTCATCGGCAATCACTAACACTTCTGATGGACCGGCAGGCATATCAATCGCCGCACCACGAAAATCATTACTCACTTGACGCTTCGCTTCCGTTACGTAGGCATTACCTGGGCCGAAAATCTTATCAACTTTAGCAACACTCTCAGTACCGTAAGCCATTGCAGCAACGGCTTGACCACCACCGACATTGTAAACTTCGTCGATTTTACAAAGCTTAGCAACGTACAATATTTCATCAGCGATTGGCGGAGGCGAACAAAGTACAACTTTGCGGCAACCTGCAATTTGAGCGGGTACACCTAGCATAAGAACCGTTGAAGGAAGTGGTGCACTGCCACCTGGAATATAAAGGCCAACAGTATTAATTGCACGCGTCACCTGCTCACATACAACACCAGGCTGTGTCTCAACCTTAATAGGCTGTGGCTTTTGAGCTTCGTGGAACTTCGCAATATTGCTATAAGCTTGTTCTAGCGCTTGCTTCATTTCTGGTGTTAGACGAGCACACGCCTCTTCGATCTCACCCGAGCTAACTCGAATCGATTCTGGAGTCACACCATCAAACTTTGCAGTCAGCTCTCTAAGCGCGGCATCACCTTCATTTCGTACTTTTGCAATAACATCAGAAACAGTCGCTGTGATGTTTGCACCTTCAGTAATAGCTGGACGCTCTAATACCGAGTCTTGCTGTGATTCACTTAAAGATTGCCAAACAACGGTTCTCATCATCACTACCCCATCATTTTTTCGATTGGTAATACTAGAATCGAGCTTGCACCCAACTCTTTAAGCTGTTCCATAGTTTCCCAGAACAAGTTCTCAGTACTGACTAGGTGAACGGCAACTTTGTCTTTGTCTGTAGATAGAGGAAGAACAGTAGGATCTTCAGCCCCAGGCAATAGCGCTTTAATTTGCTCTAGTTGAGACGTTGGTGCGTGAAGCATGATGTACTTCGACTCTTTCGCTTGCTGAACACCCTGCATACGAGTCAGTAGTTTTTCAATCAATGCGGTTTTGTCTGCGTCGAAATCACCAACACGTTGAATCAGTGTTGCTTTAGATTGGAAGATAGCCTCTGCTTCTTTTAGGCCATTCGCTTCTAGCGTTGCGCCAGTAGAAACTAAATCGGCGATAGCGTCAGCTAAACCTGCGCGAGGAGCAACTTCAACCGAGCCTGTTAGCATACAAGTGCTGAATTCAACACCCTGATCGTCCATGTAGGCTTTAAGCAGGTGTGGGTAAGTGGTCGCAATACGCTTGCCCGCGAGATCTTGTGGGCCGTTGTATTCTTCGTCTTTATTGATAGCGATAGAAAGACGGCAATCACCGAAATCTAAACGACGTAGTGTGCGAAACTCTGATGGCTCTTTTAGAGCAACACGGTCTAGACGAACTTCTTCTAGTTCGTTTTCACCAATGAAGCCTAAATCAACCACACCGTCCATGATAAGACCTGGTATGTCGTCATCACGAACAAGCAACAAGTCGATTGGCATATTTAGTGAGTGAACCACTAAGCGCTCACCCATGATGTTAAATTTAACACCACATTTTTTTAGTAGCTCTTGGCACTCTTTACTTAAGCGACCTTTCTTTTGTATTGCGATTCTTAGGCGTTGTGTCTGCATTGCTGTATCCCTGTGCAAATATTTGAATTTATTGATTATTTAAAAGCGCTAAAACTAAAAAACCCTCGGAAGACTTTGTCGTCCCGAGGGTTTAAATCTAAATTTTCTGACTTAACCTCCGGGAGAATTCTTGCTCCCGGGTATACGTAAATCTCCCCGAAAGACTAGATAGGGTGATGATGGTGATGAATGTTCATTACTAATTTACGCATACTTAATCGGCTCTTAGGTTGTTTGCTGACTTGTATCCACACTAACTAAGCTGACATCCTTTTTCAACTATTAATTTTAACTTTTTTCACTAAATTTCAAATTCATTCAGCAGGCACAAAAAAGGGAAACGACAGTCTCCCTTTTCATTATTAAATCAAGTGCAGATTAGCTTTTGCACTTCGCCATTTTACTACGAGAGAAATAAGCTAATACAAAACATACAGAAACAAATGCTAGAGATGCAGAGCTAAATGCAATAGCAATCGATGCAGTCATACCTAGGGTAATGAAACCGATACACGACACGAATGCCACAGACAATGCGTAAGGAAGCTGAGTTGCAACGTGATCAATATGGTTACAACGAGCCCCTGTCGAAGAAAGAATCGTTGTATCTGAGATTGGAGAACAATGGTCACCAAATACAGAACCAGCCAGAACCGCACTGAGCATCGGCAGAATTAGCGCGATATCAGATGCTGCAGACATATCACCCGCGATAGGTAACATGATACCGAACGTACCCCAAGAGGTACCTGTTGAGAATGCCATCAGGCCAGCAAGAAGAAACAGGATAACAGGTAGCCAGTGGTAGTCGATGTTGCCCGTCGCTAGAGATGATAAGTACGAACCTGTTTTCATGTCGCCGATTACAGAACCGATTGTCCATGCAAACACAAGAATCAAGATAGCGCCAAACATTGAGCTTGCACCAATCCACATCGTTCTTGCAATGTCAGACATCGATAGCTTCTGCTTGAACACGGTTGCTAACGCAAACAACAGGCCAATAATACCACCATAAACAAGAGACTTACCTACATCAGTGTTTTCGAATGCACCTAGAAGGTTGAATGCTTGGCCATCAGCAGCCAGCGATTGGCCGCCTGTGTACAGCATTGCGGCAACGGTCGCTACAATTAACGATACGATTGGCATCACTAGATCAGATACAGAACCATTATCGCTTTCTTTAATATCTAGCTCTTCGTTTAGATCGTGAGCTTGCTTTTGATCGTTGTCTCCGTCAAAACCGCGGCCTTGAGATGCTTCAATTTCATGTTCACGCATTTTACCTACGTCTAAGCCGAACCATGCAACGGCAAACACCATAAGAAGTGCAAATACCGCATAGAAGTTCATTGGAATAAGACGAACGTAAGCACCCAGCGCAGAATACTCTGTCACACCGTGTGTTACTAAGATGCCACCAATAATAGTAATGATGTACGCACCCCAGCTAGAAGCTGGCATGATCACACACATTGGAGCCGCAGTAGAATCAAGAATATAAGCAAGCTTAGCGCGCGATACGTAGAAACGGTCTGTGACAGGGCGAGAGATAGCACCTACCGCTAAGCTATTGAAGTAATCATCAACAAAGATGAATACACCTAGGAAAGCAGCAAGTAGTTTTGAACCACGTTTGCTCTTAACACGGGATTGAGCCCACTCGGCGAATGCACGAGTACCGCCAGACAGTGTTAACAGTGCAGTTGTCATTCCAAGAATAATTAGGAATGCAATAATACTCATGTTCCATGTATTAATACCACCATCTTCTATGAAAACTCCTGAAGCTTTGGTAAACACGTAGCTAGCTGCGTTCCCTACTGAATAGTCAGCAAGTAAAATAGCCCCCATAGCGATACCAACCCCCAAAGAAACCAATACACGACGGGTAACAATAGCAAGACTTAAAGCCACAAGTGGAGGAAGCAAAGATAAAGGTGATGTTGCGAAATCTATTAAATTCATGATCTTCAAGAACCAGTTTTTTATTTGGCTAGAGATCTACTGCAGATAAACTTGATACGATTTATCAAGCTCATGTTGAACTAAGCGAAAGGGAAGTGAACACTTCACCCAACCCTACAGTAGCGCTCCATAGTTTAAAATTAAGACTATGGCAGTGTTGTACCTATTGAGCACAACCCCAGCAAATTGCTTAGATATACAATTTACTTCGGCAATTACACCTTTCATTCTCGTTCATTGGCATCACCCCAACGATAACTACTCTTCATAATTGCACCTCTACGTGCGATAACATCATTAACCATTGAAACCAGAGTTTAACAATAAATTAACTGAAGCATCGCATCAGGTAGCCGCAATTGTACCCATCAAAAGCAACAATGCAACATATCATTCCGAGAAAAATAGGGTTTTGTTAGTAACGTAATACTAGAAAATAATCAACATAAGGTTGCTGCTCTACAAGTCACATATCTATTTTTAGATACTCTAATGATTATTAGAAATTCAATAGAGGAATGTATCTCTTCATTTTCAACTATTCATCTCACTTTTATATTTAAATAACCTTTACTAGAAATACTATTTGTTTTATTCCTGTGCTCTGTTTATTATTAGCAGGATTATTTGGTTTACCTTGATGGGAAATATCATGTCTGAATTAACAAAAACTTTATTAAATATCCGCAGCCTTCGTGCATTCTCACGTGAATTAACTCTTGAGCAACTTGAAGAAGCGCTAGACAAGCTAACTATTGTTGTACAAGAGCGTCAAGAATCTGAAGCTGAAGAACGTGCTGCTAAAGCAGAACAAGAAGCTAAGCTTTCTGCTATCGCTGAACAAATTGCAAAAGACGGAATTGATGTTGCCGATCTTATTGCAGCTCTTTCTGGTGAAGCAAAATCTAAAACAACTAAAGCTAAACGCGCTCCTCGCCCAGCGAAATACAAATACGTAGACGCAAACGGCAACGAGAAAACTTGGACAGGTCAAGGCCGTACGCCTTCAGCTATCCAAGAGCAACTAGATGCTGGTAAATCTCTAGAAGAGTTTGCAATCTAGCTAAACCTTCAATGGGTGACTCACCACACACTCAGCAATTGAATTAATATTACAGTCGACCAAAGTATTATTTACGGCTTCAATATATTCAGAAATAAAAAAGGCTTCTTTCGAAGCCTTTTTTTATATTTCAAATTCATCACTAGAAATGGATTTGATAAGTAAAGCGTATTATCTTTCCCAGTAAGCTTCTTCTAGACTATCTTCTCTTTCAGGAAGACCACGAGATAAACGTGGTGAGTGTTGAACTAACACTTCATAACTAGCACGGTTTGAATATTTACAAACTTGTGAGAAAGAAGAGTACGTCAAGAATGAATGTTGGTGCTTACTCGAATTTGGTACATTTTCTTTATGGTATTTATTTGCCGCCATATCATGTAATAGAGCAGACAACGCCGCATCACCAGCACCATTGGTATTTTTGATCGTTTCTGGGCCACCCATGTAAGGGGCAATATGAGAATAGATCTTAGTCGGGTTCTCACATAAATCTTTATGCGCAGGACGGCTAAATTCAAAACGGTTGAATTCTGCAATTGAACCAGGAAGTAAAGGCAGTGATGTTTCACGCTTTGCTGCATCTTCAGTGTAACCCGCCATGAATAGGCCAACAGGGCCAGCCGTACAGAGAACTAAGTCCACCCACTCTAGCGCTTTGTCTGAGGCAGCAAGCGGATCACTTTCACCGGTTAGGGCTTCCGCTTCATCTTCGTTCATTGCAACAACCGTTACGTGTTGCTCTAAGAAGTCTTTCCAAAATTCAGGATCATCTTGAATAACGAACTTTGTACCTAACGTTAAAACAACGGGCACATCATATTTTTTCGCATATTCAATAGCTTTCATTGTTGCTTCAGGCATAGGATCGCCTGGCTTACAACGAACTAAATATGCTGTTAATACTAAAGCAGAAGCACTTTTGAAAATTTTCTCTGGAATACTTTCTGGATTTAATTGGTTCATCTGACCTTCGCTGATTGCGAAAGTACGTTCACCATCTTCTGTAATTAATGCAAAGCAGCGACCAATTGCGCCATCTACCCCTTGTAAGTGGTTCAGATCCATTCTGCTTGATGTATTACATAAATAACGGTAACCATAGCTACCAATCTTAATATCTTGACTCATTACACCAAGCAGTGTTGAGCGATCATCCGCCAGTACGGAATAATTGTGTAATGTATTACCTATTGTGCCACCAGCGTACTCATTGGTAATTAGGCAATGTTCTTTTAATTCTTGATATAAAGACTCAGCGGCTTCGTCACCGATAACCAATGAATGCCCTTTACTTAAACCATACTTCTCAATAAGTTCGGAACTCACTTTTGCTTCAATATCCACCAAGGTTTGGTCAATACCGATAATATGAGTGCGTGACATTCTTTTACTACTTTGAGCTTGGCTCACTAGAGGGTCACGTGCGTGAACCGGAAAGTAATGCTTTGATTTACGTTGTCCAGGGAATTTCATAGGGCTAGTCTAAGTCAAGGGGAAATAGGTGGCGGATTCTACCGCGCTATATTTAACGCGGCAATCTTTCAAACTATAGCAAACGTTTGCCGAACTATTTTTTTATTCGCCTTCCATAAAGCTTAGATCAGGCAGCATTCCTAAATGCTCTGCATAACGCTTTTGATTAAACTCTGCACCGTTCTTCATTACATCAAACACTTCAATAGCCAATGCACATGCCATCGCCGCAATCGCCTCTTCACGAGGAGTGCCTGTCATCATTAAACGCATTAGCGTCTCTTTTACTTTTACAGGTTCGCCATCTTCAAGCTGATTTTCAATAATCTCAATCAACTCTTCTTCTTGCATAAATTCATTTTGTTCAGACATTTTTTATCTCAGGTCTTGGATTTCGAGCGACTATGCCACATATACTTCTGACATCCTAGCGACTCACCTCGCTCTCATGCAATTCTCTAACAAAGTCAGCGCACTATTTTGTGCAAATGAAACTGTGATTCCGGTCTCGGATCTGTCACGGCGTTTCTCTTTCTGTTAGAATCTGCGACCAAGTAATAGTAACGGTGTTTAGACATGTCAGATATCAGCTCTGGAAACAGCGAAAAGAAAGTAATTGTCGGTATGTCCGGCGGTGTAGATTCGTCAGTATCGGCGTATCTTCTTCAGCAACAAGGCTATCAGGTAGAAGGCCTTTTCATGAAAAACTGGGAAGAAGATGATAACGAAGAGTACTGCACGGCAGCTGAAGATCTTGCTGATGCTCAAGCGGTATGTGACAAATTAGGTATCCACCTTCACACTATCAACTTTGCTGCAGAATATTGGGACAACGTATTCGAATACTTCCTTGAAGAATACAAAGCAGGTCGTACTCCTAACCCTGATATCCTTTGTAACAAAGAAATCAAATTCAAAGCATTCTTAGAGTTTGCGGATGAAGTGCTAGACGCAGATTATATAGCGATGGGTCACTACGTTCGTCGTACTTTCCCTACTCAAGAAGAGCTAGATGCTGGCATTAAGCCAGCAATGCTACGTGGCCTAGACAGCAACAAAGACCAAAGCTATTTCCTATATACGCTTAGTTCAGATCAAGTAGCACGCAGCCTATTCCCTGTTGGTGAATTAGAGAAGCCTGAAGTGCGACGCATTGCGGAAGAACAAGACTTGATCACCGCGAAGAAGAAAGATTCAACAGGTATCTGCTTTATTGGTGAACGTAAGTTTACAGAGTTCCTTGGCAAATACCTACCAGCACAACCGGGTAACATAGAAACACCAGAAGGCCAAGTGATTGGTCAACACCAAGGCTTGATGTACCACACGCTAGGTCAGCGTAAAGGCCTACATATCGGCGGCACCAAAGGTGGTGGCGGTAATGAAGAACCATGGTTTGTTGGTGAAAAAGACCTTAAGCGTAATGTACTGATCGCAGTACAAGGCAAAGACCACCCGCTTCTGAAATCAGAAGGTTTGATCGCATCTCAGCTTCATTGGGTAAATCGCACACCAATTACTGAAGTTATGACATGCACGGTAAAAACACGTTACCGTCAAACCGATATTCCTTGTACAATCATCCCAATTGATGATGAGAACATTAAGGTTATCTTTGATGAGCCACAAATTGCTGTGACCCCAGGCCAATCAGCGGTATTCTACCAAGGCGAAGTATGTCTTGGTGGTGGTATCATCGAAAAGCGCATCTAATCAATCAAACGACAAACGATAGAAGACAACTAGGAGTTACTACGTGGCTAATACACTTTATGACCGTACTATTGCTTTCGCCGGAATTTGCCAAGCTGTGGCTTTGGTTCAACAAGTAGCGAAAGACGGCCATTGTGATAAAGATGCCTTCGAAGCTTCACTCAGTGCCATTGTAAATACCAACCCAGCGAATACCGTGGGTGTGTTTGGCCGAGAAGCTAACCTAAAGCTTGGCCTAGAGTGCTTAGTTAAAGGTATCGATAGTACTCCAGCGGGTAGCGATATCACTCGTTACATCATCAGCTTAATGGCGCTTGAGCGTAAGCTATCTTCTCGCAACGATTCTATGTCTCAGCTTGGTGACCGCATTCAAACTGCAGAACGTCAAACGGAGCACTTTGATCTATTTGACGAGCAAATGATCAGCAACCTTGCGAGCATCTACCTAGATGTAGTGAGCCCAATCGGCCCGCGCATTCAGGTTTCTGGTACGCCGGCTGTACTTCAACAGACGTCGAGCCAACATAAGGTTCGTGCACTGCTTCTATCAGGAATTCGAAGCGCTGTTCTTTGGCGCCAGGTTGGTGGTAAACGCCGCCATCTTATCTTCGGTCGCAAGAAGATGATCGAGCAGGCTCAAATCCTACTAGCTCGAATGTAATTTATTAGCTCGCGCCTCGTCGCGAGCTTGTTTTTTATATCAACACAACTCTCACGCAAACGATTGCGCAATGTGCGTGACAATTGAGATTGTTACTGGTATAAACCTCTCAAAATTTAGAAAACTCAATTCAGGAGAACACCATGGAACTGTCAGCATTGACTGCTGTTTCACCAGTAGACGGCCGTTACGGAAGTAAGACTATTGCATTACGCAGCATCTTTAGTGAGTTTGGACTACTAAAGTACCGCTCTATCGTTGAAATTCGTTGGTTACAAAAGCTTGCAGCAACTGATGCAATCAAAGAAGTACCAGCGTTCAGTGCAGAAGCTAACCAGTTTCTTGATGAACTAGCCGCTAACTTCAGCGAAGAAGACGCTCTGCGTATCAAAGAAATTGAGCGCACGACAAACCACGACGTTAAAGCGGTTGAATACTTCTTGAAAGAGAAAGTTGCTGGCGTTCCTGAGCTTCACGCAGTTAACGAATTCATTCACTTTGCATGTACTTCTGAAGACATCAACAACACATCTCACGCGCTTATGCTTAAAGAAGCTCGTGACACAGTGATTCTTCCGGAAATTCGCAACGTAATTGAGGCTATCAAAGCACTTGCGAACGAGTACCGTGATATTCCTCTATTATCTCGTACACACGGTCAGCCAGCTTCTCCTTCTACGATGGGCAAAGAGATGGCTAACGTTGCATACCGCATGGAACGTCAATACAAGCAAATCGAAAGCGTTGAGATCCTAGCGAAAATCAACGGTGCTGTAGGTAACTACAACGCTCACCTTTCTGCATACCCTGAAGTTGAATGGCACCAGTTCAGCGAAGAGTTCATCACTGAATCTCTTGGCGTAACTTGGAACCCGTACACAACTCAAATCGAACCTCACGATTACATCGCTGAGCTATTCGACGCTGTTGCTCGTTTCAACACAATACTTCTAGACTTCGACCGTGACGTTTGGGGTTACATCGCTCTTGGTCACTTCAAGCAGAAGACTATTGCTGGCGAAATCGGTTCTTCGACAATGCCGCATAAAGTTAATCCAATTGACTTCGAAAACTCTGAAGGCAATCTTGGTCTAGCTAACGCAGTATTTAGCCACCTTGCACAAAAGCTTCCAGTTTCTCGCTGGCAACGTGACCTAACTGACTCTACGGTTCTTCGTAACCTAGGTGTTGGTGTTGGCTACGCAATCATTGCATACACTTCAACTCTGAAAGGTATTAGCAAGCTAGAAGTTAATCGTGAAGCGCTACTTGCTGAACTAGATAAGAACTGGGAAGTACTGGCTGAACCAGTACAAACAGTAATGCGTCGTTACGGTATCGAGAAGCCATACGAGAAGCTAAAAGAGCTAACTCGTGGTAAGCGTGTAGATGGCGAAGGCATGCGTGCATTCATCAACGGTCTTGAAATCCCTGCAGACGAGAAAGTTCGCCTGAAAGAGATGACACCAGCGAACTACATCGGTCAAGCAATCGAGCTAACTGACAAGCTGTAAGATTCGAATTTCGAATTACAGAATAGACTAAGGCTTCCCATGTGGAAGCCTTTTTTTTGAGCGAAACAAAGTGTACTGAGCAAGAGCTGCAATCAAAAAAACACAAAGTCCCCCTTCTAATCACCCTACTTATATCAGTTCATGAGGTATCACCCATTAAATATCGTAGCCCTCAGTCACCAGTACCCCTCAATTACCAAACACATACCCCTCGGATACTTACTGTCTTAAACACCAAGATCAAAAAAGGCCTCCCGAGGGAAGCCTTTCAAAGGTATCTTATCGACTAGCGACGACAGAATACCTAGCGACTACATGTTACGTAGAGACGCAATACGCTTATCTAGTGGTGGATGGCTCATTAGAAGTTCTGTTAGAGACTTTTTACCGTTGATACCAAATGCCATCATAGAACCTTCTAGTTGTGGCTCGTGGCTCACCTTTAGACGCTCTAGCGCTGCAATCATCTTCTCTTTACCCACTAGGTTTGCTGCACCTGCATCAGCATGGAATTCACGATGACGGCTGTACCACATCGTAATGAAGCTTGCTAAGAAACCAAATACCAACTCCAGCACCATAGATACACCGAAGTACACCATCATATTGCTGCCACCCTCTTCTTCGCTGTCATTTGACGCAACAATGTTGGCGATGAAACGAGATAAGAAGATAACGAACGTGTTCACAACCCCCTGCATTAACGTCATGGTCACCATATCGCCGTTCGCGATGTGGCTAACTTCATGCGCTAATACCGCTTCAGCTTCATCACGCGTCATGTTGTGTAGCAAGCCTGTTGATACCGCTACCAATGAATCGTCACGCTTAGCACCTGTCGCGAATGCGTTGATGTCTGGTGAGTCGTAGATCGCCACTGTTGGCATACCAATACCAACTTGTTGAGCTTGACGGCTTACCGTCTCCATCAACCAATGTTCTGTTTCATTACGCGGACTTTCAATGACCATGCCGCCTACAGAGCGCAGCGCCATTTTCTTTGACATCATTAATGAAATGAATGAGCCGCCAAAACCAAATACCGCAGCCATCACCAATAAGCCTGAGAGACTTCCTGGTTGCATACCTGTGACTGCGTATACAATATTAAGAACAACACTTAGTACCAATACAACCGCAAGGTTGGTTGCAAGGAACAACATTACTCGCTTCATTACTTATCTCCGCATCAAAGCTATTTTTGTAAACTTATTGTTATAGATACAAGGCAGAGAGCAATATATTCCAACCTTGAAGACTTATACTTACTTATACATATAGTCTTAGATTAAGAAAACAAGGTTAAGCATTAAATTGCAACATTTGATTACGAAGCTGCATTCGGATTACTCGCATTCTATTAGACCTAAGTCGTATGGTATCGATATAACAATCCGTTTACAGTGGCTTCAGATGATTTATTGGCTTGTCCATGTACAACAAGGGAACAATCATGGTTGAAGGTACTAACACTCAAATGGCTATTGATTTACTGTGCTGTCACCTAGGGATTACTGAAGAAGAAGCAAAGAAACAGATCGGTATTCTTACGCCACAAGCAGCGCAGACCAATATAACAGAGACACAACAAGCACTAATGGGACTGACAAAAGAGTATTAATCCCAAGCTTAACTCTACACAGGCTTAAAATAGCAAAAGGGCTGCAATCGCAGCCCTTTTCTTGTTTCACGTATAACTTGAGAATTAAAGTTCAAGCAATGGCTGTACATTAATGTACTTACCAATATTCTTAGACTTCGCTTTTGGTACGTAAGGGATCTCACCTAACTTTGGCGCACCAAGCTTATCTTCAAGCATCGCAATAATATCTGCGTAGTGTTCAGTGCCTGGGTTAATGCGGTTTGCTACCCAACCGACTAGATTTAGACCATCTGCACGAATCGCTTCTGCGGTTAATAGAGCGTGGCTCAAACAACCCAGCTTAATACCTACCGTTAATACAACTGGAAGCTGCTCTTTCTTAATCCAGCTAGACAAGTATTCGTCATCTGAAACCGGTACACGCCAACCACCAGCACCTTCAACTAAAACGATGTCAGAGTTCTGCTTATGCTGTTCTAGCTTCGCTGATAATACCGCTTCATCAATCACGACACCGTCATGCTTCGCGGCGATGTGAGGCGATGATGGTAGCAACAACGCGTATGGGTTGACGTCTTCGTAAGCAATATCTTGCGTCGCCGCTTCTCGAAGATGCAGCGCATCGCTATTACGTAAACCTTCAGGGTATTTCTCACACCCTGCAGCAACTGGCTTATAACCAATTGTCGATAAATCTTGTGCGGCCAAAGCTTGAAGAATCGCTTTTGAAACCACAGTTTTTCCCACTTCGGTATCCGTACCTGCAATGAATAATGCATCAATCATAATTGAATAACCCCTAAACAAACTTGATATGTTGCTGGTAAGAAACCTTGATGGTTTTTAAACTCTCGATATTCCCGTTCAACAAGCTGTAACATGCGACGACTTGTTAAACCTTGTGAGCGACCACTTACGTGATTAGCGCCGATACCTTTAAGGTCGCGCATCAGTTCAAACGCAGTGTCGTACCAAACAGTGATGGTGGGCAAGTCTAGTTGATGAGCCGCACAGCTAGATTGCGCTAACGCAATTTTTACCTGATTGATTGTGATAAAATGGTTAACGTGTTGATGTGCGTCAATTTTTGACCATGACTTTTTCAGTTCAAACAGTGACCCATCAAGCAAAGTTGAGAAAATAACACGCCCACCAGCCGCTGTAACACGCTTCATCTCTCTCAAAGGCGACGACAAGTCGTCACACCATTGCAACGCAAGGCTAGAGAAAACGATGTCAAAACACCCATCTTCAAACGGCAATTGTTCAGCATCGGCTTGTTGGTATAAAGAGACAGATGCACCACACCGCTTCTCTGCTGTTGCTAACATTCCAACAGAAAGATCAGCGCAAACCACTTCGGCGCCTCGTTTTACAAGTTGCCCTGAGAAATAGCCAGTACCACAACCTAGATCCAGCACCTTGAAACCTGACAGATCGCTGGGTAGTTTATCCAGTAATCGGTGGCCAACATCGCGCTGAAATTCAGCGTGTTTATCATAGGTTGTTGCTGCTTTACCAAAGGCTTCGGCAATCGCACTCTTATCTTGGCCGACGTAATTATGCACTACTGCTTCTTGTGACATTTACTGAGCCTCTTTATTTGATTCAAAGCTTGGATAGATATGCGATTTAATGCCTGAGCCGATGTTTCGTTCAATGGCTTGATGCAACGACCTGGTTAATTGAAGTATCTGTTTTTGGCTATGGTTAGCCGTTAACGTGATTCGTAATCGAGCGGTTCCAGCAGGAATGGTTGGCGGCCTTATTGCGGTCACCCAAACTTGGTTTTGCTTTAACTCTTCAGCTATCGACAACGCAGCTTGGGCTTCGCCGATTAAAAACGGCTTAATCGGAGTCTGAGTATCCACAAAGCCTTTCAAACCATTTACCTGCTCTGTATAGAGAGCCCCTAACTCAGTCAGCTTTTCTCGGCGCCACTCTTGCGTCTGAATCATCTGACACGCATGAGACAAAGCCACCGCTTGTGAAGGTGGCATCGCCGTCGAATACACATGATGACGCGCAAACTGAGTTAAGTAATCCCCCACTTCTGACGAACAAAGAATCGCAGCACCAGAAAGGCCAAATGCTTTACCAAAGGTCACCACCAAGATATCAGGTGAGATTTGTGCGGCGTTGCAGCTCCCTGCCCCTTTATCACCTAATACGCCAATACCGTGGGCATCATCAATCGCCAACCAACTGTCGTATTGATTAGTCAGGCTAGAGATATATTCGAGAGGCGCTTGGTCACCATCCATGCTGAATACGCCTTCAGTGACGACTAACGATTGTGGAGACCGACCTAATAACGACTCTAGATGTTGTGTATCGTTGTGCTTAAAGCGTTTCATTGTTGCAGGACAAAGCATCCCCGCTTCCATCAAAGAGGCGTGGTTAAATTTGTCTTGCAACAGAGAGTCGCCTTTTTCGAGCAGAGAAAACAACAAGGCTTGGTTCGCACTGAAACCAGAACTAAAGAGAATGGCACGTTCAAAACCCAACCATTCACAAAGTTGAGCTTCTAAATTTCGATGAGCAGGACTAAAACCCGTGACCATTGGCGATGCCGCACTGCCAGCACCATACTGAGAAAGTCCCGCTTGCCAAGCCTCCACCAATTCAGGATCGCTCGCCAAGCCTAGGTAATCATTACTCGAAAAATTAATGAAGCTAGAACCTTCGCTAGTAAGCAAAGGACCATTACTGCTTTCGAGTACCTTGAGTTGACGAGTTAGCCCCTGTTCGCGGCGTTGAACAAGGGCATCTTTGATACGAGATTTAAACAGTGGCATCGTAGAACATGTCATCTTTCGTTGGACGAGCAGCAACGCGCTCCACCACTTGATCTAACAGTTCGTTTTCTTGAATTTCATCAGGCTTCTGAGCCACTTGTTGGCTGTTGATACCTAACTTCTTAAACAGCTGCATATCCGTGTCTTCATCTGGGTTTGGCGTAGTCAGTAACTTACAACCGTAGAAGATAGAGTTCGCGCCAGCCATGAAGCACATCGCTTGCATCTGTTCATTCATATTCTCGCGACCTGCAGATAGACGAACCGCAGACATTGGCATCATGATACGAGCAATCGCAATCAACTTAATGAAGTCAAAAGGTTCAACATCATCGACGTTTTCCATCGGTGTGCCTTTCACTTTCACGAGCATGTTGATTGGCACACTCTCAGGGTGTACCGGAAGGTTCGCTAGCTCTACCAGCAGGCCTGCACGGTCATTGGTACTTTCGCCCATACCAATAATGCCACCAGAACAGATCTTCATACCGGCATCACGCACGTGAGATAGCGTATCTAAACGATCTTGGTAAGTACGAGTGGTGATGATGCTGCCGTAGAACTCAGGAGACGTATCAAGGTTGTGGTTGTAGTAATCCAAACCTGCATCCGCTAACTCGCCAGCTTGATCGGGGGTTAACATGCCTAGTGTCATACAAGTTTCTAGACCCATACCTTTCACACCTTTGATCATATCAGTCAGGTGAGGCATATCGCGTTCTTTCGGGTTTTTCCATGCCGCGCCCATACAGAAACGAGTCGAGCCTGCGTTCTTGGCTTTTTGCGCCGCATCCAAAACACGCTCTACTTCCATTAGGCGTTCTTTGTCGACATCCGTTCGGTAGTGAGCACTTTGAGGGCAGTACTTACAGTCTTCAGGACAAGCACCGGTCTTAATCGATAGAAGCGTACTCACCTGCACGTGGTTGTGCTCTTGGTACTGTCTATGAACCACTTGAGCTTCAAACATTAAATCCATAAACGGTTTTTCAAGCAGCGCTGTTACTTCAGCGACTGTCCAGTCATGACGAACTTCCACGTGTCGATCCTTTTTTATTATTTGATGTTTCATCTCTATCAATAGAGATTGCATTTATGCTTGGCTAGTCTACCGACAAGCTTTAGACTGTCAATACATTGATAATATCAAAAGTTTACATCTGATTATTTTTTAATCACACCAGGAATGGAAGTTACTATGGATCTCGCCTTTGATCGCCAGCATATCTGGCATCCCTACACATCAACGTTAACACCTCTGACCTGCTATCCAGTCACCAACGCAGACGGTGTTTACCTAGAATTAGAAGGCGGAAAACGAATTATTGATGGTATGTCATCTTGGTGGTCAACCATCCACGGCTACAATCACCCTGAGCTAAATGCTGCAGCTCACAGCCAAATCGATAAGGTTTCACACGTTATGTTTGGTGGCATCACCCACCAACCCGCTATCGATCTATGTAAGAAGCTTTTGAATCTCGCGCCAAGTAATCTTGAGCATGTATTTTTGGCCGATTCAGGTTCAGTAGCCGTAGAAGTGAGCCTCAAGATGGCACTGCAATATTGGCACGCTAAAGGACAACCTCGCTCAAAGTTCCTAACACTAAGAGATGGTTACCACGGGGATACCTTTGCGGCGATGTCAGTGACCGACCCTGACAACTCGATGCACAGCCTCTACAAAGGCTTTTTACCGGAGCACATTTTCGCTGACTCGCCAAAAACAGGCTTTTGGGATCAATGGGACGCGAACGACATCAACAGCTTTCGAGAAAAGCTGGCAACACACCATCAAGAAGTCGCAGCCGTGATCTTAGAGCCTATCGTTCAAGGGGCTGGCGGCATGCGCATCTACCACCCTGAGTTCCTAAAACAGGTTCGCTTACTGTGTGATGAATTCAATGTATTGCTGATCTTGGATGAGATTGCGACCGGATTTGGCCGCACAGGGAAACTGTTCGCTTGTGAGCATGCCGATGTTCAACCGGACATCTTATGCGTAGGCAAGGCTTTAACTGGTGGTTATATGACATTGTCAGCAACGCTTGCGAGTAAAGAAGTTGCTGACACAGTATGTGGCGGTGAAGCGGGCTGCTTTATGCACGGACCAACCTTTATGGGCAACCCATTGGCTTGCGCAGTCGGTGCGGCAAGTTTATCCATCATCGAGCAAGGCCATTGGAAAAATCAGACTCAACAGATTGAACAGCTTTTCTCTGAGTTGCTACCACCGTTACGAGGGCATGATCTCGTCAAAAACGTTCGCTGGTTGGGCGCTATTGGCGTCGTTGAAACCCACACGCCTGTCGATATGGAAACCATTCAAGCGCACTTTGTAGAGCAAGGCGTTTGGATCCGCCCATTTGGTAAGTTGATTTATATGATGCCTCCTTTCATTAGCAAGCCTGAGCACATCGAACAACTTGTTTGCGCCATTGATAGCGCATTAAAAAATAGCCACTGCTTTACTTAACTCATGCAGGTCGCGTCTTATACGTCTACCTTTATCTTATCGCAAATAAAAAACCCAGCCGAATGGCTGGGTTACAGAATTAATAGGGCTCTAGGAGCTAACTAACCAATGTGCGTTACGCCGCCCATGTATGGCTGAAGTACTGCTGGGATAGCAATACGGCCGTCAGCTTCTTGGTTGTTCTCAAGAATAGCAACCATAGTACGACCTACAGCAAGACCAGAACCGTTTAGTGTGTGCACAAGTTCAGGTTTCTTCTCACCTTTACGACGGAAACGAGCTTGCATACGACGCGCTTGGAAATCCCACATGTTTGAACAAGAAGAAATCTCACGGTAAGTCTCTTGTGCTGGAACCCATACTTCTAAGTCGTAAGTTTTCGCAGAACCGAAGCCCATGTCGCCCGTACATAGAATCACTTTACGGTAAGGAAGTTCTAGAAGTTGAAGTACTTTCTCAGCGTGACCTGTTAGCTCTTCAAGCGCTGCCATTGAGTCTTCTGGCTTGGTGATTTGTACTAATTCAACTTTGTCGAATTGGTGCATACGGATAAGGCCACGAGTGTCACGACCGTAAGAACCCGCTTCAGAACGGAAACATGGTGTGTGAGCTGTCATCTTAAGTGGCAGTTCAGCTTCGTCAGTAATCGTGTCACGAACCATGTTCGTTACCGGTACTTCCGCAGTAGGGATAAGCGATAGAGTCTTAAGAGGAACATCACTCACTTGTTCAGTCAGCGGACTTGTGTGGAATAAGTCTTCGCCGAACTTAGGAAGTTGACCAGTACCGTATAGGCTATCGTGGTTCACTAGGTACGGTACGTACATTTCTGTGTAGCCGTGCTCATCAGTGTGAAGATCCAGCATGAACTGAGCAATAGCACGGTGCAGACGTGCAAATTTGCCTTTCATCACGATGAAACGAGAACCCGAGATTTTAACTGCGCTAGCAAAATCAAGACCGCCAGACATTTCGCCAAGATCCACATGATCTTTCACTTCGAAGTCGTAAGTCTTAGGTTGACCCCAACGAGAAACTTCTACGTTGTCGTCTTCGTCTTTACCATCTGGCACTTCTACGTCAGGAAGGTTAGGAATAGACATGGTGATCGTTTCTAGCTCAGATTGAAGGTCAGCCAATGCGACTTTAGCTTGGTCTAGTTCTGCGCCTAAGTTGCCTACTTCTGCAAGGATACGCTCAGCTTCTTCATGGTCGCCTTTTGCTTTCGCTTGACCAATGGACTTCGATCGAGAGTTACGTAACGCTTGTAGCTCTTCAGTTTTCATCTGAAGGGACTTACGTTTTTCTTCAAGTTCACGAATTGTCTCTACATCAAGGGCGAAACCTCGACGTGCTAATTTTGCCGCTGTTTCATCCAGCTCAGCTCGAAGTAATTTAGAATCCAGCATTGCTAATCCTATGCTTTAGTTATTTGAATATTCAGTAGTTTGCTACTGAATCACTGCTAAACCCCTAAAATTGGTGCTATTTCGACCAATTTATAACGATTTAATTGAATTTTTATGACTAGGTAACGATATCCAAAAAAGACTACTTTTCATAGCGTTTTTGTGGGCTTTTTGCGTCCAAATCCGCCAGATAATCTAGCTTCTCGCCAATCTTGGTCTCTAAGCCTCGTTTTGTTGGGAAATAGTATTGCTTCTCTCCCATTTCAGGAGGCAAATACTTTTCGCCAGCGGCGTAGGCTCCCGGTTCGTCATGAGCATAACGATATTCTTGCCCATAGCCCATGTCCTTCATCAAAGTTGTCGGTGCATTTCGTAAATGATGAGGCACTTCATATTCAGGAAGGTTGTGCGCATCGGTTAACGCTTGTTTCCAAGCGGTGTAAACGGCGTTACTCTTTGGTGCACACGCTAAATAGACAACCGCTTGAGCAATCGCACGTTCCCCTTCCGCAGGGCCAATGCGAGTAAAGCAGTCCCAAGCTGACATCGCTACCTGCATGGCCCTTGGATCAGCATTACCGATATCTTCAGAAGCAATCGCCAGTAAACGTCTTACGATATACAGAGGGTCACAGCCCGCGGCAATCATTCGCGCCGACCAATACAGCGCGGCATCGGGATTAGAGCCACGAATTGACTTATGAACGGCAGAGATTAGGTCGTACCAAATATCGCCCTTGTTATCGAAACGAGCGACTTTCTCACCAGCTACCTCAGCTAACAACTGCAACGTTATCGCTTTCTCGCCTTTGTCGTTGTCTTCTGCCATGTCATACAGCAGCTCAAGATAGTTGAGCGACATACGTGCGTCACCGTTGACCAGTTCAGCAAGGCGATCTAAGACGTTATCGGCAAAATTGGCAGACACATCACCCAACCCACGCTGTTTATCTTCGATAGCTTGGCGAATAACGAGGGAGATATCCTCAGTATTGAGAGAAGTCAGTTTGTAGACTCGCGCACGCGACAACAAAGCGTTATTCAATTCAAAAGAAGGGTTTTCTGTAGTCGCGCCGATAAACGTAACCGTGCCATCTTCGATATGAGGTAAGAACGCATCTTGCTGACTTTTGTTAAAGCGATGGACTTCGTCCACAAACAGAATTGTTCTACGCCCGGCTTGCTTGTTTTCACGCGCTTTTTCAATCGCAATTCGAATATCTTTTACGCCCGAGGTTACCGCTGATACGCGTTCAACCTCTGCGCTCGCATAGTTCGCAGCCACTTCCGCTAACGTGGTTTTACCGGTGCCAGGAGGACCCCATAAAATCATCGAGTGAATATGGCCCGCTTCCAACGCTCTGCGAAGCGGTTTACCTGGACCCAATATATGCTGCTGACCGATATACTGTTCAACAGTTTCAGGTCTCATACGAGCAGCAAGGGGACGAAAATCTTCGTCCCCTGCAAAATCTAAGCTGTAATTACTCAATTGCAATCTCTTGATTCGTTGATGGCATCAATGCCTATCGACTTACTACCAAACGATCTGTCAGTTTGGATCAATTTCTTTGGTCGTCGACCTCGACACCTTGTGGCGCCACAAAAGTAAAGCGGTCTGCTGCTGGCTTACCTAAGTCAACATTACTAAAGGTAAACTCCCCTTTCTGACCATCTTGTTCAATCACATTAAAGCCCTGAACAATGCCCTTTTGGGTGATATTAATCTGGAAATCACCCTGATTAGAATCCACAGCCGTTGGCGTTAACGTAAATTGATTACCAGTTTGCGCGACGTTGTAGTTATCCCAATCGCTTTCTTGGTTACGAGTAAGCAGGACGAAAGGTGTTTGTGATGTCGCTTGCTCTTGCCAGTAAATGCTCACTTGCTCAATGAACGGGCTGTAATACCACAAGCTTTGACCATCAGATACCAACAAGTTTTCATCAGGGAACGTGGTCTCCCAGCGGAACAAGCTTGGGCGTGCAATCTCTACCGTGCCCTCACCTTCCATAACAACATCACCATCAGGGCTAGTGACGACTTGTTTAAAGTCAGCACTAAAGCCAGCGTTCAATGCCAAGCGGCTACTCAACTCTTCTTTCGGAGAAGCAAACACTGAGAAGCTCATAAATAAAAGTGCGAATACTTTTTTCATCAATAATCCTGTTAAAACATAAGTCTGTCATATTTTCGATTTGACCGACTTAATGGGTATGAGTTCCTAGTGGAACTAATTTTTTGGTGGTGCTGGCGCTAAGACCTCTCGATTACCATTATGGCCTGGAGCACTTACAATACCTTGCGCTTCAAGTTGCTCGACAATACGTGCGGCGCGGTTATAGCCGATCTTGAATCGACGCTGAACACCCGAAACGGAACCTCGACGTGAATGAACCACGTGCTCGACAACTTGATCAAACAAAGGGTCAACTTCTTCATCGCCTTCCATTTTTTCACCCGGTAATAGTGCTTCTGGGGTTTGGTCGCCGTTAGTAATCTCTTCAATATAATTCGGCTTGCCACGTGCTTTCCAGTTATTCACAACCGCATGCACATCATCATCTGATGCAAAGGCACCATGTACACGAATGGTATGACTAGAACCTGGTGGTAAGTAAAGCATATCACCCATACCAAGTAGCGACTCCGCACCACCTTGGTCAAGAATGGTTCTAGAATCCGTTTTAGTCGATACGGTAAAAGCAACACGTGTTGGTATATTGGCTTTGATAAGACCTGTAATTACGTCTACAGATGGACGTTGAGTTGCAAGAATCAAATGGACACCGGCTGCTCGCGCTTTTTGTGCCAAACGAGCAATCAGCTCTTCTACTTTCTTGCCCACGACCATGATTAGATCAGCAAATTCATCAACGATCACCACAATGTAGGGCAGCTTTTCAAGCAATGGTGCTTCAGGGTCCATGCTGTCCCCCGGCTTCCATAATGGATCATGAATTGGGTGACCCGCATCAGCAGCCATCTTAAGCTTATCGTTGTAGCCTTTAATGTTACGAACACCAAGCGCCGACATCAGCTTGTAACGACGTTCCATTTCGCCGACACACCAACGAAGGGCGTTAGACGCATCTTTCATGTCAGTCACAACTTCAGACAATAGATGTGGAATACCTTCATATATAGACAATTCCAACATTTTTGGGTCAATCATGATGAAACGAACGTCTTCAGGTGATGCCTTGTAAAGCATACTCAAGATCATCACGTTCACACCTACAGACTTACCAGAACCAGTAGTACCCGCAACAAGAACGTGTGGCATTTTCGATAGGTCAGCAATAACCGCTTCACCTGCGATATCTTGCCCGAGGACTACGGTCGTTGGTGATTTCGCTTCTTGGAACTGAGTACTGCTCACCACATCTGAGAAGAATACCGTTTGACGACTCATGTTCGGTAATTCCAAGCCTACATAAGGCTTACCCGGAATAACCTCCACGACACGTACTGCCAATGCAGACAGCGAACGTGCTAAGTCCATTGAAAGTCCTGAGATACGGCTTACTTTCACACCGGGAGCCAAGTCTAGCTCAAATCGAGTAATCACTGGACCAGGGAAAATATCAACTACATCAGCTTTGATCTTGTAGTCCGCTAGTTTCGATTCAACCAGACGAGCAATCGCTTCTAGAGCGTCGCGGTCGATAAAGGTTTCACGTTTTTCAGGGTGGAACAACAATTCAAGTGTTGGCAACGGCTCTGCTGGCTTTGGCAAGTTCACATCTTGCTGAACTAAAAACGGATTTTGGGCCGCTGCCATATTAGCCTGTGCTTTAGACACTTTGCTTTGAAACGCAGCAACATCTTGGTCTTCATGTAAAGGCTCTTCTTCTGTCACTTCTTCCCAAGGAAGATCAACGATAGGATCTTGCCTTTGCTCTATTGAACTCGTAAGTTCAGACTGCTCTTGTCCATTAGACAAAGACTCAGATTGTTCTGTGTTTTCGTCTTCTGCTCGTTCAACATCAAACTTTGAATTCTGTTCAAAGAACGGATTTTCAGTCATATCAATAGGTGGCTCTTGCGCTGAAAACGCTTGTGACATTTCTCTTTTCTCATCCACTGATGTCGCATTATCGACGTCAATATCACTAGCAGCACTAACTTGTGACTGATCACTCTGCGCATATTCTTGGTATGAGATTTGAGATTCGAGTGCATCCACCTGATCATGTTCAGCAAGATCATCTTCATACATAGCGGCACTTTCTAACTGTTCTATAGTCGCATTCAACTGTTTTGAACGCTCTACACCCTCTTCCAATAACTCATTTGTATCTTGATAGACGGGGGGAACAAGGGGCTGCTCTACAGGGACTCTCTCATTGTGAGCTGATGTTTTTTGTTCATTTGAGGAGGCAACCGTCTTATTAGGAGCCTCTACAGGCATGTGGATATTGTAATGGCGCCTCGGCAATGCAGTATCGTCTAACGTGCTTGTAGCAGTCTCTGAAGGCTCAGCTGTCGCAGGGAAACTCATTGCAGGATCAAAAGCGGTTTGATCTGCGTCTTCAGTAAAAGATATATCCCGGTAAGTAGGCTCTTGATGACGCGTTTCAAGTCGATCTCGGTCTTCCGACTCCTTCAACTCAGGTTCTAGCAGTTCTTGATCTTGTCCGCGTGCTCGATTGACTGCAGACGTAAAAAGTTTGAGCGCGCCTTCGCCTAGCCATTCAACAATACTTAGCCAAGAAATACCCGTTAATAAAGTAAAGCCAGCCCCCCATAAGAACAGGAGAACAAGTGTGCTACCAAGAATATTCAGAGTTGGAAGTGCAAGGCTACTTAGTACATCACCAACCACACCACCTGATGAAAAATACCAAATGTCGTCAAAATTGATATCCGCTAGGCCACAACTAGTAAGAATCAGCACAGTGAGCCCAAGTAAGCGAGATCCCCATAACATGAGGTCTATCTGTTCGTCTTCATTACGTTTTCGGAACAGCACCCATGCAGTAACCGTTACCAATATAGGTATCGGGTAGGCCAGAGAGCCAAATATAAAGAAAAGTGTATCCGCTAACCATGCACCTAGATAGCCACCCGCATTTTGAATGTCACCACCCCATGCCGTTTGTGACCATGATGGGTCTGCAGGACTAAAAGTTAATAACGCCACGGCAAGTAGAATAGAGAAGAGAACACCCAGTATGAGGCTGCACTCTTTTAGACGTTGAGAACCACTTAAACGAGGAGACTGAGGCTCTTCACTCGTTTTAATGATAGTTTCTACTTTATTACTGCTCTGCTTGAACATAAACCAACTTAATAATTGAACGAGATAAAAACACATCGAGCGGACCAAGCCGCTCGTTTCAATGAAACTACTGTTGATTTAACCATATCAAACCAAAAAACCCAATTCCAGAAAGCAAGAAAGCGGAACAAAAGTCCGCTTTCTTTCATTTCATCAATTATGATTAACGAGTCTTAATCACAAGTTGATTAGTTTGTTTCACTTCTTCCATTACCACGTAAGTTCTAGTGTCGTTTACGCCTGGTAGACGCAGCAACGTATCACCTAATAACTTACGGTAAGCACCCATATCGGATACTCGAGTTTTTAGAAGGTAGTCAAAATCACCCGACACTAAATGACATTCTTGGATATCATCAAGTTTCTGAACAGCAGTGTTGAATTGCTCGAACACATCTGGAGCACCACGGTTCAACGTAATTTCAACAAACACTAAAAGTGAAGCATCGAGGTACTGTGGGTTCAGCAACGCTGTGTACCCATTAATGTAACCTTGACGTTCTAAACGGCGAACTCGCTCAAGACATGGAGTTGGAGAAAGTCCTACTCTTTTCGAGAGTTCAACGTTTGAGATACGACCGTCTTTTTGCAACTCATTAAGAATGTTGCGGTCAATACGATCTAGTTCCTTGGACGGCTTCTTATAATTGTCTGCCATTTTTTATTCCACCTTATTACTTCCTTGCAAAAAAATATACTACAACTTTTTAATATTCAGTATCAAATTTTATTTAAACCCATCTATACTAGCTATTAATTCGACAGAATTACCCTACACATAGATAAAACAACCAAAATAAAATAAGGAATCAGGATGATCATTGGCGTACCTAAGGAAATCAAAAACCACGAATACCGCGTTGGTATGACCCCAGCTAGCGTGAGAGAACTCATTTCACACGGCCACCAAGTTTTTGTAGAAACCAATGCCGGTAATGGTATCGGTTTTTCAGACGATGATTACATCGCTGTAGGCGCATCCATTCTTCCTACTGCTGCTGACGTTTTCGCGAAAGCAGAGATGATTATAAAGGTTAAAGAACCTCAAGCTGTCGAGCGAGCGATGCTTCGCGAGGGGCAAATATTATTTACCTATTTACACCTTGCACCAGATTTTCCACAAACTGAAGAGCTTATCAAGAGCAAAGCTGTCTGTGTAGCCTATGAGACTGTAACAGATAATATGGGTCGCTTGCCACTATTAGCACCAATGTCTGAAGTTGCTGGTCGCATGTCTATTCAAGCGGGTGCACAAACATTAGAGAAATCTAATGGTGGTTGTGGCCTTCTTCTTGGTGGCGTTCCGGGTGTTGAGCCCGCGAAAGTTGTTGTTGTTGGCGGTGGTGTTGTTGGTGCTAACGCAGCACGTATGGCTGTTGGCCTTCGCGCTGATGTTACAATCCTTGACCGTAACCTAGATACACTTCGTCGCTTGGATGAAGAATTTCAAGGCCGCGCAAAAGTGGTTTATTCTACTGAAGACGCTATCGAGAAGCATGTTCTAGAAGCTGACCTAGTGATTGGTGCTGTACTGATCCCAGGCGCAGCGGCTCCTAAACTGGTTACTAAAGAGCATATCGCTAAGATGAAGCCAGGTTCAGCAGTTGTTGACGTTGCAATAGACCAAGGTGGTTGTTTCGAGACTTCTCACGCAACCACTCACGCAGACCCAACTTACATCGTTGATGACGTAGTTCACTACTGTGTTGCAAACATGCCTGGTGCCGTTGCTCGTACTTCTACTTCCGCGCTAAACAATGCAACACTTCCTTACATTGTTAAACTAGCAAACAAAGGCTACCGCGAAGCACTTCTGTCTGATGAAGGTTTCTTAGAAGGACTAAACGTCATTCACGGTAAAGTGACTTGTAAAGAAGTTGCAGAGAGCTTTGACCTGGAATACGTAGACCCAGCAGAAGCTATCGCAATGTTTAACTAATGATGTAGTGACTAACTGAGCGTAAATTTTCTCGTTGAAGAGTTCAGTTAATCCACACATTAAAAGCCAGTCCGACATTTCTCGAACTGGCTTTTTTGTATCTGTAACACTATTTTTCAACAGCGATGATAAACGCCCTGTCTGAAACTCGTGTGATTTATCGGTCGTTCTTAACACCATGAATCAACAAGTTTCGAGGCGTGACACTGCGTTCGCAAAACTCTTCGAGAGTTACTTCATAGCCTTGCTCTTGCAAGTAAATAGCTCGATCCAAAGCTAACCATACCTCCAATGGTCGCCTAAAAACTTGTTGAACTAAGCTCAGTTTCTCCATTTCCCAGAAAAGCGTCTCGCCTTGAACCAGATATGATTCAAAGTCGATACCCGAACAAAGTGAGATATTTTTCACTTCGGCCGCCCATAGGCAAAATGACTCAAACCCCTCGGATAACTCTGATTTTTTAATACTCGGTACCGGGATGTATTCATTGATACTACGTTCAGCCTTGAGCAGTTGGCTAAAACCCAAACGATAACTCATCTCTAACTGACGGTGCCTCTTTACCCTTTCTCCACCTGTAACGGTTTCTTGAAGTGGGATTCGTAAATCACTCTTGCTCAATGTCAAATCAGAACTTTTCGCAACCGACGACATCGCTTGGTAGTTTTCATTACGAATAAGATGGTAGCAACAAGGGGAGATAGTGACGGCTGGTAGCCCATGTGACACAGATTTTTTCACTAACTCAACATGCAGGTCGCCACAGGCATGCAGTGCTACAGCGTGTTGGTCTGTATTAAAGACATCATCTGCACTTTCAGAAAGCGCATCACCTTGAACAAAGGTCATGTCTAGGCGTTGTGCATCTGCAATCTTTTGTCCGCTTTCACACAGCGATTGCTGCCACTCGAAACTGGTGACTTTTTGCTTCGATTGTTGAGATAAGATTCGACCGAGAAAACCCTTTCCAGAACACCACTCCAACCACTCTTTGCCATGATGGTGTTCAAGCAAAGCTTCACCCATCGAAACAATCTGTTGTAGCTTTCTTCCCGGAATGCCATCTTCGGTACCTCGTGGAAGCGTTAGCCCTTTATGTGCTGTGAAAGTGAACTGAATATTTTGATTCGCTTCCTCTAATTCGGGAAGAAAACCAATAAGCTCTTCAACCAAAGCTTGAGGCTGCTCTTTAAGAATCTGAATATTCTCGATACTCAAGCTATTCAGCCAATCAACAAGCGGCCGATTCACATCAACCCAAGGTCGTTGCTGGGTTTGGCATAGGTGGAAAGATTCTGAACGCCAGTAAACTTGGTGCTCTAACAAGAATGAGTCGAGTATTTTAAATCGTGAATGCATGCTTCCCCCTATGGTGCGAGGATTGTAGGGGTAAGAAACAGAAATGGAAAGGGTCGATATAAAAGAGAACAGCAAAGAAAGATCGAAATCAGAAAGAAAACGGCCTGTATCTACAGGCCGAATAAGAATCTAGATTTGCACGATGAGATTAACGAACAGGTAGCTCAATATCTTTAAACATCTCTTCAATCTCATCATTCGATTTAAGAGAGATAGCCTGCTCGACAACAGGGCGCGTTAGGTGAGGCGCAAAACGCTCCATGAAATCAAACATGTAAGAACGTAGGAAGGTACCTTTTCTAAAGCCGATGCTTGTGGTACTTGCACCAAACAGATGGCTGGCATCAATGGCCACCAAATCAGTATCTTGTTCTTGGTCGATGGCCATACTTGCAATAACACCAACACCAATCCCCATTCGAACATAAGTCTTAATCACATCAGCATCAGTGGCTGTAAATACCACTCGAGGTGTTAAGCCAACTTTATTGAATGCTGTATCAAGCTCAGAACGACCAGTAAAACCAAATACATAGGTAACCAGAGAGTAAGCAGCAAGATCTTCGATAGTGATATTTCGTTTTTTCGCCAGAGGATGATCTTTAGTAACAACTATTGAACGGTTCCAATGGTAACAAGGCAGCATAATCGCATCTTGGTAAAGATGAAGCGCTTCCGTTGCAATTGCAAAATTAGCCGTCCCCTTAGCAACCGCTTCCGACATTTGGCTAGGCGTACCTTGGTGCATGTGAAGTGATACTTTTGGGTAACGCGCAGTGAAACCTTTAATCACATCAGGCAGAGCATAACGAGCTTGAGTATGTGTTGTTGAAATATTCAATGTCCCCATCTCAGGATGAGTGTGTTCACCCGCAACGGATTTAATACTTTCAACACGGGCTAAGATCTCTTGAGAGATACGAATAATATCTTCACCAGCTTGGGTAACCTGCGTTAAATGTTTACCGCTACGTTCAAAGATCTGAATCCCTAACTCATCTTCCAATAATCTAACTTGTTTACTAATACCCGGTTGAGATGTGTACAAACTCTCTGCTGTCGCAGAAACATTTAGGTTATGGTTTACAACCTCAACAATGTACTTCAGTTGCTGTAACTTCATATTAAACCCCGTAATCCTTTACTCATTTCTGTGATAACTTATTTGTAAAGGGAGCGTTATAGTCTCGTGTAATATAATTAATAGTTATAACGCCTCAAGCCCTAAAATGACAGAAATATTGAGTTTTTATAGGTTAAAAAAACAATAATACCAATAACGCTTTGCAACCTACTCCTCATTCTCATACATTAGTTAGTAAGTTTTGATTGCCGATTACGCTCAACAAGAGATAATGATAAATTGCAATTTACGAGTGCCGATACGCCATGGAATCGTGTATCCTTTCTAGTTAGCTATAAAAAACAACAAGCAGACACAAATATATGAATATTGGTTTAATCATTGCCTTAGTAGCCGTTCTTTTGGTATTAGTTTTAGGCTACAACATCATGCTTCAATATAAAGTTAAGGTAGAAACAGCAAAGAAGCAGGAAGCTTCTCGTTATCTAACCATTATTGACGGAACAGAAGAGTTGATTGGCAATGCTCATCACATGCCTTTTAGCCAAGATCTTCTTGTATGCTTAAATAATCGAATTCTTGATGCGTTGGAAAACATGTATCAACTCGACCCAAAAAATAAGCAACTTGCTCAACGCATCGAAAGCGTAAAACAACAAATCACTCAGCTCAAAGAGAACTATCAAGGTGGCGAGAGCACTACTTTTCGAGTTCCAAGCAGTGACAAGCAGGCGATCATGATGCTCAAATTAGTTAAGCGCCTTCGTGATACGGTGCGTAACGAGCACAATAAAGGCCGCTTCGAGACTCAGGCTTATGTAGTAGAAAACGCCCGTCTAGAAACGATTCAAATTCGAATCAACATCGAGAACGTTATTAAACGTGCAAATGACTCTATCTCTCGTGGACAACCAGGAACGGCAATACAGTTACTACGTAAAGGTATAGATGCACTAGCGACCAAAAACGATTCATATTCTAATCAAGCAAAAGAAAAGCTTCAGCAGATGCTGAACGACCTTGATCAGAAGCGCCTAGATAAAAGCGCACAAGATTTACAGCAAATAGAATCTAAAGAGCGTGATGACGATATGGATGCCCTCTTCGGTCAGAAGAAAAAGTGGTAAGAGTTTAACTAAAATGCTTAAAGGCCACTTTATTTCTAGTAAATAGGTGGCCTTTTTTGTGCCTATCGAATTTCTTTTCCCCGTATAGGGAGATCTCTTCAGCTGTGATAGGATCGCGTATTATCAACAAACTTTACTAGACCATGTATCAAGAATTATTAGCTCCAATTCACTCTTTTCTTAAAGCTGACACGCCAGATTCATGGATCGATGAAGCCAAAAAGCCAGAAAACCTTCACATCATTCTACGTGATCACATGCTTTGTGAGCTTAAAGCGGCTCAGAGCGCTCTGTTCCTTATCCGTAAGTACGCTGTTGATAAAGAGAGTGCAAAACAACTGAATGAGTGGATCCTACCATACGAGCAGTTTGCTTATCGTCGTATCGGAGATCTAGAGTCACTTCGTGGTAAAAGCAACGTATCAAAACAAATCACAGCGAAAGATGGCTGCAATTATGGTGCAAACCTGATCGAGAAAATGGTGTTACTGATCAAAGAAGAGCTGCATCACTTCTACCAAGTACTGGAATTGATGGAAAAGAAAGGCGTCACTTACCAACCGATTGAAGCGGGTCGTTACGCTAAGGGCTTGATCAAACAGGTTAAGACTTACGAGCCAGATGCTCTGGTCGATAAACTTATAATCGGCGCCTTCATTGAAGCTCGTTCTTGTGAACGCTTCGCGAAACTTGCTCCTTTCTTAGAAGAAGACATAGAGAAGTTTTACGTATCTTTGCTTCGCTCAGAAGCGCGCCACTATCAAGACTACCTTGAGCTAGCAGAGCAGATCGCAGGCAAAGATATCTCCGAGCGTATTGCTCACTTCGCGCAAGTAGAAGCTAACCTTATTACTTCAGAAGACAGTGACTTTAAGTTTCATAGTGGTGCGCCGATATAAGTTAAGCCAAGCCAATCTAGCCCAAACGAATTCTGCTTCTCGAAGACAAACAAGAAGGCCAGCAATCGCTGGTCTTCTTTATTCGTATCGCTAGCTATAAGAGAAACTTAAGCTAGGGTAGCGTTAATCTCAGCAAGAACCGCTGCAGGGTCTACAGCTTGAGTAATTGGGCGGCCGATAACAAGATAGTCAGAACCTGATTCAATCGCCTTCGAAGGTGTCATGATACGCTTCTGGTCCCCAATATCGGCACCTACAGGACGAATACCAGGAGTCACTAGCTTAAACTCCTGACCAAGAGCACCTTTGAGCAAAGAAGCCTCTTGTGCTGAACATACAACACCGTCTAGGCCAGAGTTTTTAGTAAGAGAAGCCAATCGCATTACTTGCTGTTGTGGTTCTAGGTCTAAACCGATACCCGCTAGATCAGACTGCTCCATGCTGGTGAGTACCGTCACACCGATTAACAACGGACGATCTTTACCATATGGTTCTAAAATTTCACGCGAAGCCGTCATCATACGCTCACCGCCACTTGCGTGTACATTCACCATCCAAACGCCTAATTCAGCGGCAGCACGCACTGCTTTTGAACATGTGTTAGGGATGTCGTGGAATTTAAGGTCTAAGAATACTGAGAAACCACGCTTATGTAATTCACGAACAAACTCAGGGCCAAACAAGGTAAACATCTCTTTGCCGACTTTTAAGCGGCAAGATGCTGGGTCAATACGATCAACAAAGGTTAACGCATCCGCTTGGTTGTCATAATCCAAGGCTACAATGATTTTTTGGTCGTTCATTTCATCTCCTAACGCAGTTAACTTTCTACAAAATATTTACTCACCTACACATAGCGGGTAATAAATAACAGTCATAAAAATGCAGCCCGAAAGCTGCAATTAAAAATTTGGTCTTAAAATGACCACAAATCTATTCACCATCAAGTCCACGAATAGGCTTGATCGTCCCCCACCCTTTACATGAAGGGCAGTGCCAGTACATTGAGTGCGTTGAGAAGCCACACTGATGGCAACGATAATGCGGCTTAAGCTTCAATTGTTCACCCACCATAGACTGTAGAGTAGTTAAGCTTTCTTTCGCTCGGCCTTCTTCTGCTTCTGCTAGGTGGTAATCGATTAATCGATAAAAACCTTTCATTGTTGGGTTTTTGACAAGTTGCTTAGTCAGTAGTTCTTGGGCTGACCCAACATCTTCATGGTGAGCAACCAACTGAGCAAGCATCAGTTCAGCGGATACTCCAGCTTTCTTCTGAATACAAGCTTTAAGGAACTCGACCAATTGAGCTTCCCGTCCAAGCTTGTGGTAACACTCTGCAAGGGTTGGCAATACCTCACTAATAAAGTCGATATCTTGCTCGAGAACCGACTCCAGACAAGTAATTGTCTTTTGATAATCTTCGTTTGCTAAATGGAATTTGCCTAAAGCAATGCTAGCACGAACACATTTAGGGTCTTCAGATAGAGCCTTCTTAAAGTGTTGAAGTACCTTAGCGCGATTACCATCAGCTTGTTCTTGCATAGCAAGCTCACACCAAAAATGCGCAACGGTCGCACGCATCTTCATTTTCTTCTTACCGAGTTTCACTAAGATATTTCCGTAATGGATAGCTTTGTGCCATTCTCGTGTTTGCTGATAAATAGCAACCAATTGCTGTAGAGCACCCTCTTTATGATCGGGTTCTTCGACAAGCTGTTCAAAGATCTTCTCGGCGCGGTCGAGAAAACCAGAGACCATATAGTCTTTAGCTAACTGTTGTAGTGCGAGGTTTTTCTGATCGAGAGTAAGCCCCGAACGAGAGATAAGATTTTGGTGAATACGAATAGCACGATCGACTTCCCCCCTTGAACGGAACAAATTGCCCAAAGCCAAGTGCGTATCGATGGTTTCATTGTCTACTTGAAGTAGCTCGATAAAGTGATCTACCGCTTTGTCAGATTGGTCCGACAACAGTAGATTCAAACCCGTCACATACTGACGGGAGATCTGGTGTGATTGTTTCTGTTTTTCTTGCTGAGCATTACGATTACCCATATACCAACCATAAGCAGCGGCAATTGGTAAAAGTAAGAACAGTAACTCTAACATCAAATATAGCCTTAAGCTTTAGTAGCAGCAGCTACCTGCTTTGATTGCTTATTAAGCTGCTTTTTCAAGCGATGAATTTTCAGCTGAGATCGCATGTGTATATTACCAAAGACTAACCAAGCAAGGCCAAAGCCTGAAACGAAGACCACACCTAATAAGCTGGATAAGTGGAAGTCACCTTGTGCTAGCAGATAATTGAAGTTCACAGTGGTTTGGTTCTGAGAGCCTAAAGCCAGTGCAATTAGGAAAAGTGCGATAACGGCGACTATTTTTATAATTTTCATAGTTCATCACTCATTGGTTGGTTAGCTGTACGATTATGCAGGAAAATTGCTAATCAGACCACCATATTATGGTCATAAAAAAGCGGCATACATTGTAGTATGCCGCTTTTCTTAATTCCGATAAATGGGCTACAATCCTGAATTTACTCTTTCACGTAGCTCTTTACCTGGTTTAAAGTGAGGAACGTATTTACCTTCCAATTCTACCTTGTCGCCAGTCTTTGGATTACGTCCAACACGAGGTTCACGGTAGTGAAGAGAAAAGCTACCAAAACCGCGAATTTCGATTCGATCACCACTTTCTAATGTTGAAGCCATATGCTCTAAAATGTCTTTTACAGCGTCTTCAATTTCTTTAGCAGAAAGGTGCGTTTGCTCAGCGCACAGTCTTTCAATCAATTCAGACTTAGTCATAGTTACCCTCGTTGGTTTTCTTTTTAGAAATTATAGACCTATCGGAAAAATAAGCAAAAAAAAAGGAGCCTTACGGCTCCTTTCTTGGCTATATAGCTATAATTCTCTTAATGAGAAGCTATTATTCGCCTTTAGCAGCTTTGAATGCGTCTGCCATTGCGTTACCGAACGCGCCTTCATCAGACTTGTTCAGTGAAGCCATTGCTTCTTGCTCATCAGCTTCATCTTTAGCTTTGATAGATAGGTTGATTACGCGGTTCTTACGGTCTACACCAGTGAACTTCGCTTCAACGCTATCGCCAACGCTTAGGATTAGAGATGCATCTTCGATACGGTCACGAGAAACTTCAGAAGCACGTAGGTAGCCTTCAACGCCTTCGATTAGCTCGATAGTAGCGCCTTTAGCGTCAACTGCAGTAACAGTACCGTTTACAAGAACACCTTTCTTGTTGTCAGCAACGTAAGCGTTGAACGGGTCGTTTTCCATTTGCTTAACGCCAAGAGAAATACGCTCACGCTCTGCATCTACTGCTAGAACAACAGCAGAGATTTCGTCGCCTTTCTTGTATTCACGTACAGCTTCTTCGCCTGCAGCGTTCCAAGAAATATCAGATAGGTGTACTAGACCGTCGATACCGCCTTCTAGACCGATGAAGATACCAAAGTCAGTGATAGACTTGATCTTACCAGTAACTTTGTCGCCCTTAGCTTGCATTTCTGCAAATGACTGCCATGGGTTAGCTTTACACTGTTTCAGACCTAGAGAGATACGACGACGTTCTTCGTCGATATCAAGAACCATAACCTCAACTTCGTCGCCAACATTAACAACTTTAGAAGGGTGGATGTTCTTGTTAGTCCAATCCATTTCAGAAACGTGTACTAGACCTTCAACGCCTTCTTCGATTTCAACGAAGCAGCCGTAGTCAGTTAGGTTTGTAACACGACCAGAAAGCTTGTGACCTTCTGGGTAACGCTTAGCGATTGCTACCCATGGATCTTCGCCTAGTTGCTTAAGACCTAGAGAAACACGAGTGCGCTCACGATCGAACTTAAGAACTTTAACTAGGATTTCGTCACCAACGTTAACGATCTCTGATGGGTGCTTAACACGCTTCCAAGCCATATCTGTGATATGTAGAAGACCGTCAACACCGCCAAGATCAACGAATGCACCGTAGTCAGTAAGGTTCTTAACGATACCTTTAACTTCAGTACCTTCTTGTAGAGTTTCAAGAAGTTCGTCACGCTCAACACTGTTTTCAGATTCGATAACAGCACGACGAGAAACAACAACGTTGTTACGCTTCTGGTCTAGCTTGATTACTTTGAACTCTAGCTCTTTGTTTTCTAGGTGAGCAGTGTCACGGATAGGACGTACGTCTACTAGAGAACCTGGAAGGAAAGCACGGATACCGTTAAGTTCAACAGTGAAACCGCCTTTAACTTTACCGTTGATGATACCAACAACAGTTTCAGCTTCTTCGCAAGCTTTCTCAAGTACGATCCAAGCTTCGTGGCGCTTAGCTTTCTCACGAGAAAGTTGAGTCTCACCGAAACCATCTTCAACAGCGTCTAGAGCTACGTCTACTTCAGCACCAACTTCAACTTCAAGTTCGCCAGCAGCATTCTTGAATTGTTCAGCAGGGATAGCAGATTCAGACTTAAGACCAGCATCTACAAGAACGAAACCGTTCTCGATAGCTACTACAGTACCTTTAACGATGCTGCCTTGTTGGAATTCAGTTTCAGATAGAAACTCTTCAAAGAGTTGAGCAAAAGATTCAGTCATTATTTAATCTTCAATAATTAAACGTCCATGGGTATCCTACCGCATGGGGTTGATAAATTCGCCGGTCATCATCCTTGCGACCAACGTTCTTACTCGCTCGGTGAAATTACCCAGCCAGCTTCGATTCAATATAGTGTAGTGCTTTTTCTACTACTTGCTCGATGTTCATCGAGGTAGAATCTAGCACAAGCGCATCCTCAGCTGGGCGTAATGGCGCAACTGGGCGATTACGATCTCGATCGTCTCGCTCTTGGATCTCGCTCAAAAGGTCGTCAAATTTAACATCTAACCCCTTCTGTTGCAACTGTTTAAGGCGGCGACTCGCACGCTCTTCAGCACTTGCATCTAAAAATATTTTGGCTTCAGCTTCAGGAAACACGACCGTTCCCATGTCACGTCCATCAGCAACCAGACCTGGTGCTGAGCTGAATGCGCGTTGACGACGAAGTAAAGCTTCACGAACGCGAGGTAAAGCAGCCACTTTTGAAGCCGCCATGCCAGTCTCTTCTTTACGAAGCTCACCAGATACGTCTTCACCTTCTAAGATAACCTTAACCAAATCACCTTCCGCAATAAACTGCACATCTAAGTGAGTTGCAAGCGGTACTAAAGCTTCTTCTGATTCAGTATCGACACCGTGGTGAATTGCAGCTAAAGCCAGTACGCGATAGATCGCACCTGAGTCTAGAAGATGAAAGCCTAGCTTATCTGCTAGTAACATACACAGGGTACCTTTACCTGCACCACTTGGTCCATCAACCGTAATCACTGGGCTTTGAGAAGGCATCTTTTACTCCACGTTTTGTCGTAAATTTTATTCTGTACTAGCGATTCGCTACTACTTTATAGGCGGCATATTATAGAGAAAAATTGGAAGTCGAGCGAGGTAAATCTCATATAATTCAGAGTGGATGATGCATTAGCAAATACAATCGACTCAATATCCGCCAGCTTAGGCGAGTAGACACGTGCACATTTTCTATCGGCATAAAAAAGCCTCGCAATAAGCAAGGCTCATGATTTTGCATTTAGTAGAGCAAAGAAGTAGTGGCTCGAAGAAATTTAACCAATAATAGCGCGAACCGCTTCTAAGTCTTCTAGAGTATCCACCCCTGCAGAAGGCGCTTCCATTGCAACGTCTACGTGAATTTTCTCACCGTACCACAGTACTCGTAGTTGCTCTAGACACTCAATACGTTCAAGGGTACTTGGTTCCCAATTGATGTAAGTATTGATAAAGCCCGCACGGTAAGCGTAGATACCGATATGACGCAGTAAAGGAGATTCCGCAGCTGTACCATTGTTCGCGTAGGCATCGCGATCCCAAGGAATCGTCGCACGACTAAAATACAGTGCATAACCGTCTTTATCCGTCACCACTTTTACAGCGTTAGGATTAAATACTTCATCAGCGTGAGTAATTTCTACACCTAGTGTTGCCATTGGTGCTGTGCTATTCGCCAGGTTATTTGCAACCTGATTAATAATTGCAGGTGGGATAAGAGGCTCATCACCTTGAACATTTACGATAATATGGTCATCGGGAATGTTCATCACTTCAATCACTTCAGCTAAACGCTCTGTACCCGAGTCATGATTCGGTGATGTCATACAAACAGTGGCACCAAATGCTTTAACCGCTTTTTCAACTCGAGCGTCGTCGGTAGCGATAATAACGTTATCGGCACCCGCTTTCATTGACTGTTCATATACCCATTGAATCATCGGCTTTCCACCAATGTCAGCAAGTGGCTTCCCCGGTAAACGGCTCGATTGATATCTTGCAGGTATGACAACCGTATAAGACATTACTTACCCTCATCCATAGAAACGGTGCGAGCTTCAGGTTCTAAAAGAACAGGAATACCCTCTTTAATTGGGTAAGCAAGGCGATCAATTTTACAAACAAGCTCTTGCTTATCCTTGTCAAAAGTTAGTTTACCTTTACATACAGGACAAGCAACGATCTCAAGCAGACGGTGATCCATAGTATTCCATAACCTCTTTTATTCTTTTTAAAATTTGCTGTTGCGAGTCTTCATCAAACTGCGCAGAAACTGGAAGATACCACCAGTTGTCTTGAGCATATTCTTCGCATTTTACAGCGTCTTTTTCTGTCATAATCATATTCATACCTTTCTTTGCTAAGGCATGAAGTTCATCTTTATCAAAATCTTGATGATCGGAGAAGCCTTGAGTGAAAACCACATCACCATCAAGCTCGTCTAATGTTTTAAAAAAGCGTGGCGGATGGCCTATTCCTGCAAAAGCCACCAGCTTCGGTAATTCTGCTACTGACTTTTTCTGTCCAGTCTTTAGATTAACCGCTTCACTAGGCAACAAAGACATTGAGAACTCTCGCCCTTGGGCCTTTCCACCATTGTTAATCAAGAAATCGACATAATCTAAACGTGATACTGGCTCTCGCAATGGACCCAGTGGAATTAGGCTTTCATTACCGAAACGTCTTGCACCGTCAATAACTGAAAACTCAATATCGCGTTCAAGCGCATAATGTTGCAATCCATCATCAGTGATAATGACATTAACACCTTCACTCAGCAAAGCCTTCACTGCGTTCACACGTACAGGGTCAACCGCAACAGGGCAACCGGTTCGCTTGCGGATCAAACGAGGCTCGTCACCCGAATGTTCGGCTGGCGTATTTTCATCTAGCACGAGTGGATAGTTTGGCGCTTTAGCCCCATAACCTCGAGACACCACACCAGGTTTAAAGCCATTGGCTTGCAGCATCTCAACTAGCCAGATCACAACAGGTGTTTTGCCATTACCGCCAGCGGTTATGTTACCAACAACAATCACTGGTAGAGCTGGTCGATAGGTCTCTTTTTTACCAGATAAGTACGCATCACGACGTTGGCCACTGATCATTTTGAACAGCAGGCTCAATGGCCACAACAGTGGCCAAAGAAGATATTTCAACGGATGATTGTTAAACCAAATCTTTTCGATCACAACAACGACCTAATCTTATCCACTGAACTGAATTCGATGAAGCTGCGCGTAAGCACCATCATGTTCAATAAGTTCTGCGTGCGCGCCTCTTTCTACAATTTGGCCATCATCAACCACTAAGATCTCATCGGCTTGCTCGATAGTTGATAGACGGTGAGCAATCACCAAAACAGTCTTATCTTTTTGTAGCTCTTCCAATGCAGACTGGATCGCTCTTTCTGATTCAGTATCCAATGCAGAAGTCGCCTCATCAAGAATCAGCACAGGTGCATCTCTTAATAGAGCACGGGCAATCGCAATACGCTGTCTTTGTCCACCAGAAAGGCTCGCGCCGTTTTCGCCAACAACGGTATCGATGCCATTTTCCATGCCTTCGATAAACTCACTTGCATGAGCAAGCTTAGCTGCATGTTCGATCTGCTCGCGGGAGTATTGCTCTTCTGCCGCATAAGCGATGTTGTTCGCCACCGTGTCGTTAAATAGGTGAACATTTTGAGAAACAAGAGCAAAGTGCTCACGTAGGTTTCTCAATTCGTAATCACGAATATCGTGTCCATCAAGCTCGATAGAGCCCGAATCTACGTCATAGAAACGAGTAAACAGGTTAGCGATGGTACTCTTGCCCGAACCAGACCGGCCAACAAGAGCGACCGTCTTACCTTTCGGAATATTGAAGCTCACCTTATCAAGTGCTGGTTTCTCTGCACCATCATAAGTAAACGTCACTTCTTTTACTGCGACTTCACCGGTTACGGTTTCAGGTTTCAACGTGCCTTTGTTTTGTTCTGTATCTAGATCCATTAAACCAAATAGCGTGGTACTTGCCGCCATACCGCGTTGGAACTCAGACGTTACGTTGGTTAACGCTTTTAACGGACGCATTAAACCAAACATCGCAGAGAACACAACCGTAAACGTACCTGGCGTTAGCTCGGCTTTAATAGAATCGACACTCGCAAGAACAAGAACCACCACAATTGCAACCGAAGCGATCATCTGAATGATTGGGTTGGCTGCTGCTTGAGCCGTTATCAACTTCATGCTTTGTTGGCGCATTTGGTTGCTCACCTTATCAAAGCGATGCTTTTCTAAATCCTGACCACCGTAAGTAAGAACCACCTTGTGACCTTTCAACATTTGCTCAGCCGAAGAAGCAACATGGCCCATGCTGGTCTGCATGTTTTTCGATATTTTCCTGAATCGCTTCGAGACGATACCGATCGCCCACGCCACAAGGGGGGCGACAGCAAACAACACCAAAGACAACTGCCAACTATTCCAGAACATCAGTGTCAACAAGCCAATAATACTTGCACCTTCACGTACAATACTAACTAAAGCCTTGCTCGTTGCGGCAGACACTTGCTCTGAGTCATAAGTAATTCGAGATAGCAATGCGCCCGTCTGCTCTTTATCGAAGAAAGAAACTGGCATATGCATGAAATGACTAAATATTTTACGACGAATTTCCATAACCACGTTGCCAGAAACCCAGCTCAAGCAATAGGTTGAAACGAAACCGCTGACACCACGAATAAACATCATGGCAAAAACAATGAAAGGAAGTGTACGTAGAAAATCAGACTCAGCGCTGCCAAATCCTTCATCAAGTAAAGGTTTTAGCAAGGAAATCATATAGGTATCAGAGACGGCATTAATAATAAGCGCAATAACCGCAACACCGAGGCCAGCCTTATATAGTCGAATATAAGTCCAAAGTCTTTTAAACGTGACCCAGGTGGTTTCATCTGTTTGTGTTGACATAAAATCGCTTAATTTTCTCACAATAATCTATCTATTCTACTCCCTTACGAAGCATCTGCCTATACCACTGCCCACCTTGTTGCTCTCTAATCGTATGATATTTCCAACCTTCCTGATTGACAGTGATGGTTATTTGGCCACTTTCTCCTGTATCAAGCCAAGCACTCCCCACATCTCGATAACGTTCAATAACAGATGAATTTGGCATCCCCCACTGATTACCTTTTGCTAAAGAAGCGATTGCCACTTGAGGTGAAACCGCCTCGATAAACCGAGTAATGGAGGACGTGTCGCTACCATGATGCGGAACCAGCATCACATCGCTCTCAAGCCGATCCCCTTCACGAGAAAGTAACCACTCACTGACTAGTTCAATATCACCAGTTAGTAACATAGAGAACCCTGAACTGGGCTCAGATACTCTTACAACACAAGAATGTGGATTGTACGCTCTCTTCACGCGTTCAGGAGGCCAAAGAACTTCAAAAACAACATCTTGCCAACTCCAAACTTGCCCGATAGTACATGCTCGAAGATTAGATTCCGCTGATGCATTTATGCTTTGACTAGTTCTTATCCATTTGGGATCGTAATAGCCAAGTAACGCCGGATAACCACCTGCGTGATCAGAATCAAAATGACTCACAATCACACCCTCTAGTTCGTTAATCCCCCTTCGATTTAATGTAGGGATAAGCAAAGACTCGACAATCGAGCCGCCAGCCCACACATTACCAAGGTCATAAACCACGACTTGATTATTCTTTTCCAGAACCAATGATAAACCGTGTCCGACATCCAAAATGTCGATGGTTAATCTATCCTGCTTAAGGCTTGTCGACTCCCACCACAGCACAAACACCGCAATGACGAATATCGATAGAGCCTGTTTAAGGTACTTATTAATGAAACCGAAGAATAAAATGAGAAACACAAACAACGCCATCGTATGATCATCAACTTGAATCCAAAAACGTTTAGAAAAAGGAAGGCTATAAACCAGAGGCTCAAGTGACAAGTCAACCAACTTCCAAAGTTGATCAGCAAGATCGTTTACCATCAGTGCTACACTGCTTGCCCAAAGTGCTGATTCAGATAATAGACTGATAAACATTGCCGAAAATAGCAATGGGATCGTCACTATCGAAACCCACGGCAAAAGGAGTAAGTTATAAAAAAAAGAGACTAAACTGACTCCTTTAAAAAACAGTATAGAAAGAGGAGCAATCAGTATCGTCAACATTAGTTGAATCTTAGTAAGGGTTAACCCTCGATTCATCAATGTAAGATTTGAAGATGATGAATTATTATTTAGAGCAATATAAAGAACCACCCCTAGTGCGCCAAAGGATAACCAAAAGCTACTCGACAAAACTGAAAACGGCCATATAAGTAAAACAACGCATAAGCTTAAAGTAACATACCGAATCACGCCTATATTTTGACCCCGCCACAAAAAATAGCTCGCAACAACACACATTACCAAAGCCCTAAGCGTTGGCAACGTAAACCCAGCAAACCAACTGTAGAAATACGCCAACCCAAGCCCTAGTAACATCGGTAACCAAAGAAGCTGAGGTGATAATAATCTAGCGAACTTTCCCAGTTGATAACCGATGCCAAAAGCAATGCCAATATGAAGCCCCGAAATGGCCACTAAGTGGATCAACCCACTGCTTTTCAGTAAATCCCAACGTTCAGGGAGGATAAGTTCTCGATAACCAAAACCTAAAGCCATCATGAGATCCCTATTCTCCAATTGATTTAACCTTTGAAGGCTATTTTCAAACCACTTGGATCGTAAATTCGTACTAGAATAAATTCGATATTTGGTACCCGCTCTGTAAGTTGCATTGGCAACAATACCAGTGCTAAACAGGTATTTTTCTAAATCAAATCCCGCCTCATTGAGTTTGCCCCACACCGGTTTTATTGAAACGGACAAATGGACACTATCTCCAAGCGTCAACTTGAAAGGTGTAAATAACCTCAATTTTATCAATTGAGGGAAGATTAATTTTTCGCCACCAATTGATCTAGCTACTATTACACTTTCAAAACCATGGCTATTTTCACTAAAAAGGCTAACAACCGACGCATTTATGGTAGTATTCTGTCCTGATTGAAATAATCGACCTGTCTGCATTTCAATCGCATTCCCTAGGCAGATAACTAGTATCAATGCTGTTACTGAACCTCTTGCACTCCGGAAAACGCTATACTTTGTTGACGTTATGAGTAATAACATCATCAATGGTGCCCCAACCCAATGTGGCATCACAGGCCAAAAGCTTGCTGACACAGCTGTCGCAGCAAATGAAATCAAGAACCAAGTGTTAAACAAGAGAGTAGCTTCCTCCTATGCCAAGAAAGTTTATCAAACGATTTATGCCTGACCATGAGCTCATCAAGCGTCAGAAAGCATTGAAAGTTTTTGGCAATGTTTTGTACAACCCCAACTTGTGGTGTCTTAATCGTCGCTCTGCGGCTGGTGCGTTCGCTGTTGGGTTATTCATGGCGTTTGTCCCTCTACCAAGTCAAATGATTATGTCTGCAGGCCTTGCTATCGCGTGTGGCGTTAATCTACCATTGGCTGTTGCACTCGTATGGATAAGCAACCCAATCACCATGCCTGTACTCTTCTACTTTGCTTATAAAGTAGGGGCTTTTATTATGCATGTACCACCTCAAGAGTTTCATTTCGAACTGTCGTGGGACTTCATTTTGGCGCAAATGAGTACTATAGGCCCCCCATTCCTATTAGGTTGTCTAATTTGTGGAGTGGTTTCAGCAATGATTGGCTACTTTGGCATTCGTGGCTTGTGGCGCTATTCAGTAGTAAGAAGCTGGAAGAAGCGAAAAGTTAGGTACTAAACCTACCCTTGTATGTACCTTACTTAAAACGTATACAAGCAAAAATCGGATGAACAACTAACCTCTGCAATATTGGTATGTAAGGAAAGTTGTAAGAAATGCAGTTTGAATCCAATAAAAAAGGATCCCATCGGGGGATCCTTTTTTTGCATCTGGAGAAAGAAGATTTATTTGTTATTAGAAGCGAGCATTATTTAGAACTAAGCACCGAGGCCGGATTTAACTTAGCTGCTCGTGATGCTGGGTACCACGTCGCTAGTAGGCTCAGCACAATCGCAGTGCCGGAAACCACAACAACATCCGTCATATCAAGTTGTGATGGCAAGAAGTCGACAAAATAGATATCACCGGACAAGAACTGATGATCGACCAGCGTTTCAAGCCCTTTGATTAGCGTCGTAAGATTAAGCGCCACTAAGACACCTATCGCACTCCCTACTAAACTGCCTAAAACGCCTGAGAACACGCCCTGCCAAACAAAGATGCGCTTCACAAGACCATCTGATGCGCCCATGGTTCTTAAAATCGCGATCTCTGATGCTCTGTCTTTTACAGCCATCATTAAGGTCGAGACGATGTTGAAACAAGCCACACCAATAACCAGTACCATCACCAGATACATAATGGTACGCACCAATTGGATATCACGATATAAGAAACCGAACTTCTGTTGCCAGCTGCGCAGATATACATACACATCAAGCTGATTGCCAACCTCACGGACAATTGAATTCGCGTTCAAAACATCGGTGACTTTCAATGAAACCCCGGTTACCGCCTCACCTAAGTTTGCGTAAACTTGTGCATCACCAATCGGGATTAGAGCCAAGCTGTGATCTATCTGACCATTAAGCGTCAGCAAGCCAACCACTTTCACTCGAACTCGTTTTGGCGCCTGAACTTTCACAGAACCGTTAACCGTTGGAATCATCAAAGTCAGATAGTCACCGACTTTCGCACCCAGCACATTCGCTACACCAGAACCTAAGATGATTTGTTGTTGCCCTGCTTTAAACTCACTCCAAGCTTGTTTATCAATAAATTTCGATAGACTTGATACCTGTTGTTCAAGTTGTGGGTCAACACCGCGAACTTCAATTGCTTTGAGTTCTTTGCCCTTTTCGGCCAGCGCGGTAATTTTTACATAGGGTGTTGCAGCTACAACTTTATCATTTTTCACCGACTGCTCAATCACGTGCTTCCAGCGAGTCACTGGTTCATTTACACCCTCAAATTCACCATGTGGAATAACGGAAAGTACACGCGACTCAAGCTCTCGCTCAAAGCCATTCATTGCAGACAAACCGATAATGATCACCGCCACACCAACGGCAATACCAATCGTCGAAGACAAAGAGATGAACGACACCATTTTGTCTCGTTGTTTCGCTCTGCTAAATCGGCCACCTATCAATAGAGATAAAGAAGAAAACACTTAGCTCTCCTCTTTTTCTACGTTGACCAATAAACCATCTTGCATGTGAAGCTGGCGATCCATCTTACCTGCAAGTTCACCATCATGAGTTACTACCAAAAAGGCCGTGTCGTACTCGCGGTTGAGTTCACGCATTAAGTCGTAAATAGAAAGTGCGGTGTTATGGTCAAGGTTACCGGTTGGTTCATCCGCCAAGACTAACGCAGGCTTATTCACCAATGCACGAGCAATCGCCACTCGTTGTCTCTCACCACCAGAAAGCTCTGAAGGTCGGTGATCAACACGATGACTCAATCCAACTTTATCCAACAGACGTTGCGCTTCTTGCTTTGCTTTAGCGGGCTTTTCACCACCAATCAACAACGGCATTGCTACGTTTTCTAACGCTGAAAAATCAGATAGAAGATGATGGAACTGATAGACAAAACCAAGATGCTGATTACGAAGTTTGGCTTGCTTATTCGAACTCAGAGACGACAAGTCCTGGCCTAGAAAGCTCACACTACCAGCTGAAGCATCGTCTAACGCGCCTAAGATATGCAGTAAGGTACTTTTACCTGACCCAGAGGTACCGATGATTGCTACTAGCTCACCCTTTTCGATTTCAAAGCTCACTCCCTTGAGCACCTCAGTATCTAACGAGCCTTCACGGTACGTTTTACGGATATCATTACATTGAAGAAAATTACTCATAACGAAGGGCCTCAGCAGGTTTCACAGACGATGCACGATAAGAAGGGAATACAGTGGCAATCAGGCTAAGTGCAATAGCCAAAACCACAACAACGGCGATTTGAATTGGATCAATCATGACTGGCAGCTGGCCACCAAATGAGAACAGAGCGACACCGAGCGCTTTTAAAATAGTATTGAGGTTCATTGCTAATACAACACCTAACACGCCCCCCGATAACGCACCAACCACCCCACTACTTGCACCTTGAACCATGAATGTCCCCATCACTTGACCGTCGGTCATTCCTTGGGTCTTAAGAATGGCAACTTCAGATTGCTTCTCCATCACCACCATAATCAACGCAGAGATAATATTAAATGCGGCAACACCAATGATCAGCCCAAGCATCAAGCCCATCATATTTTTTTCCATTCGCACGGCTTGGAATAGCTCGCCACGTTGGTCACGCCAGTCACTCCACAACCAGCCTTCCGGTAACGGTTGGTTTGATAACTCTGCCACTTCAAACGGGTCTTCAAAAAACAGTCGCCAACCTGAAATGGTGTCAGACTTATAACGCATCAAACGACCTGCATCTTGAATGTGGGTAACCATTAATTGAGCGTCAATATCTGAACCTGTATTGAAAATACCGGCTACGGTAAAATTTCGTTGGCTTGGAATACGCCCTAACGGCGTGTATTGGCTAGCACTCGTGACCATTAAGCGAACTTTGTCGCCCATCGAGACTTTTAAGTTTCTCGCCAAAGTATGACCAAGGAATAACTGATACTGCCCAGCTTGGAGTGAAGACAATCTACCAGCAATCAAGTGATTCTGAAGAGGGTCATCTGAATTAGGTTCAATGCCGATTAACAGACCCGCAGATAACTGAGCAGGGCTTTGTATCACTGCTTCACTACGAACAATCGGTTCAACGTGACCATTGAGCGACATTTGCTCTGCAAAGCTAGGGGCTTGAGCAGCAAGTAACGTTGTGCCTCCTTGCTCATAAACGACGGCTTGAGGGAGCACGCCAAGAATTCGGTCTTTTAACTGCGCTTCGAATCCATTCATTACCGATAAAACAGTAATCAAAGACAGCACACCAATGGTAATACCCGCCGTCGACATATAAGAAACAAAACGGCTAAAGCGATCACCTGAACGGCCTTTCAAATAACGCAGGCCAACAAACATTGAAATAGGATGAAACATACTTTGAACCATCAAAAAGGGATGCGGGTTAATGTAACGGGTATTGCTGTTACTGTGTAGGGGGTAATTGAAAATATAGAGTGAATTAACTCAATTAGTTAGGCTTGAAAAACAGAACCTTGTCAAATAGTGATATTTCAAACAACTATTTAAGACTTTCAATTAACTGACCTTGATTACTGCGGCCACATAGCGATAATCAATAGATCACTTCAAGGAACTAACGCATGACAGAACAAGAGTTTTTCACCGTTCACCACAGCCTTACCGCGAATATAGAACCAATGGAAAGTAACTTCACTTTACCCTCTCAAATTCAGTTCGAATCCGAGATCCCTGCCCCTTTTGTTGTGGCGAGTGAATTTAGCCAATTGGACCTGTTAGCCGACAGTGCTCGCGCTGAACTGAAAAACAGCGACTTGAAGAATGTCACCAGTTTATTGGATGCACAAAACTCTAAATTAAACCTCTTGTTGAGCTTTATGCTATCACAACAAGATGATGAGAAATTTCGTACACACACCTACTCTTTTGGTGCGAGTCAGTTCTCTTGTTTTTCCAAAACAGATATCGAAACAGGTCGCTTAGTTAAAGCTAAGCTATTTATCGAGCACCCTGCCGCCGCTATTTATTGCTACGCGGAAGTCTTCGCTAGCGAACCTAAAGATTCAGGCTTCGAAATAAAATTTAAATATGCTCATCTTCGCGATACTGACCAAGACTTACTGATCAAGGCTGCACTTCATCAACAACAGAAGCTCTTACGTCAACGCTCTCTAGAACGAGATAACAAGTAAATTAACATGACCAAACAATCTATTTTTACACTACCTACACTCAAAGGAGCCGGTGACAAGAAGCACATCGGTAACCTAGTCGGTTCGTCTCTCGCTCTAGCCATAGCTAAACTCGCAGAGCAACACAATAGCCATACTGTACTTGCAGTACCAGATCCACAAGTCGCACTTAAGCTACAGTCTGAAATAGAACAATTTACAGCGCATGAAGTCGCACTATTTCCTGATTGGGAAACACTGCCTTACGACAGCTTCTCACCGCACCAAGAGATCATTTCAGATCGTATCGCACGCCTTTATGCTTTACCGACGCTAAAAGATGGTATTACGATAGTACCGATCAGCACGCTATTGCAACGTCAATCACCGCGTGACTTTTTGCTGCAACACACCCTAATGGTCAAAACAGGCGACCTCTATTCACTAGAGAAACTGCGCCTGCAGCTTGAAAAGTCCGGCTATCGCTATGTTGACCAAGTATTCGGGCCAGGTGAATACGCAAGCCGTGGTTCTATTCTCGATCTGTTCCCTATGGGCAGTAAAGATCCGTACCGTATCGACTTCTTCGATGATGAGATCGATACCATCCGTACTTTCGATCCTGAAAATCAGCGCTCTATCGAAGACATCTCTGAGATCCGTTTGCTGCCAGCTCACGAGTTCCCAACCTCTGAAAGTGCTATTGAAGATTTCCGCATTCGCTGGCGCCAACAATTTGATGCGCGACGTGAACCAGAATCTGTTTATATGCAGGTATCTAAAGGCACATGGCCTGCTGGTATTGAATATTGGCAACCGCTTTTCTTCGACCACACCGAAACCTTGTTCGACTATGTTGCCGATGAAGCGCAACTCTTGGTACTTGGTGACGTAGAAGCAGCTGTCGACACTTTCCTCACAGATGTTGCTCACCGATACGAGCAACGCGGTGTTGATCCACTTCGACCATTACTGACACCAGAACAGCTTTGGTTGAAGAAAGACGAACTGTTCGCACACTTCAAACAGAAACCACAAGTCAATCTGAGCTTAGATTCAATCGAAGAGAAAGCCGGACGTATCAACCTTCCAGTTGTGTCTCTTCCAGACCTCAGTGTACAACATCAGAATAAAGAGCCACTCACAAACCTAAGAAAGTTCACTGAAGCCTTCGACGGCAAAGTGGTCTTTTCGGTTGAATCTGAAGGTCGCCGTGAAGCACTTAGTGAATTGCTCCGCGGCATCAAAGTTCGTCCAAGCGAAGTTGAAAACCTCGACGCGGCGATTAAAGGTAAAGATAAGTTCAGCCTGATCCTCGGTTCTGCTGAGCATGGCTTTATCCACGAAGAGCAAAACATCGCCATTGTCTGTGAAAGCGACTTACTCGGCGATCGTGTTGTACAGCGTCGTAAGAAAGATCAGAAAAGCGTAAACAGCGACACCGTAATCCGTCACTTAGCGGAACTTAAACCGGGTCAGCCTGTTGTTCACATTGACCACGGCATTGGTCGCTACATCGGCCTGCAAACACTTGAAGCCGGCGGCATGAAAACTGAATACGTGACCCTTGAGTATCAAAACGATGCCAAGTTATATGTGCCTGTTGCGTCTTTGAACTTAATTGGGCGCTACTCTGGTGGCGCTGAAGATTCTGCACCGCTACATAAACTCGGTGGCGAAGCGTGGCAGAAAGCTCGTAAGCGCGCGGCGGAGAAAGTCCGTGACGTTGCAGCAGAACTACTTGATGTTTACGCCAAGAGAGAGCTCAAACCTGGCTACAAATTTGTATTAGACCGCGGTCAGTACGCGACCTTCAAATCTGGATTCCCATTTGAAGAAACCGATGACCAAGCGATGGCCATCAATGCCGTTATGTCTGACATGTGCCAAGCAAAAGCCATGGACCGTTTGGTGTGTGGTGATGTTGGCTTTGGTAAAACGGAAGTCGCAATGCGTGCAGCGTTCGTATGTACCGATAACAGTAAACAAGTCGCTGTATTGGTACCGACTACACTACTTGCTCAGCAACACTTTGAAAACTTCCGCGACCGTTTCGCAAACCAACCGATACGTGTCGAAGTACTGTCTCGATTTAAGTCTGCTAAAGAACAGAAATTGATCATGCAGGATGTCGCCGACGGTAAGGTTGATATCTTGGTTGGAACTCACAAGTTACTTTCTAGCGATATTAAATTCAAAGACCTTGGCTTACTGGTTGTCGATGAAGAACACCGCTTTGGTGTACGTCAGAAAGAGAAAGTGAAAGCGATGCGTGCCGATGTTGACATCCTAACACTCACTGCAACGCCAATTCCAAGAACCTTGAACATGGCAATGAGCGGTATGCGTGACTTGTCAATCATCGCCACACCACCAGCACGACGCTTGGCGATAAAAACCTTCGTCCGCGAGAGTGATGATGCCGTCGTAAGAGAAGCGGTACTTCGTGAAATCATGCGTGGTGGTCAAGTTTACTTCCTGCATAACCAAGTCGACACGATTGAAAAGACGGCTGAGTCACTGCAAAAACTGATTCCAGAAGCGAGAGTCACCGTGGCTCATGGTCAGATGCGAGAACGCGAACTAGAGCGCATCATGAATGACTTTTACCATCAGCGCTTCAATCTTCTGGTGTGTACGACCATCATCGAAACAGGTATTGATGTTCCGACAGCAAATACCATATTGATGGATAGAGCAGACCACCTTGGTTTGGCACAGCTGCATCAATTACGTGGTCGTGTGGGTCGTTCTCACCACCAAGCTTATGCTTACTTACTAACGCCACATCCGAAAGCAATGACAAAAGATGCCATCAAGCGATTAGACGCCATTGCTTCTTTAGAAGATTTAGGGGCTGGATTCACTCTCGCGACTCATGACTTAGAGATTCGTGGTGCAGGTGAACTGTTAGGCGATGATCAAAGTGGCCAAATACAATCCGTTGGTTTTACACTTTATATGGAAATGCTTGAACAAGCCGTTGAAGCACTGAAAGAAGGCCGAGAGCCTTCACTTGATGACCTGTTGCGAGAACAGACGGAAATTGAAATGCGTCTGCCTGCACTATTGCCCGACGACTATATTCCAGACATCAATACTCGATTATCGACCTACAAGCGTATTGCTAGCGTCAGTGACACTGATGAGCTAGCAGAGCTGAAAGTTGAGCTAATCGACCGTTTTGGTAGCCTTCCTGATGCCACCAAGAACTTGTTGTCCGTATCTGAACTTAAGTTAGCGGCCGCGTCTATTAAGGCGAAGAAAATTGAAGCTCACGATAAGGGCGGATTCTTAGAATTCTACCCGGATGCTGACATAAACCCGGCCTACCTTGTTAAACTATTGCAATCCCAACCGCAAAAGTTTTCAATGGAAGGGCCAACAAAGTTCAAATTTACGATACCATTGGTCGACAGACGGAAACGAATTCAATTTGTTAGTGATTTATTGGGCGAATTCAGACAGAACTTGCTGCCTTCGGCATAAAGCCCAATCCACTGCACATATAAATTATCCAGCCGTAACAGGGGCTGGGAGACGGAGTAAAAATGAAAAGACTGATCCCACTGCTACTATTGTTCGTCTCACTGCCAAGTTTGGCGCAGAGACAATTTGATATAGAAGTGATCATTTTCAAGCGCGCTGTTGATGCGGAAAAAGTCAACGAGTCTTGGCCGAACACTCAGCCTGAAATTTCACTTGAGCGCGTTGGTTCATTTCAAGATACCCAATATCGCTCCAGGAAAGGCGTGCAGATGCTCCCTTACTCGGAATATAAGTTAGCGCCTCAGAAAAATAGACTGAGTAATCATGCCGGCTTTGAAGTTTTGATGCATACCGCTTGGCGTCAAGGTGACCAAGGTAAAAGCTATGCTCCTGTCTTCCACATTCAAGCTGGTAGAGACTTCTCTAAGCAGTTCAATGCCGACGGTTCTGAGAAAGGCGCTGTGACTGCATCAAACCCAGATGGCTTTCAAGAAGAGACCATTGATAAGCCGCTTTATGAATTAGACGGTAAGCTACAAATCTACGTGCAGCACTATTTATACGCTGAAACAACGTTAGATTTAAAAGCACCAAGTGTTCGTGAAGTGACTCTACAAGAACAACAAATCGAGCTAGATTCACCAGTAAGTGGGGCAGAGAGCAACGTTCAAGTTGGTAACCTCACAGAGATATCTCCGACCGTTGAAGTGGAAGAGTTCCTTAAGAGCTACCGCATGGACCAAAAACGTCGTATGCGCAGTACCGAAACTCACTACCTTGACCACCCACTTCTTGGAATGGTGATTCAAGTTCGACGTGTAGCACAATAAGTCGATGTATAAATAACTTAAGGTATATTGATTCTATACGCCCTCCATTGTGAGGGCGTTTTATTAAGTACAGCACATATTCACACGTACTTACTATTCTTACCTAACATTTACACATTCTTCGGTACTTCTTATGAGCCCTGATTTTCAGATTAATACACAGCACCTTAGCCTCAAAATCATTGAAGCCTCAGATGCTCAAGAATTTTCTCAGCTGGTAAAGTCCTCCCCTAGCTTACTTCCATGGATAGACTGGTGCCACAATGAGTTTTCTATCGTCGAAGCCGAGAAGTTCATTCTGGCAACTCGCTTAAATTGGGTCAAAGCAGACTCATTTGGCTTTGGTATCTTTGAGCGAAGAAGCGATAAGTTAGTCGGTATGGTTGCGATCAATGAACTTTATCACACCTTTAATATGGCGAGTTTAGGTTATTGGGTGGGTGATGACTTTCAAAGGAAAGGGATCGCTAAAGAAGCGATGCTCGCACTATTTGAATTTTGTTTCGCGCAACTCAAGTTAACGCGTTTGGAGATTGTCTGCGACACCGAGAACCTACCAAGTCAAAGGTTGATTGAGAAATGTGGCGCTGAACGAGAAACCATCGCCAAGAATCGCTTTATATTTAATGGAAAGCCGAAAGATGGCGTTGTTTATTCCGTGTTACCTCCAACCTCTTAACCGTTGTTAGAGTGGGGTATGCAGAGATAGCAATGAATCAACACAAACAAAAAGAGCTCCAAAGAGCTCTTTTTGATTATTTGTGTACACCACTCTTTAAAAAAGCGTAACCGATTAGTGAAGCTTTAAGTTTGGACGAAGTACACGGTTAATACGGCCAACTAACATCATCAACGATGTTTTGATTAATCCATGAAGCGCCATTTGATGCATACGGTACAAAGATATATAAACTATACGAGCAATACGACCTTCAACCATCATAGAGCCTTTGGTTAGGTTACCCATCAAGCTACCTACCGTAGAGAAACGGCTTAATGAAACAAGCGATCCTTTGTCTTTGTAGATGTAATCTTTCAGGTCACGACCGTTTAGTTTGGCAATAATATTGCTGAATGCACAACTTGCCATTTGGTGGGCTGCTTGTGCACGCGGTGGAACGAATGAACCATCGGCTTGTGTACATTGTGCCAAGTCACCGATAGCAAAAATGTTATCATCATACGTAGTTTGCAGAGTGTTTTTTACAACCAATTGGTTAATACGGTTAGTCTCAAGACCACCGATATCTTTCATGAAATCTGGTGCTTTGATACCTGCAGCCCAAACCATTATTTGCGCTGGGATCTTGTCACCATCTTTGGTTGTTAGGCCATCAGCATCCGCTTGCGTCACCATAGTATTAGTACGAACGTTTACACCAAGCTTCGTTAGCTCAGAGTGTGCAGCACTTGAAATACGAGGAGGAAGAGCAGGGAGAATACGCTCACCCGCTTCAATAAGATTCACGTTCAGCTTACTTGAGTCTAGGTCGCCAAAGCCGTAAGTACGAAGCTCTTTAACCGCATTGTGTAGCTCTGCAGAAAGCTCTACGCCTGTCGCACCAGCACCAACAATCGCAATATCGACGGTCCCTTGACCGTTTTTAGCGTGAAGCTTCAAGAACTGATTGTTCATCTCTGTACGGAAACGGTGTGCTTGCTCTGGGCTATCAAGGAAAATACAGTTGTTACGAACACCTGGAGTATTGAAATCATTTGACGTGGAACCTAGCGCCATCACCAGGATATCGTATTCGAGCTCACGGCTTGGCATAAGCAGTTCACCGTGGTCATCTTTAAACTCGCTTAGAGCAATGACTTTACGCTCACGATCGATGTCGTTCAGGCTGCCCATTTGGAAGTCAAAGTAGTGGTTTTTTGCATGCGCGCGGTAACTCAATGCATCAACACCTTCATCTAACGATCCAGTTGCTACTTCATGAAGTAATGGCTTCCATAGGTGACTCGCTTTGCGGTCTACCAAGGTAATCTGAGCACGTTTTTTACGACCTAAGGTACGACCGAGTTTCGTTGCTAGCTCTAAACCACCAGCACCACCGCCTACTACGATAATTTTTGTCACAATGACAATCCTCTACAAAATGAATAAATGGGGTTCGGCTCGATTACTCCAACCGATAAATTCTATATATCTACTCGGCCCACCTTCAAAGGTTACGGCTTATTTGATAACTGTGATAATGGCTGACAACAGCTCACGAGTAGTTAGAGGGGTTTCAAATAACAAATGCTTTTCTGTTATTCTGCTCACGTGGGTAAAACTAAAAGGTGTCGACCTTCGAGGAAGAACACAAATAATGGGCAAGTTTTTCACTCGCTCTCAATTTTTTTTGATATTTGTCAAAATATTTTTCTTGTGAACATTATATATAGCAAAAAGATGACCGCAACAATAATCCATAACCTTAATGAGGATTCGCAACGAATGAGCTAACGTTTGAACAGCTCATAATCAAACATACATCAACATCTAGAAAAAAGAGTCCCTCTTAGTTTAGATGTAAAAAAGCAGCACTCGATTAAGTACTGCTTTTTTAGAAAATAGAATAGAGTGATTAAGCGTTTTTGAAAGCACTTATTGTCTGAAGGTGCTGAGAAATTTTTTTGAACTTATGGCTCTCTTTCTCATCCCAAATAACATCGTAGTAGTCTTCAAGCGCAGCTGCAGTCTTTGTATTATCATGAATTTCATCAGCACGAGAAAGTATAACTAAACAACGTCCTTTATTCTTCATACGATACTGAGAAACACACTTAGTTGCGATATCTTCGTACTCTTCAGGGCGATCTATTCGGCCAACCATGTTGTTCTCAGGTTCCAAATTAGGGTTGAACAATACCTGCTTAATCCCACACAAAAAACCAATACGCTCAGACCAAAAACCCCCTAAACCCACGCCACAAATGATTGGATGTGGGTCATCGGATTGCTCTATCACTTTATGCACTTCTTTAAGTAAATGTTGCATATCGTGTTTGGGATGCAAAGTACTGTAGTTAATAAAACGAACATCATCATCAATGAATTGCAGCTGCAATATCTTTTCGTGATTGCCGGGACTCGTAGAGTCGAAGCCATGCAGGTAAATAATCATTTGTACCTCCCTTATTGAATACTGGTACGCTTAGATTAATCTAACATGAAAAGTAAGGTTTTAAAGTAAAGAGAAATAAAATTAGATTTTTTTCACTTCCTAAACGTGATCCTAATTACAGAAAGTGCGGCTAAGATCTTCCGCTTCCTCTACGTAACTACCGTCTCCCCATAACTGATGTGCCAATAAATACCATAGCATTGCCATCATTCGACAGCGTGGTAACCATTGATCTACCCCGTCCACCCAAGCCTGCACATCATGGATGTCTCGCAGCTGACAATACTGATGAACGGCTTCAGCGATAGGCGCACCGGCAACAGAGATGGTTAAAGCCAAGTCTAGTCTTGGGTCTGCCAACGCTGCGTATTCCCAATCAATGATTTTGATTCCGTCGCGACTCTTCACGAGGTTATAACCACCCAAATCAAAATGACACAGAGATAAACCAACACTTGAGATGTTCGGAGCTGATCGCCATTCTTGATAAATAGTAGTATAGGTTTCGTTCTTGTGTGCATCATCAAGTTGAAGCCAGTAATGGTCAACTCGTGCGGTGAAGCTAAACGGTTGGAGTGGTAGTCGCTTGGTGTTAACTAAATGCACCGATGTGAGTGTTTTTAAGAGGTGATATAGGTCTAGCCCCTCATATAACGTATCACCTGCTACCCACTCGACTAGTAACCCGTGCTGATTAACCAGTATTGGGCTTGGGCCAATACCAAGACGTTCTATGGTAGACAATACTTGGTACTCTTCATGACGAGAGATAAAAAAAGCTTTAGTGATCGGCGTAATCGGGCGCCAAACATACGCTTTCTCGTCTGCGGAAACCAATTTCCAACATCGATTAGTCAAACCGCCTGTTAAGGTCTGCGCCCTGATTGGTGGCTCAGAAAAGTAACCATCAAGCGAACTCAGACTGGTATCAAGAAGCTTAGCCTCAGACCAAGAAAAAATTGCCATTGTTTATTCCCTATAAACGTCTTCAGTTCTTACAAAAAAGACACTGACCAAAAGCCAGTGTCTCTTCATAAAACAGCATTTGATCTGTTGCATTGGCGTATGGCCAAGCTAAACACTGTCAATACTGGCTGCGTTGAGTTAACAAGTAAGCGAAATTAAAGACCCAGTAGGCTCTTAGATTGTTGCTTCCGGATTTCAGTCTCATCTGCCCATTCAATCAAACCAGACTCAAGATCCATTAGACGCATCGTCATTTTGTAGTAAACATCTCCATCGCTACCGTCTTTCTTTACAATGCTTGATAGGTTGCCGTACAACATATATTGCGCACCGACCATTTTACCAAACTGGATTGCTGAGCTTTGGTTTACCAACTCATCATTATTTTGGAAATTCAATTGGTCACGAACAGACTCTACACGGTCCATATCAACGAAGCGAAACTTGCCAGAGTTCAACATCTTAGTACTGATAGTGTCAGTAATTGACTCTGTATCGATGTGCTCACTGGTTTTGTTCTTGATTCGCTCTACAAACACGATTGGACGCTGCTCACGAGTGATGTAAGCCACAGAACCAGAAGCCATCATGCTATCGACCATTTCACCCGCAATCGTTTGAAGGTCAGTTGAACCGAAATCGATTGTCGTGGTTTCTACTGCTTGTGCATCACCGTAGCTTACCTTGTTTGAACAACCACCTAAAATAACCGCTAAACCTAGTAACGCAATGACACTCTTTTTCATGTTATTTCCTTAACTTATCACTGAGTGGGGTGACCCTCACTCTTAAATTCTTGTATTAGCGAATCAATAGTTCTTCTTTTTTGATCCCTGTTTATTTTAACTTTGTTCTGATGAGTTACTGCTCTCGGAACTGAACTCGGAACTGAGTTGCCTTCGGGTTTACCGATACTTCTGACAACGAAATACTTTCAAAGCCACGAACAATCGCTTGCTTCCAAGGGCCTTGTTTTAGGTTGACCTCAAGCCCTGCATCGTCGTACCAATAGAAACGATAGAGGATATGTTGATCGCCTTTATAGTTGCTGTTTAAACGAACGATTCCTCGTGTATGACCATCAATTTGGTCGGTGCGAATATCTTCAACCATTAAACGGCTGCCCAATACCTTGTCACCAAAGAATACGTTCTGAGTCAGGCTATCAACCCTTACGCCAGCTGTATTATCAGCACAACCAGCTAGAGCTATAACCGCTGCTAAGCTCACTAACCACTTTTTCATTACAGCCTCCCTAGCTGTTTATGCCACATTGTTGCGTTGTTCCCTTGTCGAGAAATCCAAACCACGGTGGTCTGCCCTTCTCGAATATCAAAGTCATACGTTTTCACGCCCGCTTCTAACGTATATTGACCGCTACTTGCTACAAACGTGCTGCTCTTAATCTCAGCTGGTAACGATTGCCAACTACGAGTATCTGGTTGTTCGGTGAATACATTCCACACATTGAACAAAATATTACCAACGTCGTTGCCTTTAGTTGCTTCTTTTCGGATACGATCTTTTGCCACAACACGCAGAGCCTGACGAATTACAATAGTCGTCAGGCGTTCAGATAAATCGTTCTGAGCCATTGCGTTTACGTCCGTGAGCAAGTGTTCTTGCAACGGCTGCCCACTGATTCGTAGGGTTGGAAAACGCTCTACACTCTGACTTGGGTAATATGGCAGCGCCAGAGAATATACCGCTCCCTGATCTCGACTGTCATAAATAGGTAAATCCAATCGCCAACTGTCCATTGCTTGAACAGCGCTTTGCTCCTGAAGCACAATCACACGGCCTTGACCGTTGCCAAGCTTAGACGATTGCTTGTAACGCTTTTCAAGTGTCGCTAAATCTTGCCTCATTCCTAAACGAGCGGCTGTCGCCATCGTTCTATCGATGACTTCTTGGTTCTCTGGCATAACCGCCAAAGCACGTCGATAATCAACATAAGCGCTGTTTAAATCATTTGAAGCCTCATAAAGCAGGCCAGAAAAAAACATCAAATACGCATTCTGAACTGACTGCAGCTTCTTACCCGCATCCGGATAATTGGCAAGGATGCTACCGACATTGGCAGACAAGCCTTGCTTCTTCGCATCGTTAGCGGCTCTTTCTAGATCAGCTTCACGTTGCTTCTTTGCTTGTTCTTGAACTTGGTTGGCACGACGCATTTCGATCACCGCACCTTCTAGATCGTTCTTCTTGAGGTAGTTTAAGCCAAGATAAAGATGAAGAAAGCCTAACTCGTAATCGGGCGGCACATACTCGGTAATATTATCGTTGACAGCCAACGCACCCACGCTGGTCGCACTGTCTGAAATAGAGATCACGGCTTTGTTTTGTTGCTCTTTTACGGCCTGATCGGCCAATTCAAACGAAGACTTACTCTCAGGGTACTTTTGATCGAGCAGATTAATTCTGCCTCTTTCAAAGTTATCAAGGATGGCTCCTGCCGCGTAATCTGGTAACTCTTGTTGAGCCTCTGAATAATCTCCAGACTTCACCGCTTGATAGATAGCTTTGTTTTGTGCGCTGTAATGACTGAACAGGCTGCCTGCAGACATACTTGCACATCCCGCGGTCAACGCCGATAACAGGGCAATGGAAGCGAATCTAAACTGTTGCTTCACTTATCGTCTCCGTGCATGTTTCAAATGCCAACTTTAGTTGTCTCATTATCAAAACGAAACGTGTTGTAAAAAGGATCTCAAGCCAGTTGAAACCCTACTGATTTAGCCTCTACCTAGGCGATGCCGACATTCAGACAACAGATAGAACTTAAAGTTGGCATACAAACTACAAATTTTCCAACTAGCTGTTTATGTGAATCAACTAATTGGCGAGTTTTCGTTAGCTCATTAGCTTTTTAACCAACTCATCAACTTGTTTTGGTTAGCTCATAAGCAACGGACCAAGCGGACGGCCACCCACTAAGTGCATGTGAATATGGTAAACCTCTTGACCACCATGAGAATTACAGTTCACGATAAGACGATAGCCATCTTCTGCGATTCCTTCTTCTTTTGCTAACTTACGAGCAACGGTAAACATGCGCCCCATCATCGCTTCATCTTCGACTTCAACATCGTTGGTTGTTGGAATCAGCTTGTTTGGGATAATCAAAATATGGCTAGGAGCGCGAGGGTTAATATCGCGAAACGCCGTTACTAAGTCGTCTTGGTATAGCAGATCTGCAGGAATTTCTTTATTGATGATCTTACTAAAGATGGTTTCTTCAGCCATGTTTTTCTCCGATAAAACATTTACTTTTTAATGTTTTGAGTATGCGCTATGCCGCAACAAACCACAATAAATCCGCTTTAAAGCTTAATAAAAAACACCGTTCAAATCAAAGAAAACGAGCTTTAGATCTCAAGAATGGCATATTGGTTATAACTGAGGGTTATTTTTGACGTGTGCGTCATAAAATGCGTACGCTTAGCTGAATAGAATGCTGATAATTTTGTTAGTTTTACTTTGACCTGACATTGGGTCTGCATTTTAATTTAGGGAGAAAGCCATGAAGGGATCTGTGATCAAGCGTATGTACGCTGGCTTCGCACTGATCATCATCATGTTTGCCGTCACGATAACCATTATGATGAACAGCATGAATCAGATACACAGCAATTTCGAGAGTGTCTCAGAAACCTCATTACCGCTTGTTGCGCTTTCAAATCAAACGAGTGTTCAACTGCTTTCAGCTGATAAATCGTTTAAAGATTTTTTAACCACCCAAAATACAGAGCGCATGTCTGCAATGCGTACCGAATTTGCTGCATCGAAAGATGCTTTTTCTGAAGTACTCGGAAGACTCTCTGTAGCAAGCGGCAATAACGCGGCGCTCGTAGACCGTATTACACAGCTAAGAGCAATGGAAGAGCGCTACTTTGCAGAAGCAGCTGAAGCCATGAGCAACTACTTGGCGATGTTCGAAGCACAAGAACAAGTACAAAAAGCATCACGTGACTTCCAACGCCTACATTCAGAATTAACGGTTGGCATGAAAGAGTACGTTGCCGACCAAAAAAGCATCTCTGTAAAAGTGATGGCAAAGAGCTACTTCATTAAACTGCAAGACGCAGAAGTCATCACCTCTGATGCCCTCGCTAGCTCTGATGTTGCCTTCGTACAGAAAGCCGTAAATCAAAACAAAAAGGCCGTGACTCACCTCAACTACGCTTATCGCGGCTTATCAACACAACTACCTGCACTTAAAAATGTCTTCGATGAGTCGGTTCAAAAGTTCACCAAAGACGTTGGCCAGAAAGGTGGCGTACTAGACAAACACAACAACTATCTGCAAGCAAAACAAGCGCTGTACGTCAACATCGCTAACCTTGCGGTGGAAATTGACCAAGCGATGGCCGTGTTAGATTCATTCAACGTGACCGCAGAAGAGCAACTTAACGCTTCACTGGCAGACGCGAGCAGCATTTACGACAAAGGCCTATTTAACGCGATTGCGATTGGTATTGTTGTAACAGTATTCGCTGCAGCAATCGGTTATCACATTGCACACAGTGTAAGAGAGCCATTAACTCGTATTTTAGGGACATTGGAAGGCCTAACTGAAGGCGATATGACTCAACGTATCGACATTCGTTACGACAACGAATTCAGCCGCGTGAGCCGTCACATCAACACCTTGGCCGACAACCTACACAATATTCTTGTGAAGCTGAATGATGCTTCAGATGACTTAACAAAGACCGCAAGCGTAAACCAGAAGACGTCTTCTGAAACGCAGGTGCAACTGAACAACCAACGCGAACAAACTGCAACCGTTGCGACGGCGATGACAGAAATGTCTCATTCTGTGCAAGAAGTGGCGAACAGTGCGCAAAGCTCATTAGGCATGGTTCAACAAGTCGAATCAGCTTCTGAATCTGGTCGTCAGATAATGAACACTAACATCAGCACCATCAATCAACTTGAAGTTCGTCTGACTGAATCTGTCAGTGCGGTGGGTGAACTGCAGCAAATGAGCAGCAAGATTGGTTCGATTCTGGATGTAATTCGTGGCATTGCCGAGCAAACTAACCTCCTCGCATTGAATGCGGCGATAGAAGCGGCACGCGCGGGTGAGCAAGGGCGTGGTTTTGCGGTAGTAGCAGATGAAGTTCGAGTACTGGCACAGAAGACCACGCAATCAACGTCTGAAATTGAAACCATGATCAGTAACCTGCAATCAAGTTCGAAAGCGGCTAGCAACGTAATTGAAAGCTGCATGAATGATATGGACATGTCGGTTGAACAAGCTTCAAGTGCCAATAGTGCGATGGAAGAGATTCAAGCATTAATAATGGAAATCAGCCATATGAGCACACACATCTCTCAAGCTGCTGCAGAGCAGAGTGAAACCTCTGGCGATATCGCGCGCAACATCGAGGACATCAACTACATCGCAGATGCAAGTTACCAAGCGATGTCATCGATTGCTGAAGCGAGCCAAAACCTAACGATTCTAGCGAATCAACAGGGTGATTTGGTTCATCAATTCAAGCTATAGATAAACGAAGAATCGATAGATATTTACTGCAATTCTAGAGACTTGCTACCCAATAGTGGTAACTAATTGAACAAGGGCAACTTTTATCAAGGGTTGCCCTTGTTTTCCATGAGCTTTGTCATTATATGATTACTATGGCTTGCTGCTTTTCGTTTTCTTTCCCCTTTATGAGCGAGCCGCTATTAAGGAATTTATATGGCTGTTCATGTTGGTATTATCGATCAAGACCCCATTCGCTTGATCACCCCACTACTCGATAACCGAACGACCAGCACTCATATTGTGTTTATCGGTGACAAGAATCAAGCAAGTATGTATCAACGCTTGCACAACGTTTTGCAAAAACGCGACATTACGAGTGAGTTTTTCGAAATCCCGACGATCGTAAACACGTCGGCTATTAAGGAATCTATCCAAAGCTTAGCAGAAGACCTCAAGGCACGTGGCCAAGAAGTCAAGCTCAACGCTAGCTGCGGCCTACGTCACCGCTTACTTTCCGTTTACGAAGTCTTTCGCACTTATCATTGGCCCATTTTTGTAGTTGAACCAAACAGCGACAAACTGTGCTGGCTCTACCCAAACGGCAAAGAAGATACACAAGTCCAAGACCGTATTACTATCGATGACTACCTGACGGTATTTGGTGCTCGTGGTGAATTCAGCGACGTAAAACTGTCTCCTCAGCTTGATCAAAAACTTTATGAATTGGGTGAGCGCTGGGCAAGCAATGCACTAGAATTAGGCCCTGGCCTTGCGACATTAAACTATCTAGCAACGACCTGCCGTAAAGAACAGAAGCTTGATGTTGGACTGTCTGAGAAACAACAAGGCTACCGTGAACTGAACATGCTATTGAACGATCTGGTTGAAGCTAAGATTGCGACTTACAATAATGGTATTTTGACCTTTGCCAATGAAGACGCGCGTCGCTTCTCAAACGGTGAATGGTTGGAAACTCTGGTTCACAGTACCGTGAAACAAATCCAAGATGACATGCCGACAATACAAGACCGTTCGTTGAATGTTCAGGTATACCGTCAGCTCGGTGAACGTGAGGTTCGAAACGAGCTTGATGTTGCATCAGTGGTGAACAATAAACTGCACATAATCGAATGTAAGACCAAAGGCATGCGCGATGATGGTGATGACACCTTATATAAACTGGAATCGCTAAGAGATTTATTGGGTGGCCTGCAAGCACGTGCAATGTTGGTGAGCTTCCGTCCTCTCCGTCATAATGATATCACTCGTGCTGAAGACCTTGGATTAGCATTGATTGGCCCTGAAGAATTGAAAGATCTCAAAACACACCTAAAAGTATGGTTTACAGCGGCTGGTGGTAACGAAGATTTAGAGTGCTAATCTGAAGAAAATTGAGCAACTCGTTCATCAATAAGTAAAGAAAAAGGCGAACGGCTTAATTAGTCATTCGCCTTTTTTGTGCTCGTTTACTTTTATTTATCTTAATAAAAAATGGCCGCATCTTCCGATTCGGCCATTTTCAAAATCTTTCTGATACTTTAGTTCATCTAAAACTAAAGCATAAAGTAATGCTTAAAGCATTTTACGGGCAGCTTCTACAACGACTTTGATTGAGCGTGCTTCAGTCACTTTTAGAGTGTCGTGATCAGGCGTTTCTTTTTGAGTACGGTTGATGATGACACCAGCAACACAACCCGCCTTCAAACCAGAACTTGCACACATTGTTAGTAGTGTGGCTGATTCCATTTCAAAGTTTAGAACACCCATGTCTTGCCATTCTTGCATAGAACCTTGGAAACGCTTAACAACGCGACCAGAGAATGTATCGTAACGCTCTTGACCTGGGTAGAAAGTATCACTTGAAGCGGTTACGCCCATGTGAACGTCTGCACCTGATTCTTCAACTGCCGCTTTCATCGCCGTTGCAACATCAAAGTCAGCAACCGCTGGGAACTCCATCGGTGCAAAGTGCAAGCTAGCACCGTCTAGACGAACAGAACCAGTTGAAACAATCATATCTCCCACTTTTACGTGTGGTTGGATAGCACCCGTCGTACCAACACGTAGGAAGGTGCGAACACCAAGTTGAGCAAGCTCTTCAACGGCGATAGAAGTAGATGGGCCACCAATACCTGTTGAGCACACCACAACTGACTTGCCGTCTAGCTCTGCACGATAAAGTGTGTATTCACGGTGGCTAGCAAGAAAGACTGGATTTTCCATCTCTTCTGCAATTTTTTGAACACGAGCAGGATCACCAGGGATGATCGCAAGAGTAGCACCGTTAAGATCTGCTTCAGTAACACCTAAGTGGAAAACAGCTTGAGACATAATTCGCTCCTTTTGGCTTATTGGGCTTTTTACCCTTATTTAAGCTCATAGTAAATTCGTGGGGTACGCACACACTCTAACCAAGCTTACTACAAAATGAAGTGACCCCCATCACACCAATGATCGCAACAAAGCTCAATGTTTCACGAAAAACCGATTGGCATCACAAAAAGCAAGCAATACATAAGTCTTTGTTGCATATTAATGAGACAAGAGCGCCTGTAACGCATTATCGCGAATAACGTACTATCGCTAAAGACGCTTCTCAGATTAAGAATGTTCTATATAAGCGATCCGAACTTAATCCGCTTTAGATTTAAATCGAAGCAGACGTAGAGCATTCAGTGTAACTAGAGCTGTCGCGCCAGTATCAGCCAACACCGCAACCCATAAACCAGTAATCCCAAGCAAACTGGTCACCAAGAATACGGCTTTTAAGCCAAGCGCGAGTGCTACGTTTTGACGAATATTGTTCATCGTCGACTGTGACAATTCAATCATCGCTGATAGTTCAGTTAATCGGTTATGCGTGAGTGCAGAATCGGCGGTTTCTAGGGCAACATCAGTACCGCCGCCCATCGCTATACCCACATTAGCGGTTTTCATCGCTGGCGCATCATTAATACCATCCCCGACCATCGCAACATGCGATTGTTGAGAAAGCTCTTCAACATAAGACACCTTGTCACTTGGAAGTAAGCTCGCCTTGTATTGCATACCAATCTTGCTACTTATAGCAGCCGCACTGCGTGGGTTGTCACCCGTCAGCATGATAGATTGAATACCCAAGTCATTAAGTCGTTCAATCGCAACCTTAGCGTCACTGCGTAACGTATCTTGCCACGCAATCAATCCAATAGGTGTCACTTGATCTGTTGATTCTTCTTGATGCTTAAGCTCTAGAGCAATAACAACCGTCTTACCCTCACCTTCTAGAGCTTCTACCTGAGACACAACATCAGTAGCAAGATCGAAACTGACTTTAGAAGGAGCCAACACTTGGTATTTAATGCCATCGACATCACCTTCGACACCACTACCAATCAGCGCCTTCTTATTGTGTGATTCTGGGATGTCTATCTTCAGCTCTTTTACTTTCGCCACCAGCGACTGCGCCAATGGATGAGTAGAACCGACTTCAATAGCACCCACTACGCGTAACATTACGTCTTGCTGCCAACCCGATAGAGGCTGAATATCGGTAACCTGAGGTTTCCCCTCCGTCAATGTACCCGTCTTATCGAAGGCAATCGTTTGAATTTTGCCAAGTTGTTCTAGTGCCGCGCCGCCTTTAATTAGCGCGCCACGTTTTGCCGCAGCAGCCAAACCAGAAGTAATCGCAGCTGGCGTTGAGATAACCAAGGCACAAGGGCAAGCAATCAACAATAGCGCTAGGCCGCGGTATACCCAGGTTTCCCAAGGTTGAGCGAACAACAGTGGAGGCGTGATGATCACCAACAAGGCAACCAACATCATTAATGGCGTGTACCAACGGCTGAACTTATCAAGGAAGCGCTCCAGAGGTGCTTTACGAGATTCCGCCTCTTCAATCAAATGAAGAATACGGTCGATCGCATTCTCACCCTGCTTTGATGTGATAGTGATAAGAACGACTTTATCCACAACCACAGCGCCAGCCATGATGCTGCTGCCTTCGATATGTTCAACTGGGACAGATTCGCCAGTCAATGCACTTTCATCAAAACTCGCGGAATCTGTATTCAGTTGACCATCAGCGGGTAAACGAGATCCTGCAGAAACTTCGATAACATCACCAGGTACCAGCTCACTCACTGCAACTTCAGTCCGTTCGCCGTTGATAATTTTAGTCGCATTCTCTGGCACCAGTGCCATTAGGGCTTGCACACCACTTCTTGCTCTTGATGAAGCAAAAGCCTCCAAACGCTCACCAATCAAGAACAACAGTAATACCATGGCTGCTTCAATGGTTTCACCAAGATATAGAGCACCAAGAGCAGCGACACTCATTAAAGTTTCTATCGCGAAAGGTGTCCCAGATCGCGCTAATTGAACCGCCTTTTTCGCTACTGGATATAAGCCAAGTAAACAGGTTGCGATAAATAAGCCTTCGCTGAATTGAGGGAACGAGTTTCTCAGAAGAGCAGCGATCAGCATTGAGGCTGCAATCGCTATGATTTGTAAATTAGGTTGGATATGAGCTTGCCAAAACGTCTCTGGTTGTTGTTTTTCTTTCTTCGCCCCCACTTCGGTTAGTGGGAAGCCAGTTTTCATAGAGACTTGTTCAATGGTGTCGACGAGACTTTCTTTTTCGAATTTCACAACCAACTTTTCGGTAGCAAAAAGAACCTTCGCTTGAATCACACCGTCAATGTTACTGATCGCGTTCTCTATTTTTCTTGCACAAGCTGGACAGTCCATTCCGGCCACCAGCCAACTTTTGGAGAATTTGGCATCAAGAGATAAGGTTGAGGAGTGACTGTCTTCTTCTCCACTGTCCGACCCACAACAATCATCTCCAGACGGCGAAGACGCAGCAACAGAACTGCAACATGCAGATGAAGTACCTGCTGCGGTAATGCTTGAAATTTTAGGGCTAGAGCAGCTTGCTCCTGCCGCTTGAGGTTGAACGTCCACTTTTGTTGAGCGGCACACTGCATGTTTTGCGCACATATTGTATCTCCTTAATACTCAAAAAGCCTTGAGGCAGTTGCTGACTGATAACAACTGAACCCTAAGTTCACCAAAAGTATAAACCTTAGAGGTAGCTCCAAGGTCAAGAAGAAATTTACAAACCGATGAACCTTATATTAGAACATCGGTGTTATTATGATTTGAATTTTTTACATTCTTCCCGATTCGCCGACACATCATCGATCAGAACAGCATCGTGCGAACAAAATGGCGGGGTATTCAAACTGACTATCGATACATCCTCTTCACCATGATCGACTTCAGATCCTTGCATGAGCTCAGCAATATGATGACGAAGAACCAAGATCCCCAACAATCCAAACAAAATATTACCTAATGCCTGTCCATACAACACGCCTAACGCGCCATACCATAGTGAACCCAAGTACACGAATGGCAGAGTACCTAATGTCGCTTTACCTAAGTTAAGCGCCGTTGAGTAAAGTGGCTTACCTAGGTTATTAAAAGAAGTATTCGCTACAAATAACGCGCCATTAAAGGTAAAAGTAAAGGCAACATAAGTACAGAAAGCAGCAACAATAATGGCCGCGTCTCCCTGAAGGCTAAAGCCTTGAATCACGTAGCCCTGAGCTAAATACAACACAATACAAACAGCAATGGTGTAAATCGTTGCCACTAACAAAGAGTTATTCAATGTTTCTTTAACTCGGTCCATTCTTTCAGCCCCGAAGTTCTGGCCAATGATTGGTCCCACGGCACCGGATAATGCAAAAATAGCGGCAAAACAAACAGGTGTTAAACGACCAATGACCGCAAAACCAGCAACGAAATCCTCACCATATTGTGCGATACCAGTCGTCACGATCGCATTACCGATCGGCGTTGCTGTATTAGCAATAATGGCTGGAATTGCGATTGTCAAAATAGGGCGAATATTAATACGCCACTGCCCTAAAGAAGGTGGAGCAACCAACTGATGACTACGAATAAGAGGATAAAGCGAAAAGAAAAGAACCGAAAAACGTGCAATGACAGAAGCAATTGCTGCCCCTTCTATGTTCCAACCAAAACCAAAGATAAATAGAGGGTCTAAGATCGCGTTCACGATCCCGCCTGACAAAGTCGCCCACATCGAACGCTTTGCATCACCTGCCGCTCTTAAACCAGCACCTGCCGCCATCGCCAGGGCTAGAAATGGCCCACTTGGCAATAAAATCTGTAGGTAAGCTTGAGCCCGTTCTGCCGCAACGCCTTTGGCGCCAATGGCAGTCAGCAACTCAGGGATATAAACGAACATAACCGTAGCCACCGTCGAACTAATGACAAACGCAGTCAACATAATACTAACACTAAGGTTTCGAGCTTGGTCTCTGTCTTTGTAGCCTATCGCTTTCGATACCAGGGCACCCATGGCAATTGAAGTACCAATCGAAACTGAAGTGGCGAAAAAAGTGAGTGTCCCTGCAAAACCAACTGCCGCAGCCAATTCAACCTGTCCCAACATACTGATGAACAACATATCGAGTAAATCGACAACAAATAACGCCATCAAACCAACAGAGCCGGCTCCCGACATCATCAATATATGGCGCATCGTCGAACCTTCCACAAACTTTGCAGTTTGATTTGACATGAAACCTCCAAAGCTGAAATACCACAAGCTAACGATCGACAAAGAAAAGCTCTACAAAGAAGAAAAGACGCTAATGCGCCTTTTTAACCTAGAATATTGGAAGGTATAATCGTTCGTATTACACGACTACACCTGATGTTTGAAGCATTCATTTAAATTCTTGCCTATTGCTTTTAAAACATCCGATCTTGTTATCATGCCCACCAGTTTTTTATTATCAATCACTGGGTAAGCTTTAGGCTTGCCAACCTGCATCATGTCTGCCAATTCAATAATTGACAATTCAGGCGATACCGATAACACCTCTTGGTACATGCAATCGCGCACGATGTGGGTGTCTTGGCAGAAGTAGCTAACCTTGACCAGTTTATCTAATAAATCTTGTTCCGAGAGGAAACCGATAACTTGCTCGTTATCATCAATTACAGGTCCTCCCATATGAGGACTTCGCATCACTTTATCTAACGCTAGACTTAAAGGCATATCAGGAGTGAATGTCACAACCTGCTTCGTCATGTAATCTTTCACTTTTATTGAATGCATTATGTTCTCCCTAAATACTTTTCGTCATGGCTTTTCCGTCTTGTTAAGTTAATTGTTGTCTAAAATCTTGATTTTACTAAATGGATTTCAACAATTTTATTGATAGGTAAAACCTACTAAGACAAAAATGCGAGGTCGCAAAAGGCTTGAGCGTGTTTTAACATCACAAAAAAGAAACATTAGAGCACAAGAAATCACCCTCAGTCTGTTCATTAAATAGCGGATTCATACACATATTGTCTCGAACAAAGCTAACCAGCATTGTTATTAATGTATCGATATCGTATTTTGTAGCGAGTTTTTAAGCGGGTAACTATTTGACAATGGTGGAGGCTTAAATCGATACACTTCGTTCACTGGAGCGCTGGTTGTGTGAACTTTGCTCTTACTACTTTCATTTCTCAAATACGGTCTACTATGCCTTTATCAACCTCTTCTCAGACTCCTCTATCTAAGTATTTATCAAGGCTAAAAGCCTACTTCAATGAATTATTAGACTTCCAATCGCGTATTTGGGTTGTGCATATCTTTGAAGGCTCCATTACCGACCAATCGTTTGTGATTAACGAAGATGGCTTTAAAGAACCATTAGAGTGGATGAAAAAGCGTGACTATCAAGGAAAAATGCTTGATCGTGTAGATAAGATGAAAGTCTCGCAAGTGATTGAGATTCAGTTTGAAGACAAGATGCATCGACTGATGCGAGTTAAATAACCTTTGTAACTTAATCATTTACCGAAATACCTGTGCTAAAAAAATGAGTCACAAAAAAACAAGCACAAAAAAGGCCAGCAACGACGGCTGACCTTCTCTCATTTTATGTCGTTAGTTTGCCGCTAACTTTCACAATAAGCTTCCCAAAGATGCAATGCTTTTGCATAGGCTTCAGCTTTGTCATGTGTTTCTGCAAATAAAATCGCCGTCATACTGTCAACCACACTATTCGCCATTAGCTCCATCTCATCTTCCGGAGTACCCAAGACACATTCAGAAGGCAGAGGCAGTTCTGCGTTCATGGTCCCTTCCCAATAGAAAGACTCCACCTTTTCAGGTGAGCTCATCCAAACCGTTTGGCTAACCTTAGGGTTATATTCCGACTCGCCATTCATGCCTTTAAATGAAATTACCGAGTGGGATTTATTGCCAATGACATGCTCAACTTCAGCGTGTAACTGAGGAAAGCCTGGGTGGAAACTGCCACGTAACCCTAAACGGCCACCACCTGGGTTTAATGCTCTAACTACAGTGTTGATTGGCGTCCTCAACCCATAACGGTGCTTCCAACCAATCATAGTTTGAGCTTCTGGAGCAAAATTCACTAGAGGTAGATATGCAATGCCATCAACTTCTAGGATCTGTTTCGCGTCTTGTGGATCGGCCGCTCTACGAACACCAACGAGATCTAAATAAGTCTCAACGTGTGTACGACCGCTTGGCTTATCCATATAACCATGCATCAAGACTTTATAGCCATTTTCTGCCAATATCTTCGCAGCAAGTAAGTTCCACGGTTTACCACTAGCGGTATCGTTCCGCTTACCGGCGTAGCAAGGCCAATCGATATCAGCGCCCAAGTCAGGCACTCGTGATTGGAATGCTTTTACAAAGCCAGCTATCTCTTCGTTGGTTTCATTTTGTACACGAATTAACATCAATAGCATCGCCATTTGGTCGTCACCGACCTTTCCGCTTAAATACTCATCCATGATGCGATAGGCTTGTTCGAACGATAAAGGCTTACGCCCCCTTTCCCCTCGTCCAACAGTACGAATACACTCTAAAATACTACTCATTGACTGTTAATTCTCTTCCGTAGATATCAATAAAATTTACTACGTTTTCGATTCTATGTCACTCATAGCGCATTGCAAAGCGATTCGAGCGTATAGTAATAACTGCAGTAAGTTTATTAATGATCGATAAGTAAGCGGCCTAAAGAAATATAAACCTAGCGTGGAATCCACCACTGGCATCTGCCGTGATTTTTCATATACTGCACCCTATTGAAACATTCACGACTCTGTAAGACACAAATATTGGGCACCTTTATGATCATTATGAGCACCAACTTTGGCGATATCGAAATTGAACTCAACCTTGAGAAAGCACCTGTCAGCTCTAAAAACTTCCTTAAATACTGCCAAGATGGTTTCTACGAAGGCACCACATTTCACCGTGTTATTGAAGGTTTCATGATTCAAGGAGGTGGACACACTATCGACATGACAGAAAAACCAACTCGCGCACCCATCGTCAACGAAGCAAACCGTGGCTTGAAGAATGTCATTGGCTCTGTGGCGATGGCTCGCACAGACGCACCACATTCTGCGACAGCACAATTCTTTATCAACCTTGATAACAATGACTTTTTAGACCACACCTCTACCACAAATGCAGGCTGGGGCTATGCTGTGTTTGGTAAAGTATCTGCGGGCATGGATGTAGTCAGCAAAATCGCTGCCGCCCCAACGACCATGCGTTGGGGACATGAAGATGTGCCTTGCGAAGATATCGTGATCACTAAAGTCAGCATCAACGAATAGTTGTCAAGGAAACATAAAGACGAAGCGAGACCAACACTAATATAGAACTGAGCCTGTCACAGCCCTAATTCGCGCAGGCTTTTATTTTCGTCTCGACCATTTGATATAACAAAACAGTGAAGCAATAATCACCGTACCACCAAGCAGCTTCTGCGTTTCAACACTTTCTCCTAGCACGCCAACACTCAGTAATAGTGTCCATACAGGCTCTAGAATCATAATCAATGCAGCCACTTCCATATTCACGGAGTGTTGACCGACGGTTTGCAACAAATAGCGAATAGAGGTTGCGACCACCGCAGACACAATAAACCAGAAGATCAACGAACGAGTTATTTCAAAATCAGGTTGAGTCGTCATTGCAGAAAATGCCAAGCCACTAGCACCCACAACAAACAGCTGCACGCATATTGAAGCGATAGGTTTGATATTAGTAATCACACGCTTGTTCATTACGAAATGTACAGAGAGCAGCATCGACGCCAATAAGAAATAGATCTGACTCTGTTCAACATTCCAGCCATTGCCTAAGGTCAGTAATAACATACCGATGATCGCAATTGGGAAAGACATCCAAAACGCACGATTAGGCTTAACTCGAAACAGAATCCAAGAAACAAACGGCGCAATGATCATGGCTAAGCTCATGATAAAGGCCCCTTCAGACAAGCTTTCGGTTACCGAAACCGCAAATACCCATACTTGCAATGAGGCAGACAGCAACAACCCCACCCCACAAAGGGACAAGATCTGCTTAAGCGAGAGCTTGCGAATATGATGAATACAGAATGGCAATAAAATAAGGCTTGCAACAAAAAATCGCACACCGATGAACACTGGCCCCGGCATTTCCAATACCACCAACTTAGATGCGATCCACCCTACCCCAGCTAGCAGGGTGGCAAATAGGAGGTAAAGTTCTCCACGCATCGATTTCACGTTCATCATTTTCAATCGTCCGATAACAAAAAAACAACCTTACTCTGCAAGGTTGCTTTTAGAAAAATTCAACAGGATCAAGATACTATCCATTACTCAATATACCAAGTCCTTTGGGCTATATCTCTATTGAAGTTACAAAAAAGGCAACGGAATCAGTTCTATCCCGAGTACGCCACTGATGCTCATCACAACCAGCAGAGAGACCTTGAAAACAGTCTTTGACCACTGAATGTAGTTTAGGCAATCGACTTTTCGGAATGTCACTTTAGTCCACATAAAGCAAACCGCTGCCGACACCGCTAGGTATTCGTAACCCGCTTCTCCGAGTAAGAACAACGCCAGTGCAACCGCACCAAAAGCAACCACATACGCTTTCATGTGCTGATGTGCTTTGTCGACGCCCTCTTTCACCGGTAACACAGGAATACCTGCATCTCGGTAATCTTGAAGGCGGAACATTGCAATCGCATACGAGTGTGGCATTTGCCATAAGCAGAACATCACGAACAACAACACCGCTTCAAGGCTGATGTAATTAGTCACCGCCAAATAGCCCACCAATGGCGGCACTGCTCCCGAAATACTACCCACTAAAGTGCCGTAAACCGATGTACGCTTGTACCACATGGTGTAGAAAAAGACGTAAAACACATAGCCAAGCAACACCATGACCGCAGAGATCGGGTTAGCGAACTGAAACAGCAGCGCTGTGCCGGCTAGCAATAAAACCAAGGCATAGACGAACGCTACGTCTGTATTGATGTTGCCCTGAACCAATTCTCGATTTTGTGTGCGCTTCATCTTCTGGTCGATATCTCGGTCAAAGATGTTGTTCACAACACAACCTGATGCAATCACCAGCCCCACGCCCGCTAATGTTGTTAGTAACAACATCGCACTGGCGGGTTCTGTTTTTGCGGCGAGGAAGAAACCCGCCGCAACAGAAATCAGGTTGCCGAAAATGATGCCCGGTTTGGTAATAGACAAATATTTTTTCAGCATACCTTGGCCTACAACTTCATGTTGACGTTCATGTTGTAGATGATCCATACCGAGCCAGCGATAAGAATCAATACAACAATGGCGGTAAACATCAGTGACACCAAGTTCCAACGTCCATCAGAAGATTTCGCTTCCATGTGCAAGAAGTACTTAAAGTGCACAAAGATTTGTACCAGCGCACAACCGAACAAGATCACGTAAGTTTCCGTGCTTGGTAGCGCATGTGACCACACAATGTAGAACGGAATAATGGTCAGAATTAGTGACGCAATAAAGCCTTTCACGTAATCCGTTGCACCGCTGTCTAGATGCAGTTCCATTACATCACCCCCATTAAGTACACGATGGTAAATACACAAATCCAAACGATATCAAGGAAGTGCCAAAACAAGCTTAAGCACTGGAAACGCATCGACATGTTGTCGTTCAAGCCTTTGGTTGAAAGTTGGTGATACGCCACTGCCATCCAAATCAGACCAAACGTTACATGCAAACCGTGTGTGCCTACCAAGGTAAAGAATGCTGAAAGGAACGCACTCTCTTGAGGGCCATACCCTTCTGCAATCAAGTGATGGAACTCATACACTTCCATACAGATGAAGGCTAAGCCCAATACGAAAGTCACTTTGATCCAACGCTTCAGTCCGGCCACATCTTTGCGCTTCATCGCAATCATGCCAAAACCGAAGGTGATACTACTGAACAGCAGCATCATGGTTTCGACAAACACGAACGGCAGTTCAAAGATGTCTTTGCCTGTCGGACCTGCGATAGATCCACTCTCAAGCACGGCATAAGTCGCGAAAAGCGTGGCAAACAGGACACAGTCACTCATCAAGTAAACCCAGAAGCCAAACAACTTATTGCCCGCAGCTTCGTGGTGATGATCATGCGAGTGTGCAAGATCATAAGTGTGTGACGGAGTATTAGCTTGCATACGTCGTCTCCAAATCATCTTTATTGTCGTTATTACCACTATCAGCGCTGTTACCACGACCAGAATGGTCGCCTTTCACTGACTGTTTCTTTGCTTCTTCAAGCTGTGCACGTCGAGCCGCTTCAATCGCTTTGATCTCTTCAACTTCCACGTAGTAGTCCACATCGTCGTTGTAGCTGTGTTGAATACACGTCACCACGATGCCCACTAAGCTTGCAGCCGCTAGCCACCAGATGTACCAAATCATTGCGAAGCCAAATGCCAACGCCCATGCAGACACATAAATGCCTGTCGGTGTGTTCTTCGGCATGTGAAGACGTTCGTATTCTTCTTCCTGAGTTGGGTCAAACTCGCCACTTTGCTTTTGATACCAGAACGAATCGATCTCATCGCCCTTAGGCAGTTTTGCAAAGTTATAGAACGGCGGTGGTGAAGACGTTGCCCATTCAAAGGTACGTCCGCCCCACGGGTCACCGGTTAGATCTCGGTTTTGGTCGCGGTCACGAACACTCACGTAAATCTGAACGAACTGACACACCACGCCCATCGCAATCACGCCCGTACCTGCGGCCGCAACCGCCAATAGTGGGAAGAACTCAGAGTTAATGTCTTGGCTCAAACGACGCGTCATGCCCATAAAGCCGAGTGCGTAAAGCGGCAAGAACGCCATCAAGAAACCGATGATCCAGCAGTAGAATGCACGTTTACCCCAAAGCTCGTTCAGAGTGAAACCAGTCGCTTTCGGGAACCAGTAGCCAATAGCCGCAAAGCAACCGAATACTACGCCACCGATGATTACGTTGTGGAAGTGCGCAATCAGAAATACCGAGTTATGCAGAATAAAATCCGCACCCGGTACCGCCATCAATACGCCCGTCATACCACCAACGGTAAAGGTGATTAGGAAGCCCACTGTCCACATCATTGGCGTGGTGAAGCGGATACGACCTTTGTACATGGTGAATAGCCAGTTGAAGATCTTAACCCCGGTTGGGATAGAGATAATCATGGTCGCGATGCCGAAGAAGGCATTCACATTGGCGCCAGAACCCATGGTGAAGAAGTGATGCAGCCAAACCACAAACGCTAAAATAGTGATAGCCACCGTTGCCCATACCAGTGAGGTATAACCAAACAATTTTTTGCGAGAGAAGGTTGCAGTCACTTCAGAGAACACACCAAAGATAGGCAAGATTAGGATGTACACCTCAGGGTGTCCCCATGCCCAAATCAAGTTCACATACATCATCACGTTGCCACCAAGGTCATTCGTGAAGAAGTGCGTGCCGATGTATCTATCCAACGTCAGTAACGCGATGGTGACCGTTAGGATTGGGAAAGAGATGATGATAAGGATGTTGGCACACAGAGATGCCCACGTGAATACAGGCATCTTCATCATTGGCATAGACGGAGTACGCATGCGCAAAATAGTCGCAAAGAAATTCACGCCTGTCAGTGTGGTACCGACACCGGATATTTGCAGCGCCCATATCCAATAATCGACCCCGACTCCCGGACTTGCCTCAATGCCAGACAACGGCGGATATGCCAACCACCCCGTACGGCCAAATTCACCCAAGCCCAGTGACATGTTAGTTAGGATGATACCCACCACAAACAGCCAGAAGCTCAGGTTATTGAGGTAAGGGAATGCAACATCACGAGCACCAATTTGCAGCGGCACAATGATGTTCATCAGGCCGATAACCAAAGGCATCGCGACGAAGAAAATCATAATCACGCCGTGTGCCGTGAAGATCTGGTCATAGTGATGTGGCGGTAAATAGCCTGTCTCACCCGCTGCGGATAGCAATTGCTGACTACGCATCATGACCGCATCGGCAAAGCCACGAACTAGCATCACCATCGCGACCGCAATGTACATGAAGCCCAATTTTTTGTGGTCTACAGAAGTAAACCATTCATTCCAAAGGTATTGCCACTTACCGGCTTTTGTTACCGCATACACCACTAAACCACCTACTAAAGCGATCATGGTTAACGTGAACAAAATAATGGGTTCGTGGTAGGGAATTGAGTCTAGAGTTAATCTTCCAAACATGACGATTATCCTTGGGTTTCCGGCAAACAGTTCATTGAACCAGGGTGCTGGGTCACGACATCAGTGAATAAAAATGGTGGGATACTAGAAAACAGCGTCACAGGTTCAGCGACACTTGGCGCAGCCAATGAACGGAATTGCTCCCAATCTTCAATACGGTCTGGGCTTGCTTTCACTTTTTCCACCCAGTTTAGAAACGCCACTTGATCAGGCATGGCTGATGCAGTGAATTTCATCTGTGAGAACCCTTTGCCACTGTAGTTCGATGCAAAACCTTTAAAGTCACCTTCGTGGTTCGCGATCAAATTCAGCTTGGTCACCATTCCCGGCATCGCGTAGATCTGCGAACCAAGACGCGGGATAAAGAACGCGTTCATGATGTTGTCTGAAGTTAGCTTAAACGTCACCGGTACATCTTTCGGGAACGCAACATAGTTAACCGTCGCAATGTTTTGCTCCGGATAGATGAACAGCCATTTCCAGTCCAGAGAGACCACTTCGATCACCATAGGCTTAACGTCACTCTCCAGAGGCTTGGAAGGCTCTAGTTCGTGTGTTGTTCGCCAAGTGATGGTGGCCAGAATCGCAATAATGATGATTGGAATCGTCCATACCACTATTTCAATCTTGGTTGAGTGCGCCCAGTCAGGTGCATACTCTTCTGTGGTGTTACTTTCACGGTATCTATAAGCAAAGTAGATGGTCATCAGGATTACGGGGATGACGACAATCAGCATCAGCAACAGAGCCGTAATAATCAGCTCCTTTTCCTGAACGCCAACGCTACCTTTTGGGTCGAGCAATGCGGAGTTACATCCTTCGAGCATCAGGACGGTTCCCACCAAACCAATCCTCGACAGATTTGCTCTCGATAAAATGCGTTTATATCTTGAAGCTTCCATTAACTTTCTCGATGGTTATCCAGCCTCAGAACGAACGCCCGAGTACTGGTTGTCATGGTCATTAGAATATTTATGTGTTGAGCATGTGAAACGACGCATCTCAAATACGGAACTGAATTAGCCGTGTTTTTGAATAGTTAAACTGCCAAATTAAAACGACGGTGCTGCGCAGCCGAAACATTGCCGCACGGTTAAAACCACACAAAAAACATGACTTAATTGTTACACTTTGAAATGTATTGTTACATTTGACGCATTATGAAGAGTTGAAATGGAAAGCTCACCAAACAAACTTGGAAACTAACCTTTCATTAATGACGGCAGAATATAAGAAAGAGAACGCAATTTTGACGCGCGGCAATTGCGTGCTACATGAATTAGGCCAATGCTGGTAAGGGCTTAAAGAGAGATGTATGAACAAGTAGCTCCCACCAAAGCACAAGGTAAGATCGAGGCATATTAGAAAGTGCGAATCAGTTAAAACATGACTAAGATCACATTTCTGAAATCACATACCATTTACAAGGTATTCATAAACAGAGCTGTTTATTCACCCTACCTATTCATCAGTTAGATATTAGAATATTCAGTAATACAAAATTGTGGAAAGCCAATGTTGCTGTAAACGTGAAAGCAACACAAAATGGCGGGATAGAGAAGAGTTTGACAGAGAAACAACACAATAACCGAGACAAAATGCGAAGTAATAATCGGTGCCGTTGCTCAATCATATATGGGCGTATCTACTGGCTCTTGTTATGCTCCACGAAAATCAGCTTGTCAGTGTTAAAGCCACGCTCTTTAGACATCGCTTTGAACCTCTCCATGACCTCAGACGAGACTTCTGGGGTTCTAGAAAGCAGCCACAAGTAATCGGTATTTGGTCCTGAAACAAACGCGTATTGGTAATTCTCTTGGTCCAATTCAAACACCACATAAGCGCCGTAAAATGGTCCGAAGAACGACACCTTCAGATAACCCTGATCGCTGCCCTCGACAAAATACGCTTTGCCTTCCGCCTCGTTCCACTCGCCATCTTCATCTGAATAGCCGCGGTTAATTACCTTCACGCCACCATCATCACGTAGGCTGTATTCGACACTGATGTTGTCTAAGCCACGCTCAAACGAGTGATCCAAACGAGCCACTTCGTACCATTTCCCTAGGTATCGGTCCAACTCAAACTGTTGAACAGGCTTTACCGTTTCGGGCATGCCCACACAACCACCCAATAAGATCACGCTAAGCAGCAATAATACTTTTTTCATCCTAACCTCGGCTGGTTTTTATTAGTAATGCGAGTAAGTCTCGTGAAAACATAAACTTACATCCTTGGTAATACGTTAAATCCATTTTTATAGTTCACTTAACTGTAATTTATTCAGAATCTTATGTGAATCGTTTAGTCTGCGAATGAATCAATGACGTTTCATTGCTGTTCGATATTGAGTCGGTGTCACCTGCTTATACGATTTAAACTGACGATTGAAATTGGCTTGATTGTCATACCCTACTTTCTCCAAAACCAAACTCACTGGTAATGAGGTGTTAATCAATAAATCACATGCCACATTGAGCCTAATTTTCTTTAGCCGTTGACTAAAACTCTCGTTGTAATGCTTTTGAAATAGCCGCCTAACACTACTCTCACTAATGTACAGGTGACTGGCTAAGTCGTTAACCGAGATATCGCGAATAAAGTTATTCACCAAGAAAGCTTCAATCTTATCCAGCTTATCGCTGACCTCATCTTCGTCACCAGAATTGAACATAGGGTTGATCAATTGAACTACCTCCTGATCATCAAGTAATAACGAAAACAGAGCGAATAATGTAAGAAGTTGTTGATGTGGCGACTGAACCATCACCTTATTCAACAGTTCTGTTGCTTTTTCTGCGGTAGCGGGCGAAAACTGTAGCCCTTTCTTTGAATCTTCCAGCAGTGTACGCAGCGGTTCTAGCTCCCGACAGCAGGCTATTAATTGTTCTATCCAGTCTTTTCGAAACCAAATAACATGCGTTTCACAGACTCGCGAGTCATCAGGATTCTCGTCCGAATAGATGGCATGAGGTAGATCTGGACCAACCAAAATCATGTGGTTGTGAAACACATTACTTTGGTGATGCCCAACAAGGCTATGACCAAAAAAGTGACGATGAATCGCTATCTCATACTCTTCATGTCGGTGCCAACCATAGCTTTTACTGTTCTCAATAATTCTCTTGTAACGCCATGACGTGCCAATTCGTTGTGGCACTTTTTCCAAATAACCCTTCATTGCAATGCTCAGTGACTTTTTAATATTGAAAGTATACGTATCAAACCATCTAAATGAGAGTTTTGACTGAAAAGTATTGAAAATTGCACTAACAATACTCATCCGGTTGTCACCGCTAAATATACTGCAAGTGAACTTAACCAGGAGAGCAACTATGGACACTTTATTATTAAAAATTCGCGATATGATTCTTGCCACACGTCAGCAGTGGATCGGTGAGATCACCTACAACCACAACATTAAGGGTGATCACACTTGGAAACTCTATGGCTATAAATCTTATGACGAATACAAAAAAGATCTGCGTAAAAGCCTAAGACAAGAGTCGTGATGAAAAGCTTATTCAAACCACAATTTATTGATTAATATCGGTTTTAATTTGTCATTCATGTAGAGTTTCACACTTGCCACTCGCTTTCTATACTTACTAAACAGTGGAATATGGAATACATAATAATGAACAATAAGCTCACTCTGCCACACACTGCATGGATAGCATTACTCGCAAGCTTAACGGCCGTAACGCCGGTTCTTGCACAAACCAACACCGTTGTTCATGAGCAAACAGCCGTTAAAAGCCAAAGTGCTGATCAGATCTTTATCAATGCAGATATATACGGACATCGCGAGTCGGACTCGATCGTTACCCATAACGGCAAGATCATCTTCATTGGTAACCAATCACAGGCGCAAACTTTTCAAGGGCAAAGCACTGATGTCATTGATCTGGACAATGCCTTTGTCCTTCCGGGATTTATTGATAACCATAACCATGTGTTTGAAGCCGCCTCAGAGCTGGGTGGCAATTGTGAACTCGACTCTGAAGCAACGTTAGAAGAGCAAATCCCCTACTTAGAAGCTTGTAAAATCAATGCTGATACCGATGGCAGAGGTTGGCTAATGGGTTATGGTTTTTCTTTGGAAGCGACGCTCGATAGCGACTCTGACTACACGCCACTAGAGATCATCGACAGTATCTTCCCTGACCGCCCCGTGGTACTTATGGAGCAAACTTCTCACTCGATGTGGGTCAACTCGAAAGCTCTAAAAATCGCTCGAATCAGCCAACAATCTCCGGCCCCACAAGGCGGCGCTTATTTAAAAGACCAAGACAGCGGCAAGCTTAATGGCATCTTATTAGACAATGCTGGCGATCAAGTGATGGAGATGGCGTGGAACAGCCAAAGCGAACTGTTTGAGCAAAGCTATCAAGGGTTAATGTTCGGACTTGAGGAAGCGGCAGCCCACGGCATCACCACCATAGGTGACGGTCGCATGTATTGGAAACGAGGTTGGTATGACGTTTGGCTAGAAGCCGAGCAAAATCAAGACGTAACGGCGCGCGTGTCGCTGCGACCTTGGGTGTATCCATCAATGGCAATACCTTCTCAATTAGAAGTCTTTGAAAAGATGTATTCCGACGATAAAAGCCGTCTGTTGCTTGTCGATCAGGTGAAAATGTACAGCGACGGCATCTTCATCAACGGCACCGCCAAAACGCTCGCACCCTACTTAGATACTTATCTTCCCCAGTCTCCTAATGGCTTGAACTATATTCCGCCGGAACAAATGAAAGAGTGGCTAACTGCGCTCGAAAAAATAGGTTTTAGCGCCCACATTCATGCCATTGGTGATGGAGCGGTTCGTGAATCGCTTGATGCGATAGAAAGCATTCGCAAACAAGGTTCAACCAAACCCTACACCCTAACCCATGTCGAATTAATCAATGATGAAGATGTGCCACGCTTTCACCAATTAGACGTGACCGCAGATTTCCAAGTCGGCTCTGATTACGTTGCAAGGCATCAACACCAATGGGCCGAAGCTTTCCTTGGTGCTCGCCGAGCTAAAGCTATGATGAACCTCGACACGATACTCAAGACCGACGCGAATATCACCTTAAGCAGTGACTGGAACGTACACGATATCAATCCTTTAGTCGGCATCGCGAACAGCTTAATCATAGGCAAAACCGGCTTAACCGATATTTACACCGCAATAGACGCTTACACGCTCAATGCAGCCAAGAGCCTTGGAATTGAAGACATTACGGGCTCTATTAAGGTTGGTAAATCGGCTGACTTTGCCATTCTCGACAGAGACATCACCACCGTATCAGCAAGACAAATAGCCAAGACTCAGGTTTTGATGACGGTATTACGTGGGGATGTGGTTTACGAGAAATAAGGCTAACAAGCGCACCGAAAAGCGTGAAGAGATACAGATCTCAGAGGTAGATTAAAAAAGGAGGTTAGGAAATGATTAGTGTTTGTACCTAAAGGTATTGCTGTCATCAACAATCTCGATTTTTACAGGCACAGTGCCTTGCTTAACGTTGCCGATTTTTGCAAATGCCTTGTGCGAAAGGTCGATCACTCGGCCTTTTACGTAAGGGCCTCGGTCATTAATTTTCACATTAGCAGACTTGTTATTGGCTGTATTGGTCACTCTCACGGTAGTCCCAAAGGGCAAGGTTTTATGAGCTGCAGTATTTGCATTCATATTATACGTCTCACCACTTGCTGTGAGTTTTCCATGGAATTTATCGCCATACCAAGAAGCTTTACCAACAAGATCATGTGACTTGGCATAGCCCTTTGTTTTTGAAGTATCGACAGCCGCATGAGACGAGCATCCGGCAAGCAAAGTAATAAGAAAAGCGGCAAAGACAAGGTTTAGTTTTTTCATACTATTTGAGTAGATCTTCTTCATGTAATTATCTATTTTCATTGTAGTGCGATTTAGCAGTATTGAGCTGAGTATTGTGAGTTCTCAGCGAAAGCTATCACCAGTGTGATTCGACAATGTTTTCATGAAGCATGCTAGCTTCAGTCATATTCATGAAAGGTTTTATCTTCAAAACGTCAACTTTCACAACACATTCAAGTTATCTATTTATTGACCATCCATACGAATAAACACTAAAAGAGAACATTTTAAGGCCAAATTATTTGTACCCACGCCGATGTAAGTACCCTCTACTTTCCCAAAAAATAGTTGCACAAAAGAGGATTGGTATCTCTACCAATCCTCTTTAGGGAGAGTTTCGGTTTTTCAACCTTATGACAGGTAGTAACGCGATTACTCGTAGTCAGTCGCGTACGTGTCTTCGTATGTGTGCGAGTAGAATTCGAATAGGTTGCCAAACGGGTCTTCTAGGTAAACCATTTGTGCTTGTTTTAGTTCGTCTTCTGGGTGGTAACGCATGATGTCCATACGAACCTTACCGCCAAACTCTTCAACACGCTTAATCGCTGAATGAAACTGCTCTTTTGGAAGCTGCAGACAGAAGTGGAAAATGCCTAGGCGAGAGAAATCAACGTTATGACGCTCTTCACGGTCAACCATTTCGAACAGCTCAACACCAATACCATCAGATGTGACTAGGTGTGCAATGTTGAAGCCTTTGAAGCCTTCACCAAATACGGCAATACACATACGGCCGATTGCTGATTCGCGCTCTTCCATTACTTTAGTGTTGTTCATTACGACTCTTAGACCTAAAGCTTTCGTATAAAACTCGACTGCTTTGTCCATGTCGCCAACCATGATGCCTACGTGATTCATTTTCATAACTTTCTCCAAATTCGTTTTAAATTCTGTGCTTTCGAAGACTCGCTTCGGTATTTCGTTTCGATGGAGAGAGTATATGGAGATGTGATCATTAGATGAAATTATCATAAATTATATTAATGATAATTTTTTATTATCTTGAAATTTACAGAGATCTCAGTTCCCTTAAAGAAGCTACACCTGCCCTTGCCTACATAGATACATAGATACATAGAGGCTCACGTGAATAGAGGTAAGCCTAAATAGAGAACAACCTAAAGAGCATAGCTACCCAAATAGAACCTAGCCCTAGTTTGATAGCTTTTATCGATAGCCTTCTTCTATCAAAGATAGGATTTGCCTATTGAATCTATAGAAATGTCCGATTTCACTAATTTTCGGCGCCAATGCAATATATCTACATCGACGCGGGATAGCGTTAAACACTACAAATTAGAAAGAGAGTCAAATCATGATCAACACAGAAATCAAACCATTCAACGCAACAGCATTCAAAAACGGCGAATTCGTAGAAATCACTGAGCAAGACGTTAAAGGCAAGTGGGCTGTATTCTTCTTCTACCCAGCAGACTTCACATTTGTATGTCCAACTGAGCTAGTTGACCTACAAGACAAATACGCAGAACTTCAATCTCGCGGTGTAGAAGTTTACTCAGTATCAACTGACACGCACTTCTCTCACAAAGCATGGCACGATACTTCTGACAAAATCGGCACTATCGAATACTTCATGGTAGGTGACCAAACGGGCAACATCACAAACAACTTCAACGTTATGCGTGAAGGTCAAGGCCTTGCAGACCGTGCAACGTTCCTAATCGACCCTGAAGGCGTTATCCAAGCAATGGAAATCACAGCTGAAGGCATCGGCCGTGACGCAGAAGACCTACTACGCAAGGTTAAAGCAGCACAATACGTAGCCGCTAACCCAGGTGAAGTTTGCCCAGCTAAATGGAAAGAAGGCGAAGAGACTTTAGCGCCATCTCTAGACCTAGTAGGCAAGATTTAATTTAATCTAAGCCAAGCTAAACGAAAGAACAAATAAAACGGTTCTACAGGCGCGCTTCGGCCTCCCTCCTAAAGGGCAGTTGCGCGCCACCCTTTCAAGCCATCAACAACACAATATTTGCCGACTTGCGCCCCCTTTTTATTTTCCTTTTTCAGCAAGAAGGTATTGGTCAATACCAAGACACAGAATTTAAGAGCAGGCACGATTATGTTAGATCAAGCAATGAAGCAGCAGCTAAAAGCATACCTAGAAAACCTAAAAACCAATGTTCAGTTAGTACTGAGCCTTGATAGCAGCGATACCGCGAACAAACTTCAAGATCTGGCGAATGATATCGCATCTCTCACCGACAAAATTGAAATAATTCGAGATGATAACGCTAGTACTCGCCGCCCTATCATGCAGGTCGTAAACCAAGAGAAAGGCACTGCGATCGGTTTCGCGGGTTTACCAATGGGTCACGAGTTCACATCACTGGTACTTGCACTGCTTCATAGTGGTGGTCACCCTATCAAGCTTGAAGCTGACGTAATCGAACAAATTAAAGAACTCGATCAAGAGCTTAATGTAGAGGTTTTCATCTCACTCTCATGCCAAAACTGTCCAGAAGTGGTTCAAGCCTTCAATATGATGTCGGCGATTAATCCTCTGGTTAAGACAACGATGATTGATGGCGCAGCATTCCAAGACGAAGTGAAGTCTCGCGACATCATGGCAGTACCAAGCGTGTTCGTTAATGGTGAGCTATTTGGTCAAGGTCGTATGTCACTGGCAGAGATCCTGAACAAGGTTGATTCAGGCGCAGCAGAAAAGAAAGCAGCGAACCTAAACCAACAAGCACCCTTTGATGTATTGGTTGTCGGCGGTGGCCCTGCTGGTTCTTCAGCGGCAATTTATGCAGCACGTAAAGGCATTCGCACAGGTGTGGTTGCTGACCGATTCGGTGGTCAAGTAATGGATACTATGGCGATTGAGAACTTTATCTCAGTGAAAGCGACAACTGGCCCTAAATTAGTGGCAAGCCTTGAAGAGCACGTAAAAGAGTACGGTGTTGAAGTGATGACGGAGCAGCGCGCTGCAAACATCATCGCGGCAGAAGACACTGAAGACGGTTACATCCACGTTGAGCTAGAGAGCGGCGCAACACTGCGAGCTCGCACGGTTATCACAAGTACTGGTGCTCGCTGGCGTGAAATGAACGTTCCGGGTGAGCAAGAGTACCGGAATAAAGGCGTCGCTTACTGCCCACACTGTGATGGTCCATTGTTCAAAGGTAAGAAAACAGCGGTTATCGGTGGTGGTAACTCAGGTATCGAAGCGGCAATTGATTTAGCGGGTATTGTTGAACACGTAACCGTACTTGAATTTGCAGACACACTGCGTGCCGACCAAGTGCTTATCGACAAAGCGAACGCAACACCAAACATCGAAATCATCAAGATGGCGCAAACGACGCAAGTAATTGGTGATGGCAACCGTGTAACCGGTCTGGAATACAAAGATCGCAACACCGATGAACTAAAACAGATCGAACTTGCGGGTATCTTTGTTCAAATCGGTCTGATGCCAAACAGCGAATGGTTGAAGGGTTCAAAAGTTGAGCTGTCACCACGCGGTGAAATTGAAATTAACGCTCATGGCGCAACATCTATGAAAGGTGTGTTCGCAGCGGGTGATGTAACGACCGTACCTTACAAACAGATCATCATCGCGATGGGTGAAGGTGCAAAAGCAAGCTTAGGTGCATTTGACCACCTAATTCGTAACTCAGCTCCAGTTAAAGAGGCTGAAACCGCTTAACCTTTACACTGAAAAGCTCAAAGCTTTTAACTCAAGTTCCTTAAATATTTGTTAACTTAATTCTTTACTGTTAACGACTTAGTCGACATTTAGACGCCACTCCTATGGATTTAGGAGTGGTTTTTTCTTTGTAATTTACGCCGGTTGATAAAGCATGAAGGCAACCACCATCGCTAAGCTTCCACCCAAGCAACGGTTCACAAACATCATCTGTTTTGGTGATTGCAGCAACTTTTTAAGCATGGTGCCGCAATACGCCCACACCAACATGCACGGTACACCGGTAATCACCATACCCGCGATAATGGTCACGACTTGAATCAAGTAATCTGCGTTCGGAGTAATGAACTGTGAAAACACGGTTAATGACGCTATCCAACCTTTAGGGTTTAACACCTGCACCAACACACCAGACATGAAACCTGAACGATTGTCGGTGGTGCTTTCTTCGATTTGCATGTTCGCAATCGACCACGCCATGAACAGCAAATAAGCCGCACCCGCGTATTTCAAAATGTTGTATAGCTCTGGGTAAAGGGTAAATAGGCTCACCAAACCGACACTAGAACCTGCCAGTACGATGATGATGCCAACAGCGTTCCCAGAGATAAAAGGTAAAGTCGCAGCAAATCCATAACGACTTGAAATCCCAAGTAATGCGATATTGCCTGCCCCAGGGGTAATTGCAATTGATGTTGAAAATAGCAAGAACGCCAGCATTAATTGAGAGCTCATTTCCTCTCACTCCTGATAAGTAAAGATTTATAGGGAGAGAGTTTACAGATTCGACTAGGAATTAAATTGCTATATAGGCTAATATTAATGCAAATTTGAGCAAGACTTTTCTAAAAAAACCATGAAACAGAAAGAATCCACCAAAGAAGTGTTAGATGACACAGATATCGCCATCTTAGAGTATATCCAGCAAGACGGACGCATGAGCAACAGCAAGCTCGCAGAGAAGGTCAACCTCAGCGAAACCCCATGCTGGCGTCGTTGGAAACGCATGGAAGAAGCTGGCTATATCGATGGTTATGCCGCGAAGCTGAATCGTAAGAAATTAGGCTTTCATGTGGCGGGTTTTACTCTTGTCACTTTAGGCAACCATGAAGTAGAAAACACAGAACCGTTTGAAGAATTTGTCGAAGTAACCGATTGGATTCCTATGTGTCACTGTATTGCAGGCGGCGCCGATTACATGGTGCAAGTGTTGGCGAAAGATTTGGAAGAGTACTTTGAGCGCATTAGCTCGATCAGAAGAGTGAAAGGCGTGAGTGCGATTCAATCGAACATCTCGGTAAAAGAGTTGAAAAACAGCTATCGACTTCCTCTAGAAGAATAGCGTGAGTCAGTGAAAATTGTCGTAAGCCAAATTCAAGAGCAAGAGACGAACTTTGTAAAACTCGTAGTTCCAGTTCAATTTGTCGAACGTAATACCATGCTTAAAATTAAGTAAAAAGATTCCAGATAAGAAAATGTCTATGATTCTGACTTTACTACGCACTCTTTTTTCATGATATTTAGCCCTTGTTCAAGAGTCTGGGCCCAAGCTCGTTCGACGCTTTCATCGTAAAGGGGATCGTATTTTTTGACTGTATTCAGCAATGAGTTAAACCATTCGTTAAGCTCTTGTTCAGAGATATCCATCCCCAAATCTTTATGTCGCTTACCAAGCTTTTTAACCGAGTTTCTTACACTCGGTAAACCAGAAGAGTTGTAAATCAAGATGATCGAGGCTTTGAGCATCTTAGTTTGTTGCTCTAACCCTATGTTTTCAAAACGTTCTGAAAACCTAGGGTTGTGCTCACAGAAATCGGCCAAAAATGTTTCCAGAAACTCTTGGTCGATCCGGCAACGTTCAAAACTCTCATAAAACAGTTCATTTGGTGTCATCTGGCAGATCCTTTGCAATATTTGCGAGTCTTCAGGGAAACAGACAAGTTCAGAGCCGTAATTCACAAGCTCTGAACAATCAACATAACCTAATAATACGCCACCGTGGTATAAAGTGAACAGTGGCATAAGGTGAACTGTGGCATCAGGTGAACTATGGCATAAAGTGAGTGGCGCAGATCTTGTTTCCATCAGGGTCTCGTAAGTAAGCCAAGTAAAGGCGGCGCTCATCAGTTCCCCTCACTCCTGGACCATTTTCAATACTTGTACCCCCGTTTTCTACACCAATACGATGCCACTCATCGACGACTTCTGGTGAGGTTGCTAGAAAACCTATCGTCATCCCATTGCCATAAGTGGCAGGCTGGCCATCAATCGGTTTAGTTAAACCCAGTACACCGGTTTGAGTCACGTAAATGCAACGCCCTTTAGGGTCGACAGAACCTTCGCTGTAGCCAAGCACCTTCATGATTGGGTCATAGAAAGACTTCGCGCGTTCAATGTTTTCAGTACCAAGAAAAACATGGCTAAACATAACTAACCTCTTCTTATAGTGAAAGAATGCCCTAAACTAGACCCTTAATCCCTATTTGTCTACACAAGGTACGCCTTACCACCACTGATCCACTTATTGATAAAACGCTCAAATTTAGTTCGATATTCAAACGAAATAAAAGCTAATCAACAATACGCTGAGCGCCCTGCCCTTGATCATGCAGGATGTCCTCAGGGTTTAGTAATTGGCATTTCTGCATACTCAAACAGCCGCAACCGATGCAACCGGTTAAGTTCTCTTGTAACGACTTAATTTGCGCCATTTTACTATCGAGCTGCCCTTGCCACTTCTTAGCCACAAGCTCCCAATCATGTTTAGTCGCCGTATGGTTCATCGGTAACGTCGATAGCTCATCGGTGATCTCTTCAAGCGTGAAACCTATCGATTGAGCAACTTGTATCAGTGCGATTCGTCTCAACATCGCCGACTGATACCGACGTTGATTTCCGTTAGTACGAATCGAAGCAATCAACCCTTTGGTTTCGTAAAAACGTAAGGCAGAAGGAGCCACGCCACTGCGCTCTGCCAATTGGCCTATGGTGAGATATACGATGTTTCTCATTGTCACACTACCCTTGAGATCATAAATATTTAAAGCTTACTTTAACTTTAGAATAGCGACCTATTGTTACCTTAACCAGTTAATGTCCATAAACTTTGACTGCGGGCTCAACGAAAAGCAGTCATGAACATAGCTGCTTTGTCTTATTGAGGTGTTATCGATTTCTAAATTTGACTCATGACCGATTTCAGGTTTTCTGCCATTTCGGTATTGATGAGCTCTCCCGTTTCTACATTAAAGTTGTCGTAGAAACTTGGCACCGACATCGAACCCTTCACATCAGCATCAAAGTAAGGTGCGGAGTTTACCGCAGACAACAACACAGAACTTGCGCCGCCTGGACCTGGTGATGTGGAGAGCATAACAACAGGCTTGCCTTGATACACTTTCATGTCGATTCGTGATGTCCAATCAAACACATTCTTAAAGGCTGCGGTGTATGAACCGTTGTACTCTGCAAAAGAGATGACCACGGCATCTGCTTCGCCAATCTTACTAAAAAAGCGCTGCGCGTGTTGATGAACGCCAGACTCTTTTTCTCTATCTTCGCTGTAAATGGGCATCTCGAAATCATTAAGATCGAGCACCTCTACTTGCGCGCCCTCAACTAAGCTTGCGGTGTACGCTGCCAATTGTTGGTTAATCGATGTTTTACTGTTGGTCGCGCCAATCGCTAATACTTTCATTGTTGATCCTTGTTCATTTTTCTCACCTTTATGCACTCATGACTTCAATTACGGAGCTCAAAGTTCATAACTGAAGATTCGTAACGTCTGTTTGATAACATCAAAACCTGCACTAGGTGACAAGGTGATAGATTGTGTTTTTAGATTTGGGATGATGATAAAACCTCAAGTTAACTTGAGGTAAAGCGATATTTTCAAAAAATAGGAAATGATCTAAAAACACTTATAAAGCAGTCAATTACGAAAGGTTAACTATAGATTGGCATTACACAGACAAAAATAAGCACACCCAAAACACATTGGGTGTGCTTTATCGAAATACTATTTACTTAAGTTGATTTAGTGAACTGACACCAGAGTAAGCGACTCCAGATAGCTCGGCCATTTCGCGATTCCATGTTGCCAGATCGTGAGGATTAAACTGATTCAAATGATCATGTCCGCACGCTCTCGCCATCACTTGCATCAACTCCGTCGAGGCTTCGAAGAAGTTCTTCAATTGGTTCGATGCCTTCTCAACATTTAACCGTTGGCGTAAATCGGATTTTTGAGTCGCGATGCCCGCCGGACAATTATTGGTGTTACACATTCGGGCGGCAACACACCCTATCGACTGCATGGCACTGTTTGAGATAGCGACGCCATCAGCGCCAAGCGCCATCGCTTTTACGAAGTCCATCGGAACACGAAGACCACCAGTAATGATTAAGGTGACTCTGTCACTTACGCCTTGCTTGTCTAGATAGGCTCTGGCACGAGCAAGCGCTGGAATGGTTGGCACGCTAATATGGTCACGGAACATTTCTGGCGCTGCTCCTGTACCGCCACCACGCCCATCCAAGATGATGTAATCGGCACTGGCATCGAGTGCAAACTGAACATCCTCTTCAATATGATTGGCACTCAACTTGAACCCTATTGGGATACCGCCCGTTACTTCTCGAACTCGGTCGGCAAAATTTTTGAAATCCTCGACGGTTTTTAGATCAACAAAGGTGGGTGGAGAAATCGCGGCGGTACCGGCTTTAATGCCACGCACCTCTGCTATCTTGCCAATGTTCTTCGCACCCGGTAGGTGACCGCCTGTTCCGGTTTTAGCCCCCTGTCCACCTTTAAAATGGAAGGCTTGGACATTTTTGAGCTTAGATTCATCGTAACCAAATTGTGCGCTGGCTAATTCATAAAAGTAACGTGAGTTCGCCGCTTGCTCTTCGGGTAACATTCCGCCCTCCCCCGAGCAGATCCCCGTTCCCGCAAGCTCCGCGCCTGTCGCTAAAGAGATTTTCGCTTCTTCAGACAAAGACCCAAAACTCATATCAGAAACAAACAAGGAGATGTTCAATTTAAGCGGCTTTTCCGCTTTTGGCCCAATAATAAGCTCAGTACCAACGGGCACATCTTCCAATAACGGTTTGGTCGCCATTTGTGCAACCATCACTTGAATATCATCCCAGTGAGGTAATAGATATCTTGGGACGCCCATTGAAGTCATTGGCCCATGGTGACCCACTTTGGATAAGCCATCTCGTGCTAATTGATGAATGAATTCGACCGTGGGCTCTTCTTTGGTTGCAGAAGCCGCAGGTGAGAGATCGGGCGTTGCCGCTTGGATATGAACATCAGGGCCTTCTTGACCCACTTGCTCAGCCGTAAACTGTTTATGGGTGCCATCACAAAAAGGGAGATTATTCGAATACTTACAGCGGCACAGGTAAGCGTCGCCGGTTTCCTCGGCCACGAAACTCTTCGGTTTGAAGCCCGTTCCTGCATGAGAACCATCACAAAACGGTTGGTTTTTCGACTTGCCACAGGTACAGAAGTAATACTCCTCACCTTCGGTTAGCTCGACCTTAACGGGTTTGTTATCCGCTACTACTGGATTCTTCATAGTTCGCTCACCTTTTCTTTCTTATGATTTGATGACTGAAGCGATGACTTGCTCATAAGAGTAAAGTAAAGGTGAGATACGCGGCGAATTCAATAAATGAGCCAGAGAAAACTAGCTGAATAGACAGCCTAAAAACAGAAGCCTTGTTTGTTCAACACAAACAAAAATGGCCACCAAATCGGCAGCCATTGTATTTTAAATTAAACGTGAAAGGTTAATCGAATAACTCAATGACCAGCTTGTTGTCTTTAATCACAAGATTAGGTTCCGATGACTTGATCAGTGACTCTTGAACCTTATTACTGTCCAGTTTGTAAACTGGTGACTGGGACAAAGCAAAACCAATCATAGAAACGGCAGGCTTAAGTAGTTTAGCGATCTCAGGAGAAAGCTGCTTGTCTTTTTCTTCAAAGCGCTCTAAACGCAGTGATTTCAAATAAATCTCTCCACTTTCTTTATCGTATTCAGGAGTCGCACTGAATTCGATATCAAGATCCAACCCCATATTCGGCATATTAAACACTTGAATCTTTGCATTGGTATTCGCCAGAACAGAAACACGCTGACTCTCTGCTCGCCCGATTTTAACTTCTAGATCATCAACGGCTACTTGTGCATACATGACGCTTTCAACACCAACTTCTTGCTCTAACATCACCGAATTTTGCAGGTAGTTAGTCATGTCTTGTTCAGTCACGCTGTAGCTAACACAACCGCCTAGCATCAGCGCAGAAGCTGCCAAAATGAACTTTTTTGCTACGTTAATTATCATCAATATCAGCTCTTTATCGTTAGTGATTAGCGCGGAGTTTACTGTGTGATCATCAATAAACAAGACAGTAAAAACACGATATTTGTCAATACCTTTAATTAATAAGCATAAATATCAGTAAGTAAAGCGCCAGATTGGCTTTCTCGCTTGAAGTACTGCCACTTACTTGCTCAACGTTCTTAGGTTTATGTACTCGAATTATTCGAATTTTGCTCCTAAGCTTATGGGATATTTAGGGGGCTTACTGAAGGTTTCATCATGGATATCGAAACATGAAGAGTGAGCACAATGCCATCAAAAAGAGTATCACCTGAGCCAATAACTCGTTCTGTGATTTTGTTATGCAACACCGCATGCCTGCACCATAGTCAGTGGGTAGGTGAGCTGCGTCTCCATAACTGGGAAGCTCAAGTTGCAGAAACGACCGAACAGGCCATTCACTTACTCGATACACGCAGCCACAGCTACGCACCAATTGTGGTTTCTTGTCTAACATCATCCTCAATCGACAAACAATGTGAACAAATATCAGTGCTGAAGGCTCACTCTCCAAATTTAAAAGCAATCGCTATCTGCAACCAACCACCAAGCCGCAACTTATCGCTCATCAAGCAAACCTTTTGGGATTATTACCACCTCCCTATTGATACAGAATGGCTTTGTCGAAATTTAGGGCATGCGTATGGCATGGTCGACACCAAGCAAACTAAACCTAAGCCTGCCTCGTGCCATGAATGTCAATTGGTGGGACAATCCAGCACCACCCAACAACTTAGAAAGAAGATAGCCAAGCTCGCTAACAACGATTTCCCAGTACTGATTCAAGGGGAGACCGGAACCGGAAAAAGCCTATGTGCGCGTTTAATACATGAGGCCTCAGCCCGTAGCCAGAAACCTTTCATCGCTGTAAATTGTGGCGCAATTCCACAATCACTGATTCACTCGGAGCTATTTGGCTTTGAAAAAGGCTCGTTCACGGGAGCAAACAAACGCTACGTCGGGCATGTGGAAAGAGCGAACGGTGGCACGCTATTTTTGGATGAGATCGGCGATCTTGAGCTATCACTGCAAACCTACTTGCTCCACTTTCTAGAAAATAACTCGATAGAGCGATTAGGCAGTAACAACCAATTGCCCGTAGATTGCCGTGTAATTTTCGCCACCAACGTCAATATCGAACAAGCCGTTGCTGCGGGTAAATTTCGAAAGGATCTCTTTCATCGCATCAATGTACTTCCATTAGACCTAGTACCACTCAATGAGCACAAAGAAGACATTGAAGATTTGGTTCGCTTTGAACTGAAGCACAATTACGCATCCAAAACCAAACTGCCTAGTGACACTCTTGAGCAAATGAAACAGTACCATTGGCCGGGCAATATCAGAGAATTATTCAACTGCATAAAAAGAGCGATTGTTCTTTCTAATTCAAGCGTCCTCTCTACTCGTCATATGGGGATTCAATTGAAAGACACGTCGTCCGACACTGATAGTGACACTCGACTTTCTTCAAAAAATGTTCGTCGAGTGATTCAGCAACACCACTACAATATTTCCCAATCCGCTAAAGCATTGTCTATTTCCCGAACAACCTTATACAAGCTGATCAAAAAACATCAGATAGTAATTTAAGTCGCCTAGCTAACTAATAAACTAACTAACTAACTAACTAACTAACTAACTAACTAACTAACTAACTAATAAAGCAGCCTAACGAATTAGGCTGCTTTAGAATTTAATTGAGTACAATTAATGAAAGTACTTATTGCTCAGGTACAGTAATTGGACAAACATCACAGGTTGCAATGTTCGATGTTTCCATAAATGCTTCTTGCAAGAACAGCGAATCAAACGTTGCTGTCACTTGATTAGATAGCATTCCGTCTACTCCAGTTGGTAACACATTTGGCGCATAAGTTTTGCTTACTTGGGTACACACTTGACCAATCGCATCACCAAAGTTCGGTATCCACTCTCCTTCACCCGTTTTACAAGCAAACAACTCGGGGTCAGCACTCAATGCACTACACATATTACCAGCACCACATGTGGTCACATCCTCAAGATTATCGCAAGGTAAAGCAAAGTCGAGGTAGTAACTGCTGTTGACTACTTCGGTAGGTAAATCAGAACGGCTCAAAGAACCATCCTTAGAATCCATCAGCGATTCAATGGCTAATGGGATATCACCGGTATTACATATTTCAACATCATAGGTTTTCTTAAGCACAACTTGACCGCCATCAACCTCTAAGAAGCTATTACACACCTTAGAAATATCAACCATCGGGCTCAAGTCTATTGGTGGACAATTGTAGGCCACTGGCGCTTGAGCATTCACGATAAGTCCATCAAGATCCACCGAACCATCTATTACGCCGACAGCACCATTATTTACAGACAAGTAATTCCCCATGAATGAGAATGACTCACCTACACTCCACACTTCATCACCGTTACCCACCACTGGAAGCGCACCTAAGATTGGTGACTCAGATAAAAAGGCCACTTCGTAGTCACCATTGGTGCCTAACGAACCAGGGCCAGTATTGGTTACCGTCACGGTGTAATCGATGTTAAACATGCCATCAACCGTAAAGCTAGTTGTATTACAAGTCGCCGCTATGCTGATGCTACATAAACTGAATGAACCGACAACGAAGTCAGCTAAAGATGCATCAATCGAACGGGAAGCTCGTGACTCCACTAAGAAGCTACTGAAACAAGGAATGTCGCTGATACCAAACTCATCATTCAACAGAGCTGACAAGTTTAATCGACCTTCCACGAAGCTCTCGGTTGGAATCGTTGTTGTTTCACCCGTTTTAGCTAGATAGTCCCAACCTTGTACATTGGGTAGCGGTATTGCCCCGATAGAGTCATCATTGGAAATCGCACATATCTTATCGACACCAACAGCGCCACTGCCACATCTAGCTCCCACAAAATCATTCGATTTAGGGTCACCGTCTGTTTGGAAAATTCTCGTCATGTTGTCGGTGACATCGCCATTATTCAAATCCCACTGCAACACTTCTATATACGGATTACCACCACTCGCTTGTGGAAATGAAATCAGCACAAGGATGTCTCCATTGACATGCTGCCCAACAAAGTCACCCTTAGTTTTCCCATCCGGCAATCCTACTTGGTCTTGTAGGAACCAGAAGCCAATGTACATATCACCATTGTTTGCATATCGGTCTGCACCAAAGTAAATCAGCAAATCGCCTTCGCTTTCAAAGGCAGCGGCATACGCATTGGTAAAGTCATCTTTTGGTTGTGGTGACGCCGTACGGAAAGCCCAATCCGTTATGTCGGAATCATCTTTTGACCCACCCTTCCAAAATATTTGGTCGATACCATTACGGTCTTTTTCGAAGAACTCTGCAATCCCAACCATGCTGTTGGGATCATTGACATCGTCCCAATCAATACCAATATTATCACTGGTCGCGTTACCATCGAGTTCCATCACATCAACAGTAGCCCATACCAACTGGGGGCTACTAAACAACAAAAGCACACTAAGTAAATAATTTATAACCTTCATGTTCTCTCTCCATTTATCCATACTTATGCTTTTAGGGTTTTCTGCCTTGCCCACATTGGAGAAAATCCTTTAGCAATTCGTAGTTCGATAGAGCATATTCCAAGCCAAGTTCAACTAATTGATTTGGTTGATGTTTATATATTGAAGACACACCTTTATTGGACGCTTTGTTATCATTTGTCCATAAACCAGAGATTTGACCAAACAATCAAGGACTTGAAAGGATGAACAAAGTGTCTACGTCAGACATTCTTAGAACTTTGGATACAAGGTGAGTGATCTTTAAAAGGTGCAATCACGTAGCCATTGCTAGATTATTGAATAACAAGCGATTGAATTGACGGGTGTAACTGAAGGTTCACTCGTGAAATGATAGGCGAACAGACGATGACACAACTTACGATATTCTACGATGGGACATGTCCATTGTGCGCAAAAGAGATGGCGGCACTTGCCAAGCATGATACCGAGAATAAGATTCAAACTATCGATATCTACAGCGAAGCCTTTTCAGACTACTCTCAGATTGATGCGGACGCAGCCAATACCGTTTTACATGCTTTAGACGAGAACGGAAAACTGCTGCTAGGTTTAGACGTGACCTACCAAGCGTGGCGCTTAGTAGGAAAAGGTTGGCTATACGCCCCTTTACGTTGGGCGATATTCAAGCCAGTGGCAGATTGGTGTTATTTACGATTTGCCAAGAACCGATATAAAGTCTCGTTCTGGTTAACCGGAAAGTCGCGCTGCGGTGGTAACAGCTGCACAAAATAGTGCTTGGTTAAGACATACCACTTGCGACTTTGTAATACACCACACCAAACAGCGCAGCAAAAACTACAACGGTAACCGCGACTTTTAACCAAATAAACTTCATGTTTTTTCCTTTAAATTCTGTTTACTGTTTCGCGAGACAAGTTACCACAACAAAACATTCGGTTGGGTAATGATTTATAGAACTTTGTAGTCATACCAATCACAGTAAGTAAGTGGTCAAAAATAGCGCAGAAAAAAAGCTGGAGAACAAGGCGGATTTTTTCGATAAGTAGTTATTCTACAATCAAAAAATCTAACGACGTTATCGAGATTTTTAACAAGCTAGGGTGAACAGTTATTTACTACGATTGGTATCAATCTTGATAACTAAGTGAGAACCTTTATGTCGGCAAAAGAAAGAAATCTACCTACCCATCGCATTTCAAGATTCAGTAAGTTTGCCTCGCTGGCAACAAGGGTCGCGGGTAATGTGCTAACGGAAGGCACCAAGCAAATAGCACAAGGCAACAGGCCCAAAGCAAAAGACTTACTGCTAACGCCACAAAACATTGCTCGTCTAACCGATCAACTCGCACACCTGCGCGGTGCAGCAATGAAACTGGGGCAGATGCTATCAATGGATGCAGGCGATGTCTTAGAACCTGAATTAGCCGACATTCTTTCTCGCCTGCGCTCAGACGCAGATCCTCTGCCAACAAAGCAGCTCAACCAAGTGTTAGAAAGCTCACTCGGCATCAACTGGAAAGCCGAATTCCTTTCCTTCAACTTTAAACCTATTGCCAGCGCATCTATAGGCCAGGTTCACCAAGCCTATAGCGATGCGGGAGACAAACTCGACGTCAAAGTCCAATACCCTGGCATTCGGAAAAGCATCGACAGTGATGTGGACAACGTTGGTACATTGCTCAATATTGTGGGGTTGATACCAAAGTCAGTCGATTACAAAGGCTTGTTAGAAGAGGCAAAAAAACAACTACATGATGAAGCCGACTATGCTCGCGAGGCTGACTATGCGACTCGTTATCACAATGCATTAAAAGAGCACTCTCACTTCGTTGTGCCTAAGATTCATCCGCAAATCTCTTCAGAATCAGTGCTCGCCATGGACTTCATTGAGGGCATCTCGATAGAGCAAATAGAAGGTTACGACCAAAGCACCCGTGATTTTGTGATGCACAGCTTGCTCGAGCTTCTGTTCAGAGAGTTATTCGACTTCAAGATGGTGCAAACCGATCCCAATTTCGCCAACTATCTCTACGTTGAAAACACCCGACAGATTGGGCTTTTAGATTTTGGAGCAACACGTGAATATAGCGACCGCTTCAGTGATGGCTATCGTTTGGCTTTTACCTCTGTGATTAATCAAGACGAATCAGGGCTCAATCAAGCACTCGAACAGATTGGATTTTTTAGCGAGACGATTCTTCCCGATCAACGCCAAGCGATTCTAAACCTCGTAAAAATGGCCTGTGAGCCGATGTTGGTTGACGAGGAGTACGATTTCAAAGCCAGTGGTTTAGCCCAAAGGCTTCGTGAAGCAGGAACCATTCTCAGCATGGAGCAAGAGTATTGGCATACCCCACCCGCCGATGCCCTATTCCTCCACCGAAAGATTGGAGGCATGTACCTGCTGGCATCTCGCCTTGGAGCCAAGGTCAATATCAAGCGCTTGGTGGCGCCCTATTTACTAAGCGACAATTGATACTTAAGCGACAGTTGATACTGAAGCGATTCTGGTTTTTAAAGTGATCATTTTAAGTCGTTGAACAGTAATAACAGTTACGCCAACTAAAATTGAGTCAGACTTATGAAACATTCACTGCTGTGCTCCACCGCCCTAATCGCGAGCCTAACAAGTTCATTCGCTTTTTCAGCAAGCTGCCCTGAGATACTCAAAGGCAAACAACGCTTGTTGAACTCAACCGAGGAAATTGCCCTGTGTGATAAGTTTCAAGGCAAGACTCTTTTGGTGGTTAATACCGCGAGCCAATGCGGATTCACACCACAGTTTGAACAACTCGAGCAGCTCCATCAAACCTATAAAGACCAAGGCTTCACGGTTATCGGCTTTCCAAGTAATGATTTTCGCCAAGACAGAGGAAGTGAGGAGCAATCCGCTAAAATCTGCTACCTAGATTATGGCGTCACCTTTCCGATGATGGCGCGCGCTTCACTCTCTGGGCCTGACGCAAATCCAATCTTTGCCGAAATCCAACAACAAGCCGGTATCAAACCAAAATGGAATTTCTACAAGTTCTTGGTCAGCAAAGAAGGCAAAGTGATAGCAACCTTCCCGAGTTCTACATCGCCAACCAGTAGTACCCTCAAAAATGCAATAGAGCAGCAGTTATGAAGGCCGACTACATGGCGACAATTCAAAGGCCAAGGGCCCGATAGCTGCGTTGACATGGGATCGCGGCTCTTCTCTAGCGTCGTGTTAATGCACGGTATCGTGATGTTGACCTAGATCTGTGAGCCTTTAATCTAGATGATGAGCTGCATCACCAACCTTGGCTCATCATCACCAAAGTAGTTTTCTTCTTGTTTAATAGTAGAGAATCCCATCGATGCATAGAGTGCACAGGCCGATTCGTTATTAGGATCCACGGTGAGCATTACCTTAGAGCCTTGGTCCGCTCCAGCTATCGCCTGCTCCATCAATGAACGACCTACTCCCATTCCTCGATAGTGACTCTCAACGGCCAATGACAGAATCCAGTACTCTTGTGATTTGTTCGTTGGTGTCATTAATACATAACCTGCAACCTGTAACTCTTGTTTCGCTACCAACAAGCCCTTTCCCCAGCAATCAAATGCCTGACGAAAGAAAACCAATGGATAAGCATGCTCGCCAAACAAAGCATGTTCAAGCTGGTAAATATCAGCCAATTCTTGTTTTTCCGCACAAGTAATATTCATAGATAGACCTTAATAGATTTAACTACAACCCCCCCTTCACCTGGTGAAGCCAACCAAGTTAGTAGCTTTACTCTTAATCAATGGTTGTACTTTGAAGCCTCAGGGTTGTTACGCGCGACTAATATATTCGTGACTTATATTAGGATCCAGCTTTTCACGACTATTAATTGCTTTACTGGAACTTCACGAAAATGAGAAAGGATTAACATTCACTTATTCATACCTCTTTCCATAGCTAACCTATAAATACGTTCTAATCCAAAAGGTTATACACGGTGTTTTATTGTGGCTGTTTAGACTTTTACTCGCTTAACGAAACACTGAATAGCCCGAGTGACATGCTTTTAGCTGACATGCGAACACTTGCCGAGCGTCAATTTATCAAGCAAAGTTTGAGGAATAACGATGACCGAGTATTTGATAAAGGCCACCAGCGTGATTAGACCAACAACAGTTCCAAGAATAAAATCATGGACATCAACCAACACCAATCCCAGAAGTTGATCGCTCACTATCGCCACTAATGCAATACTGACTGCGACGACACACTTGCTATGTTCATAAGGTAATGGTTCCATCGTTTGACTGACAAAATACAAAAGCATGAGTCGCACGGAATAAGTTGCACAAAGAACGGCGACAACCCCCCACACTCCATGAATGGGCGTCACTGTAAAATAGCCAATGGCCGCCAAGATCGCACATCCACCTTGAATCCACATCTGAGATTGACTTGAGTCACCGCTAAAACAACCTAGATTCAAGTAGTCACCTGCATTTTTGATAACGCTAATGGTAAGCAGCGCGACAACAATGGTCCCCGCATAGTGGTAACTGCTTGGTAAAATTAGAGATATAAAACCCGGCACGGTTAGAATCATCAAACACCCCAACACAATGGCCAGATTCACGCCGACCAGCGCTCTGTCCGCACACTCTTTCTTGCCGTCAGGTTGTTGCAGCATGGCCACCCGATTTGGAAACCACCACAGGGCGTAAGGCTGCAGTAGCAAACCAAGAAGCAACGCAAACTTGCCACTGACCGCATAGATTGCTAACTCTTCAACGCCAACAAAGCTCGCCATGACCCAGCGGTCTAGCCCTGTGATCATATACATCGAAGCACCACCAACTAACGTAGGCAATCCAAATTTTAGAATCTTAGATGAGTACTTGAGGCTGCCAAATGTGCCCATTTCTTGCCATTGATAACGTACTAAGCAAACCATCAACAACACGCTAGATACGGCAGCAGAGATCAACACACCATCAATCCCATACCCGGACTCAAGCAATGCAAAAGTCATGGTGGCTTGCACACTTGCCTTTAATACATTGAGCATGCAAAAACGTTTGGCCATCGCGTTCATTCGCATTAAAGTCAGCGGGATAGAAATCGCACCATCGAGCATGGTAGGGATAAGCAGGAGTAGGATTTGGTACGGCTGGAACTCGACGGGAAGCATCAGTAACAACAGCGGCATGCTCAAAGCAATTAAGCTCCCACCAAGCACACACACAAAGACACTCAACGTGAAACAGTTTGAGACCAATTTCCTCTTTTCTTCGCCCTCTGCGACACCAACATATCGATACATGGCCTCAACAATGCCAAAACTAAATAAGATCGTCCCGATGTCAGCCAGTAAGACAATAGCTTCTAAAGAACCGTATTCAGCCAACGTCATCTTATGGGTGATATAGGGGATCATCATGAGCGATATCCCTTTCATCATCACAATGCCAATGGCGTAATAGGTAGACTGTCTTAGTGACCCCATAGCAGACACCTATTCCTTACCATGCAGGCATTAGGAAACTCTTACAGTCTCCTAGAAGATGTCGTAACGTTCGTTTTTGCGGAGCCAAAACTATCGAACGAATACTGTATGAGATGGCCAATCGGTTTTGTTGTAATCCTCGATAATAGTCAGCGTAACCTTCCAGTATTCTCGCCTTTGCGATTTTAAAGCTGGAAGTGGGTAGATTCCAACGCTCACTATCATTTTGGTAATGCTGAAGAATAGATTCTATAGACTGCAGGTTTCTCAGCTTAAGACTTTCAGTTTGAGTGACGGAACTCGCTCTCATCAAGTAGCCAACCTGCACTGAATTCAACACACCAACCTGATGATTTTCACTCATTCGAAGCCACAGATCCCAATCTTCCCCATACTTAATGTCAGCATTGAAACTGTCTGTTTGAGAAAACACATCCGCTTTTACCATGACCGTTGATGTTCCAATCACGTTGTTTTCAATGATGAACTCCAACGGGTTCTCGATATTGATGAACAGCTCGTCTTGGTCTTGAAACTGCGACCAATAACTAAAGCAGTCGACTATCACTTGGTAATCTTCAGTCAGGTGTTCGTAGTTAGTAAAGCTCATCGCAAGATCTGGGTAACGATGATGTAATTCGAGTTGGCGTTCGAGTTTTTCAGGAAACCAGAAGTCATCCGCATCTAAAAAAGCGATGTATTTACCGGTCGCCTTTTCAATCCCTAGGTTTCTCGCTTGAGGCGCGCCAACACCCAAAGTGGATAAGGTAATAATGCGTTCATTATGGATTGACGCGAGATAAGTAGACGTTTCATCGTTGCTGTTGTCGTCAATAATGATCAACTCCACGTCTTGATGTGTCTGCTTCAGTACGCTGCCAATTGCCTTCGGCAGGTAATCCAAACAATTATAGGTAGGAATAACAACACTTACTTTAGCCATGATAGCGCTCTCATATTTACACGTTATACTACTAACTCTGCATGTTCTGTGCCGTACAACTCCAGTAAATAAATCACAATAATATCAGCCACCTAAATACCGATTCGCAAAATGACGAAGAAGGAAAATCAGTAAATAAACTCACAATGTCAAATTGATTACCATTTTGAAAAGATGACGAGTATCCGGGTGATAGACCTCAGAAACAGAAATGGAGATGAAGGCAAGAACAAGAATCGAGCAGAGCTTCAACTCATTTAAGCAAGCACAACCGCTATCTCACTGAATAGAGAGCCCAGCTTATTAGATTGGTAAATAGTCTTAATAAATAGATAGGGACAAAAAAACCAAGCGTTACATTGAAGAAAACTGTAACGCTTGGTTAGTTATGTTTTAGTTATCGATCCTTCTTAACCAGCTCGCAGAGCTAAGATTTCGGTTAGATCGTCAGTCTCTGAATATCTACTCAAGTTTTTCTCTTTAGAAGAAATCGCCACAATAGACATGCGGTCGGCAAGTTCATTGCCTTCAATACCAACGTGACCGTTAACATGATAAATAGTAATTTGAGATGCTAACTCTTGGTAAAGTGCATACGCAGGCTTGATGATATCAAGGTTTTTGATCTCACCGCCCGACTTCATCCAACCCTTTTTCTCCCAACCTGATGCCCACTTAGTAATGCAGTCTATCGAGTATTTCGAGTCGCAATAAATCGCAATCGACAAACCCACTTGCAGCTTTTCTTTTGCAAGGATGAGTGCTTGCTTCAAACCTTGAAGCTCTGCGGTATTATTAGTACCCATCGGTTGATACAAGCCATACCACAACTCGGTTAGCTCATTCTTCAAGTAGACCGCTAAGCCTGTACCCGCTTCACCAGGGTTTGGCTCACAAGCCCCATCGGTAAAGATCTTGATATCAAAAGGCATATCCGTAATTTGCTGCTGAGAAAGAGGCGGGACTTTCGCTTTCTTAGGCTTACCCGCAGCACTTGGCTTGGTCGATGAAGATCCAGATGTTGAAGTAGAACTAGACGCAGAAGATGCTTTACCGCCGAGAGCAGACTCTGCTTCGCCTAATGTTGGAAACGATTTATATCTCGCGCCTGCAAAACCATCGACCTGAGTTTTACACTCGTTCCAAGTGGTAAAAATACCCGGTGTGCGACCTTTCCAAACCACATAATATTTCTTAGCCAAATTAACTCCTTACCAAAACCTAAATACACAAATAGTGAATAAAGACATTAGAAGTCACCACGCCATACGTTGCAAGGTCAATCAGTTAAAAAGGAAATCAACTGCGACGAGATTGTAGAACAAAAACACCGCCATGCTGACGCCGATCGTTAGTAGCACATTGCCTGTTTTCCATATCAACACGCCAGTCACAAGAGCGCCTATCAAATAAGGATTCTCAAGGCTTGGCCAAAATGTCTGCTCCGGTGCAAACACAATCGGCCCCCAAATCGCAGTCAGCACCGCGGGGCTGGAGTAACGTAGCAAGCGTCTCGCTGTTTGGTTTAAACGAAGTGGGATTGCAGGCTCAAGAAACAGATACCGACTAAAGAACACAATCGCCGTCATGAGTAATATCGTTAACCAAATCATCTCTATTTACCCTCCACAATTGGCTTATTGCCATTGTTTCGCTCTTGAAACGACTCACTGGAAAAGCCAGCTAGCATGCCAGCAATCGCTGCAATCATTAGACCGCCTTCAACGTTATTCACCGCCATAGCAACCGAAGTAACCAATGAAACCACCACACACACGACAACAGGCAATGTTCTGATTAATGGAAAAACCAACGCAATAAAAGTCGCGGCTACCGCAAAGTCGAGACCAATTTCATTGAGCGACGGGATTTGGCTTCCTGCGACTATGCCAACGAAGCTTGCGATATTCCAAATAAGGTAAAAACCACCACCGACACCCACAGCGTACCAACGATTAAACTCTTGTTGAGACTGTCCACTGCATATCGCAAACAGTTCGTCGGTGAGCCAAAAGCCGAGTAGCAAACGCCAACGAGCCGGAAGGTGACTGATTTTGTCGCGCATCGATACACTGTATAAAAAGTGCCTTGAGGTGATAAACAAAGTGGTCAGCAGCATAGTGCCAAGGCCAATGCCCGCTTTAAACATACCCGCAGCGACCAATTGCGCCGAGCCTGCGAACAAAATCGCCGACATCGCTTGTGCTTGTAGTTGATTCAGTCCAGCATCTATTGCGTATGATCCCGCAAGAACTCCCCATGGGATCACTGCGATACTTAGAGGCATTCCGGCTAAAACGCCCTTCCATAATTGAGTGCGCCTATCCATTTTTTGACTATCCATATTATTCTTTTCTCTCTTCACATTGGCTATTCAATGTAAAAACACCTGAATGGATTCGATTGCATAAACTTGCTCAATTTAACAACCGAATTAACGAGTCGATTTAGAGCATTTTGATGTATTGCCCCGGCGTGTAACCATTGGCTTTTTTAAAGTGTCGATGAAAGTGGCTTTGATCGTGAAAACCACATTCTTGAGCGGTATCTGAAATCGAATGTCCTTGCTTCAACAACTTACGAGATAGCCTCAACCGAGACTGAATCTGATACGCATGTGGCGGAAGACCAAACTCTTTTTGGAAAGAGCGCACTAAATGAAACGGGCTTAAAGCTGCCAGTTTAGAGAGTTCTTCTAAGGAGACATCGGCTTGAGGAAAGTCATCTAAAAACTCTTTAACCAGAACAAGCTGACGCTGAGTTTTTCCATCCAATTGAGGCTTAAGGCTAGATTTCCCATGTCGACTAATCAACTTAACCAACATCCCGTACATCAATGTTTCACGTAACAAACGATTATCCGATTCATCAATCGCATTGAACACTAGCCTTAATTGGTTAGCTAGTTCAGGGTCTTCAACCACCGCTCTTGGGAAATAAGGCGCGCCGTAATTCGGTAGGTTAAGCTCTTGGGTAATCTTGGCGAGTTGCTCAGGAAGTGGATACATTGCGCGATACGCCCAACCACCTTCAGTAGCAGAGTGACCGCTATGCACTTCATCGGCGTTCACTAGAATAATGGCATCTCGAGGTGCGATATGATGCCCGCCCGTTCGATAGAAACGTTGAGCGCCCTGCTCAATAACACCAAGCGTGTACCCCTCGTGGCTATGGCGTGAGAAGTTCTGCTTTTCATATTCAGCATTCAGGATTTCAAGGCCACCGAGTTCTTCTGTGATCTTATATTCGGCCTTTTCTTTAGAACGTTTCTTGTTCTCCATAACAATTCCCAAGCCTGTTAATTATCGAGCGACTTATCAGTCTACTCTATAGGCTCTTTCAGCTTTTGTACAAAATTGCGCATTTGATCATTAACACAATTTTTATAGTGGGCTTTGAGTGCTCGATAACGATTTCTGATTGGGAGAGAACTTGATATAAGTGGTTGGTGAAAAATTGGAAAATCAGAGAGTCAATCAGACCCATCGTTTATACATTTATGTCTTAGTTCACATCGATGTGCATCCGCATTGATAAATATTAACAAGTAGTTAACTATCTACAGCTATTATTACTATAAGGAAATAAAAATGAAATGGATATTCGTTGCATTCGTCAGTGTGTTCTCTGCACTCACATACGCCAAAGATTGGCAGCAAATTCGCTTTACTGTTGAGGGAGCCTACCCACCGTTCAGTTGGACAACACAGGACGGAAAACTAGAGGGATTTGAGGTCGATTTAGCCAACGCGCTTTGTATCGAATTAGGGGTAAAGTGCATCATCTCCAAAACAGATTGGGACGGTATTATCCCTTCACTATTGAGTCGTAAGAACGATGCGATAATTGCAGCCATGACGATTACCGAAGAGCGTGAAAAAAAAGTTAACTTCACCATTCCATACGCCAAAGTCCCAACTCGTTTCGTGATGAAGAAAGATCGAGAGATCAATATGAGTGACGACAGCTTGAATGACCTAACTATCGGAGTTCAGCGTGCAACAATCGGAGATAAGTACCTTTCTGAAATATACCCGGATATAGATATGCGCCGCTACGGTACCTTCGATGAAGCATTTACAGACTTGTTAAATGGTCGTCTCGATACTGTGTTTGGTGGTTCAATAGGGCTAAATGCTGGTTTCCTTGAAACAGAACAAGGCAAGGACTACCACTTTACAGGCCCTAAATTCACAGAAGAGAAATGGTTTGGTCGTGGTATTGGTGTAGCAGTCAGAAAGCAAGATAACGAACTAAAAGATCTTATTGATAGTGGCATACAAAAGCTTATCGACAATGGTCAACATCAAAAAATCGCGAGTAAATATTTTACATACAGTATTTACGATTAGCAGGATGACATTCAAATGATGCAAAAATGGTTGTTTACACCTCTTGATTAACTTTGAATAGATGCTGTTGTAGAAGCTAAAGATAGCAAAAAGCCGCTCGTTAAGAGCGGCTTTTTTAAAGTGATGCTTACAACATAAGTTCGCATAACATTGCATCAAAAGTCTACAAATTTTAACAATACCCCAAATCCAACGTTGTAAAATTACCACCCCCGAATGAGCCCTTCGAGAGGCATAGTGAGTATGTGTGTAACACACTTTTGGACAAAAATGCGTTTAGGAAAATAGAACATTAGCAAAACATGAATAACTAAAAGTATGGAAAGTCATTTAACTTTGTATCCACTGTTGATGGAACAGGCCATTATGGCAATAAACCTGATTAAAACTGCTCGATAAGTACTTGCAATTCTTGTTCTTGGTTCATGCTCGATTACGATTTTTCCTGCCTATCACCACTCCTTATGCTGTCATTAAAATTCTTTATTATTCAGTGAGTTAATTTGTCCGTATTCTTTGGTATCTATTTGAAATACTAGGGGAAACAAAAATGAAAAATGGGTTAGTCTGCACATTAGCAGTGATGTTAATTGTGGGGTGCAAAGAATCGAATGAGCCAAACGCTGCTGTAGTGGAACAACCGAGTGTCACATCACACATAGAGAAAACACCTGAGCTAGTCGCGGAATTAAAGGCACAAGAAACAATTGATGATCAACTTAGGCTTCTATATGAGCGTTTTGAACCCATGCTTGACCGCAGCGACTCTCTTACTGGTACGGATGCAAACAATGATGGTATCCGCGATGACATTGAGGCGTTTATCGATGCGTTAGAAGTGACCGAGCCAGTCCGAAAAGCCTTAAAACAAGAGGCTCGGCAGGCACAAGAAAGTCTTTATCACGACTGGAATGCAAAGACCGATGCGAACATCAGAAAAGCACTCGACATTTCATACAAATACGACAAAGTACTCGCTTGTAAAGAGTTTGTTGGTATTCCTGTAAGAGATATAACCAATACAGGAAGAACCGTTGATGCGCTCACTTACAATACCAAAGCCCGCACTATGACTTATTTGGCTTACAATCACCTATTAAATGGTTCCGTAAGTACGCTCCTTGCTGCGGAGGCACAATATTGTGAATAAGCCAACAATATCACTCATGATTGCTGCTTTGCTGCCATTTAATGCAATCGCCAACTCATGCAAAATTGAAGGTTACACCATCGGTTTTTTTAACGGTGTTGCAACAACTGAAAAACAAGCCAAAGAAGGGATAAAAGAAATAAAATCCACTATAGATATCAACCAATACAACGGTGAGTCTGTCGAATACCAGCTTTTCTACAACGATTCTTATATTGAAGGAAGTGGCCTTAACGTACTGGCTGATTTTGCTGAAACCTTTGACCAAAGAACTTCCGAGTTAGAGCAGAAACAATTCGACCGGTGGGAGGCCTTTTGGGACATCGTAAGCGGTAGGCAAAACAGCGCTATCATCCAAAAAATCAGCGCCACTTTTGCTTGGTTTGCTGGGTTTGTTCTCGACTTCACAAACCAAACCATCAATGCAACTATCACGACATATTTAAAAGAACTAGCCTCACTTGTTGATGCCCCCGAAACTAGCCAGACTAGAATGCAGCATCATCTTTTAAATGACTCTCTTACGTGGAAAGGAAAAAAGCTCATTTACATCGCTCATTCACAAGGGAACTTATGGGTAAACGAATCATACAAGCATGTTACATCTCAATACGGTTACAGTGCCGATAACATTCGCGTCGTTCACATCGCTCCCGCTTCTCCAACCCTTAGCCCAGACAGTGATTATATTTTATCGACCTCAGATCTTGTGATTAATGGGCTGAACTTTACAGGGATAGGCAGCGTTCCGCCTCCCAACACCACGATAGCACCGAGCAAATTAGACTTTGCGGGACACGGACTCATTCCAATTTACCTCTCTCACCCTAAATCCATTGAGAAAATCAAAGCGTCGGTAGATAAAGCTTTCACGTCTCTTACTAAACCCGAGATGGAAGATTTTTTGTTTAAAATTGAGTTCAATTATAGTGCGAGCTATGACGCACTTCATGATAACCCTGTTTATGAAATTGTTGACGCAAATAAAACTGACGATTTTGGTTCTTACCTAAAGTCTCCTTCTTTTTATCTCAGTCCAGAGGGTGATTCTTGGTTCAAAAGGAACGTGGATTCTTATATACAAGATGAAGATAGATTGCCATTTAGAGTTGAGAACAATGCTGTGGTTTTGTTTGATACTTGTAAAAGCCCGAACGAGGCAATGAATGACATTCCATCGATTCCCTCGCAAGACACTTATATGTTCGTACAATGGCGAAATTTAAAACGCTTTGAGCGAGGTACATTTAAAGATATTTGGAGGTCAAGAAAGATGACCGATAGATATGGATTGGTAGATGAAACCCCAATAGCATTTCGAGATATGGACGACGACTATTTCATTTGTGCTGGGGATGGAGATGCGATTGAACTAGAAGCAACACAACACTTTTATAATGAGGAGCAACGTCAATATTTAGCCTCTCAGTATTTGTCAGGACGTTATGATGTGTCGGCACGATATGAGACACCTTACCTTCCTTTCCAACCTACCAATCTTTGCCAAGGTCATTGATCATTATCTTCATCCACAGAATCAATGTATTAGTAACGAATTCTCATCAACTAATCGCTAAATGACAAATATTATGTAGTCATGATTCAGATAACTATTAATAAGTAAAAACAGTATTAGCAAGATGCTGATGAGTATCAACTCTAAATGATAATGGGGCAACACCTTGTCGGTGAACAATAGGAACCCTACTAAATAGGGTTCATTTCGACTAACAATCCGTGCCTTCTGAAAGTAACAATGCATCTTCTAATTCGACACCAAGGTAGCGAATAGTGTTATCTACCTTTGTATGCCCCAGTAAAAGCTGTACCGCTCGGATATTTTTAGTTTTTGCATAGACCAGTGTCGCTTTTGTTCGTCTCATCGAGTGAGTACCATATAGGTTCGGATCTAACCCAAGGTTTAACGCCCACTTTCTAACTAGATAGCGGTAGTACGAATAGCTTATAGCTTTGTGCTTACGTCTTTGACTTGGAAAAAGAAAATCTCTGCTGCCTAGTGAAGCAATCAAAATCCATTTAATTAGGCTTTGTTGAGTTCTTGTCGTTATCTCAAATTGAACTTCAATGCCCGTTTTTCGCTGAATATGTTTAACGCGATTAAATATCCTATCTTGCGAAGATACATCACAAACTCTGAGAACGAGCAAATCACTCGCTCTAAGTTTGCTATCAATAGCTAAGTTGAGCAACGCAAGCTGCATCAAATTATTTTCAATTTCTAATCTGGTTCTGATCCGCCAAATTTCCTCAAGCCGAAAAGGCTTTTTGACGCCACTTCGTTTTGTTTTGTTGAAAACCACCATGATGAACTCCTTTTTGATTTGGTCATCACGATTGTAGTTGGAAGAAATGGACAGTTTCCTTATCTAGGTTACCAAAAGTATACTAGTTGAAACTATTCTGATCTTGCCCTACGTTTTGAATTACTTAGTAATAGTTAAATCCAAGGAGCCAAGATGGGATACTCAAAGAAACTGAAAGCAGGTGCTACTTTCCCTGTATTGGAAGCAACTAAAATAGATGGAACAAAAGTGAAGTTAGGTCAGCCACAAGGTGAAGCTACTTGGCAGGCTGTATTCGTTTATCGTGGTAAACACTGCCCACTTTGCACAAAATACTTGAATGAAATAGAAACTTATAAACAAGCCTTTTCCGATGCCGGTGTCGATATTCTGGCTGTCTCTGGCGATTCAAAGGAACAATTAGAACAACATCTAGAAAAGCTCGATATAAGCTTCCCGATTGCTTATGGTTTAAGTGAGCAACAAATGAAAATGCTAGGACTTTACATTTCACTACCGCGCTCTGAAAAAGAGACTGACCATAACTTTGCAGAGCCGGGGTTATTTGTAATTAATGAGCATGGAAATGTTCACGTAGTAGATCTATCAAACAACCCATTTGTGAGACCTGAACTTGGTGCACTTACACGGGGGTTAGCTTGGATTCGCGACCCAGATAATCATTATCCAATCCGAGGTACGTTAGATTACTAAATGTAGCTTGCTAGAACGAGACAGTTCCGAATAACTCTCGTATAAAAAAGGCAACACCTTAAGATGTTGCCTTTTTGCAATGTTAACTTTCATTGAAATTACTTGAGTTGGATATCGTTACTTTCCGACCACTTTCTTAACTCATCAAGAATATTCAAGGCACTTCTTCCAAACTCGGTAAGCTCATAGCTTACGGCTAGCGGCTTTTCATTTAGCACTCGACGTATCACCATATTTTCGTTTTCGAGTTCCTTTAGGCGTTGGTCTACCATCTTCTTACTTGCGCCACCGAGCATGCGTGAAAGATCATTAAACCGAACCGGACCATCTTTCAAATGATAGATAATTGAACCTTTCCATTTAGCTCCTAAAATCCTCATTCCTTTTTCAATAGCACATGGCTCGCCGCAGGCATGAATAACACTTTTGTGTCCTTTTGCATTTATTTCAACTTTTGCTTTCATACAGCCTCGCTAAAAACGAATCCAGACCGTTACTAGAATACTTCGTTGAGGTGCGCTTCAAATCGAGCGAAGTCATTCTCAATATCGGCATTCTTCATAACATCGTAACATGCAAAAGTAGGCAGTGCAGACATACCAAAAAATCGGAAATTTGCGTGCATGTGGAACATCAAATCATCCACACTTTTACCTTGGAATAGGTATTCATCTTGGCTATTAAACGATTCTTGTGGAGCATTAAATGTTAGAGAAAGCATGTACTTGGTGTTTGTAAGTGTACCGCCTGTACCATAGTTTTTAGTCGGTTCATCTTCACTGCGGCCATCGAAAGCACACAACGCACCTCCCATTCCGGCTGTGAACACTTCATCCATATATTTCTTGAAAGACCAAGGGATCGTCATCCAATTAACAGGGGATTGCAGAATGACTCGATCAGCCCATTGAAAGTGGGCCAATTGTTCATCAACAACATACTCTTCTTGCATGGTCACAACGCGAACAATATGTCCTTTTTGCTCTAAAAGTGTAACAGCTTTGTCAACCAAAGACGCATTAAGTTTGCCTTCTGAAAATGGCGATGGCTCGTGGGCATTGATGATAAGAATGTTGCTCATTGTTAATTACTCCGCATATAAAGATTGGATAGACAAGTGAAGTCATAGCTCCTTGTCTGCTGCGGTATATATTAGTTACCTAAAAAGCGAATTCAATTAGTATACTTTTAGTAACCTAGTCAAAAAATTAGTTGGATTGACTTAAGTGATAGCTTTATATAGAGATCTTAGTATTAGTTTCTTTAGTGCAAAACCTGTTTAATTCTTCAACGTAATATTCAGATGTAACTCGCCTTGGGGCAGAGACGAGTTAGCACAATAGTGCCGACAAAGCTCGTCACGGTTTTCACCCTGAATAGAGTTTACTAAGCTCGACCGAAAGCTTTTAAGAAGTTCTTGGGGTGTTGGTGAAATCTTACATGATCGGGGTGATTAACCCTCCTCTTTCCCTTGAAGGGCGGCGCAATATATCCCCAATTTGAACATCTTGAGAAATATATTACATAATCAACCTGTGTATTCTGCCATTGGTCAGTAACAACGGTGTTTTCATCAAAGCACTCTACCGATTTCACTTGAATTCGATAGAACTTATTCCCATCAGAAACCAGTACATCAGTCTTCATTCCATGATCGATCATCGGCATAAAGACTTCCCAACCGTCTTGTAATAGCCAACTAGCCAATAATGTTTCATAGGAGATACTTTTGTAGTATTTCTTTGCTTCAGAGGAAGTATGGAGTGTTTTTACAGGCATAGTAATATCCTAATTACATGCTGAGTGTCTTTTTAGCACAAGACATCCAGCGAAGCCTCCCTTTGGGGGGCGCTTCAATTAGGATTCACAATGGCTCTATTGAGGTCTCATCAACTAGCAATGGGAGCTGCCCCTAGTCTTCTACCGTTTGGTTACCTTGACTATTAATACTAGCGTTCACGTATCGTGAGTGAATCAGTCGTGTTCATATAAAGATAAACAAAGTTCATAATTTCGTCAATTCTAATGCTGGTGAAAAAGCGTCATTAGACAGACAAATTAAAAGATCCCAACTATCTTTATAACAGTCGGAAAGTTGGGATTCCTACCATGTTAAAAACAATCATTACTTGGGTTAGGAAGTGGATTACAAAAGCTACTTCCCATCCAAAAGAGCCTGCGGTACAGCCAATCAAAACTAATATTGAAACCCTGCATGCTCAGGCACCTAAAACATTGTCCGAAGAATACCTCGATGAAAAAAATAAAGTGAGACACCGACTGGAACGCTGGGCTTTGCATCAAGATCAAATCAATAGTCGTATCCTTAATGCTTATTTAACCCTAGAGCGTAAAGGCTATTCTCCTATAACTATCACGATGCTTCAGAACCAACTTCTAGACATGAAAACTTTCCTACCCAACTTCAATCAAATGAAAAGTATCGCCCCACACAATCATGCGAAGGTATTTGATGTTAGGGGTGAAAGTGTGCGTATTTGGAGTGTTGTTGAAGTTCATGTACGAGAGTATGAAAACAAGATCTTTCACTAGAAAACTGGACAGGTTAAAAAGGTTTAAGTATGAAAACTCCGACTACGGTATCCAACCTAGAAAAACTCGGGCGCGTGCGCCTATCTCCTTCCTTTTTTATGAGGGACTTTCTTCACTCTGAAATAGCACAAATTGAGCAGCTAACCAATGTTCCGGATTATCCTGACATAGCTATTGAATCGGGTAGAAACCTTTGCCAGAAGATACTAGAACCAATAAGTAATAAATTTGGCAGGATCAGTATTCGATCTGGCTATCGTTCACCACTAATTAATAACGTAGGAAATGAAAAGAAGTATAATTGCGCATCAAATGATAAAAACTATGGTGGTCATATTTGGGACTACAGGGATAAAGACGGCCTATTAGGAGCTACAGCTTGTATCGTCGTAAATTATTTTATTCCTTACTATGAAGAAACAGGTCACTGGCAAGCACTGGCATGGTGGATTCACGACAATATTCCTGATTACTCTGACATCTGTTTTTTCCCTACTTTTGCCGCATTCAATATCACCTGGCGCGAATCCGAACCACGCAAAGTAATACGCAGCTATATTCCTGAAGGCAAAGGGGTTCTAACAAAGCCTTCTTATGACAATCACCACGGCTACCACCATCAAGAATACGCAGCATTCATTAACAGCCTTGTGCCAAACTAATCCCGCAAAACAAAAAACCATCAAGCCTAAACATGGTGGTTTTGATTATTAACTGCTTGTTCAGCAGGAGGGTTGCTTTCTTCCTGGCCTATTCTTAGCTGCCTATGCGGCAGTTTTACTTCGAAGAGGGTTAACTGCTCGTTGTGATCTGTTATTAAAAAGTCTGGAGTATACCGGCTCTTACGATTATTGAATTGATAGTGGAAGCCAAAAGGTTGAGAGGTAAAACTTTTAATGTTTGCGTTATATTCAAGGTGAAAGCAGAAATCGAACTCCAAAATGGAGAGAGTGCGAACAACAGCATCATTCTTCAAGCTCATGAACTTACAGATGTTGTGTACGTGAGATGATTTCTTGGTTTGGTCGAACATAGCAAATCACTTTTGTTGTAAACCTACAACAAAAAATAGACTATGAAGACTTATGATGCAAATATGAAGACTTATGATGCAAAAATGAAGAAAGCCTGCAATTTATGCGAACATATATTGCAGGCTTCATAAAGGGTGGGAACCCAGCCACATCCCGGCACACAAGTCACTCGCTGCGGCTGCTCCCTTCCAGGCCTGACCGAGTTCACGAATTATTGTTGCGGGAGGACCAGGCCCCCATAGATTCGATTTCTAAGAGGTTTGCCTCAAAGAGTGATTGGATTATTCAGCATCACAGCAACCATTGCAAGCCCTTACACCTTATTTTTTAACAATTGCTGCTTAAGTGCTTATCCTTTATCCAAACCATTAAAAAATCGCAGGTAAATTCACCATTTACCTACATTTAGGAGCAATGGTTTCTATAGGGCTAGATATCGATGTCTTCGTTATCTTCTGTCCTAATGATGTAATCTGTCATCCATGCGGTAGTCAGCAAGCATAGCCAAACCACAAAAACAGGGCTTGGCACCTCAATACTTGGGGTGACCACCAAAACAGCAAACCCTACCGTTGGCAATGTCCAACACAATAACTTATTCCAACGAAAGGTTTTCAAGCGCGTTAGAGTTTCCATTGAAGCCATAATGCCGGTCACACACAAGGCAACCAAAGCCGCATAAGGTAAATCAGCTATCCATAATGGCAGTATTAAGCCTAATGACCACCAGCTGTGTCGGCTGGCTGGCTTAAGATGATTTGCCGCCCACCAAATAACAATGATTGATAAGGTTTGAAGTGTGGTAACCCACGGAACACCTTCAAGCTTGCCTGCTGATTGCGTGACCATAATTCCGACCTGTAAGGTGGTCACGATCAGGCCAGAAATAATCACGACAGACAAACTACTTCTTCTTGAAAAGACCACCATAAGTAGTGGGAATAGCACCCATGCGCTGACAGAAAGTGTGATTGGCTGTAAAGGAAGGGTTAAACCGTAAGTAGTCATGGAAATAAGCAAAGCTAATCCTGCAATCCCTCCCTGCGGTAAAACCCATAGCGCGGGAATGACCATCGCAAGTACTGGGATGTCACCGTCACTTAAACTGATTGCTCTCGCGCAAATAACCGCTAATAATGTTGTGATTAGAAACTGAAATGTCGAAAACACCATAGCTCTCTCCTTCTACCGATCCGTGGTACCATACCAATCGTAGTAATTAACTGGTCACCCTAGCTTGTTAAAAAACTCGATAACCTCGTTAGATTTTTTGATTGGAGAATAACTACTTATCAAAAAAATCTGCCTTGCTCTCAAGCTTTTTCCCTGCGCTATTTTTGAACACTTACTTACTGTGATTGGTATTTATGAACTAGGAACATTTAGTATGGACCAATTTTTGAGCCAAATCTTTGCTGTGATTCACCAAATTCCATATGGAAGAGTAACAACTTATGGAGACATAGCACGTTTTTCAGGTTTTCCGGGCTATGCGCGGCACGTAGGAAAAGCGCTGGGGAATTTACCAGAAGGAAGCAAACTGCCTTGGTATCGAGTGATCAACAGTAAAGGAGAAATCTCTTTGAAGGGTGATTCGTTTGATCGTCAAAAGAAACATCTGGTTGAAGAAGGGATTGAAGTAAGTGACGCAGGAAAGGTCAAACTCAGAATATACAAGTGGCAGCCCTAGAGCTGCCATCAACCGCCGATTCAACAGGCTAAGTTAAGCTAATTAAGATGCCTTAAAAGTGGTATCCACGACTAATTAACGAACACCAACCAAGCGTAGGTCTGCTTGTTGCGTGTTTTCAACGTCTGTAATCACTGACTTAATCGTATCAGTTGTGAAACGCAGTTTGCCGTCAACATGAATCGTTGCGCGCATGTTGTAACGGTGGTTAGGTTGAATTTTGTTGTTATCGTAGCTCAGTTCGAATGCGAACGGTACTTGCTTACCGTCAGTGGTGAATTCTTGAGTTGCGATAACCGTTGATGGCGCGTCAGCCAGTGAAATATCTTCTAGCGTTACGGTCACCACTGCATTCTCAGGCAATGCAATTCTTTCGCGATAACTTACTGTTCCTGAAATTACTTGAGCGTTGTCTGCAACCACTCCCTGAGAAGTGTTGGTTTCTGATGTTGCTTGGCAGCCAACAAGTAGACCAAACGATACTAAAGATGTAATAAGAATTAGAGCCTTTTTCATATTCAATTTCTCTCAACATGTTTACCGGATTCGGCAAATCTACACACCGATTATAAGAGAGCTTTTATATTCTGTCTTGAAACCCTATGATTTATTGACAGATATCTGACTAAGCTAAATGATTAGCATCATAATCTGACACTCATTTTACGAAGAGGAATGCTGGCGATGAGTCAACCTTTACAAGAATTACTAAGTTTACTTCAGCTAGAGAAACTGGAAGAAGGTTTATTCCGTGGGCAAAGTGAGAACCTCGGTCTGCCTCAGGTTTACGGTGGTCAGGTACTGGGACAAGCACTTTCCGCTGCTCGCTATACCGTTCAAGACGACCGTAGCGTTCACTCGTTCCACAGCTATTTTCTATTCCCCGGCGATCCTGAAAAACCCATTATTTATGATGTTGAGAACCTAAGAGATGGACGCAGCTTCAGCACGCGCCGAGTTAAAGCGATTCAAAATGGCCGCCCCATTTTCTATCTCACGGCTTCTTACCATGGCGATGCTCCAGGCTTTGAACATCAAAATGAAATGCCAAGCATCCCAGGGCCAGAGAACTATGCATCGGAAACCGAGTTAGCGAGCCACATTGCTGAATTTCTACCAAAGAAGCTACGCAAAACCTTTTGTGGCGAAAAACCAATTGAGATGCGCCCTGTAACGGTCGTGAATCCACTCAACCCTAAGAAGACAGATGCGAAACAGTACCTTTGGGTAAGAGCAAATGGCGCAGTGCCAAACAACCAATTGATTCACCAATACTTGCTTGCTTACGCATCTGATTGGGGATTCTTGGTGACAGCGCTTCACCCTCATGAAGTTTCTATCATGACGCCGAACTTCCAAGTGGCGACGATTGACCATTCAATCTGGTTCCACCGCCCATTTAAGATGGATGAATGGCTTCTTTATGCAATTGAAAGCCCGACGGCGGCGAACACTCGTGGCTTAGTTCGCGGCGAAATCTTTAATCAGAAAGGTGAGCTCGTAGCGACAGCCGTTCAAGAAGGTGTGATGCGCTTTACTAAATAGCGATCAAACATTGTTTTAAAAGCCACAATAAAAGAGAGGCCAAGTTTAATACCTAGCCTCTCTTTTTAATTCTAGCGATAAGTCATTACATAGAGTTCGTAACCCCTACTCAACCTCTAACGTAGGTTCGAATTCGCTTTGTACTCGCGTTTTGATGCCGTCTCCAGCGTCTCGCAGTAAATTAAATGGCGATAGCACTACGCCTTTCACCGCTCCTTCTGCTGCACCTTGAGCCAATGCTTTACTCTTATCGGCTAGCAAATTGGCTTGATCTAAAATACCCGGCACTTCGGCTCTCAGCATTTCAGATTCAGCAATCACCACCGGAATCGTTTGTTCGCGGTAAGACTTACTTTCAGCCAGCATAGGTGGCATTACGTCTACTCGGTATCGTTTCAACTCAGTCAATGTTGACGGAATCACATCCATTCTTACCTGCTCCACTTCCGTTCGAACGTTTTTCACTTCATCTAAAATGGACGGGATTTTACTGTCGACCGATGAAACAGTCTGATTCACTTTCTCGGCGGTTCTTCTTACATCTTCAACAGTATCTAACACGTGCGGGGCAAGTTCATCGATATGCTCAGCAAACGCTAACCACTCTTCGACTTTCAGGCCCTTAGTCAATACTGATAAATCTTCGATGACTTTAGGGTAAGTATCCACAATTTCACCGACTTTATTAGTAAACGAATAGATAGTGTAACCCAAGTAAAAAATGGCGACAGCTAACACCAGCTGGATAGCGGTAGATACTTTTGTAAACATGGAAAATCCTTTTCTTTATCTCGTCGAAGCGATGTCTAAGCTTAAATTATATCTAACCAGAAACTAATTAACCGAAACTATGTATGACTCATAAGGTCGCGAATAAGGTCGCGAATAAGGTCAGCTAAACAAAGTTGTTCTAAGATGCATTACAACGGCAGTGCTGTTGTGTACTTTAATGGCTCCATGGCAAACGTCGAGGTCACATTGGAAATGCCATCAATACTGTTAACCAATCGTTTGTAGAAGTCATCAAAGCACTTCATGTCTTTAACCTGCACCTTCATCATATAATCATATTCGCCAGCCATGCGATAGAACTCCATCACTTCTGGAAATTCCGACACAGTAGTCACAAAACGACCATACCACTCATGAGAATGATCACTGGTTTTCACCAATACGAACGCGGTAAAGGAAAGATCCAGTTTTTCCGGGTTTAGCAGCGCGACTCTTTTCTCAATGATGCCGTTCTCTTCGAGGCGCTTAAGCCTTTTCCAACAAGGCGTTGTGGTGAGGTTGACCGCTTCAGAAATATCGTTCAATGACAGCGTACTGTCTTCTTGCAGTAATCCTAATATCTTTTTATCTACGGCATCAATCATATTTTCACCAAACGGCATTTAAGAGAAAAATTTTCTACAATTTAAACAAAACAAAGCAAATATGGCAAAGTTTTTCTCCGGGATTATCGCTAAATTAGGACCATACAAATTCTAAAAATTCCTACAAAAAATCAAGAGAACGCCTATGTGTACTGACCACCAATGGATTAACAATGCAATTCAAAAAATTGAAGCTGACTACCAACGTTCAGCGGATACGCACCTTATCAAACTCGATTTACCAAGTATCGAAGGCATTGACATTTATCTCAAAGATGAAAGTACACACCCAACGGGATCATTGAAGCATCGTTTAGCGCGATCTCTATTCTTATATGCTATCTGTAATGGTTGGGTTGGCCCAGAAACAACCATCATTGAATCTTCGTCAGGCAGTACAGCAGTGTCTGAAGCGTACTTTGCTCGACTACTTGGCCTGCCGTTTATTGCGGTAATGCCAAAATGCACAGCAAAGAGGAAAATAGAGCAGATTGAATTCTACGGCGGTCAAGCTCATCTTGTCGATCGGTCTGATCAAATCTATGCTGAGTCTCATCGTTTAGCTGACGAACTCAATGGTCACTACATGGACCAATTTACTTACGCTGAACGTGCAACTGACTGGCGTGGTAACAACAACATCGCGAACTCGATTTTCAATCAAATGCAGATGGAAGATCACCCAGTTCCAACTTGGGTGGTAATGAGCCCAGGAACAGGCGGAACTTCAGCAACTATTGGCCGTTTTATTCGCTACCAACAACATGAGACTAAACTTTGTGTTGTTGACCCTGAAAATTCGGTATTCCACGAATACTTCCAAACAGGTAACGCGGACGTGAAAGGCAGTACATTCAGCAAGATTGAAGGTATTGGTCGCCCACGTGCAGAACCAAGCTTCATTCCTGGTGTGGTTGACGAAATGCGCAAAATTCCAGACGCAGCAAGCATCGCAACCACACATTGGTTGTCTAACATTCTTGGCCGCAAGGTTGGCGCATCAACGGGTACAAACATGTACGGTGTGCTTCAGCTAGCCAGTGAAATGAAAGCGCGTGGCGAAAAAGGTTCTATTGTAACTTTGCTATGTGACAGCGGTGAGCGCTACCTAGATACTTACTTCAATGGCGAATGGGTAAACCTGAATATCGGTGACCTGCAACCTTATACAGCGAAGCTAGAAGCTTTCTCGCAAACGGGCGAGATCGTTTAAGGGCGATAGTACGTACCTGTTACAAAATAAAAAAGAGCCCTTAATGGTGATGCCGTTCACTCTTAAGTGAACGGCATTAGTTTCATTGTGTAGACTTTTGTGGCTAGTTTTTAGAGCAGGAATTTATAACCTAGCGAAATCATCAGTAGACTGAGTGAGACTGATATGGTCCGTTGAATCAGTTTGGCACCATACTTCATGGCCGATGAACTCCCGACATGGTTACCAAGTAAATTCATTGCTGCTAAAGGTATTGCCAGCAAATATAAGACATTACCTGCAATCATAAATGCGAATAATGCGCCGATGTTGGAAGAAAAGTTAAACAGCTTTGAAGTCGCTGATGCCGAAACTAAATCGAATCTAAGTAAGTAATGTAAAGCTAGAATTAAAAAACTACCTGTACCTGGACCGAAAAATCCGTCATAAAAACCAATGATAAATACAGCGGCTGGAACGCCAAATAAAATTACTTTTTTGTTGATTGGATCTGAATTTTCTTCATTACGATTCTTCTTAGGAATGAAAGATAAAATAATTCCGAACGGAAGCATAAAAAGAATGATTTTTCCGATTGTATCAGGGTCAAAGTAAAGGATCGCTTGTGCACCCGCATACGCACCGATGAGGCCGGCTGGGATACCAGTTGCCGCTGCGCTCCAAATTACTTTCTTATTTCGAACAAAGTTTCGAATAGCTGCGATAGTACCTAATGTGCTGACAATTTTTTCTTGCCCCAGAGCTAATTGAGGTGGCAATCCTGCAAGGATAAAAGATGGCACTAAGATTAATCCTCCACCGCCTGCTACTGAGTCAATGAACCCGGCCGCAAAGGCCGATACCATTAATGCTATTAGTATTAAAAGTGTAATGTCGTTACCGAAGAGTTCCATACTGAAAATTCCTGTCGAAGTTATCGCTCGTAGATTTTGAAAAGCACAGAAGTATCCATACGACCAAAACCTTGCTGCTGTAGAGATTGATATTCACTGTCTACTTTTTCTGTTAGCGGAAGCGTAACACCCATCTTATTAGCTTCATTTAGGCAAATGCTGAGATCTTTGTGCATCCAGTCAATAGCAAAACCAAAATCGAACTTATCTTGCGACATAGTCACGGTTCTATTCTCCATTTGCCACGAACCTGCGGCACCATGCTTTAATACATCAACTAATTGGTTAATATTGAGATCTGCTTTTTTTGCCAGAAGTAGACCTTCGCTTAGCCCTTTTAATACACCTGCAATACAGATTTGATTAACCATCTTACTGCGCTGTCCCTGGCCATTTTTACCCATTAAAGTCGATTGCTTACCATAACTTTTCATCACGGGTTCTACGCGATCAAAAACAGTTTGTTCACCACCACACATAATTGTCAGAGCTGCATTTTCAGCTCCTGCCTGACCACCTGATACTGGAGCATCGATAAACGAAATATTCTTTTCCATACATGCTCTAGCCAATTCCTCCGCAAGCTCTGCAGATGTTGTCGTGTGGTCAACCAAAACAGAGCCTGTAACCATACTTGCGAGCACACCGTCTTCTCCATATACAACACTTCTTACGTCGTCATCATTCCCTACGCATAAAAACACAATGTCACAGTTAGTCGCAGCTAACCCTGGAGTTGGCTCGTATTCACTAGAAAATTCTTGCGCCCATAATTTTGCTTTGCTTTCTGTACGATTAAACACTTTGGTCTTGTACCCTGCTTTTGCAAGATGACCCGCCATTGGAAAACCCATTACACCTAAACCAATAAAAGCGACGTTGTTTGATTTCATTTTATTTTCCTTAATCTTTTCCAATATGTTGAAATTCTGGGAAGGCTGGAACGATACGCTCTAATGTACTCATCCCAAACAGGCGAGCTAGCCAGCGGTCTGAACCATCCGATCTGGATTTAAAACCTTCACGGCTATGTAAAAGCCGTTGGTTCTTAATTATCAGTAATGTACTTCTTGAACACTTTATTTTTTAAGTGTCCCTACCTTTTCTTTTAGAATTTATTAAGCCTAATCTGATGTTGTCATAGCTCACATTGAGTTATATCAATATCACTTAAATACAGATTATTTCCAAAATTGAACTATGTCAATGTAAGGTTTTGTTTTTATTTAAAAGAATAAAAACTAAAAAGACATATGTTATAATCGATTAAAAATCAGGATTGTCCGGGGAGGCACCTTGTGAGCAATAGTAAATTCATTCGTATCGCAGAAGTTATAGAGCAGAAAATTGAAACAGGTGAGTTCCCACCAAGCTCAAAACTACCCACTCATCGATTACTTGCAAGGGAGCTAGGCACTACGCCCGCAACCGTTGCAAAAGCTTATAAGTTGCTTAATGACAAAGGATGCTTGGAGTCATTTATTGGACGCGGTACGTTCGTTCGAGCTAACTCAGAACTTGATAAAGCCATCCAAGCTCCCGATAAAGAAGAAAACTATAACTTCTCTATACTTCAACCTTGTCTAGAAAGAAATGTACCTGCGTTGAAAAATGCCTACCGGCAATCAGCGGATTTACTGACCTCTGACTTTGTTGGATATGTTGAGCATTCAGGGCATGACGATCATAGAGCGGCTGGTGTTAAATGGGCGGAAAAATACGGCTTAGAGGGAGCAAACAGCGAGAATATGTTGCTGACGAATGGTGCTCAACACGCTTTGTCTTTACTCATTGATGCTTTAACAAAGCCTGGGGATACTATTCTAGTCGAACGACTTACCTATCCAGGCATCCTGGCCATTGTAAACATGTCAGACCGTCATGTAATTGGTGTCGATCTTGATGAATATGGTTTATGTCCAAAAGCTTTGGCGAGTGAAATTGATGCACACCAAGCCGCCATGGTGATAACTGTTCCTAGCCATCAGAACCCAACAGGGCTCTCAATGCCTGAATCCCGAAAAAAGGAAATAGCACAAGTTATTAACGATAAGAGAGTTTGGTTAGTTGAAGATGATATTTATTGCTTTTTAGATGATGAACCAATACCTCCAATAGCTAATTTTGCTCCAGATTATACGTTCCACATTTCAGCACTATCTAAAGCTATCAGCCCTGCTATGCGTTGTGGTTACCTAAAAGCCCCTGAAAGTCAGATAACAGCTCTTAATGCAAATATTAGAACTAACATTTGGCTTGCGTCTCCAATTAATTTTATTGCAGCGACTTTGTTGATTGAATCCGGTGATGCTTTTCGGTTAGCGGATCAACAAAGAGAAGTTGCGAATGAAAGGCAGAAGATGGTGAGGGAGATTTTTACTTCTATAGAGTTCACGGCGTCTGGATATCATATTTGGTTACCACTACCTGCTCATTGGCAGCCAGATCGATTTGCTATGGAAGCCAAAAACCGAGGTGTAATAGTTACTAGCGGTAGTTACTTCTGCGCAAATAATGAAAGTACGCCACATGTCAGATTATCTTTGATGTCTATTGGGAATGAGGCTCGATTGAGAGATGGCTTGAATCAGCTCCAACTACTATTGGACTCTGACATTAATAGCTTTTTCCCATATTAAGGAATCGAACAAATGGTTTTGAAGTAACTAAGGCGTAAATTAGCTTGGTGGAAGCCTACCCTTTTGCATCGCCACCATACCAGTAAACACAAGCTCTCAACATTATGATAAAACCTCAACACAATTGAACCATCAGTAAAACAGAGGCAAATATCGTTACCAGAGTTGATGAGTCGAGTCTTTGCATCAATAACCTAGCAATGTAGACTCAATACTCATAGACAATAAAACTCATAAAAGGAAGAGATTGTGGCGCAATTTAAATATAAACAACTAACCCAAGAAGAACAAGATAAGCTGGATGCTGCAGCATTTCGTCGACTATTGGCGCATTTAGACTCTAATAAAGAGGTCGCTAATATAGACTTAATGATTTTAGCGGGTTTCTGCCGAAATTGTTTTAGCAAATGGTATGCTGCTGAAGCTGAATCTATAGGCGCTGACCTGAATTTAGACGACGCCCGAGAACGTGTCTATGGGATGACATATGACGAATGGAAGCGTAACCATCAACCAAAAGCGACTCCAGAGCAATTAAAGGCATTTGAAGCTAGCCAGGCAAAAAAGAAATAAAGTTTCGATACTATAAAAGCCTGCTATTCGCTAGGAGCAAACGCAGGCTTTTCTGTAGTGTTACATTATTCCGTGTTCATTAACCGTGACTACTTCTTCCCACGTTATCATGACTAAGCTCTTTATTAAGCTCCGCTTCCACGTGACCCGGAGAGCGTGTTGAGCCAGAAATCAGGCGATACATCGCAGGGATAACGAACAGAGTAACTAAGGTCGCAAAGCCCATACCAAAGAAAATAACCGTACCCACAGCCACTCGGCTTTCATAGCCTGCGCCCGTTGAAGTAATCAATGGGATTGCACCGGCTAGTGTGGTGAACGCCGTCATCAAGATTGGACGTAAACGTCGAGCCGAAGCATCAATGATCGCCTTTTCAAACTCAATGCCACGGTCACGAAGTTGGTTAGCAAACTCTACGATCAAAATACCGTTTTTGGTCACCATACCGATCAACATAATCATACCAATCTGGCTGTACACGTTGAGCCCTTGGTCCATCAGCATCAAACCTAAGAAGCCACCAAAGATACCCATAGGTACGGTGAACATCACCACCAGTGGGTTAATGAAGCTCTCAAACTGCGCGGCCAATACCAAATACGCCACTAACATAGCTAATGCAAACACAATTAAGATACTTGACTGGTTCTCTTTGAAGTCTTTTGATTCGCCCGAGTAGCTCACTGATATGTCACCCGGTAGCTGCTCAATCGCTTGTTGATCAAGGAAACCCAGAGCATCGCCCAGCGTGTAACCTTCCATGAGGTTCGCTTTGATGGTTACTGACTTCTGCTTGTTGTAGTGCGACAAACGAATCGATGATGCCACTTCTTCAATGTGCGTCAGCGTATCAAGCGTTACTAGCTCGCCAGACTGAGTTCGCATGTAAATTTGACTCAAGTCATTCGCATTGTTAAAACTATTCTCATCACCACGTAGGTAAACATCATACTCTTCACCGCGTTCAACAAACGTTGTTTCACTCTTACCACCAAGCATGATTTCTAATGTATCTGAAATGTCTAAGACGCTCACACCCAGCTCTGCTGCACGCTGTTTGTCTACCGTAACCAATAACTCTGGTGTTTTTTCAGAGTAATCGATATCCGCACCTTCCATCATTGGAGAGTCTTCAGCCGCTTGCTTTAGTATCTCGCCCCACTTTTGTAATTCCGAGTAATCAGAGCCGCCCAACACAAACTGTACTGGCTCACTAGAGCCGCCTTGGAAACCTGGCATGAACGGGAATACACGCACATCAGGAATACCATTCAAAGATTTTCGAACTTCGTTCAATGCTTCTTGCGCCGTCACATTTCGCTCGTCCCAATCTTCTAGGATCATGATAACGAAACCTGTTTGGTCACCCGCATTTCCCCCAAACGCTGGTGATTGAATGCTGAATGATTTCAAGAAACCTTGACCAAGCAACGGCATTAAGCGCTCTTCAACAATGTCCATGTTGGCAGACATACGGTTGTAACTGGTTGCATCAGCACCACGAACAAACGCAAAGATAACGCCACGGTCTTCTTGTGGAGTTAGTTGTGAAGGCACTTGTTGCATCAAGCCATAACTGCCGCCCATGCAAGCGATAATGATGATTGGAGCAGCCCAACGCCAGTTTAGCGCGCGGCGCAATACCGCTTTGTATCCAGCTTCTAGCTTGCCAAACACACGTTCTACAAATCGATTGAAGCGGTTTGGTTTTACATTTGCTTTTAGAATCTTACTGCCAAGAACTGGCGTTAGCGTTAATGCCACCACAGATGAGAAGATCACCGACATCGCCAACAATACCGAGAACTCAGTAAACAGAAGGCCTACCATACCATCCATAAACGAGATCGGTAGGAACACCATGACCAGAACTAGCGTGGTTGCGATTACCGCAAAGCCTACTTCACGCGTGCCTTTATAAGCGGCAAGCAGTGGCGATTCGCCGCGTTCAATGTGATGGAAAATGTTCTCTACTACCACGATCGCGTCATCTACCACCAGGCCGATAGACAGGATCAGTGCCATCAAGGTAATCAGGTTTATAGAGAAGCCGAAGTAGTACGCCGCAATAAACGACGAGATCAAAGAAACAGGAACAGTTACCGCAGGGATCAGGGTTGCACGTGCTTGGCCAATAAAGATGTAAAGCACAAGGATAACCAAGCCCCCCGTGATAAAGAGCGTGCTGTAAACCTCTGAAATCGAACGGTCGATAAACACCGTTGAGTCATAATCGACAGCAAGACGAGTACCATCAGGCAAGAATTTTTGAATTGCTTCGACTTCTTTATGGACTAAGTCAGCAACCTCAAGTGGGTTCGCATCTGACTGAGGTACAATGCCCATACTGACGTTAACCACGCCATCACTTTTAAAGGTTGAGTTTTCATTTTCTGCGCCAATGTAAACATCAGCCACGTCTTTCAAGTAGATAGGTGTGTTATCTGAAGATCGTTTTACTACTAAGTATTCAAAATCTTTTGCTTGGGTATACGAACGAGCAGTACGAACCGACATCACAATTGCATCGTTACGCACTTCACCACCAGGGCTTTCAATGTTCTCACTGTTTAACGCCGATGTAATATCAGAAGCAGTTACGCCACGTCCCGCCATCTCAGCAGGTTTCAGCTTCACGTACATTACTTTGTACAAGCCGCCAGAAATATCCACTGAACTCACACCAGAGATCAAACTAAAGCGATCAATCAACACACGCTCGGTGTAATCGGTTAACTGCGTTCGGTCCATCTCGGTTGAGCTGAGGTTGATGTAAACCGACGCTTCACCACTACCATTGTTCTTATAGACAATTGGATCGTCGGCTTCATCAGGTAACGATCGCTGTGCTCGAGCTACTGCATCACGCACATCACTCACACCGGTATTTAGATCATAACCCAACTCAAAGGTGATCGTGATTCGTGACGAGCCGTTTCGGGTAGTCGACTCAATTTCATCGATACCGCTAATGCCGGAGAGCTGGTCTTCAAGATTAGAAGTAATCTGGCTCTCAATGATGGTGGCTGATGCCCCTTCATATCGAGTACTAATCGATACTACCGGGCTTTCAATATCTGGCATCTCACGAACTGCGAGCTTGCTAAACGATACAAGACCAAACACAACCAAAAGCAAGCTCAGTACGATAGCTGCTACTGGTCTCTTGACTGAAACATCAGATAACAACATTAGTTAGCGCCTTCTTGTGTTGCTGTATTACCATCAAGATTAGCTGAGCGATTAACGGCGAGTTCTTGAACCAACACTCCATCGCGCATATTCACGATGCCTTGCACCACAATCTTCTGACCAATCTCGATCCCTTTATCAATCACGACTTCGTTATCAATACGCGCGCCCAAGAACACTTCTGTTCGAGTTGCCTTGTTATCTTCGCCAATCACGTAAACAAAACGTTTCGTACCAGAGTATTCCAATGCTTGAACCGGGATAATCGGTGCTTCAACTGGTGGGAAGTCCATATTAGCTGCCACTAACATACCCGGTTTCAAGTAATCATTGTTGTTATCAAAGTGGATTCGAACTCGTAAATTCAAGGTTTCAGCGTTGATACGTGAATCAATGCCAACCACTGTGCCAGTGAACTGAGTATCACCCCATGCACTGGTGCGAGCCGTTACTGTCATGCCTTTAGACAATTTAGAAAGGTAACGCTCAGGAATTTGGAGATCTAGCTGCATGACAGATAGATCATCTAAGGTCACAAGTTCAGTACCGGATGTCACCATTTTACCGCGGCTAAAGTCGATAAAGCCGACGGTACCAGAGAAGGGAGCACTGATATGAAGATCTTTCAGATTGGCATTTGCGGCAGCTAAGCGAGCATTCGCAATCTCAACATTGGTTTTCTGCGCGTCAATTTCAGTTTGCGTAATCGCGTTACGTTTCACTAGTCGTTGAAATTCCGCTAGCTTACGCTTTTCATCTTTTAGGTACGCTTGCGCCTCTGCAACCGCGGCTTTGGCTTTGTCGTCATCTAATTGGACCAACATTTGCCCTTTAGTGACATCTTGATTAGCTTTAATATTGATAGAGTCAACCCTGCCCGCTACTTCAGAAGTAATGATCACAGATTGCTCGGCTTCTAACTTACCGACCAAAGAAAGAGACTGACTGACTTGATGGACATCGACCTGTTCAGTAACAACAGTGACAGCGCTTGGGCCCATCAGTTTTGCTAGTGTGGTTGGAGACGCCATAACAATCGAAAAGATAAAGAGGGGTAAAACAGATTTACGCTTCATAATAATGGTCTGCAAGTAAGGTTATACCAATCACAGTGAGCAAGTGGTCAGAAATAGCGCAGGAAAAAGGCTTGAGAACAAGGCAGCTCTTTTCAACAGATAGTTTCGATAAGTAGTTATTCTACAATCAAAATATCTGACGCTGTTCTCGAGCATTTTAGCAAGCTAGGATGACACCTTGATTTACTACGATTGGTATTATTATCTATAAATGAAATTAACCGTATTCTATCAACTGATGAATGTTATAACGTCAAGAAGTGTAAATCTAAATTAAATTCTGTTTACCTTTCTTCAATAACTAAACAAACCTAACACAATACAGAAAGTTAATTACCTCAAGGTGTTACTAATCAATACGTAAACCTTAATACAGATGTTCACTTCACGAGCAATATGCGTACTTTTCGCCATCTTTGCCCAAAAAGAAAGCATTTAACACAAAACCATAAGAAAAACCCTTTACAGGTTTAACGTGTTTGCTATGATGCGCTCCGCACTTGAGAGATGCGTTGGGAAAAACATCTCTTTAGCCTATCCATTATGAGTTAGGAAAAACACCCTGGAGGGGTTCCCGAGTGGCCAAAGGGAGCAGACTGTAAATCTGCCGGCTCCGCCTTCGATGGTTCGAATCCGTCTCCCTCCACCATATTCTTCTTACCTCTTTTGGGAGTTAAGAGAACAACCTGATTGATGGGCTTATGGGAAAACATCAATTTAGGCTTACTTTGTGAAGAGTAAGATACACCCTGGAGGGGTTCCCGAGTGGCCAAAGGGAGCAGACTGTAAATCTGCCGGCACTGCCTTCGATGGTTCGAATCCGTCTCCCTCCACCATATTCTTCTTACCTCTTTCGAGAGTTAAGAGAACAACCTGATTGATGGGCTTATGGGAAAACATCAATTTAGGCTTACTTTGTGAAGAGTAAGACACACCCTGGAGGGGTTCCCGAGTGGCCAAAGGGAGCAGACTGTAAATCTGCCGGCACTGCCTTCGATGGTTCGAATCCGTCTCCCTCCACCATATTCTTCTTACCTCTTTCGAGAGTTAAGAGAACAACCTGATTGATGGGCTTATGGGAAAACATCAATTTAGGCTTACTTTGTGAAGAGTAAGACACACCCTGGAGGGGTTCCCGAGTGGCCAAAGGGAGCAGACTGTAAATCTGCCGGCACTGCCTTCGATGGTTCGAATCCGTCTCCCTCCACCATATTCTTCTTACCTCTTTCGAGAGTTAAGAGAACAACCTGATTGATGGGCTTATGGGAAAACATCAATTTAGGCTTACTTTGTGAAGAGTAAGACACACCCTGGAGGGGTTCCCGAGTGGCCAAAGGGAGCAGACTGTAAATCTGCCGGCACTGCCTTCGATGGTTCGAATCCGTCTCCCTCCACCATATTCTTCTTACCTCTTTCGAGAGTTAAGAGAACAACCTGATTGATGGGCTTATGGGAAAACATCAATTTAGGCTTACTTTGTGAAGAGTAAGACACACCCTGGAGGGGTTCCCGAGTGGCCAAAGGGAGCAGACTGTAAATCTGCCGGCACTGCCTTCGATGGTTCGAATCCGTCTCCCTCCACCATATTCTTCCTTAATTGGAAAATCGAAAAGCCAACTCGTTGAGTTGGCTTTTTTCGTTTCTAAGTTCAACACTTCGGACACCTACCCGCAGCTCTCACTGCAAGATTGTAATCTCTCGGAAATCATTTCCCATACTTCCCAGTGACGTCCACAAGCTAAAGAAGAGGCGCAACCTAAGCCATTGGTAGAAATAAGCTACTCATACTCTTCAACTATTTGTTGTTTCTGATGCAATGATATTTCAGGTTCTATTATCGGTTCGAAAACTCAGTCGTCACGATTAACACCTCTATCTTGGTTAGATACCCCGATTGAATATCTAAATAAAATGAATAACTTGGTTCAGCCTAACTCACCGTTGGCACAAAGTATCACTCTAAATAATTGTCGTGATGATACTGTTTTTCTACAAATGAGGAGAATCCAGAGAGCCGCATTATCGTAAGCCCTAGAAAAACTCTCTTCTGAAAACTTACAGTTCTATACAACCAGACACAAAAAAGCCCCTACAGATTTCTCCGTAGGGGCTTTCAATAATCAAAGTAATGTCTAGCTAACTCATTTTTAGTTAACTATCGAGATTAACCTTGAATACCAACAATTAGCCAAGGCGCATTGTTAGTTGTTAGGTCACGCTCTAAGTGCCAGATATCAGTGATATCTTCTTCAATGCCATCCGCTGTGTCACGGTAACGACCGCTAAACTGAAGGCTTAGCTGTGCTTTGCTACCATCGTGGTCTGCGCGAACGATTTCAGCATCAACGTACATTACGTCTGTATGCTGATCACCGTCTAGCTTATTACGCTCAGCTTTTAGGTCTTCAAATAGGCTTGGAGATACGTATTCTTCAATTGTGTTTAGTTCGTTGTGATTCCATGCACCTTGCAGTGTACGGTAGTGCTCACGAGAACCGTTGATGAATGCCGCTTGATCAAAGCCCGGCGGGTAGTTATGTGGAACATCGCTTTGTGCACCAAAACCGAAACCACCAGCAGTACCTTGTGATTGAGGTTGTGCTTGCTCGAAGTTATGAACATTTGGTTGTTGCTTAGGTTGTTCAAACTTGTTCTGACCCATGCCGCCGAATGCTGGCTGTTGGCCACGTGCATTCTGCTGATTCATTGAGCCCTGCTTCGCGCCCAACATTCCACGTAGGAATTTAAACGCTAGGAAAGCAATCAGACCCATGATCAAAATATCCATAAACTGGATACCTTCAAATGCGCCACCAAAGAATGCAGCTAAAAGACCACCAGCCAGTAAACCACCTAGCAGACCGCCCATAAGGCCTTTCTTGCTAGAGTTAGCTGCTGCTTTCTTACCGGTTTGATCTTGTCGGATCGAATTCGTGTTTTGTTGTTTTGGTGCTGGAGCCGTTTTAAAGCTTTTGCCAAATGACTTACCACCACCAAACTTTTTCGCTTCTGCGATTGGCGTCACCGCGACTGTTACCAACAGGATCGCGACTAGTGAGAAAAATCGTTTCATTATTATCCTTTATAGGTTTTTTATCTTTCGACCCTTTCATCATACTCGTTAACAAAGAACAATGAAATATTCACGGCATTTACACATGTATCATAATATTGCGGCTATTAATTGGTTGCTTAATTAGCGAAAAGATTGACGACTATCGAGGGCATCATTAAAATATTGAACGATGTTCATTTACTAGAAACGAATCATGGCACGAAGAAACGATCATACTCGAGAGCAATTAGTTCAGCTGACCTTAAAGACAGTGACAAACTTTTTAGATCAGCACTCTTATCACGAGTTAAGTCTACGTAAAATTGCCAATATGATTGGTTACGTCCCTAGCACATTGGTGAATGTATTTGGGAACTACAACCTACTACTTTTGCACGTTGTTGCCCAAACATTAGATGAACTGACGTCTGAATCAGCGACCGCAGTCGAACAATCGAGTAGTCCTCAACAAGCTCTATTCAATCTAGCCTACTGCTACCACGATTTTGCACAAAGACACCCTCACCGTTGGCAGCTTATTTTTGAGCACAACATGAATGGTGAAAACCTTCCTGAATGGCAGTCGAACCGCATCGATAAAATGATAGATATGCTTGAGCAACTCCTATTAGCCATTGCACCTGAGCACACGGAAAGTGAAGTGGTTAAAGCAAGCCGAGTATTATGGTCTGGTGTGCATGGTATTACTTTATTAAGTGTCGACGATAAATTTTTCGCATCAGAACCTATTGATGGTAAAGAGTTGATCGATAACCTAGTCTCAAACTACTTAACTAACTGGTAAGTATCCAAGGAAAGAGAATGAACAACAGCAGCCAATCTTCGCTGTTAACGCAAAAAAGGTTCCTACCCTACTTTATTACCCAATTTCTGGGGGCCTTTAATGACAACATATTCAAAAATGTTCTGTTGCTGTTTGTAGCTTTCGCAAGCGTAGACACGCTGCCTATCTCCAGTAATTTATTCATAAATTTGGCCGCTGGCCTTTTTATTCTGCCCTTCTTCCTATTTTCGGCGTTGGCTGGTGTACTGGCTGATAAATATGAAAAATCTTGGTTTATTCGTAAGATTAAGCTTATTGAAGTCGTTATTATGTCACTGGGTGCGATCGGTTTTATCTACGAAAGTTACGGAGTATTACTTCTACTTCTGTTTCTCATGGGAACACAAAGTGCCTTCTTTGGCCCGGTTAAATATGCGCTATTGCCACAACAATTAGAAACGAAAGAGCTTGTTTCTGGAAATGCCTTAGTTGAGACAGGCACATTCCTAGCAATCCTGATCGGCACTCTCGGTGCTGGTATTATTGCATCAGAAGAAAGCGCTAAACTGATCGCTGCTATCAGTATCATTTTATTCGCGATTCTCGGATATGTCTCAAGCTGTTTTATTCCTGAAGCACCAAGCAACGCCCCAAGCCTAAAAGTGAATTGGCAGCCCGTTAAACTGACCCGCAGCACACTGGCGATTGCGAAGAAAGACCGACCTACTTTCCAAGCGCTGATGTCTATCAGCTGGTTTTGGTTCCTTGGTGCAGCTTACCTAACTCAGTTTCCCAACTTCACCAAACTGCATCTAAACGGCACTGAAAGCTCAGTCGCCTTTTTACTGGCACTATTCTCGGTAGGCATCGCGATCGGCTCTTTGGCTTGCGATAAGTTATCTAATCACCGAATTGAAATCGGCATCGTGCCAATGGGCAGCTTAGGTATCTCGATCTTCGGCCTTTTGATGGCGATATCCATTCCGGAGTCTTTGCCTGACTTTAGTTCTTTCTATCAATTCGTAACCTATTCAGAGCTTTGGCCGCTATTCGCTTACCTTCTGCTTCTGGGTATCTCTGGAGGTATCTTTATTGTTCCTCTGTATTCACTAATGCAGTTACGTGCCAAGCCCGACGAGCGTGCCCAAGTGATTGCCGGGCTCAATATCTACAACTCACTGTTCATGGTGGGAAGTGCGGTATTAGGTATTGTTTGCCTTAGTGTTCTAGATCTTTCAATTCCACAGCTGTTTATCTTGCTCGCGGTGGGCAACACTTTGGTGATGTTCTCCCTGTTTTATCAGGTGCCTATCTACGCTTTCCGCTTCTTTACGTGGATAGTCACTCACACCATGTACAGAGTTAAACATAAGAACTTACATCACCTGCCAGAAAAAGGCGGCGCGTTGATTGTCTGCAACCATGTGAGTTATATGGATGCACTGTTGCTGAGCGCGGTTTGCCCTCGCCTTATCCGTTTTGTGATGGAAGAGGATTACACCAAGTTGCCACCTATTCGACGCTTCTTGAAAAGAGCGGGAGTGATTCCAATTTCCGCAACAAACCGCAATTCGATTCGAAACGCTTTCAAAGAAGTAGAACGTGCCCTGCATGAAGGCCACATCGTATGTATTTTTCCAGAAGGAAAGCTCACCTCTGATGGTGAAGTGGCTGAGTTCATGCGTGGTATGGAGCTGATCATCAAACGTTCTCCTGTCCCTGTGATTCCTATGGCTCTCAAAGGATTATGGGGCAGCTACTTTAGTCGTTACAAAGGCCGTGCCTGCAAAGGATTACCAACTCGCTTCTGGACTAAGTTAGAGATAGAAGCTGGTGAGCCTATTTCACCTAAAGAAGCCTCTTGTGAAACTCTTCGACAGTCAGTCTCTGACCTTCGCGGATCACTACGCTAGCTAGCCAGCCCTTTATTCATATCAGCTGAACAAGCGTTAAGTTTTCCTTAACGTTTGTTCAATTCATTTAGACTTACTTATCATTTTATTGAACGTATAGTGGTCTCATCACAATAACGCCACAACAAAACAAGACTCTAAATACAATGAACCTAAAAAAGTCCGTTCCATTTTATCTTGCTGCACTGTTTTGCTTAACGCCTTGGGTTAGCTCACCGACAGCCCTGGTTATCGGTTTCCTACTTGCTAGTTTAGGGTTAGTCCCTGAACACTTGGAAGTCGGCAAACTCACCAAAAAGCTACTGGCCTACTCTATTGTTGGCTTAGGTTTTGGTATTCAGTTTGAAAAAGCATTAGCAGTAACAGGCGATGGTATTGGGCTCATTGTAACGACGATTATCGGTACATTAGTTATTGGTTGGTTCTTGGCTAAGCGAATGGGGCTAGACCGCACAACGGGCTACCTTATCTCATCTGGTACCGCGATTTGTGGTGGTAGCGCGATAGCAGCTGTGGCACCCGCGATCAAAGCAGACGATGAACAGATTGGCTTGGCATTAGCCACTGTATTCGTGTTGAACTCGGTTGCTCTATTTTTGTTCCCGATGATTGGTCACGCGCTTGAACTCAGCCAACAAACATTTGGTACTTGGGCAGCTATTGCGATTCACGATACCTCTTCGGTTGTCGGTGCGGCATCTGCGTATGGTGAGGAAGCGCTCACTACAGCAACAACATTAAAACTAGCTCGCGCGCTTTGGATCATCCCAATCGCGTTAGTCAGTGCAATGATCTTCAAAAATGGCCAAAAGAAGATTACGGTTCCCTATTTCATTTTCTTCTATTGCGCCGCTATCGCGGTGAGTGACTTACTGCCACAATTTGAGATGGTCTATCAAGGAATCTTTGATGTGTCTAAGCGAGCACTGGTGGTGTGTTTGTTCTTAATTGGCTGTGGTATTTCAGTTGAGAAGTTAAAAGCAGCGGGGCCGAAACCATTGATGTTTGGTATTACGATGTGGGTCATGATCTCAACGGGTTCATTGGCATGGTTAACTCTCGCCTAACCGACATAGAAACGTTTTAGACGGTTGTTCGGTTACCTAGACATTCAGGTTAGCGAGCAACAAAACAAAAAAGGCAAAGCTCAAATGGGTTTTGCCTTTATCGTATGTGGTAAAGATATTCTGTGTTGCAACAATCACGAATCAAACAGGGGCTTATCACTCTTATTGCTCTCTCTTTTCATTAAAACAAGTACCACAACCAACACAAATGCGGTGAGCTCAGCCAACGAACGAGTCAACCCTGATGAGATGACCGCTTGGCCTATCTGCAGTAAAACCGCAATGATGAGGGCAATTTTCATAATAAGACCTTATTCTATAATCCGTTATTTATATGGCTTATTATGATGGATGGTTATAAAGATAATAAATTCTGTTTTGAACTATCTAATTGCTAAATTAACTAACCGCCTTCCAATCTAGCAAACGACACAACAACTTCCGGATCTGTGCGGCTTTTTAGTTCCTACGTTGAAACAACCAAGCTGCCAAACCTGCTCTCGATACTTTAATCCCCTGCTGTTCTTGCTCAGGCATTTCATAATACTCGATAGGAAATTTGAATCGCTCTAGGTTCCCTTGTAACTGTTCTGCAAACCACTCTTTGGTCGGTAGTTCGTCACTGTCGACAATCGCTACAGGTCTAAATCCAAATTCACTATCTTCTACAGGGACCACAAAAGCTTGTTTAACACTAGACAATTGAGTTAATGCTCGCTCTATCTCTTCGCAGTGAATGTTCTCACCGCCGGAAATAAACTGGTTATCTGCGCGGCCAATTATCGACACTTGTTCGCCGTCCCATTGGCCAAGATCTTTACTATCAAACCAACCGCTCTCATCCACCAAAGGCGTTAATTTACCTTGATGGTAATAACCGGAAGCGAGGGTGTCACCTCCAATATAAATACGTTGGTTTTCAATTTTCAATTGACGATGATTAAGCACGAAACCAGCAGTGCTGCTTGCATCAACAAGTTTTGCAGTCACCGTTGAAGCCGCTTCGGTCATACCGTACCCCAGCCAAGTTTCGATGCCCATCTGTTGAGCTTGAAGAGCAAGTTCTTCTGGAATATGACTTCCGCCCAAAAGCACATGCGTTAAAGTAAGTGCTTGCTTACTCTTTAGTAAGCGATGTAGCTGAGTAGCGACCAATGATGCGTGACTGCATTCTTCTATATCAGTTTCAAGCTGACCTGTGCCTATCTTGATGCAGCCACCAGCCGCTAACCAACGATGAACTATCGCCAGCCCCGACACATGGTACATAGGTAAACTCAGTAACCAAGTGTCACCTTGTTGATAACGAAACACCTCAAGTAAGCCGGCCGCCGAGCATAAATGCTGCTCAAGCGTGTGAGCCACTGCTTTGGGATTTCCGGTAGAGCCAGAAGTGAATACGATGCTCGCAAGGTTTTGAGGATTGAAGCTGGAATCTTCCAGAATTGTTAAAGGTAGGCCATCACTATCAACCTTAACTTCACTTAGGCAAGGAAACGTCACCAACTCAGTGTTCAAATCAGCAGCATCAGAGCGCTCTATCCTACTACTGTCCAAAAGCCAAAGGTAGCTTTGTTGATCCGCTTGATATAAGGAATTGAGCTTTTGCTTCAGGCGTAAACTAGGCTGAGGCATCGTAAACGCACAAACCACACCCAAATTGAGTGCGGCAAGATAAACCGGGATCACTTCAGCTTGGTTCTTACCAACAATCGTCAGTACATCACCTTCAGATAGGCCTTGATGAGATAGCTGTTGTTGGTACTCACTAACCAACACAAACACTTGTTGCCAAGTATAAGTGCGGTGAGTAGTCACTAGCGCTGGTTGAAGTGGGTTTTGCTGCGCCCACTGTAACCAGAGCGGGTGATGATTAGATTGTGGGCGCATCATATGATAACCAAAAATAGATTAAGAACTTACTGAGATAATTACATAGCCATTCAAATAGCTCGGTCTAACAAGACCAAATCAGTTGCTGCTGTTCAAGCGTAGAGACAGGCAACTGACAGCCCGGCCAAGAAACTTCTAGCTGCTGCTTGAACAAGCCAATCGTATCCAGCCCCGGCACTTCATTTGGCAAATATTGCTGCGCCAGACGAGCAATCTGAGTCAGACCTAGGCTCGACTCAATACTTGAGCTCAATACAGGTTTAATTCCAAGCTTCTGTGCACGCTCAATGATTGCTACACAACGCTCGACAGAACCAATAAGAGTTGGCTTGATCACGACAGCTTTAACACCAGTAAGGTCGCTAAGATCAAACTCTGGACTGCGCACCGCTTCTTGCAATGTCTCGTCCCACGCAATCGCCACACCATGGTCAATGGCAAAGGCCAAGCTATCTTCTGGCTTTTGGCAAGGCTCTTCAATAAAGCTAATGCGCTGACGTAATGAGGGCGCAATGTACTTAATGAACTGCTTCGCTTTCTCTGGCTTCCATGCACGGTTAGCATCAAGTCTTAAGGTTAAATCAGGAATCGACTCAAGGAATAAGCTCACCAGCATACCGTCACGGATCGCTTCATAAAGGCCAACTTTTACCTTAGCAACCTTCTCGCCTTCCATCTCGTTAAGTACAGGGATCAGTTCATCAGGATCCCCTGTACACAAAGGCGCAGCTTGGTAGTTACCTTCAGCGTTAAGATCGCCTCGTAATTCCATCATCGCCATCGAAAAGCCAAACGCGACAGAAGGATATAGCTCATCAAAAGGCGTTTGAGGGTTATTGTGGCTCCAAAGTTCTAATTCGTGTTGAAGCTGAATGCCAGCTTGTTCGGCATCTTCTTGGCTAAAACCTGGCAAAGGTGCGACTTCACCAAAACCAGTTTTACCATTACACTCAAGTTGGATTATATAGCCAACGCGTTCGTTCAACTTATTGTCACGAAGAACCACGCCACTATCCATAGGTAATTGATAGCGGTAGAGTTTAGCGTAGCGCTGAGAATTCGCTGAGTTCATAAAGTTTCCTAAAAAACGGGGAACATCAAAAGAAAATGAGCCGCAATTTAGCGACTCATTCTGAAGAGGATAAAGCTATGGGTTACGCGGGAATTTGTCGAAGTCTGGTCGACGTTTCTCGTTGAATGCGTTGCGGCCTTCTTGGCCTTCCTCTGTCATGTAGAACATCATGGTTGCGTTACCAGCGAGCTCTTGTAGACCGGCTTGACCATCACAGTCCGCGTTCAGTGCCGCTTTCAAGCAACGCAGAGCCATTGGGCTGTGCTGCAGCACTTCGCGACACCAACGAACGGTCTCTTTTTCTAGGTCAGCGACAGGAACAACGGTGTTTACAAGGCCCATGCCCAGTGCTTCTTGTGCATCGTAGAAGCGGCACAGGAACCAGATTTCACGCGCTTTCTTTTGACCAACGATACGAGCCATGTAAGAAGCACCCCAACCGCCATCAAATGAACCCACTTTAGGACCCGTCTGACCGAACTGCGCGTTTTCAGCGGCAATAGTAAGGTCAGCCATCATGTGAAGTACATGACCGCCGCCTACTGCCCAACCCGATACCGCTGCGATAACTGGTTTTGGACAAGTACGAATTTGACGCTGGAAATCAAGTACGTTCAGGTGGTGTGTACCTGAATCATCTTGGTAGCCGCCGTAGTCGCCACGAATACTTTGGTCACCACCAGAACAGAACGCCTTCTCACCAAGACCCGTCAAAATGATCACGCCTACTTTCTCGTCGTAACGAGCGTCAGCCAGTGCATTGATCATCTCTTTTACGGTTTGTGGACGAAACGCATTGTGGACTTGAGGACGCGCAATCGTGATTTTTGCAATACCATCATCAGACTTGTGGTACTGAATATCTTCATATTGACTGCTTTCATCGCGCCAGTTAACGGCTGCGTAAAGTTCTTCTTCTGTGATGCCTACTGTTTTAGCCATGGTGATTCCCATTGTTCTATTAGAGACCACGACTAACGAATAGTCGTGACGGTGTTGCTCTGCTTTTTGATAGTGCTGAATACGAGAGAGTCGCTCAATCAGCCTAACTACGGCTGGCGATACATTGGATGATCAAGTTTGAAAACAGCTCTGGTTGTTCAAAGTGAACATTATGACCAGCGTAATCCACTTGACTATATTCAAAGCCACTATTCTCAGCTAGCTCCATGAATTTACGATCTTTTTCACCGCACACATAATGCAATAAATGCTCATGAGATTTTAATGTGGCACGTAAATCCGGTTGCTTAGCTAACGAAGTAGATAACAACATATTTGCTACGGATACTCCAAGGTTACCACTACGCTTTATGACCAAAGTTTGTCTTTGCTCATGATTTAGTGAAGAAAAGACGCTTTGTTGATACCAATCGTCCAAAACATCTTCAATCGACTGCTGCGCAAAGCGAACCGCCCACTGCGTATCATGTACTAACCTTTGTGCTCGTTCTTCATCACACTCTAAGCCAAAGTTGCCGCCTTCAATAATCACTTTCTCTAGGTTAAGCGTCTCAAAACAAGGGCTTGTCACCCCATACATCGCAAGCCTTCCACCCATCGAGTAACCAATAATCACGATAGGATAGTCTGCTGGCAGATTGTTGCGCGCCAATTGAGAAGTAATGCACTGGACAATTTTATTGCAGCAATGGTCAAACCCTACCGGATCGATAAAACAACTTTGTCCGTGTCCGGGTAAATCTATGCAAAGACGAGAAAAATCCTCGAGGAATGGATGACATGCACTCCAATCATCCCCGCTTCCGAGTAAACCATGTAAAAAAACAAGCAAAGGTTTGTCAGAAGATACTTTTGAAGCAGGGAAATAATTGGAGTAAAGCATACAAAGTCCTTAGGCTAATGCCTCGGTAAGCATTGAACTGAATTGTTTTAGTAAAGTAGACGCTTGCTCGGGAGGGGTCTTAACTTCAACGAGCAAGGTACCCTGACCCTGTTCGAAATGTTGTTCGATAATGGTTTGATAGCAATTCAAGGTTTCTGGCGCAGCGTATCCCAACTGGAATTGCGCAGCAGCGTGTTCAAAACTGAAACCATGAGGCATTTGATAAAGAGACTGTTTCTGTTGTTCTGGTACCGGCAACAAATCAAAGATCGCACCACCATCATTGTTGGTCACAACAATAACCATCGGCGTTAAATTATGAGTCAGCAGAGCCAGTGAGTTCAGGTCGTACAGCAAAGAGGTATCGCCAATCAACATCAACAAAGGATTCTGGTTGGCTTTCACTACACCCGCAGCCGTCGCCACCAAGCCATCAATGCCCGATGCACCACGATTGCTGTAAACTCGATTCGCAGATATTGATGACAACATATCCACCAGCCTTACCATCAAGCTGTTTCCCACAAACAACTCTCTGTCTTTAAGTCTAGACGACAAGTCAACGGCAACACTCAACTCTGTGAGTTGGTCATTATTAGATATTTGCGCAAGTGCGAGTTGCTGAACGGTATTTGCCACCTCGATTAAAGGCGCCGCCCAACCAGCATGCGGGCCAAAAAACGTTGGCAAGTGTTGTTCTGATATCCATAACTCGATATCGGCAACAATATGAGTTTGAGGCAGGTGGTCTTGGTTGATACGATGTAAATCAGGTGACACAACAATATATTGTAATGAGCTGAATGATGATGCTTGTGATTTTATCCAATGATTAAGGCGCTTAGAAACAATGCGCTCACCAAACTGAAAGATAAAATCACATTGGTTGAGTTGTTCTTTCGCTACGTTACTCTGCATCCACAGATCATAATGTTTCCAATCACTTGTGACACCTGATTGAGGGTCACAAAAAACTGGCCAGCCTAATGTAGTGGCAAACTGCTGAGCTTTTGTCGCTTGTTCAATATCTAACGAACCGAGAATAACCACACCCTTACGTCCAAGGTACTCACCTGGAGCAATAGGTTGTGTGCTCACTTGATTAGGTAAAAACGTTTGGCTGTAACAACCTGTTCCCGATTTCCACCCAGCGACACTGGATGTGTACTCTGCATACATTTCAGTGTTATTTGATGAATAAAGCGGCTCAGGGAACGGGCAATTGATATGAATGGCTCCGCCGACACTGCGTTGTTTCGCGAGTGCGTTATCAACCGATGTCAGAAGCCAGTTCAAAGAAACTTGCGTGGTTGGGCTTGGTAGGTTTAGCGCCGTTTCAACATGGGACGAAAAGATACCCTGCTGCTGAATTGCTTGGTTAGCACCACAGTCGACTAAATCAATAGGTCGATCTGAGGTCAGTAAAATCAGTTTCTCTCGTGTCAGCCCAGATTCAGCCGTGGCAGGTAGAAGATTCGCAACAGCAGTTCCAGAGGTTACAATCACTGCAACGGGTTTGTCGCTCGCCTTCGCCAAACCTAAAGCAAGAAAGCCAAGACCACGCTCATCAAAATGCGTGTGTAAGGTTAACTTGGGGTTAGCTTCAGCTTCGAGCGTTAATGGCGTTGAGCGAGAGCCCGGTGCAACACAAACATGTTCAACACAGTTGCGTGTTAGCTCTTCAAGTAACGTTTGACACCAAACTCGATTTAATACGGCTTGGTCGTGGTTCATGACGCTACACCCAATGGCGGGTGATCAGAAATGAGGCTGAGCAGAGTCGACATCTTCTTGTTCAACTCTTGCCACTCATGTTCGGCAACCGATCCTGGCACGATCCCCGCGCCCGCAAACAGCTGCACTTGATCGTTTACAACTAAAGCACTGCGAATCGCTACACAGAGCTCAGCGCGTTGGTGGCTAATATAGCCAACAGAGCCTGCATACCAACCTCGAGCAAATGGTTCATGTTCAAGTATGAAATCCATCGCTTCTTTACGAGGTAACCCTGCAACTGCAGCAGTCGGCTGCAACGCGGCAAGTAACTGCACACCGTTAATGCCTGCATTAAGCTGAGCATGGATATTACGTTTCAAATGCTGCACTTTACGCAAACGTACAAGGCGCGCATCCTTTTCAACATGAACCATTTGTGAGTGAGGAGTGAGTCGCTCAATGATATCGTCGACCACATACTGGTTCTCATTGAGGTTTTTGCTATCTTGAGAAAGCCAGTTTGCTAACTCCATATCCTCGGTTGCGTTCTCCCCGCGACCAATCGTTCCAGCAAGCGCTTCGGTATCAAGCTCTATACCATGTCGGCTATACAAGCGCTCTGGCGTCGAGCCAATAAAGCTGTGTTTAGAATCCAACACCAACATAAAGTGAAAGCTATGATGATTTTGTTGATAGCTTGCCTTAAGTAATTGTGCTGCACAGATAGGCGCATCGAGCTGTAGCGTGGTTTTACGAGCCAAAACCACTTTCTTATACTCTTCGTCACTGATCCCCTGAAGCACTTTATTCACCAAACTACCCCACTGTTCCTTTTCCGGCACGTGGGTTATTTGTTCAATATGAGCAGACAACGGCGCTAAAATCGCCGCTTCAACAGATAGCTTATTTAAGGCATTAATCGAAGCAACGCGATCAGGAGATAAATTAACCGCTAGCGACCAAGTATTATCAAAGCGAATCAATTCAACCTGAGGAAGGAAGAAAAACGATTCCATGCAACGACGATTCTTAGCGGTGTGCCCGTCAAATGAACGTCCCCCCCAAATTCGCTGGTCTTCCCCAAGAATTGCATATGCGGGTGCGGGGTCTGAAAAAGTATGTAACTGACCGAGTGCAACGACCTCTTCACGAGTGTCGCGTGACTGCCAGTAAAATTTGGGAAAGAGAGGTTGAGCATGAAGCCATTCTATAAATGCAAACGATGGTTTTTGCGTTAGAACTTCAACACAACGAACTTCGCTTGCTGGGGCATTGTGTACTCTCTCAATCAAAGCGGAGAGAGTTTGCTGGAAATGTGACAAATCGACCTCGTCCACACCTAAATTATTATTATATTAGGTTGATACTTTATGGGTAGCACCCACTGAGATCAAGAATGTACTATATCTTTTCAACATTCCTGTGATTTTAAGCAATCTCGCCCCCTTTCTTCCCTTCGCTAAAATCAACAACGCTAAGAATTAAAACTCATAAAATAGTGATAGTAAAAAGACCAGACGTTACACGGAAATGCGACATTCAGCAGATTTTTATTCTATCAAACCCCATTTTGCGGTACTTTAATAAAGTATTTAAATTAATTCCAGGAAACCGGCAATGCAAAATATCGGGATGTCGTCAAAACTCAACAATGTATGCTACGAAATCAGGGGGCCTGTACTCAAACATGCTAAGCGCATGGAAGAAGAAGGGCATAAAATACTAAAGCTAAATATTGGTAACCCCGCCCCCTTTGGTTTTGACGCCCCTGATGAGATCCTTGTTGACGTAATCCGCAATCTACCAACATCTCAAGGGTACTGTGACTCAAAAGGTATTTATTCAGCCCGAAAAGCGGTTGTCCAGCACTATCAGAAAAAAGGTCTTCGCAACCTTGATGTAGAAGACGTTTACATTGGAAATGGTGCATCAGAGCTTATCGTGATGTCTATGCAGGCACTGTTGGATAATGGTGATGAAATCTTAGTGCCCGCACCAGACTACCCACTTTGGACAGCATCTGTAGCGCTTTCTGGAGGCACACCGGTTCACTACATGTGTGATGAAGACGCCGATTGGTATCCAGATCTCGATGACATACTCGCGAAGATTTCACCAAAGACTCGCGGGATCGTTTTGATTAATCCAAACAATCCAACGGGTGCTGTATATAGTCGTGATTTCCTGTTGAAAGTTGTGGACATTGCTCGTGAGCATGGTTTGATCATCTTCGCTGATGAAATATACGACAAAGTACTTTACGACGGCGCAGTGCACACTTCCGTATCAACCTTGGCTGAAGACGTTTTAATGGTAACCTTCAATGGCTTATCGAAAGCTTATCGTGTATGTGGCTTTCGTGGTGGTTGGATGTTCTTGACTGGTCCAAAACACTTAGCGAAAGGCTATGTGGAAGGCCTAGAAATGCTCGCTTCTATGCGCCTGTGTGCCAACGTGCCAATGCAGCACGCAATACAAACCGCACTCGGTGGCTATCAGAGTATTAATGAACTAATACTACCTGGTGGTAGACTGCTTGAACAACGTGACCGAGCATGGGAATTGATCAACAAGATCCCGGGAGTGTCTTGTGTGAAACCAAAAGGTGCGATGTACCTGTTCCCTAAAATCGATACTAAAATGTACAACATCAAAGATGATCAAAAATTTGTACTCGATTTCCTTAAACAAGAAAAAGTATTATTGGTTCAAGGTACTGGCTTTAATTGGCCAAAACCCGATCACTTCCGCATCGTGACTTTGCCACATATCGAAGATCTAGAAATAGCAATTGGTCGTCTTGAGCGCTTCTTGTCAACTTACAGCCAAGAGTAGTTCGCCCACAATCAACCTGCTAACAACTAGTCCACTAACGATGGCTATAATTTACTGTTTTAAAATACTTTAACTTGTATTCATTCACTTATATGCTTAAAAGGCTCCTGTTTAGGGGCCTTTTTTATATCTCCTATCTCGTACTACTTGTATCGTTTACAAGACACAAGTAGAGCATTGTTAAGCAAGGACACTTATGAAACAAAGCCATTTCTTTGCCCATCTAGCACGCATGAAACTGATCCAACGTTGGCCACTGATGCGCTCAGTCTCAAGCGAGAATATTTCAGAGCATAGTTTACAAGTTGCCTTCGTCGCGCACGCTTTGGCGCTTATCAAAAACAAGAAATTTGATGGTCAACTCAACCCTGAGCACATCGCATTGTTAGGTATGTACCATGACACTAGTGAGGTGCTTACCGGTGATTTACCAACTCCAGTCAAATACTACAACCCAGACATTGCACAAGAGTACAAAAAGATAGAAGCAGCAGCCGAGAAAAGGCTACTGTCCATGTTGCCGGAAGAGTTTCAAGAAGACTTCGCACCATTTTTAATTTCAGGGACAGCAAGTAAAGAAGAGCAAGGCATTGTTAAACAAGCAGACACTATCTGTGCTTATTTAAAATGTTTGGAAGAACTCAGCGCTGGAAATCATGAGTACGAGCAAGCAAAACGTAGACTTGAAGAAACACTCGAACAGCGTAAAAGTCCAGAAATGGATTACTTTCTCACTACCTTTGCACCGAGTTTTGAATTATCACTAGACGAGATAAGCTAACTGGGTATACCTTGAATATAATTAGTTAAATAAATCAATTTGATAGGCGCTATTTTGACAGTCCAACTCGAACCAACATTTGCACTCGAACAAGAATGGCAACATCGAAATGACGATGAACATAAAATAAGACGTGATGACCACCGTAGCCCGTATCAACGTGATCGTGCACGTGTACTTCACTCTGCGGCCTTCCGCCGCCTTCAAGCTAAAACTCAAGTGCATGGCACCACTGTTAACGATTTTCACCGAACCCGATTAACACACTCTCTAGAAGCCGCGCAGCTTGGTACAGGTATCGTCGCTCAATTGAAAAAGAAGCAGCCCGAATTCCGCGACCTATTGCCCTCAGACAGCTTGATAGATTCACTATGTTTGGCTCACGACATTGGTCACCCAGCTTATGGGCATGGCGGTGAAGTCGCCCTGAATTACATGATGCGCGATTATGGCGGCTTTGAAGGCAACGCTCAAACGTTTCGCATTGTCACACAGCTAGAACCTTACACTGAGCATCACGGGATGAACCTATCTCGACGCACTTTGTTAGGTCTGATTAAGTACCCTTCTCTGCTTAGTGAAGTTCAAGCTAAATTGCAGTCTGAGCCAGTTAAGCATCAACGACAACTCCGTGCCAAAGATTGGATGCCAGCAAAAGGCATCTACGATCACGATAAAGAGCTGTTTAACTGGGTACTGGAGCCGCTTTCAAGCAGCGACCAACAACGGCTAAAAAAGAAAAGAAAGTCGCACACCGAACCACTTGAACACAACAAGACCAAATACAAGTCACTTGACTGTTCTATTATGGAGCTGGCTGATGACATCGCGTATGGCGTACACGATTTGGAAGATGCGATTGTGCTGGGCTCCGTGACTAAGACACAATGGGTAGAATCGGCTTACCCGCAGCTACAAGAAATGGCGGACCCATGGATTTGTGAACACCTTGACTCAATAACTGAAATGCTGTTTTCCGGCGAGCAGTATCGCCGCAAGGACGCAATTGGCGGAATAGTCAACGCACTATTGACCAGTATTTCGATTAAGCGCGTTGATGAGAACTTTGAGAATGTGTTGCTCTCCTACAATGCCGTACTTGAGCCGAGCATGGATGGCACACTCGATAAGCTGAAGCACTTCGTGAGTGAGTTTGTTATCCAAGTCCCTCAAGTTCAGGTTATTGAATACAAAGGACAGCAAATAATCATGGATATGTTTGAGGCATTCAGTGCTGACCCTGAACGCTTATTGCCACTGCCAATCAAGAAGCAATGGCTACAACATCAAGACGATTCAAGAAAGATGCGAGTGATTGCAGATTACATTTCATCAATGACTGATGATCTTGCACAGAAAATGCATCAGCAATTGTTCTCAGCTCATACAGAGTTTTAAGCGCTCAATAGCTTAAATATCGTGTAACGGCTTAATCTAAATAGTTTTTCTCGAAGACACCTGGTGGCATTTGATTGATTTGAAACTGAATCATTTGGTCAAATGCCGTTAACAGTGGGCGAAAATCACCGTCAGTCTCTAGTAAGCTCAATAAATGATAACCCGCTTCTACTGTGGATAGACAGTTGTCACTAGGTGCTTTGCGAATTCGATAGTTACCCTTGAGGTCTTTCGGCAAGTAAACCGTTTTTAACGCATGCAAGTTACTCGATACCTGCCACATTTTGAACGCCTTCTTCCACGTCCCATCCAACAAAATCACACGTAGCTTTTTATTTGAACAGGTTACCGACTCAACAGGAACAGAGTTTTCGCTTGGGTATAAAATCACATGTTGGTACTGTTCATCGGCCAGCAATGCGTTCAGTTGTTCATTGTCTGAAAAGTCTTCGCCGACAAGCGTCACGCTATTATTTAGAGATAACGAGAGGATGCGCGCAGTTCCCATTGGGCGATGCTCTTCTGATAGGTGCTGAAGAATGATAAGCTCAACATTCGATTCGAGTGGTGTAACCCACTGACAAATACAAGCTTTCAAAGCCTTGCTGCATTGGGGGCAATAACGAGACATGGATTTAATGTGTACCCTGTTTTAATTTTCACTTCACTTTTATGCGTCTTATTCCAATTTGAACCAATACAAGCTTGGGTCGTTTGGGATAGCAATGCGATTGCCGATGGGCAATGGTGGCGAATCCTAACAGGAAATTTTTCACATACCAACTACTCGCATCTTCTGATGAATCTAGCAGGCTTGTGGATCATCAGCTATCTGTTTCAACCGAGTAAAAAACAGCTTGTTCTTGCTTTGCTTGTGATTAGTTTAGTGACTGGGGTCGCTCTGTTATTTTCAAGTATTCAGATCTACGTTGGCCTATCGGGCACTTTGCATGGGTTGTTTGGTTTATGCGCGCTCAGAGAGACTATAAACGGCAGGAAATCTAGTTGGCTGTTAGTGTTGGGATTAATCGCTAAGATCGTTTGGGAGCAGCTTATTGGCCCTTCTAGTACGACTGGCGAACTAATTAACGCTCGTGTCGCAATTGAAGCCCACCTAGCAGGGTCAATAGCAGGAGGCTTCATGGCTGTAATATTTTTGCTAGCGGATAAAAAAGCGGATTAAAGCTGAATTCTTTCGCGGTTCTTTTCTACCGTCACTTCACCGATTCCTTTCACACTCACCAAATCATCAGCAGTCGCAAACGCACCATTTTGATCTCTGTAATCGACGATATCTTGGGCTTTCTTGTCCCCGACGCCAACTAATAGCGCTGAGAGTTCTTCTGCTGTCGCTGTGTTGATGTTTACCGTTATCTCAATACCTTCGTAAAGCTCAGCCTTAGTTGGGCTGTCTGCAAACGCTGCGGAGCTAAGGGTAATAAGAAATGAAAGAAGTAGTGTTGAATATATTGTGCGCATAAACCGTTCCTTTGTATAAAAAACGTAACTTATGCATTTACCATTATAAATGACACAGTAACTAAATAAAAATAAAGCGGGCCACCTTAGTGACCCGCTTTGTTATACATCTCGTTTTCATCAGCTTGTTTGTTCGCTCACAAATTTGATTTATAGAGCAACAGTCATACTTTGATTAACAATACTAAATCATCGAGTGAATCAAAGTTTACTGATCTTGGCCAACTACGTAATATTCAACATCCGCGTTTTTGCGAAGTACGTTTAATACATTAGTAAGATCTTGTTGGTTGCCAACTCGTTCCAGTTGAGCGCCAATTTGAGTGCTGTAAGCCGGGTTGATTTCAGCCGTTACTTTTGAAAGCTCAACAACAACAATATTACCGTCTTGGTCTTTAGACTGACCGAATACAGATTGACCGTCTTCTGGTTTCGCGAAAGCGAATACAGAAGATGCTAATGGAGAGTTACGGTCTATCGTTTCAAGTTCAGTGAACTCAAGATTATTATCCGCCAGTACTGCTTCATTGCCTTGCTTAAGTTCGTTCACTAGAGAAACACCTAGTTCAATCGCTTGTTGCTCAGCTTGAACAGCAGACAATGCAGCCACAACCTGCTCTTTCACTTCAGCTAGCGGAAGAACGGTTTCGTCACGAGTTTCTTCTACACGAACAACAATCACATGCTCAGGTGCAACTTCGATAACTTCAGAGTTTAAACCATCTTCTTTCACTTCAGGACTCAAGATCGCTTGCATAACTGCAGGTGTCATGAGGAGTTCTGGAGCATCAACTTGAGAAATGAAACCCGTTGTTGTGATCTTAGCGTTAATAGCTTCAGCTGAATCGTCCAAAGAATCTGGGAATTCAAATGCCACTTTCTCTAGTTCATTTTGCTTCTCGTAGAACTGGTCGACAGCATGCTGGTCTATAAGCTCTTGCTTAATCTCAGCCGCTACTTCTTGGTAAGACTGAGCTTGAGACGCTTTTAGCTCGTCTAACTTGATGATGTGGTAGCCAAAATCCGACTTAACTAAACCAGTTATGTCGCCAATAGTTTCAAGAGCAAAAGCTGCATCTTCAAACGCTGGGTCCATAACGTCGCGTTCAATCCAACCTAGGTCACCGCCAACGTCTGCACTACCGAAGTCGTCAGATTTCTCTTCCGCTAGCGTAGCAAAATCAGCGCCTGCATTTAGCTCGTCTAGGATTGACTGAGCTTTCGCTTCGTCATCGCCTTGAACTAGGATGTGGCTAACTTTACGTTGCTCTTCAGTTGAGTACTTGTCTAGGTGCTCTTGGTAGTATTTCTGTGCTTCTTCATCGCTTACTTCAAGCTGAGACTTAAGCGCTTCAGCAGAAAGCTCAATGTAAGATACCTTAGCTTGCTCTGGACGAGTATAAGCTGCTGGGTTCTCTTGGTAGTACTGTTCGATTTGCTCGTCAGTTAACTCGATGTCTTTTGCTAGGTCAGCAACAGACAGTGTCACTGTGCGAATGTCACGAGTTTGTGCGATAAGCTTGCTCTGAGTATCGATTTCGCCTTGAAGAACGAATTCACTGCCTTGAAGTGCAGTCACAAGCTGGTTGCGCATTAGGTCACGACGCATGTATTCTGCGAAGCTTTCTGCGCTGAAACCTGCACGACGTAGTGCTGCTTGGTAAACTTCTTGGTCGAATTGACCCGCCGTTTGGAACTGAGGCATTTCTAGAATCATGGTACGGATTTGAGAATCACTGATTCGTAGGCCTAGAGACTCAGCTTGCTGCTCAAGCAGTACGTCATTGATCATGCGATCAAGTACTGATTTACGGAAAGATTCTACGTAACCAGGGTCTGCAAGCATTTGAGAGAAGTAATCGCCAAGTTGAGACTGCATACGGTTACGTTCGTTTTGGTAAGCCTGTTCGAACTCACCACGAGCAATTTCTGTGTTGCCAACTTTAGCTGCTGCGTTGTTACCGCCACCGGTGATGTAGCTGCCTACACCTGCGAATACGAATGACAGGATAATCAACCCAAGGATAATTTTTACCGCGATGCTATTCACGCCTTCGCGTAATCGATCCATCATAATTTAAGTGCTCTCCGGATATGAAGCATTGGCTTCAAAATAAAAATCTATTCACGCGATATTATCAGAAAAAGAAATGCGCATCAGTAGGATGCGCATAATTTAAATAAGTTCAATGTTCTTTGTACACATACTGTTTAAGAATGAAACATCATTTTTCAAACAGTAAACGCATTTTACTGCCTTCCCCTCTTAAATGGAGGTTTCAGCAGTGAAAATTAGTTACATGCGTCTTTAAGTGCTTTACCCGCTTTGAAGCCAGGTACTTTAGCTTCTGCGATTTGGATCTCTTCACCAGTTTTTGGGTTACGACCTGTACGAGCAGCACGAGTACGAACACTGAAAGTACCAAAGCCAACAAGTGCAACTTGGTCGCCTGATTGTAGCGTTGTGCCAACTGCTTCGATGAATGCGTCTAGAGCGCGGCCAGCTGAAGCTTTAGAGATGTCTGCGTTTTCTGCGATTGATTCTACTAGTTGTGTTTTATTCACTGTTTTTCCCCTATGTGTCATCTGTGACTACTTCTTGATGACTGTACGTTCCATTTTGGTTTTAATTTAGCCGCAAGCCTTATTGCAAAAGGGCTGCCGCTTTGAGCAATAACTTAGCGTCCAAAAAAAACGCTGACAAGCCTTTTCGGGCCTATCAGCGTAATTCTTTACTTATTTTTGCTATGCATCACTATTTTTTCACGTCAAACTCGACCCCTGACGGATCTCGTTCTAGCGCTACTTTGAGTACTTCATCAATCCACTGAACCGGGATCACCTTCAAGTCAGCGATTACGTTGTCTGGAATCTCTTCCAAATCACGCTCGTTGTCTTTAGGAATCAGTACAGTTTTGATGCCGCCACGGTGTGCTGCAAGCAGTTTTTCTTTCAAGCCACCGATAGGTAAAACTTCACCACGAAGGGTAATTTCACCTGTCATACCGACCTCTGCTTTAACAGGGTTACCCGTCAAGCTAGATACTAATGCAGTACACATTGCGATACCCGCACTCGGGCCATCTTTCGGTGTAGCACCTTCCGGTACGTGAACGTGAATATCGCGCTTTTCGTAGAAATCTGAGTTAATACCAAGCTTTTCAGCACGAGAACGAACCACGGTCATTGCCGCTTGAATCGATTCTTTCATCACATCGCCAAGTGAACCCGTTTGCGTTAGCTTGCCTTTACCCGGCATTGCTTCAGTTTCGATAGTCAGTAGATCGCCACCAACTTGAGTCCAAGCTAGACCAGTTACCTGACCAATACGGTTACTTTCATCCGCTTTACCGAAATCATGACGTTGAACGCCTAAGTACTCTTTCAGGTTATCAATATTAACCGTTACAGACTTAAGGTCGCTGTCTAGCAAGATGTTCTTCACTGCTTTACGACAGATCTTAGAGATTTCACGCTCTAGGCTACGTACACCCGCTTCACGTGTGTAGTAACGAATGATGCCGATGATTGCAGAGTCTTCAATCTCAATTTCATGAGGCTTAAGACCGTTGCGCTGAACTTGCTTGTCCAGTAAGTGACTCTTAGCAATGTTCAGCTTTTCGTCTTCTGTGTAACCAGATAGGCGAATCACTTCCATACGGTCTAGTAACGGGCCAGGAATATCCATCGAGTTAGACGTTGCAACAAACATTACATCTGACAGATCGTAATCTACTTCTAAGTAGTGATCGTTGAATGAAACGTTTTGTTCAGGGTCAAGAACTTCCAATAGCGCCGAGGATGGGTCTCCGCGCATATCAGATGACATCTTATCGATCTCATCTAATAAGAATAGAGGGTTTTTAACACCAACTTTAGACATCTTCTGGATTAGCTTACCTGGAAGAGAGCCAATATACGTACGACGGTGACCACGAATCTCAGCTTCATCACGGACGCCGCCTAGTGCCATACGAGTGTACTTACGGCCCGTTGCCGCTGCAATCGAACGGCCTAGCGAGGTTTTACCTACACCAGGAGGACCAACAAGACAAAGGATTGGACCTTTTAGCTTGTTAATTCGATTTTGTACTGCCAAGTATTCAAGGATACGTTCTTTAACACGCTCTAAGCCGTAGTGGTCTTCGTTTAAAACCTCTTCCGCTTTCGCTAAATTCTTTTTAACTTTTGAACGCTTGGTCCAAGGAACACCCACCATCCAATCAATGTAGCTACGTACTACTGTCGCTTCAGCCGACATTGGCGACATCATTTTTAATTTTTGCAGTTCTTGCTCGGTTTTCTCGCGAGCTTCTTTAGGCATTTTTGAATCTTCGATCTTCTTCTTCAGAGTTTCGAATTCATCAGGTGCGTCATCCATCTCGCCCAGTTCTTTCTGAATCGCTTTCATTTGCTCATTCAGATAATACTCGCGCTGAGATTTCTCCATCTGTTTCTTAACGCGGCCACGAATACGTTTTTCAACTTGCAGGATGTCAATCTCTGACTCCATTTGGCCCATCAAGAATTCCAAACGTTCAGTTACATCTGAAATTTCTAGAACGTGCTGCTTGTCTACCAATTTAAGGGGCATGTGTGCTGCAATGGTATCGGCTAGGCGTGCTGCCTCGTCAATACCATTTAGCGACGTTAGAACTTCTGGTGGAATCTTTTTGTTTAGCTTAATAAAGCCTTCGAATTGATTGATCGCACTACGAACAACCACTTCTTGTTCTTTTTCGTCAAGCTCGGAAGTTACAACGTATTCTGCATCTGCTAAGAAAAATTCACTTTCTTTAAATTGATTAATTTTTGCACGCTGCTGACCTTCAACAAGTACTTTTACAGTACCGTCGGGAAGCTTGAGCAATTGAAGAATGGTAGCAACGGTACCTACATCAAATAGGTCTTCTATTGAAGGTTCATCAGTGTCCGCTTCTTTCTGTGCTACAAGTAGTACTTGTTTGTTAGCTTCCATTGCCGATTCAAGGCAAGTAATCGATTTTTCACGACCAACAAACAATGGAATAACCATATGTGGGTAGACCACTACATCACGTAGAGGTAGCACGGGGATTTCGATACGCTCGGAACGTTCCAAGTTCATATATTTCTCTCTTCCGCTTTAAACTTATAAAGCAGTATATGGGGCTTAAACGACTGGATTCAATGGAAGAATAAAAAAAAGGAGGTAATTGCTTACCTCCTTTTTCAATTTGAGCGTGTAGTCTAAAAAAGACTTACTCTGCAACAGCTGCTTGGTTATCTGAGTTACTGTAAATTAATAGTGGTTCTGACTCACCATTAATTACCGACTCATCAATCACAACCTTGCTTACATCTGTAGAAGATGGCAGTTCATACATAGTTTCTAGTAGAACCCCTTCCAAAATAGAGCGTAGACCACGAGCACCTGTTTTACGGTTCATTGCTTTCTTAGCAATAGCGCGTAAAGCGTCTTCGCGGAATTCTAGCTCTGTATCCTCAAGTTCAAATAATGCAGCATACTGTTTTGTCAGTGCATTCTTTGGCTCACAAAGGATTTGGATTAACGCTTCTTCATCAAGCTCTGTCAGTGTTGTTGTAACAGGTAGACGACCGATGAATTCTGGAATTAAACCATACTTCACTAGATCTTCAGGTTCTACTTGAGTGAACAATTCACCGATAGTTTTGGTTTCGTCTTTTGAACGCACTTCTGCGCCGAAGCCGATACTTGAACCTGTTTCTACACGTTGCTCAATCACTTTATCTAGGCCTGCAAACGCACCACCACAGATAAATAGGATCTTAGACGTGTCCACTTGCAAGAATTCTTGCTGTGGATGCTTACGACCACCTTGAGGTGGAACTGAAGCCACTGTACCTTCAACAAGTTTTAGTAGAGCTTGCTGCACACCTTCACCAGACACATCACGAGTGATTGATGGGTTTTCAGCTTTACGAGAAATCTTGTCGATTTCATCGATGTAAACAATGCCGCGTTCCGCTTTCGCTACGTCGTAATCACATTTCTGAAGCAACTTCTGGATGATGTTTTCAACATCTTCGCCCACGTAACCGGCTTCGGTTAGTGTTGTTGCGTCTGCCATTGTGAAAGGAACGTCTAGGAAACGAGCCAGTGTTTCAGCAAGTAGTGTTTTGCCACTACCAGTAGGACCGATAAGAAGAATGTTACTCTTACCTAACTCTACGCCTTCAGCCGTTGTATCACCATTACGTAAACGCTTGTAGTGGTTATATACCGCAACTGCTAGCACTTTTTTCGCGTATTCCTGACCGATTACATAGTCGTCAAGATGCTCACGAATCTCACGCGGCGTTGGCAGCGATTCAGATTCTTTCTTAGGAAGAACATCTTTAATTTCTTCACGAATAATGTCGTTACATAGATCGACACATTCATCACAAATGTAAACAGAAGGACCTGCGATTAACTTGCGAACTTCGTGTTGGCTTTTGCCACAGAAAGAGCAGTAAAGCAGTTTACTGCTACCACCCTCTTTGCTTTTGTCTGTCATTCGCTAACCTCTTAGCCTGTACTCTCTATGTTTGAGTGTATATCAATTTGAATCACTTTGCGTTAAACAATTGCCTTGCAATTATTGGCCGCGATGATTAAGAACTGAATCCACCAAACCGTATTCTACTGATTGCTCAGCAGACATGAAATTGTCACGATCTGTATGTTGCTCAATAACTTCTAGAGGCTGACCTGTGTGCTCCGCCAATAGCTTATTTAGCTTTTGTTTGATCGTTAGGATCTCTTGCGCATGAATTTGAATATCAGACGCTTGACCTTGGAAGCCGCCAAGTGGCTGGTGAATCATCACACGTGAATTTGGAAGCGCGTGACGCTTACCAGGAGCACCACCCGCTAGTAAGAATGCTCCCATAGAGCACGCTTGACCCATACATACTGTGCTCACGTTTGGCTTGATGAACTGCATTGTGTCGTAAATAGACATACCTGCAGTTACGCTACCGCCTGGTGAATTGATGTAAAGATAGATATCTTTGTCTGGGTTTTCTGATTCCAAGAAAAGCATTTGAGCCACGACAAGGTTTGCCATGTGGTCTTCAACTTGACCGGTTAAGAAAATGATACGTTCTTTTAACAGACGAGAATAGATATCGTAAGAGCGTTCACCACGGGAAGTTTGTTCAACCACCATAGGAACTAACGCGTCCATAATCGATGGCATTGTATTTTTTTCTTGGTAGCTCATATTCTTATGTCCCTAAAATAAATGGCCCGAATGATTAAATCATACGGACCATTGTTAGCAGAATTGTTGACCGTACGTCAACCTTCTACATCAGATATTACTATATTATGCAGGTTGCTGATTCATTAGCTCGCTGAAGCTAACTTCTTTATCAGAAACTTGAGCTTTAGCGATGATTGCATCAACTGCTTGCTCTTCTAAAGCAACGTTACGCATATTGTTCATCATTTGCTCGTTTTGCTCGTAGTAAGCAATAACTTCTGTTGGATCTTCGTATGCTGTAGCCATCTCTTCGATGATAGCTTTAACTTTCTCGTCATCAGCTTCTAGCTCTTCAGTCTTGATTACTTCACCAAGAAGAAGGCCTACAACTACGCGACGTTTAGCTTGCTCTTCGAACAGCTCACGTGGAAGTTGGTCAGCAGCTTCAGTGTTGCCACCGAAACGTTGAGCAGCTTGTTGACGTAGAACACCGATCTCTTGATCGATAAGAGCAGAAGGTACGTCGATGTTGTTTTCGTTAACTAGACCGTCGATAGCTTGCTCTTTGATGCGGTTCTTAACAGCTTGCTTAAGCTCACGCTCCATGTTCTTACGAACTTCAGCTTTAAGACCTTCAACGCCGTCAGCAGCGCCGAACTTAGAAACGAATTCTTCGTTTAGTTCTGGAAGTTCACGAGCTTCAACTTTGTTCAACTTGATAGAGAACTTAGCTGATTTACCTTTTAGGTTTTCAGCGTGGTAATCTTCTGGGAAGTTTACGTCGATTTCGAATTCCATGCCTGCTGTTTTACCAACGATACCGTCTTCAAAACCAGGGATCATGCGACCAGCACCCATCTCTAGTGGGAAGTTCTCAGCTTTACCGCCTTCGAACTCTTCACCGTCGATAGAACCAACGAAGTCGATAGTTGCACGAGAGCTAGCGTCAGCTGCAGTGTCAACTTCAGTCCAAGTTGCTTGTTGCTTACGTAGAGTTTCGATCATCTCTTCAACGTCAGCTTCTTTAACTTCTACTGCAGGTTTCTCAACAGTGATGTTTTCTAGACCTTTCAGCTCAACTTCTGGGTAAACTTCAAAAGTTGCGTTGAATACTAGGTCAGCGCCTTCGCTGTTTTCAACTGGTGCGAAAGTAGGTGCGCCAGCTGGGTTGATTTTCTCTTTAACGATCGCTTCGATGAAGTGACGTTGCATTACTTCGCCCATCACGTCTTGACGTACTGCTTTGCCGTACATTTTAGCAACCATCTTCATTGGCACTTTGCCTTTACGGAAACCATCGAAACGACGATTTTTCGCGATGTTGCGTAGTTCAGCTGTAACTGCATCTTCGATGTTAGCAGCAGGAACAGTAATATTAAGACGGCGCTCTAGGCCTTCTAGCGTTTCAACAGTAACTTGCATTATATAAACCTCAAAACTGGCTCAGTAATCTGAGCATATGAGCCGTAACTTAGCTTTAATTCAAAAGCCGACGTTGTTGGCTGCATCCTTGTGTAGTGCTCTATCCGAACACCTAATTTAAAATCGAGCATTGATGTTTGAATTGATTATTCAACTAAACACCAGACTAATCAGCGATATCTTCGTTCTTCACGCGCCGATTAAAACGCAACAAAGCTTGTTTTCAGAAACAAGAAAGGTATCTCCGATTAGCCTCAGGACAGAGATTTTAGACGCGACATTCTAGCGATCTGTTTAATCTCTGTCGAGCCGTTCACCTCTGCTTAATGATGAATGCTCTAAATTCGTTCAACTAAATGATACAAAAACGATCAAAACATCACTTAGCACAACAGAAATGGGGACAATAGCGACTTTTTCAAGGGAATCGAGGCCTTTTTTTGCTAAAAACCTTAAAAAGAGATCTTGCTCTTGTTTTACCCCTCAGAGTCGATAAGTTTTTCAACAATCTCCGTTACAAAGCCTTAACCTACAACCATCTGTTCACTCTCTGCTTCCAGCAAAAACTACCGCTATTTGCTACCATAAACGAGAGGAGACAGGCTTGATTGTTTACCAAAGAAATTAGCGGAGAGCCTTCATGTTTCAAGCTTTTAGAATCCCAATACTGTTAATGGTCACATACAGTTTACTGATGGTGTTTGGCGGTCATTGGGTGTGGAGCACAAGCCATGAAAGTTTGTTAAATGATCATCAATCTAAGCTGGACCGTTTTTCGGTTCACATTTCCAGTCAATTGGACAAGTTCGCGCACATTCCAGAGCTGCTTTCAAAGGATATAGAACTGGTCGATGCCTTACATTCACCAGATAACTCCGCACAAATTGAACTGACCAATCGCTATCTAGAACACGTCAACACTGTGATTCAAGCCTCTGACACCTACTTATTGGACAGCATTGGCACTACCATCGCGGCTAGTAACTGGAACCTTAAACACTCGTTTGTTGGACGTAATTTTGCGTTTCGTCCTTACTATCAACAAGCGATTCTCGGCAATGAAAATCAGTACTTTGCTTTAGGTTCTACTTCAGGGAAGCGGGGCTATTATTATTCCTTTCCTGTCTCCTACGCAGCCGAAATCATTGGCGTGATTGTCGTAAAAATGGATTTATCACTGATTGAAACAAGTTGGAAAGGTAAACAGAGTTATTTTGTTGCTGACGATAAAGACCTGATTGTTTTTATGTCAAGTAATCCAGAATGGTTACTCAAAAGCCTCCAACCACTCAGTAAGGCCCAACAGGCTCGAATTCAAGAAAGTAGACAGTATCTAGATACAAAAATCGAGAGTCTGCATTTTTCAGGTGATTTGGAGAGCTCTACCAGCAGTATTAAGTCAACGCATAAACTCGTTCAAGAACACTTTTTTACTTCCTCACGTTTTTTAGATGACCCCAAATTAACCGTCCGGGTATTCTCTCCGACACACTTAGTTTGGTGGGATCTGATCGCCTATATGGTAGTGTTGAGCTTGGTATTTGCGATTATTTATCTCACTATACAACTCAACAACCATCGCCAACAAAGACGCGCCCAGATCGATAGGCTGCAATCTGAAGCCAAACAAAAGCTAGAATTTCAAGTTCTTGAGCGCACATCAGAACTGCACGTCGAGATCAAGCACCGTATCGAAACAGAACAGATACTCAGACAGACCCAAGACGAGCTAATACAAGCAGCAAAGCTGGCAGTATTAGGTCAGATGTCAGCAAGCATCAGCCACGAACTGAATAACCCATTGGCGGCCATTCGCAGTTATGCCGACAATGGCCGACTCTTTCTTGAAAAAGATAAGACAGACCGAGTCGATGACAACCTCTCTCGTATTTCAGCACTGACGGATCGTATGGCAAAAATAAGCCATCAACTCCGTTCCTTCGCTAAGAAATCCACGGCGGAAGAACTACACACATTGCAGATACTGCCTATTCTTCATTCCTCAAAAGAACTGATGAAACCGCAGTTAAAAACTGAACGAGTCAAAGTAAATGAGCTCCCTGAAATCTTCGACGTCTGCGTACTCGCTAATGCCATTCAATTGGAACAGGTGATCATTAACCTACTGACCAATGCTGTTCAAGCTATGGAAAATCAAGAAGATAAACAATTGGCTATCCTGTTAGAGATTAGGGAATCAGATAATGAACAATCAAAAACTCTGTTGATTCATGTCGATGACAATGGCCCTGGTTTTGTCTCGCCTACGACGGGACACTTTTTTGAACCCTTCCATACCACCAAGAAAAACGGACTTGGACTTGGGCTGTCGATTTCTCAACAAATAATCAGCGGAATTAACGGCAAACTAGTGACAGGAGTCAGTCCGCAAGACGGTGCTCGTTTTAGTATTGAACTCCCGATAGTGCCCGACGAGCAACGTTCCAAAAAGAACAAAACGGACTGAAGCAAAACAAAAATTTCAGCAATATTCAGTATCAAAGAGTAAAGGAATAACTATGTGTCACGTCTATTTCATTGATGATGAATCCGATTTAAGGATGGCAATTGAACAGAGCTTTGAGCTTGCTGGCATTAATGCTGAATTCTTTCATGATGCGGAATCAGCACTACTTGCGATCCAAAAAAATGGTCTTCCCCATGTGATCATCACAGATATCTGTTTACCGGGTATTTCTGGACATGATCTACTCAACACGGCCATGCACAAAGATAAAGAGATTCCGGTCATCATGATCACCGGGCATGGTGATATATCAATGGCCGTGCAAGCTATCCATGATGGTGCCTATGATTTCATTGAAAAACCATTTGCCAATGAGCGTTTGATCGAAACCACCAAACGGGCAATCGAAAAACGCCAATTGACCCTTGAAAACCAAGAACTGAAGCGTTCGTTGAAAGCGAGTAAAGCACTGGGTCCAAGAATCATTGGTGACACGCAATCGATGACTGAGCTTCGTTCGATCATCACTCACGTCGCCGATACCAACGCCGATATTTTATTGTTTGGCGAAACGGGAACAGGTAAAGAACTAGTCGCACGTTCCCTACATGAACAAAGCAGCCGTCGAGAGCAAAATTTTGTCGCAGTCAATTGTGGTGCAGTCCCTGAAAATCTGATTGAAAGCGAGCTCTATGGCCATGAAAAAGGCGCTTTCACGGGTGCTGATAACAAACGCGTAGGTAAATTTGAGTTTGCACAAGGCGGCACCCTGTTCTTGGATGAAATAGAATCCATGCCGATGCAAGCGCAGATACGTCTGTTACGCGTATTACAAGAGCGTGTCATTGAAAGGGTTGGCTCAAACGGTTTAGTGCCTCTCGACATCCGGGTGATTGCCGCAACCAAAGTGGACTTAAAGAAGGCTGCTGAAGAAGGAACTTTCCGCCAAGATCTATATTATCGACTTAATGTTGTCACTTTAGAGTTGCCGCCATTAAGAGGTCGCCAAGAAGACATCCCTGCACTCTTTCACCATTTCTTGCTCGTCGCAGCAGCTCGTTATGGTAAAACAGCCCCCGCACTGCCACAAACAGAACTGCACGCGCTTTTAGCTCATGATTGGCCCGGAAATGTACGAGAACTACGTAATACTGCAGAGCGTTTTGTACTTTTAGGTAAGCTTTCTCATTTATCAGACAACACCGTTGAATCAAACCAACACTTATCGCTAGCTGAGCTGGTCTCTGACTTTGAGAAAAGTGCACTAAAGCAAGCGCTTATTGAGTGTAATGGCAGTATAAAAGAGACCATGGAAAGGCTTCAACTTCCACGCAAAACCCTTTACGACAAGATGCAAAAATACCAGCTTGTAAAAGAATCATATCGACAAAGAGAAAACTAAGCTATTTGTGTGAGCAAGATCACCTATACTTATTTCGGTCATAGGATGTTCTACGATCAGAACAGTGAGGAGATGGTTATGGGTGAGAAAACGAGAGTGCCATCCATTACTGACACACTTGAAATAGATGGTGTTTATTACATTGATCAGCATGTCGACTTAAACACACCGGAGTTAGAAGCAAAAAGGTCCCTCTATCAACAGAGCGACCATCATTTGAACTTCGGTAAAAATATTGATGAGGAGGTCTAACGACCTCCTTTTTTCCATTCTAATTGTTCTTTTTCTATTTTACGCAAATAATGTCCACACTTACTTAGTGATAATTTCTGGTCCCATCAATGTGGTTGGTAACCATGTAGAAACCCAAGGCACGTAAGTTACGATAATCAAGAACAGGAACATTACTCCTACCCAAGGCAGTGCCGCTTTCACTACGTTCATCATCGACATCTTCGCAACCCCTGCGGTCACAAACAAGTTGAGTCCAACAGGCGGCGTGATCATCCCTATCTCCATGTTCACTACCATCATGATACCGAGGTGAATCGGGTCGATACCCAAAGCTATTGCGATTGGGAATACCAACGGCGCAACGATGATCAGTAAGCCTGATGGCTCCATGAACTGCCCACCAATCAAGAGTAGAACGTTCACTACAATCAAGAAGGTAATAGGACCTAACCCAGCAGAAAGCATCGACTCAGTGATCATTTGAGGGATACGTTCTTCTGTCAGTACGTGCTTAAGAATCAGAGCATTAGCAATGATAAACAGCAACATAATCGTTAGCTTGCCTGCATCGTAAAGCGTGTCTTTAGTGTCTTTGTGAAATAAAGTTTGGAACGCTTTAACCAGAGCCGGTTTAGTGTTGTTCCTGTCAGCAAATGGACCCATATCTTTATAGATAAAGTTGGCAATAAAGAACGCATACACCGCTGCGACTGCCGCCGCTTCTGTCGGAGTGAAGATACCGCCGTAGATCCCCCCCAAAATGATGACAATCAATAGCAGGCCCCAACTCGCGTCTTTTGCTGCCGCGAACATTTCGCCCCAACCCACAAATGGCTGTGCTGGAATCTTTTTAATACGTGCAGCAATGTAGATAGCAATCATCAACATCACACCCGCTAGCAGGCCAGGAATAACGCCACCAAGGAACATACGACCTACCGACACATCGGTCGCCGCTGCGTAAACCACCATCACGATTGACGGTGGAATCAAGATACCCAAAGTGCCTGCATTACAGATAACCCCTGCTGCGAATTCTTTTGTGTAGCCGTTTTTGATCATACCTGCGATAACAATACTACCGATTGCCACTACCGTTGCTGGAGACGATCCAGATAACGCTGCGAACATCATACATGCCACAACCGAAGCCATCGCTAACCCGCCACGGAACCAGCCGACCATTGCGATAGCAAAACGAATAATACGTTTCGCCACACCGCCTGTGGACATGAAACTAGAGGCCAAAATAAAGAAAGGTATCGCTAAGAGTGTGTAGTGGCCTGCAAAAGCATTAAACAACGTTTGTGCAACGGATGCCAAAGAAGCATCAGAGTGCATTAACAAGAATATGATGCTCGATAAACCTAGGGAAATCGCAATTGGTACACCGACCAACATGAAAGCAATTACCATTAAGAATAGAAATAACATTGCCATGATTAGTCTTCCTTTCCGTTAGATTTTGTACCCGACTCATTCGCCTTGTTCTGCTTAGTCGAATCCAATACCGCTATCGCGTCTTCATCAGAACCCGCTAACACATCAGCTTTCAATGCATCCAGCTCTTCTTCGGCTTCATGACCTGCAATCATACGGTCAAGCTTGCCAGTGACTACTTGGTAAGCGACTTGGGCAAAACGGAACGTCAGCATTGCCATACCAATCGGCAATGCCATGTAAGGAATAAAACGTGGCAGTTTCTCGTATCGCTCGCCTTCATTCATCCAATCAGAAAGAAACTGAAGCATCTCGGGCATTGGAATATCATCGGTTTCATACCATGCGCGCTCAGTCGCGAACGGGTACCAGTAATTCCAAGAACCGATAAGAAGTAAGATTGAGAATGCTAGGCAGCTTGTGACGGCTATTAACGCATACACTTTACGTAGCTTTTCTGGGGCAAGGTTGATGATCACATCAACGCCAATGTGGAAGTGTTTTTTAACGCCATAAGATGCGCCCACTAACACCATCCAAGCAAACATGAACACCGTCAGTTCTAGTGCCCACAAGATATTGCCATTGAATGCGTATCGAAATACCACATTGGCAAAAGTAAGTAGCGTCATTGCGCCAAGGAAAAATGCGATTAATGACTCTTCAATCGCATCCGTAACTCTTCCAACTTTGGAAAAAAGAGAGGGTTCCAGTACTGATTCGCTAGAATTTGGTTGTTCCATTTGAGGCTTTTCCATAATTGACTCCGCTTATAATTGTTTTAATAAGAAGTGGCGAAAACGCTCGCCACTTCTCTAGCGGTGTTATTGGTTTGAAGCTAATGCTGCATCGATAAGATCTGAACCGATGTCTTTTTCAAACTTCTTCCATACTGGTTGAAGTGCAGTTACCCATGCTTGACGCTGTTCAGGCGTAAGCGTACGAACCTCACCACCGGCTTCGATGATGTTATTTTTGTTCGCTAGGTTAACTTTTGAAGATTCAGCATTACGCGTCTCAGACACTTCTTTAACGATAGTGCCAAGCTGTGTGCGTACATCTTCAGGTAGGTCCTTCCAGAAGTCGTTTGAGGTTACAACTAGGTAATCCAAGATACCGTGATTGGTTTCAGTCACGCCGTCTTGTACTTCAAAAAACTTCTTACCGTAAATGTTTGACCATGTATTTTCTTGGCCATCGATAACCTTAGTTTGTAGGCCACCGTACACTTCTTTGAAAGACATCTTCTGTGGGTTAGCGCCTAGTTGTTCAAACTGAGCGACTAATACGTCTGATGCTTGAACACGGAACTTCAAACCTTTTGCATCTTCAGGGCTGATTAGAGGTTTGTTCGCCGACATCTGTTTCATGCCATTATGCCAAAAAGCTAGACCCTGTAGGCCACGACGTTTCATTGCGTTCTTCAGTTTTTCACCAGATTCTGAGTTTTGGAAACGATCTACAGCGTCTACATCTTCAAATAGGAACGGAAGGTCAAAAATGCGGTATTTCTTAGTGAACTTCTCAAATTTAGACAGCGATGGCGCCGCCATTTGAACATCACCATTTAACAGGGCTTCCAGTACCTTATTATCATCGTAAAGTGTTGAGTTAGGGAAAACTTGCATACAAGCTTTTCCATTCATTTCCGTGTTTACTCGCTGTTCCAGTAAAGAAGCGGCGATGCCTTTCGGGTGCTTATCGGTATTGGTTACATGACTGAATTTAATCACGATTTCACCAGGGTCACAGTTTGCAGCAGCATTAAAACTTGTGAGCGCCAGAGCAGATACAGACAGCAGGGTAAGAGGCTTAAACATTATTATTCTCCTTAGTAAACAAAGCAGCCCTTCAATGGGAACTGCGTGCATTAACTAAGGCAATTTGCGCGCCATATTGACACAATCCATTAACAACCCTTTAACCATAAGGCTTCGTCAGATCTGCCAGTAATCGTCGCCAACTCGCTGCATAAATTAATGGGTGGAAAATGACACATAGAATATTTGTAAATGGGTGGAAGCTGACCAATGTATTAGTAATGAATGAGGCAGAATGAGGTCTGACCAAAAGCCACATTACCGATGATGCCTTGAAGTAATTTCGATCTATCCTGTAGAGTGCAGCACAACTTAGTCAGATTTACACTTAATAAGAGTTGATACCAATGAGTCAGATCTACCATCACCCAGTACAAATTTACTACGAAGATACCGATCACTCAGGCGTGGTTTATCACCCTAACTTTCTTAAATACTTCGAGCGTGCTCGCGAGCATGTCTTGGGTAGCGATAAACTGGCGGAATTGTGGAATGAACACGGACTAGGTTTTGCGGTCTATAAAGCCAACATGACTTTTCAAGATGGGGTTGAGTTCGCTGAGATCTGCGACATCCGAACCTCTTTTGAACTCGATGGAAAATACAAAACCTTATGGCGACAAGAGGTATGGCGTAAAGATGCTACTAAGCCTGCTGTGATTAGTGATATTGAAATGGTCTGCCTTGATAAAGACAAGCAACTTCAGCCTGTACCCGCTGAAGTATTAAAAGCGATGCTTGGCGAGACGATTTAACCAATATTACGAGTGGCTGAAAGTGCGAGTGGCTGATGGTGTGCTTTTTTCAAGATTAGAGGTTTAAGTTTCTAGTATAACAAGCTCACACTCAGCCAAGTAGCTTAGCTACTGGGAAACATTTCATCTCTAAGTGCATCGGAAGCGTTGCACCGCCAAGCGTTACGGCAAATCGGAACTGGTCATCCAGCCGTCCTAAACGACATTGCCAGCTTGTAGAAGCATCGTCAATTTCAGCAGCGTCCAAATCCAACCCAATTCCACTGTACAACCGAATCTCTCCATTCAACACCGATTGGAAATCAGAAGAACTAAATGGCAGCGTTTGCTTAGTCAGATTGGAGAAATTGAACGAAAAACTTTTCAACGATGTGGCTAGCCCCTTGCCTGTCGCTTTTATATACGACTCTTTCAGCGCCCACAAATCGAAAAAACGTTCTCTTTGGGATGCGTCATCCAGCTCGAGAAAGTCGCTAATCTCGGATTCCGAAAAGTAATGCTTCATGATCGCAGCAATATTGGTCGAGATTCTTGCATGTTCAATATCCACCCCAAGCTGAAGTGGTTGCCCTTTCATTTGGCATACCGCGATTAACAAATATTCTTTGCTATGACTGATATTAAAATTCAGGCCAGTTTCTATCTGTTGCTTCTCAACTAAGCTTGGTTTGCCTTTTTCACCATATTCAAAGCGCCACTCTTCAGGCTGAAAACAAAAGTAACGAGATAAGATCGCTCTCAAACAGCTTCGCACATACAGAGCTTGAGTCTGAGATGAAGGCATTCGATAGCGCTCAACTTTGGCTACTTCATCGGCAGTAAGTTTCTGTTTTAGGCGCGACACATGATCACTATCTTCATCCAAATCACTTAGAGAACAAAACCACAAATCAATGACTGACGTTTCCATCTTTTTAGCACTCATTTCTTAAAAATCAACCACCATAAAGCCATCAGTAAAACATCAAAACGAACAAATTTAACCCACCTATGTTTTGAGGTAAACATAGAGAGTTTGGCCAGGAAACTCCCTTCATATGCGGATTTAAAACTCATTTTTCAAATAATAACAAATTGAAACATAGATCACACTAAGCCTTACTGAACAATTACCTATTAAATATTACTTACAAAAACCTGACGTAGATCTCACCAACCCATAAAATAGAGTATAAACACTAAAAAACCACCTATACCCCTTAAATATCAACAGGTTAAATTTAATTAAAACACAAAAAACAAAAACACACTCAATTCATCTGGTCTGAACAGATCGTGGCGGCCTTTAGGAGCATTGTATCGGTTACGTACCTCGGGTAGCCTGCTCAACCATTAAACAAATTCACATGTTTTTATTGCGGATATCTGCTTTAACAAAAGCAGTACTTTGGACAGGATTTTAATGGACACTACCCTCACATTCGAATGCCTCTCCCGCACATGAAACACGTTCTCAATTTCCGTAAGTCAACGCACTTTGAAGGCCTAACTTCTATCTGGTTGCCGCCACTCAGCAACCTGAATTTTCAGCTGCGCTTCCCTAAATCTGTTTCAGATTTTCTTCCTATAGCTTTAAAAGCGCAGCCTCAAAACACGACATCACTTTCTGTGATTTCTAGTGGAGACTCATAATGAGCCAACCCGAAAAAAATACACCGGAATCAGTCGACGACACTCGACTTAATAAACGTCTTAAAGACATGCCTATTGCTATCGTTGGTATGGCAAGCATGTTTGCGAACTCTCGTTACTTAAACAAGTTCTGGGATTTGATCAGTGAAAAGATCGATGCCATTACCGAAGTACCTGATACGCACTGGCGTCCAGAAGATTACTACGATTCAGATCGTACTGCGCCAGACAAGTCTTACTGCAAGCGTGGTGGTTTCATCCCTGAAGTAGACTTCAATCCTATGGAGTTCGGCCTTCCGCCAAATATCCTAGAACTGACTGATACCTCACAGCTACTTTCTCTGATCGTGGCAAAGGAAGTACTCGAAGACGCCAAGCTGCCTGAAGGCTACGATCGCGACAAGATCGGTATTACGTTGGGTGTGGGTGGTGGTCAGAAGATTGCTCAAAGCCTGAATGCTCGTCTTCAATACCCTGTTTTGAAAAAAGTCTTCAAGAGCAGTGGCATCAACGACGAAGACAGCGAAATGCTGATCAAAAAGTTCCAAGACCAATACATCCACTGGGAAGAAAACTCATTCCCTGGTTCATTGGGTAACGTAATTTCAGGTCGTATTGCTAACCGCTTTGACCTTGGTGGCATCAACTGTGTGGTAGATGCTGCGTGTGCAGGTTCTCTAGCCGCAATGCGCATGGCACTGAGCGAGCTGGTTGAAGGCCGCAGCGAAATGATGATCACAGGTGGTGTGTGTACTGATAACTCGCCAACCATGTACATGAGTTTCTCTAAAACACCTGCATTTACCACCAATGAAACCATTCAACCTTTCGACATCGACTCAAAAGGCATGATGATTGGTGAAGGCATCGGTATGGTTGCTCTGAAGCGCTTAGAAGATGCAGAACGCGATGGCGACAGAATCTACTCAGTGATTAAAGGTGTCGGTTCTTCTTCGGATGGTAAATTCAAGAGTATTTACGCACCTCGCCCTGAAGGACAAGCAAAAGCACTGAAACGTGCTTACGACGATGCTGGTTTCGCACCGCACACGCTTGGCCTATTAGAAGCGCACGGTACAGGTACAGCAGCGGGTGATGTTGCTGAATTTGGAGGCTTAAACTCGGTATTCAGTGAGAACAATGAAGAGAAGCAACACATTGCGTTAGGCTCTGTGAAATCTCAAATTGGTCACACCAAATCAACCGCGGGTACTGCAGGTTTAATCAAAGCTGCATTAGCACTGCACCACAAAGTACTGCCGCCAACGATCAACGTATCGGCTCCGAATCCTAAACTGGATATCGAGAACTCTCCGTTCTACCTAAACACACAAACGCGTCCTTGGATGAAACGTGTCGACGGCACACCACGCCGTGCAGGTATCAGCTCATTCGGTTTTGGTGGCACTAACTTCCACGTTGTATTGGAAGAGTACACACCAGAGCACGCTCGCGGTGACAAATACCGTCAGCGCCAAGTGCCGCAAACGCTGTTATTCAGCGCAGAATCTCGTCAAGCACTGATCAATGAGCTCAAGCAGGTTTCAACTCAAGCTGCAGACGCTGCGTTCAAACTGGAAGCGCTTGCTGAACAACACGCTCTACGCGAAGTTGATGCTAAGCATGCTCGTATTGGTTTAGTTGTCACTGACCAAGCAGACCTTCAAGCGCAACTGACTCAAGCGGTTTCTATGCTTGAGAGCCAAACCAAAACACATTGGCAGATGCCAAACGGTACTAGCTACCGTGAATCAGCACTGATTGCTGAAAACGGTGCTGGTAAAGTGGCTGCATTATTTGCAGGTCAAGGTTCGCAATACCTAAACATGGGTCGCGAGCTTGCTTGTCATTACCCTGAGATGCGTCAACAGCTTGCTCAAGCGGATCAGGTATTTGGTCAACACAAGAAAACGGCTCTGTCGCAAATTCTGTTCCCAATTCCAACCTTCACACCAGAAGCAACCAAAGCTCAAGAAGCGGTGCTAACCAACACGGCCAATGCGCAAAGTGCGATTGGTACTGTGTCTATGGGTCAGTTCGACATCATGACTCAAGCTGGCTTCAAAGCCGACATGGTCGCAGGCCACAGCTTTGGTGAGCTAAGCGCACTATGTGCATCGGGTGTTATCTCGCAAGACGATTACTACCAGCTAGCTTTCGCTCGTGGCGATGCGATGGCGGCGACACCAGAACAAGGCGACAGCGGTACTATGTTTGCGGTCATCCTAGACGCAGACAAGCTTCCAGCCGTTGAAAGCTGCATCAGCCAATTCGAAGGTGTGAGCATTGCCAACTACAACGCTCCGACTCAATTGGTTATTGCAGGTCCAACGGCGACGGTTCAACAAGCAGCACAAGCGCTAACTGAACAAGGCTTCAAAGCGATTGCTCTGCCAGTGTCTGGTGCTTTCCACACACCGCTTGTTGCTCACGCTCAAAAACCATTTGCTGCTGCAATTGATAAAGCTTCATTCAGCGCTCCAACGCTACCGCTTTACTCAAACGCAACGGGCAAACTGCACAGCAAAGACGCGAAAGCGATCAAGAAAGCGTTCAAGCAACACATGCTGCAATCGGTTCGTTTCAGCGAGCAAATTGAAGCGATGTATGAAGCCGGTGCGCGTGTATTCGTTGAGTTCGGTCCTAAGAACATTCTTCAAAAGCTGGTTGAGAAAACATTGGCTGATAAGAACGAAGAGCTTTACGCAATCAGTATCAACCCAAGCCCTAAAGGCGACAGTGACCAACAGCTTCGTTTAGCTGCGGTTCAACTGTGCGTGGCAGGTGTCTCATTAGACAACATTGACCCTTACCAAGCTGACATTGCTGAACCTGCAAAGGCATCACCAATGAACATCAAGCTGAATGCAACCAACTACATCAGCCCTGCTACTCGTAAGAAAATGGCTCAATCATTGGCTTCGGGCAACGTCACCGAAAAGGCTGGGATTGTTGAAGTGAAAGTTGAAGTCGAGAAAATCGTGGAAAAAGAAGTGATTAAGACAGAAATCGTTGAAGTACCTGTGGCTGCTCCTCAAGCTTCAAATGTACAACAGTCAGCTGCTCCAGCACCAAGTGCACAAGTGGCAACAGCAGCTCCGCAATCACAAGTGGTTCAAACTGCCCCAGCTACTAGTCAGCCAACAGCTCAAGTAACAGTAGATGAGTCTTCATTGCAGTCGTTCTTCAATGCTCAACAACAAGCAGCAGAAGTACATCAGCAGTTCCTTGCGATTCCTCAGCAATACGGTGACACGTTCAACACCCTAATGTCTGAGCAAGCGAAAATGGCAACAGCAGGCGTAGCAATTCCTGAGAACCTACAGCGTTCTATGGAGATGTTCCACCAGCACCAAGCTGAAACGCTAAAAGCTCACGCTCATTACCTAGAAATGCAAGCGCACAGCAACAACTCAGCACTTAATATGCTGACGCAAGGTTCAGTACAAACGGCACAACCAACCTTCGTTGCTTCTGTAAATGCTCAGCCAGCGATTCAAGCGACTCCAACAACTATCGTTCAACAGCCTGTAGCTCAAGTACAAGCGACTCCTGTACAAGCCGCGCCAGTTCAAGCTCAGTCTGTTCAAGTTACACCAGTACAGAAAGCTGCTCCTACACCACAAGTAGCGGCTCAAGCGGCAGCGTCTGTTGCAGCTCAACCTGTGCCAGTTAAAGCGCAACCAGCTCCTGTGGCTGCACCAGTAGCAGTACAATCAGCCGATGCTGAAAAAGTGATGCTAGAAGTGGTCGCCGAGAAAACGGGTTACCCAACGGAAATGCTTGATCTAGAAATGGACATGGAAGCTGACCTTGGTATCGACTCAATCAAGCGCGTAGAGATCCTTGGTACCGTTCAAGACGAAATGCCAAACCTACCTGAGCTGAACCCTGAAGATTTAGCTGAGTGTCGTACTCTTGGTGAAATCGTCGAGTACATGAACAGTAAAAGCATGAACAGCAAGATGCCAGCATCAGCGCCTGTGGCAGCACAGCCAAGCGCAACTGCTACTGTTCAAGCCGCTAACGGTCTTGATGCGAAAGTCGTTCAACAAACCATGCTAGAAGTGGTTGCTGAGAAGACAGGTTACCCAACGGAAATGCTTGATCTAGAAATGGATATGGAAGCTGACCTTGGTATCGACTCAATCAAACGTGTTGAGATTCTTGGTACGGTTCAAGATGAACTGCCTACTCTTCCAGAGCTAAATCCTGAAGACTTAGCAGAGTGTCGTACTCTTGGCGAAATCGTTGCTTACATGAACAGCAAGCTTCCAGCTTCTGCTCCCGTGTCTTCACAAGCAGCAGTAGTTGCTCCAGCAACAGCTAGCAATGGCCTAGATGCAGCTGTCGTTCAGAAAACCATGTTAGAAGTAGTCGCAGAGAAGACGGGCTACCCGACTGAAATGCTAGACCTTGCAATGGACATGGAAGCTGACCTTGGTATCGACTCAATCAAGCGTGTTGAAATTCTAGGTACGGTTCAAGACGAACTACCGACTCTTCCAGAGCTAAACCCTGAAGACTTGGCTGAATGTCGCACTCTAGGCGAAATCGTAGCCTACATGAACAGCAAGCTTCCGGCTTCTGCTCCAGCAGCAGCTCAAGTATCTGCACCAGCGCAAGCAGTCTCAAACGGTTTAAACGCCGAGCAAGTTCAAGGCGCAATGCTGATCGTAGTAGCGGATAAAACTGGCTACCCAACAGAAATGCTAGACCTAGCAATGGATATGGAAGCTGACCTTGGCATCGACTCAATCAAACGTGTTGAGATCCTTGGTACAGTTCAAGACCAGCTACCAACATTGCCAGAGCTAAAGCCTGAAGATCTAGCTGAGTGTCGTACACTAGGCGAAATCGTTGCTTACATGAACAGCAAGCTAGGCGCTAATGAAGCTCCTAACGCAGCACCTGCTCCAGAAGCAGCTACAGCCGCTGTAGAAAGTGCGAGCAACGACCTAAACCCTGCTCACGTTCAATCAACAATGATGGAAGTGGTTGCCGACAAAACTGGCTACCCAGCAGAAATGCTCGACCTAGCGATGGACATGGAAGCAGACCTTGGTATCGACTCAATCAAACGCGTTGAGATCCTAGGTACAGTTCAAGACCAGCTACCAACGCTGCCAGAACTGAACCCTGAAGACCTAGCTGAGTGTCGTACGCTTGGTGAAATCGTTACTTATATGCAAAGCAAGCTATCCGCAGCTGCACCCATAGCGACTCCAAAAGCTGAATCAGTAACGCCTATCGCGGAAACAGCGACAGCGGAACTTCCTCCACACAATGAGGTGGCGCTAAAAAAGCTACCAGCGGCAGATAAACTCGTCGATTGTTTCTCAAAAGACGCTTGTGTCGTGATCACAGATGATGGTCACAACGCCGGTGTTCTAGCAGAAAAGTTGACCGCTAACGGCATTCAAGTTGCTGTAGTGCGTAGTGCTCTTTCTGCCGCGTCACCTTTAAACAGTGAAATCGCAAGCTACACACTCAACAGCGTCGATGATGCGGGTGTGACTGCGGTTATTAACGACATCGAAGCAGACCTTAAAACGTCGAACAAAGTGATTGCTGGCTTCATTCATTTACAAGCTATCGTTGATACGAAACAAAGCAACGAGCAAGCGGTTAACTTGAATGCAGACTCAAGAGCTTCACTAACCACAGCGTTCTTATTCGCCAAGCACCTAAATGGTCAGCTGAATGCCGTTTCTGGTCGTAGCGTGTTCTTCACACTGAGCCGTATTGATGGTGGCTTTGGTTACCTAGATACTAAGCAATTAGCGAATGCAGAACTTAACCAAGCGGCTCTATCTGGTCTAACTAAGGCACTGAGCCATGAATGGTCAAACGTGTTCTGCCGCGCATTGGATGCTAACGCTTCGATTGATGCTCGTCACCTAGCTGAAGCAATCACAGGCGAACTATTCGATATCGATACCAACACGGTTGAAATCGGCCTTAGCCATGCGGAAAACAGTGAATCTGGTCGTGCAACATTAATTGCGGCAACACCAGGTACTGCACAAACCAAAAACACAGGCGCTCAACTCACCAAGAGCGACAAAGTTCTCGTAACTGGTGGCGCTAAAGGCGTGACGTTTGAATGTGCACTGACGCTTGCTAAACAATGTAAGTCTCACTTCATTCTTGCAGGTCGTAGTAAGCATATTACTTCAGCTGAGCTACCTCAGTGGGCACAAGGCAAGCAAGAGAAAGAGCTAAAACCAGCGGCTATTGCTCACCTACAAGCAACAGGTAACAAACCAACGCCAAAGAAAGTTGATACCTTGCTAAAACCTGTATTGAGCAGCCTTGAAATCAACGCAGCACTTGCCGCTTTCAACGAGATTGGCGCGAGCGCTGAATACCTAAGCCTAGATGTATCGAACCATGAGTCAGTAGCGAAAACGCTGGCGAATTTCGAAAGCATCACAGGTCTTATCCACGGTGCAGGCGTACTGGCTGACAAGCACATTCAAGATAAAACGCTTGATGAACTGAACATGGTTTACGGCACGAAAGTGGGCGGGCTAGAAGCGGTTCTTGGTGGTCTTGATAGCAGCAAGCTTAAGTTGATTGCGATGTTCTCTTCGGCGGCGGGCTTCTACGGAAACACAGGCCAAAGCGATTACTCGATGTCTAACGAGATCCTAAACAAAGCGGCTCTACAATTGTCTGCGCGTAACCCTCAAGCGAAAGTGATGAGCTTCAACTGGGGACCGTGGGACGGCGGCATGGTCAACGCGGCACTGAAACGTATGTTCACAGAGCGCGGCGTGTACGTAATTCCTCTTCAGGCAGGTGCAGAGCTGTTTAGTTCTCAACTACTGAACGAAACTGGCATTCAACTGCTGGTTGGTACGAGCATGCAAGGTACTGACAACAAGGAAGCTGCTGTAAAAAAGCTTAATGCGGAGTCTGTGCATCTTGCAAAGAGTCCGCTGAATACAAGCATCACTGTGACACGTCATCTTGATCCTAAAGCTTTGCCTTTCATTCAAGATCACTGCATTGCCGGTAACCCAGTGTTACCGACAGTGTGTGCCATCCAATGGATGCGTGAAGTGGCAGAGCAACTGTTAGGGGTGAACGTTAGCGTTCACAACTACAAACTGCTTAAGGGTGTGATTTTTGATACTGATGAAGTGCAAGAGCTAACACTTGTCTTGTCTTCAGACGCTAAATCAAAAGATCAGCTAAAAGCAGTAATCAGCTGCCAAGGGCGGCCACAGTATCAAGCTCAGTTGCAAGTTGCCTCTGTGCAAGTGTCTGAATATGTTCAACAAGCGTCGACAAAGCGCTTTGAAGCCAACACTTCAGCACCTGTAACAACGGCACAAGCTCTATACAGTGACGGCACTCTGTTTCATGGACCCAGACTACAAGGTATTACCTCAGTCGAACGCTTTGACGGCTTAGGCTTATTGGCTCAATGCCAGTTGCCTCAGATTGAAAACAGCGACTGCGGATCATTTATTCCTAAGCAAGGCTTTGGCGCTAGCCAACCATTTGCTGAAGATTATCTGTTGCAAGCAATGCTGGTATGGGCTCGATTGAAATACGGCGCGGCAAGCCTACCGTCTGCAATCGGTGAGTTTATTTGTTACGCACCAATGCACAATGGTGACCAAGGTTGGCTAGAGCTGAACGTGATAAAAAGCACGGCTCGTTCGCTGCAAGCTGATATCTCGCTTTACCACCAAGATGGTCGTTTAAGCGCAGTAATGAAAGGTGCCAAAGTCACCATCAGCAAGAGCTTAAACGACGCATTTTTGCCGAAGTCTAGCTCAGCAGTATCAAAGAAAGAGGCGACTAAGAACGCAGAAAAGGAGCAATTGTCATAGTGACTGTTCCTACGAATAAAGCGATGCCATTGCGCATCGCTCTTTTAGCTCAGCCAGCAAACGCGGCTGAGCTTTCTGCCGACTTATTCCTTTCGCTTCCAGAGATGGTAACGGTTGTGGTTGATGGCAATTTTAATCAAGCACTTGCTCACGCCATCGAGACAGTCAATCAAGGTAATGTTGTTAAGCTTTGTTTGGATTCTCACTCACCATCATTGGTGATGTTGAGTGCACTGACCGCGGCTCAGAATAAGATTCACCCACACGCGAATTTAGCGGGTTTTGTAGATACAGCTACCGGAGATAGCATTCAGCTAGCTCTGGATATGTCACGCCGCCCCGCTTCAGACTTAAGCCATCAACAGCAATACTCAGCCCTATCTGCTTCGCAGCAGTTTAATGAATTGTTGAATTTGGTTAATGCGATATCGAGCCGTTCATTACCGAGCTATTCATTACCGAGCCACTATTGGTTCACTGAGCCGAACAAAGCACGTGTTGCTGCGTTAACTTTCAGTGACGATAGCCAAAAAGCCACCAGCCTGATATTGACTCAAGCGACCGGTTTGCAAGAACCAAAGTCCTTGCTATCGAGCGAACGTTTGATGTTTGTGGTTTCTGGCAATGACCAAGCTGAATTGGTTTCTCAGCTAACCTCGTTAAGAGAAGAGCTAAAATGCGTTAGTGATTCGACGGACAGCGAACTTGCTATCGCCACCTTGATGCATTCAAACCTAAGCCACTTTCAAAGCGTTCAACACAATGCTGGCCGTGGTGCGAACATCGTGATTCAAGCGGCTTCAATTGAGGCTGTACTACAAGAGATCACAGCGCTAGAAAATGCGTTGCCAAAAGTAATGGCTGAAAATAGCCAATACAAGACTCCTGCGGGCAGTTGTTTCTCACCAATGCCTCAAAGCAAAGGTGGTGTTGCATTTGTTTACCCTGGTGTTGGCACGGTTTATCCCGGCATGTTGCGCGAATTTCACCACCATTTCCCACAGTTATTTGCTCGTTTAGAACGTGAAGGTAACTTGAAAGAGATGCTGCAGGCTGAAAAAACCTATGCTGAAGACGCGCAAGAAATGTCGCTCAGTGAATTGGCAATTGCAGGCGTCGGCAGTAGTTATCTGTTAACACAACTGCTATGTGATGAATTCAAAGTGCAGCCAGACTTCGCCTTGGGTTACTCCAAGGGTGAAGCTTCCATGTGGGCCAGCTTAAATGTTTGGAAAAACCCACATGCGCTGATTGAGATGACTCAAACCAGTCCTATCTTCACCACGGCTATTTCTGGCGAACTCACCGCAGTACGTCAAGATTGGCAGCTAAACAGCGACGAAAGCATCCAATGGAATAGCTTTGTGGTTCGCAGTGATGCGCAAGCGATTGAGGCTCTGTTACCAGAGTTTCCGCGCGCTTATCTCGCTATCATCCAAGGTGATACTTGCGTACTGGCAGGTTGTGAAAGCACCTGTCGTGCATTGCTCAAGAAACTGGGTAAACGTGGCATTGCCGCTAACCGTGTTACCGCAATGCACACTACACCAGCATTGAGCCAACATAGCCAAGTGCGTGAGTTTTACACACAACCACTGTTCGACGAATTGCCAAAGCATATCCGCTTTATCAGCGCAGCAGGTCTACCGACTGGCGCACCAATCAATATCGACAGCGACAGCATCGCCCTTTCGATTGCCGACACCTTCTGTTCGACGCTGGATTTCACTGCGTTGATTCAGAGTGCACGTCAACAAGGTGCGCGTCTGTTTGTCGAAGTAGGTGCCGATCGTCAAACCAGCACATTGATCGACAAGATCAATCGTAGCGACAACGTAGCCGACCAATACTGCACAATCGCTTCCAATGCCAAGGGTGGTGACGATATTGTCACGCTCATCAAATGCATTGGTCAGCTCATTACTCATCAAATTCCACTCTCTGTCGAGCCTCTTATTCAAGGGCTAGAACAACAGATCACCGCCGCTAAGCAATTAAGTGGTGTGTCTCAAGGCAGCGCAGTGAATCATCAAGGAGAGCTAGTATGAGTTCTCAATCAAACCAGTATCAGGCTCAGAACAAACAGCAAGTGAAGTGCAATAAGATCGCGATTGTCGGTATTGCTAACCAATACCCTGAAGCCGATACGCCAAAAGACTTTTGGCAAAACTTGCTGAATAAAAAAGACTCTCGAACCACATTAAGCGCTGAAAAGTTAGGTGCTAAACCTGAACGCTATCAGGGTGTGCAAGGTGAGTCAGACCGCTTTTACTGTGATAAAGGCGGCTACATCGAAAACTTCAATTTCGATAGCAATGGCTACCGCTTAACAGCAGAATCGTTCAACGGTGCTGACCAGAGTTTCCTATGGGCTTTGGACACGAGTCGTAAGGCGTTAGTCGACGCAGGCATTGATCTGAATGCCGATGTTTTAGAGCGCACAGGCGTGATCATGGGTGCCCTTTCGTTCCCAACCACACGTTCAAACGACTTGTTTCTACCGATGTATCACTCAGTGGTCGAGAAAGCACTCAAAGATAAATTGGCTAATGACCAGTTTTCACTGCTACCAACCAATGAAACCGCGCAAGACCTCAATCCTATCAATGGTGCTGCAGCACACAACGCCTCTAAGTTAGTGGCTGATGCGCTAGGTTTAGGCAACGTGCAACTTAGCCTAGATGCGGCATGTGCAAGTTCAGTGTATTCATTGAAGTTAGCGTGTGATTACTTGAACACAGGTAAAGCCGACATGATGTTGGCAGGCGCGGTATCAGGTGCCGACCCATTCTTTATCAACATGGGGTTCTCCATATTCCATGCTTACCCAGATCATGGTGTCTCCGCTCCGTTTGATTGCAACAGTAAAGGTCTGTTTGCTGGCGAAGGCGCCGGTGTTTTAGTGCTAAAACGCTTAGCTGATGCAGAGCGTGATGGCGATAACATTTACGCAGTCGTCAGCGGTATTGGCTTGTCGAACGATGGCCGTGGCCAGTTCGTATTAAGCCCAAATAGCAAAGGACAAGTACAAGCCTTTGAACGCGCTTACGAGGCATCAAACCTATCACCAGACAGCATTGAAGTGATTGAGTGTCACGCAACCGGCACACCATTAGGTGACAAGGTTGAGTTAACCTCAATGGAGCGTTTCTTTGCTGACAAATTGAATGGTTCTAACCCGCCATTGATTGGCTCTGCGAAGTCAAACCTCGGCCACTTACTGACTGCTGCGGGTATGCCGGGGATTGTGAAAATGATCTTTGCGATGAAAGAAGGCGTGCTTCCTCCAAGTATTAATTTGGACAAGCCACTATCGTCGCCTGAAGGTTTATTTGGCCCACAGACTCTGCCAACGCAGGTTCAACCTTGGCCAAGTAAAGCGGGTAACTCAGAGCGCTGCGCGGGTGTTTCTGTATTTGGTTTCGGTGGGTGTAACGCTCACTTACTGCTTGAAGCGTATTCAGACACCAGTAATGTAAACCAGATTCCAGAATCAGTATCTCCAAGCCTACAACCGTCTAATTTAAGCATTACTGGTCTAGCGTCTCACTTCGGTTCTCTGCAAAGCATCAATGCGCTAAGCACTGCGATTGAGACCAACAACGATGCTTTCATTGCTTTGCCTAAGAAACGCTGGAAAGGCTTAGACCAACATCCAGAACTACTGAATCAGTTTGGTTTACACGGCATTCCAAACGGAGCGTACATCGATCAATTCGATCTCGACTTTCTACGCTTCAAAGTGCCGCCAAATGAAGATGACCGTTTGATCTCTCAGCAGTTGCTACTGATGAAAGTTGCAGACGAAGCCATCAAGGATGCCAAGCTTGTTGTTGGTCAAAAAGTTGCTGTACTCGTCGCAATGGAAACAGAGCTTGAGATGCACCAATTCCGTGGACGCGTAAACCTGCATAGCCAATTGGCTGACAGCTTTGCCAACATGGGTATCGAACTAACTCAAGACGAATACCAAGCGCTAGAAACCATCGCGATGGACAGTGTGATGGACGCAGCCAAGCTGAACCAATACACCAGTTTCATCGGCAATATCATGGCTTCGCGCATCTCGTCATTGTGGGACTTTAACGGCCCTGCCTTTACGATTTCAGCCGCTGAACAGTCAGTTGCTCGTTGTATCGATGTCGCGCAAAACCTCATGTCGCAAGAATCCATGGATGCTGTTGTGATTGCAGCCGTTGACCTAAGCGGCAGTGCAGAACATGTGATTCTGAAGAACAGCGTGAGCCCAGTGTCACTTGCTCCAAAATTCGGACAAGCGCAAGACGGCAGTTGGAATGTCGGCGAAGGCGCAGGTGCAATTGTTCTTGTGGAAGAAGGTCGAGTAGCGAGCAACCAAGACACGGCTTACGGCAGCATAAACGCATTGGCCTTTGGTTCAAGCGAGAATAACAACGCCGTTGTTGATGAGTTACTGACTCAAGTCGGTATGAGCTCGAACGATGTTGCTCTGCTTGAGCTGAACCATGCACCAGAGTCTTCATCACGCGAGCTTGTATCTCTCAACTTAGGGGTTACCAAGACCACTCAAGCGAGTCAGCGTGTTGGTCACTGCTCTGCAGCCTCTGGTATGGCAAGCCTGCTACACGGCCTACTCAACTTGAACCTTGAGTCTCTGAATCCGAATGTCAGTTCTAAGAACGCGATTGTTGCCAACATCAGCGAAGGACAATGTTCACAGCTGCTACTAAGCCAATCGAGTGTTGAATCTCAATCACTTTCTGTTCGTTTAAGCAATGAACTGGCGAGTGATGCTAAGCGTCAATTGGTTAAGCAAGTGACTCTTGGTGGACGCGATATTTATCAACATATTGCCGAAACCCCAGTAACTAACTTGGCAACGATTCAGCAGAAAGCTTCTGGCAAACAAGCAGCAAGAGTGGCATCGATTCCAACGACAGCAAGCATTCAAGCAGCCCTTGCTCAAAAAGAGTTAGAGAAGAAAGCATTAGCGCAGAACGCGGTAGAGCCAGTCATCGAAACTCCTACATCAGTATCCCCGACTCTGGCGCCAACTCGCCACAGTCAGCTAACAGGTAACCACAGCAATATGACTCATGTCCTATCCGCTAAAAATGGCGTATCGAATATCGACGCTAATACGGACGCAGCATCACAGCCGTCTGTAACACCATACAACCAAGCTTTTGCTCAAAATCAGCAAGCGGCTCAGCAAGTACACAAAACATTCTTACACACTCGTGCCCAAGGCATGCAAATGGCTGATGCACTATTAAAAGCACAGTTAAACGCAGTGACGTCTGGTTTAGATAGCAATGCCCTGATTCAACAAACGACTAGCCAACAAACAACCGGTCAGCAAACATTAGCTCAGCCTGTTCAAGCTCAACCGGCTCCGGTTCAGTCAGCGCCAGTCAACGTACTTGCGACGCCAGCACCAGTAAAACCTGTTCGTAAGCCATGTATCTGGGATTACGATGATCTGGTTGAATACGCAGAAGGTGATATTGCGAATGTATTTGGCCCTGATTACGCGATCATCGATAGCTACTCGCGCCGCGTTCGCCTACCAACCACAGACTACCTATTGGTATCTCGTGTAACCAAGCTCAACGCGACAGTGAACGAATACAAGCCAAGCACAATGACCACTGAATACGACATCCCAGTTGATGCGCCGTATCTTGTTGATGGTCAGATCCCTTGGGCAGTGGCGGTAGAATCTGGTCAATGCGATCTAATGCTGATCAGCTACCTAGGCATTGATTTCGAAAACAAAGGCGAGCGTGTTTACCGCTTGCTTGACTGTACGCTGACCTTCCTTGGCGACTTGCCTCGTGGTGGCGATACGCTGCGTTACGATATCTCAATCAACAGCTTTGCTCGCAATGGCGACACGCTGCTGTTCTTCTTCTCGTACGAGTGTTTCGTTGGCGACAAGATGATCCTGAAAATGGATAACGGCTGTGCGGGCTTCTTCACTGATGAAGAGCTAGCAGATGGCAAAGGTGTGATTCACACTGAAGATGAAATCAAGGCTCGTAAACTTGCAACTAAGCAACGCTTCGACCCTATGCTGCACTGCCCTAAAACGCAGTTTAACCACCAAGAACTGCGCCACCTGCTGACTGCAAACATTGCAGAGTGTTTTGGCCCAACTCACCAATCCAATCGCCACCAGCCTTCTTTGTGCTTCAGCTCAGAGAAGTTCATGATGATCGAAAAGGTTAGCCGTGTTGAACCGCAAGGCGGCACATGGGGACTTGGTCTGATTGAAGGTCACAAACAGTTAGAGCCTGAACACTGGTACTTCCCTTGTCACTTCAAAGATGACTCAGTAATGGCTGGCTCTTTGATGGCCGAAGGTTGTGGTCAACTGCTGCAATTCTTCATGATGCACCTTGGCATGCACACGCTTGTTCAAAATGGGCGTTTCCAACCGCTTGAAAATGCGCCTCAACAAGTGCGTTGTCGTGGTCAAGTTCTCCCGCAATCGGCAGAACTGACTTACCGCATGGAAGTGACCGAGATTGGTCTAAGCCCTCGCCCATACGCGAAAGCCAACATCGATATCTTGTTAAACGGCAAAGTAATTGTTGATTTCCAAAACTTGGGTGTGATGATTAAAGAAGACGACGAATGTACTCGTTACCTACCTTCTTTAGAAACAGCTGTCGCAACCCCAGTTATCGAAAGCTTGGACCATAAAAGCTTGGGCCATACACCAGCAGTGAACCAACAGGCTTCAGCGAATGCGCCATTGATGGCACAAATTGAAGACCTAGAAACGGCGCCTAACAAAGGTGTGGTTCCTCTTCAACATGTGGAAGCTCCGGTAACTCCAGATTACCCGAACCGCACACCCGATACGGTTCCATTCACGCCATACCATATGTTCGAATTCGCAACCGGCGATATCGAAAAATGTTTCGGCCCTGACTTCTCAATCTACCGTGGAATGATCCCACCACGTACTCCGTGTGGCGATTTACAGCTAACCACTCGTGTCGTTGAGATTGACGGTAAGCGTGGCGACTTCAAGAAGCCTTCATCGTGTATTGCAGAATACGAAGTGCCAGAAAACGCATGGTACTTTGATGAAAACAGCCACCAGACCCTAATGCCTTACTCGGTATTGATGGAGATTTCACTGCAGCCAAACGGCTTTATCTCTGGCTACATGGGAACAACATTGGGCTTCCCAGGTGAAGAACTGTTTTTCCGTAACCTAGACGGCAGCGGCAAAATGCTGCGTAACGTCGACTTACGTGGCAAAACGATCACCAACGATTCTCGTCTGCTTTCAACCGTTATGATGGGCACCAACATCGTACAGAGCTTCAGCTTCGAACTGAGCACTGACGGCGTGCCTTTCTACCAAGGTACAGCGGTATTTGGTTACTTCAAGGGCGCAGCACTGAAAGATCAGCTTGGTTTGGACAACGGTAAAGTAACTCACCCTTGGCACGTTGATAACAACCGCACGCCGGATGTAAACATCAACCTACTAGACAAAACGACGCGTTACTTCAATGCACCCGTTTCTGCTACTGGTGAAGTGCAAGAGCACTACCAACTGGCTGGCGGTCGCTTGAACTTTATCGATACCGTGCAGATCACCAGCGATGGTGGTAAAGACGGTCTTGGTTACCTATACGCTGAGCGTACGATTGACCCAAGTGATTGGTTCTTCCAGTTCCACTTCCATCAAGACCCAGTAATGCCAGGTTCTCTCGGTGTCGAAGCGATCATCGAACTGATGCAAACCTACGCGCTAAACAAAGACCTTGGCGCTGGCTTCCGTAATCCTAAGTTTGGTCAAATCCAATCTGAAGTGAAATGGAAATATCGTGGTCAGATTAACCCTCTGAACAAACAGATGTCTCTGGATGTACATATCACTGCGATTAAAGACGAAGACGGCAAACGCATCATCGTTGGCGACGCAAACCTGAGCAAAGATGGTCTGCGTATTTACGAAGTGAAAGACATTGCGATTTGTATAGAAGAAGCTCCTTCTATCGATAAAGCATAAGCCGCCATTAGTGACAGAGAACTAGGAAAGAATTAATTATGACAACTCAAACTACAATTAATAACGAAAAGCTATCTCCGTGGCCTTGGCAGATCGAAGAGAACACTACACATTTCGATAACGCAGCAATGTCGACAATTTTGAAAGATTTAAGCCTTGCTTGTTACGTAGTGAACCACCCAGAAAAAGGCTTAGGCGTAAGCCAACAAGCTGAGATTGCATCAGGCGATTCAGCAAGCTCGGCTAACAGCCAACCTGTTAGCGCCTTTGCTCCCGCTCTTGGTACACAAAGCCTAGGCGACGAAGATTTTCGTCGCTGCCACGGCGTGAAATACGCTTACTACGCTGGCGCAATGGCAAATGGCATTTCATCTGAAGAGTTGGTGATTGCGCTTGGCCAAGCTGGCATTCTTTGTTCATTTGGCGCGGCGGGCTTAATCCCGTCTCGTGTTGAGCAAGCGATTAACCGTATTCAAGCAGCACTGCCAAACGGTCCTTACGCGTTTAACCTGATTCACAGCCCAAGCGAACCCGCACTAGAGCGCGGCAGTGTTGAGCTGTTTTTGAAGCACAAAGTGAAAACAGTTGAGGCTTCTGCCTTCTTAGGTCTAACACCGCAAATCGTTCACTACCGTGCCGCTGGCCTTAGCCGCGATGCACAAGGTGAGATTCAGATTGGCAACAAGGTTATTGCTAAGGTAAGCCGTACTGAAGTCGCAAGTAAGTTCATGCAGCCAGCTCCTGTAAAAATGCTGCAAGCTTTGGTTGATGAAGGCCGAATCACAACAGAACAGATGGAGCTAGCACAGCTGGTTCCTATGGCTGATGACATTACCGCAGAAGCCGATTCTGGTGGTCACACCGATAACCGCCCACTGGTTACTCTACTGCCAACGATTCTTGGGCTGAAAGAGCAAATCCAAGCTCAATATCAATTCGAAACACCGCTACGTGTCGGTTGTGGTGGTGGCGTAGGCACGCCTGACGCGGCTCTAGCAACGTTTAACATGGGTGCGGCATACATTGTTACCGGTTCTATCAACCAAGCGTGTGTTGAGGCTGGCGCGAGCGAGCACACACGTAAGCTGCTTTCGACAACCGAAATGGCTGATGTGACTATGGCTCCGGCGGCAGACATGTTCGAAATGGGCGTGAAACTGCAAGTGGTTAAACGTGGCACCTTGTTCCCAATGCGTGCGAACAAGCTGTACGAGATCTACACACGTTACGACTCGATTGAAGCGATTCCAGTAGAAGAACGTCAAAAGCTAGAGAAGCAAGTATTCCGTTCAACACTGGATGATATTTGGGCTGGTACTATGGCGCACTTTAACGAGCGCGACCCTAAACAGATCGAACGTGCAGAAGGCAATCCAAAACGTAAAATGGCGTTGATCTTCCGCTGGTACTTGGGTCTTTCGAGCCGTTGGTCAAACACAGGTGAACAAGGTCGTGAGATGGATTACCAAGTATGGGCAGGCCCAGCACTTGGCGCATTCAACGCATGGGCGAAAGACAGCTACCTAGACGATTACCAACAGCGTAATGCAGTCGACCTTGCTAAGCACTTGATGCACGGTGCGGCTTACTTAGCACGTGTTAACCTGCTGACCTCTCAAGGTATCAAGCTTGACCCAGAACTAGCACGTTGGAAGCCAACTCAAAGAATGGCATAGGCATTTCAATACAGCGTTAATTAAGCTCAACCAATAAAAAAGCGACCACTTAGGTCGCTTTTTCTTTGGACGTTCTTATCTAAATTAGATAGACGATCAAGATTTCTGCATACGCTTTTTCAGTCGAGCTAAGTCAATTTCACTAGAGCGAACGGTCAACTTAATACACTCATAGTCGTACTCTTCTTTAACCACACTCATGTTTGAGCGAATCTCACCGATGATGCCTTGGCCAGAATAAGGGATCGTGATCTCTTCTTCGATCATGCCTTCTTCAGCAACACCAACGATGTACTTGTGCAGCTTCGTAATATCTAGCGGATCACGAGTCGACGTTAGCATCGCATCTGGGAATTCTTCGATCAGCTCTAATTGCTGTTCTTCAGTCAATCTATCGCACTTATTCAGCACTAATAGCTTTTCACTTCCTTCAACGCCCACTTGTGCTAATACGTCGTGTACCACATCAAGTTGTGCGCGGAATGAAACATCAGAAGCATCAACCACATACAAAAGCAGTGAAGCATCATGCGCTTCTGCTAGCGTTGAGTGGAATGATGCAACCAGATCATGTGGCAGTTTCTTGATGAAACCCACTGTATCTGAAACAAGGATACGCGGTTGAGTGATTGGCTGAAGCGCACGAACCGTGGTGTCTAGCGTTGCGAACAGTTTATCTTCACCCACCACTTCGGTTGCGGTCATTGCACGCATCATCGAAGATTTACCAGCATTGGTGTAGCCAACTAAAGCAACAGTGAAAAGCTCCGCGCGCCTTGTGCGTCGGGTCTTCATTTCATCTTGTACGCTTACTAGCTCACGTTTAAGCGCAGCAATTTGGTCACGTACGTTACGACGGTCTAGCTCTAGCGAAGTTTCACCGGCGCCCTGACCCATTTGACGCTCTTTATCACCCTCAGCCGTTTCACGAAGTCGCGGCACTAAGTAGTTTAGACGAGCGATATCAACTTGCAGACGAGCAGTACGAGTACGAGCGTGACGGCTGAAGATTTCGATGATGATGCCAGTACGGTCAAATACTTCCACACCCAAACTCGCCTCAACAGTGCGCAGTTGAGATGGGCTTAAATCACAGTCAAAGACCACAACATCAGCGGCGCCGTATTGGAAATTGCCCGTTGGAAGATCATCAAAATCTAGCTCGTCGATTTCTGAATCAAATAGACCTGATTCATCAAGGAAGTCTTCATCTTCTGCTTCTTCAATCGAACCTTGGTAACCGGTTAGATGAGCGATTTCCGCAAGCTTACCAGCACCCAACACGTTTTGTCGTTGAGCTGAACTGTGGTGCTGCGATTGAGTACCAACCACTTTAAACCCTAGGGTTGTTACTAAGCGAGCAAGTTCGGCAAGAGACTCTTTTGCTTCGTCACCTTTGAAGTCCGGTGTCGTTATAGAAATAAGTAAAGCGTTACTAGCTGAGGGTTTTGCTGTTAGTTTCATGTATTCTTCTGTTTATGCACCAAAGTGCAACCTAGTATTTGGTCTAAAGTTGAGTCGATCCTACGCTGTTCTACGTCAGCTTTATAGAGCTAAGAGATACTAAATCGCGATATTATTGCCGTTAAAGCATTTAACTTGGTTATCCCTCTGTTTTTGTGAGGAATAAAAAGCAGCTAAAACAACGAAAAAGGCAGCATCACGTTAGTTATGACTAATTGGTGATACTACCTTTGATTTAGACATGAAGTTAGGTTGTTAAACTAACTCAGCAACTAGAAGTTAGAAGTCGATTCTCGCTTCGGTTTGAGCATCGAAGAATACCGCCTTTGATAAATCAAAATGAAGCGGCGCCATTTGCCCAACTGATACCTCAAATTCCGGTGACAATCGACACGCAACTTCTTGGTCATTCACTTTAACCATTGCAATGGTATCTGGCCCTGTCGGTTCCAATACCTCTAGCTGTAAGTCTAGCTTTGTGGAGGCAGAAACATCATCACCTTCCTGTTCGGTAATGTGTTCTGGACGCAGCCCTATCACCAATTCTTTGCCGTCTTGGTCGCGCATACTTTGTGGCAAACGAATATGGTGTTCTTGATCTGCAGTACCAACCACTTTAATAATCGGATTCTGTTCCTCATCCAAGTCCACCATGGTTTTAATGAAGTTCATTGATGGTGAACCCATAAAGCCAGCCACAAACATATTGTTGGGTTTGGTGTAGATCTCTTGCGGTGTGCCGAGCTGCTGTAGCTCGCCATCTTTCATTACTGCGATGCGATCAGCCAGTGTCATTGCCTCGATCTGATCATGGGTTACATAAACGATCGTGGTGTTGAGCTTCTGGTGCAAGCGCTTAATCTGATGACGCATCTCAACACGTAACTTGGCATCCAAGTTCGAAAGCGGCTCATCAAACAGATACAGCTTAGGGCGACGAGCTAGAGCACGGCCCATCGCGACACGTTGACGCTGACCACCAGAAAGCTGCGATGGCTTACGATCAAGCAACTGTTCTATTTGCAGCATTTCAGCGACTCGATTCACTTCAGCATCGATCTCGTCCTGAGGCATCTTGCGAATCTTCAGACCGAAAGCGATATTGCCACGTACCGTCATGTTTGGGTAAAGCGCGTAGGATTGGAATACCATCGCAATGTCGCGATCTTTAGGTTCAACCTGTGCAACGTCTATACCATCAATCACGATTTCACCCGAGCTAATGTTTTCTAACCCAGCAATGGTGTTCATTAAAGTGGATTTTCCACACCCCGAAGGGCCGACAAGTATCAAAAATTCCCCCGAATCGATACTAATGTCGATGCCCTTTAACGTTTCGTTGTCCGCGTTGCGATAGGTTTTACGGATCTGTTTTAAATCTAATGTTGCCATGGGTAATTATCCTTTTACTGATCCTGCCGTTAGGCCACGAACAAAATATTTTCCTGCGAAGACATACACCAACAGCGTTGGCAGTGCGGCGATGATCGCGGCAGCCATGTCGACGTTGTATTCTTTAACGCCAGTGCTGGTGTTGACTAAGTTGTTTAATGCCACGGTGATTGGCTGAGTTTCTGAGCCCGAATACACCACCCCGAACAAGAAATCATTCCAGATAGCGGTAAACTGCCAGATCACCGTCACCATGATGATTGGCGTTGAGATCGGTAATAAGATCTTGAAGAAGATGGTAAAGAAGCCAGCACCATCGAGCTTTGCCGCCATGATCAATTCATCGGGAATCGAAATGTAGAAATTACGGAAAAACAGTGTGGTAAACGCCATGCCGTAGATAACGTGGACAATCACCAAGCCAATCGTGGTGTTCGCTAAACCCATCTTGCCAAGCATGGTTGCCATTGGTAGTAGCACCACTTGGAATGGAATAAAGCAGCCAAAAAGCAACAAACTAAAGAACAGGTTTGAACCTCTAAATTGCCATTTCGTCACCACATAACCATTGAATGCACCGAGCAATGTTGAAATCGCAACCGCAGGAATCACCATTTGGAATGAGTTCCAGAAGTAGCCTTTGATGCCTTCACATTTCACGCCCGTACAAGCCGTATCCCACGCTTTATACCAAGCATCGAACACCCACTCTTTCGGCAAGCTCATCAAATTACCCGCCTTGATATCAGGCAGAGTTTTGAATGAGGTCAGCACCATCACGAACAATGGCATTAGATACACTAAACAGAAGAAAAGCAGTGCTGAATAGATAAAGATTCGAGCAAAGTTGACGTTATTCATCATGACTTTTTCTCCCTAAGTTCAGAGTAAAGATAAGGCACGAGAATCGCTAAAATACCAGCAAGCATCATCATGGCACTGGCAGCACCAAGGCCGATTTGACCACGAGTAAAAGAGTGGGCGTACATGAATAGTGCAGGTAGATCCGATGAATAGCCCGGGCCACCCGCCGTCATTGCGGTCACAAGGTCGAAGCTCTTAATCGCAATGTGTGACGTGATGATCACCGCGCTGAAAACCACAGGGCGCAAGCAAGGCAGAATGATTTTGAGATAGATAGTGGGTAAGCTTGCTCCATCAATTTGTGCCGCTTTGATGATTGATGAATCGATGCCACGCAGACCGGCTAAGAACATCGCCATCACAAACCCTGAAGACTGCCAAAGTGCCGCGATAACCAAGGTATACACCGACATTTCAGAGTCGACTAGCCAATCAAATTTGAAGTCAGTGAATCCCCAATCTTGCATCAGCTTTTCAATACCAAGACCTGGATTAAGAATCCATTTCCACGCCGTACCTGTCACAATGAATGACAACGCCATTGGGTAGAGATAGATAGTACGAATCGCCCCTTCTTGGCGGATGTTCTGGTCAAGCAATACCGCTAAACCAACACCAAGTAAGATGGCAATCGCCATAAATAGAAAACCAAACACACCGAGGTTGGTGATTGAGGTGATCCAGCGATCGTTATCCATCAGCTTTTCATATTGGGTTAAACCAACGAAGTTAAAACTTGGCAGAAATCGAGAGTTAGTGAACGACAGCGCTGCCGTCCAAAATATATAGCCGTAGATACACACCACGGTCACTAACGCGGTCGGCGCCAGTACTATTTTAGGTAACCAATGTTGCAACCTGTCAGCAAAACTCGGTTTCGGTGCAGGCTGGCTCCTTGTGGGTTTTGGAGTCGACTCAGTCAAAACATGCTCCATAACTTATCCTTGTTGCACAATCGAGCCGATGGCTTACCTTTCGGCACCACATCAGCATCACGCATATCAGAATTGGGAGTGAAGAGTAGATAGGCTCCCTACGAGCCTACCTACCCTGGGGGTTTGGTAAAGCAACACAACCCGTCACTGACGTGCATTGTGTGTCGCTTATCAAGTTAGATTAGATAGCCGCCTTCACTGCTTTCGCTAACTTAGCCGCCGCTTCTTTTGGATCGGCATCTTTTTCGTTGAAGAAGTTGGTTACCACGTCATAGATAGCGCCTTGAGCGTAGCTTGTTGTCGCTAGGCCATGAGCCATACTTGGAACAAGATCGCCAGATTCCGCACTCGCTTTGAAGGTAGCCATTGAATCCAACGCACATTGGTCGAACTTAGACATGTCCATATCTAGACGTACAGGGATAGAACCCTTGTTAAGGTTGAAGACTTCTTGGAAATCTTTAGTAAGAATGGTTTTCGCTAAATCTTGCTGCGCTTCTTGGTTCTCTTTGTCACTCAGCTCAAAGAACGCAAAGCTATCGATGTTGAAAGTGAATTGACCATCAGTACCTGGAGCCGGAGCACAGATGTAGTCTTTACCCGGTACTTTGCCTGCCGCAGTAAATTCGCCTTTCGCCCAGTCACCCATGATCTGCATCGCGGCTTCGCCATTGATAACCATTGAAGTTGCTACGTTCCAATCACGACCTGGAGAGTTGCTGTCGATGTAGTCACGCATCTTTTTGAACTTGGTGAACACTTCCACCATTTTATCGCCAGATAACACGTCCATATCCAGATCAACGAACGCTTTGTTGTAATCTTCACTGCCTAGAACATCAAGAGCCACCGCTTCGAATACGGTCGCGTCTTGCCAAGGTTGACCACCGTGAGCCAGTGGAATGAAGCCAGCCGCTTTAATCTTGTCTGCGGCAACAAAGAACTCATCTAACGTAGTTGGAACCGTCACGCCTGATTTTTCTAAAACAACAGGGTTCGCCCATAGCCAGTTAACACGGTGAACGTTGACAGGAACCGCCACATATTCTCCGTCCCACTTCATCACTTTAGTGACAACTTCTGGCAGTAGCTCATCCCATTTTTCTTGTTTCGCCGTTGCATCGAGAGACGTTAGAAAACCTAAACCACCCCACTCTTGAATATCATGACCTTTGATCTGCGCGGCAGATGGAGGATTGCCCGACACTGCTCGAGTTTTCAAAACAGTCATCGCACTTTCACCGCCGCCACCAGCAACAGCGAAATCTTTCCAAGTATGACCTTGTTCTTCAATCATCTCTTTCAGTACCGCTGCGGATTTCGCCTCGCCACCGGCAGTCCACCAGTGAAGTACTTCCACTTCACCGGCTTGAGAAAATGTTGAGGCTGCAAGAAGAGATAGAGTAAGTAGGGTTTTATTGATTTTCATTATAATCTTCCATGTTTAGCGGACTCGACGTCCGGTTCAATAAAGAGTCTACTTATTTTGATTTTTAGGATTGAAACAAAAGGTAAGCCTTATGTAACACAATTGTTACATTACACTTCTAAGCCTGTCGGGATATAGACTTTGGCTTCTAAGCCACCTTGAGAGGAGTTGCGAATAATGAGATCTCCGCCGTGTCCGTGTAGGATATTTCGGCAGATCCCTAGGCCAAGTCCATGTCCTTGATCATCCGTTGCTAACCTAAAGTAAGGTTCAAAAACTAACTCTAGCTTGCCTTCTGGAATACCGTTACCACGGTCTTGAATAGTGACAATAACCCAAAACTCATCACCACTGATTTCAACAACTGCTGAGGAACCATACTTAACTGCGTTATCGATTAAGTTGGTCAGTACACGCTTTATCGCCAGTGGTTTAGCGACCAATGGCTCAATGACGACCGGTTCGAACTCTACCTTCGTTTGGTACTGGTTATGAGATTCAATCACAGAGAGCACCATTTCATTGAGGTCAATAATGGCATTGTTCTCGTGTAGATCGGTGTCTCTTACCGCTTGCAAAGCACCTTTGACCATCATCTCAAGCTCATCAAGATCTTTGTTGAACTTGTCTTTCTTTACTTCACTCTCCAACAACTCTGCACGCAATCTTAGACGTGTTATTGGTGTCTTTAAGTCATGGGAGATCGCAGAAAAAAGGTGCTCTCGGTCGGCAACATAGCGACGAATCCGTTGCTGCATGCGATTAAAGGCTCGGGTTGCGGTGACCAGTTCAGTCGCCCCTTCTTCTTTCAGTTGGGGTTGCTGAATGTCCATACTCATCTCATTAGCTGCTCTTGCTAACTTTTTCAGAGGACGCACTTGGCGACGAATCATCAAGTAAGTTAGAACCAGCAGAATAAGCGTTGAAGAAACTAAGAAGATCACCTGCTCTCTGCCAAGAATCGTATCGTCGAGTTTCACATATGGAGCAGGCAACAATGCCGCAATGTATACCCATTCGTGACTGGTCAATTCGATTTGTACAACCAGAATGGGTGGATTCAGCGGTTCTAACGTTAAAGTATGATGTGCCCAAGATCGCGGGAGATCGCTTAAATAGATGTCATTTTTGAGCAAGCGAAGGTGTTCAGGACGAGAAAAATCAACCCGCACTGATTCTACTTTATTGAGCTTGTTACTCAACACACTTTGTATGGCCTCTATCGAGGCGGTTTTTAAGCGAGTATCGGGTATCGGCTCGACAATCAGCGCCTCTTTATTGAAAGAGACAAAGAAACGCGTCCCGCCCATATTTCTAATTTGGTCTAACACGATATGGCGATATTTGACGGGCAAAGACTGAAAGAAAGCCACCGTTGAAGCAAACATGTTCGCCATGCTCGATGAAGCCGAACGAATGCCTTCCAGTTCTTTATGTTTGGATTCGCTATACCAAATAGACGTTGCGATACCTTGAGCAATCACCACAGCTAACAAGGTCAACAACAAGGTTCTTGCGACCAAGGAGTTGGGCTTTAACCGACTCATCCAGTTCATAGGAAGTACTTCATTGGCAAGGCGTTCATTAACAGCACTTGATTATCAGTGTTCATACTGAACAGGCACAGCGAGGATATAGCCATTGCCGCGCATGGTTTTGATGTAGTGAGGATACTTGCCACTGTCGCCCAATCGGCTTCTCAGACGACTAAGCTGCACATCAATGCCTCGCTCAAAAGGCAACGCTTCACGGCCTCTGGTCGCGAATGAGATAGTGTCACGGTCGAGAACTTCGTTAGGGCGGGTTAAGAACAACATCAACAGAGAAAAATCACTACCCGACAAGTCCAACTCTTCCGAGTGTTCATTGTGGGAAATTCGATGCGCTAACGTATCAAGCGTCCAATCACCAAAAACGATTTGCTTTGGCAGTGCATCACTTGGCTTGTCATCCACCACTTGAACGCGGCGTAATAACGCTTTGATACGCGCCATTAACTGACGAGGGCTAAACGGCTTGGCAATGTAATCATCAGCACCAATTTCTAAGCCGATAATCTGGTCGGTTTCATCCGATACGGCAGTCAGCATGATGATAGGCACATTCGATTGCTTACGGACGCGTTGACACAAGGTAAAACCGTCGTCACCGGGTAGCATCACATCAAGCAGAATCAGATCTGGATAACCTTGGTTTTGCAGATGAGCTTCTAGTTCAACACCGTCTCCCACAGAAGAAACATCGAAACCAGATTTTGTGAGGTACTCTTCCAGCAGCTCGCGGATTTCTTGATCATCATCCACCACGAGAATTCGAGTATTTGTTGGCATCGCCCAAACCTATTAAATTTACAACTTATTCACATAGTGTATAGGCTGGCCGATTGTTTGATTATTGACATGTTTGTAAAGTTAGAAGAACAAACAGATAAAGATCACAACTTAGTGACCTCTATCTGAATCTTTAGGGCTTAATCCGCTATTGGTTGGTTATGAAGAGCAGCTGATCTCCATGGCTTTACCCCACTCAGGAGGTAGAGCCGCCAGGTATTCATAATCCGGGTGTTCCGCATAAGGGTCAGCCAGTACCACCATCAAAGCGTCAATATCACTGCTATCACCGCGCTCTGCTTTGTCGATAGCTAGCTGAGCTAGGTAGTTTCTAAGGATGAATTTAGGGTTTACTTGCCTCATCTTTTCGCAGCGCTCGGCGACTGAACCCTCTTCCAGTTCGCAGCGTTGTAAGTAGTTATCTACCCACAGTTTTGCGGCCTCTCGGTCGATAACCAAATCAATCACTTTTTGTGGCGACAAGGTGTCTAGGTTAGACAGCGTTCTAAAGAACCTTGGGTAGTCGACTTTATTTTGTGACATCAGCTCGAACATAGATTCGAACAAACGACTGTCGCCTTCTTGTTTCGAAAGCAGCCCCAATTTACGACGCATCATCTGACTGAAATAACCGTTCATTTGTGGTTCGTACTGCTCTAAAGCCGCCTCTAAGTCGGCCTTATCAACCAGCGGAGAAAGTGAGTGAGCCAGTGCCGACAGGTTCCAAAGCCCTATTCTTGGTTGCTGATTAAAGGCATAGCGCCCTTGGTAATCCGAGTGATTACAGATCAAGCGAGGGTCGTATTCGTCAAGGAAGGCGAATGGCCCGTAATCGAATGTTTGCCCGATAATCGACATGTTATCGGTGTTCATCACGCCATGAGCAAAACCATTCGCTTGCCACAACGCGACCATTTCCGCAGTACGATCGACAATCTCATTAAACATGTCTGCGTAGGGTTTCTCTTCATCGAGGCATTCTGGGAAGTGCCATTCGATGACTTTATCAGCCAGTAATTTATGTTCTGCCAACTGATTGGTATAAAACAGGTGTTCAAAGTGACCGAAACGGATATGTGACTCAGCAGCACGCACCAACAATGCGCCCCACTCTTGCTTCTCACGATAAACTGGCGTGTCACTGGTCATCATGGCTAATGCACGTGTGGTTGGGATATTAAGCCCCGCCATCGCTTCGCTACATAAGTACTCGCGAACCGTTGATCGAATAACAGCGCGTCCATCCCCCATACGAGAATAAGGCGTTTTACCTGCACCTTTGAGGTGTAAATCGAACGTTTCACCACTTTTAGCGACAATTTGAGCTAATAACAGCCCCCTTCCATCACCTAAATCAGGGTTATAAGAGCCAAACTGGTGACCTGCGTATTTCATTGCTACAGGCGAAAACTGCTCAGGTTCAACCTTGCCCGACAACGTCTCAAGCAATTCCTCTGAAGCATCATCAAATGACGGAAAGCCGAGTTCATCCGCAAGGTTATGGTTCCATGCGAGCCATTGGACATTGCTGAGCGGTGTAGGTTGAATTGGGGTATAGAACAGTCGAGGTAATGCAGTAAATCGATTGTTAAATGAAATAGAATCCCAGACAGACATGAGAGATACACTGTAGATAAAAGATAACTTAAGATTATCACAGTTTAATAACAACTTCAGATCAGGTTATGCAGTGAGTCTTTTCAGGTAAGGGGTTAATCAGACAAAGAGATTATTCAGAGAAAAAGGTTAAGTGGCTAGCCTGATGAGAAGAGCCACATTTAAGAGAGGAAGAGTTCTAACTTTGAAGACTTTTTAACAAGTGTGTTCATAATAAAAACTAAAAATATAGAGCCATAAAGCTGACTACATTAGAGCAAGAATACCCACTAGAGACAGGGTAGAGAAAAGCCAAGTGCGGCTGATAACGCCAAAGTTACTGTGTTGAATCATTTCTTGATGCTGCATATGTCTCTCCTTGAGAACGTGATGGTGTAACTACAATATATCGGCTTTTCGATAAAATCAGCAAGCATATTAATATTAACCTTTTATGACAGCATTAAGAATTTTCTGTAACTATTCAGCCCTTTGATAAATCGAAAAGTTATGCTCGGCTTGTCGTCGAAAGTAGCGCTCCTGCACCAATAAACACGCCCCCTGTAACACGGTTAAATACCTTGGCTCGACCCTTGGCAAATAACCAAGTTGATGATTTTGCACCTAGGTAGGCGTAGACCAATAACCAAGACAATTCCATGACAACGAAGGTCAAAGCGAACACCACAAATTGAGGAAATATCGCTATCGAAGGGTCAATAAACTGAGGGAAAAGTGCGGTAAAAAATAGGATAGCTTTGGGATTGCTCGCACCAACAATGAAACCACTTAAGTAATGCTGCGCAGCACTTTCTTTAACAGATTTAGAATCGGATTGTTGAGTCGACAGGTTGTCATAATCTTGCTGACTTGACCGTAGCGACTTCCAACCGAGATAAATAAGATAAGCCGCACCAGTCCATTTTATGACATTAAATACCATTTCAGACGAAGCAATAATCACCCCTAGCCCGGTAAACGATAAGGTTAGAATTCCAGTAATCGCAGTTAAGCTACCCAGCGCGGTAAATATCGATAATTTAAAGCCAGATTGCACACCTTTGGTCATGCATAATAAAGAGCTTGGCCCGGGCGAAGCCGTTAAGATCAGCACCGCTAATAAATAATAAATCCATGTATCAAAGCTCATCGCGAATTCTCCTTAACTCACTAAAACGACTAAACATTGACCGTTAATATGTGATAGTTATTCATATTAAGCAACTAAATAATATGCAACGAATCCTCAACGCTAAGCCCCGATATCCAAAATGTAGGCAATAAAAAACGCCATGCATTGCTGCATGGCGTTTAAATTAATACAGAGCGGGTTTCTCTAATAACGAAGGTAACCCGAATCTAATCAAAAAAGCTTTTTCGATACAAAGCTTAGTCTTTGTAGATAGAGAACTCATCTGCGCAAGCCACTAACTGCTCGCGAGTGATCATGAATACACCGTGACCACCGTTTGAGAATTCAATCCAAGTGAATGGAAGCTCTGGGTACTGATCCATCATATGAACCATTGAGTTGCCAACTTCACAGATCAGAATACCATCATCAGTTAGGTAGTCTGGTGCGTTTGCTAAGATGCGGCGAACCAATTTAAGTCCGTCTGTACCTGCAGCTAGGCCAAGTTCTGGTTCGTGTGTGAACTCATCTGGCAGGCTGTTCATATCTTCTTCGTCCACGTAAGGTGGATTCGATACGATCAGGTTGTATTTTTCTTTTGGCAAATCACGGAAAAGATCTGAACGGATTGGGAACACTTGTTGCTCCATGCCGTGATCTTGAACGTTCTGCTCTGCAACTTGAAGTGCGTCAGTAGAGATATCAATCGCATCCACTTCTGCATCAGGGAAAGCATGAGCACATGCAATCGCAATACAGCCACTACCCGTACACATATCCATGATACGAACAGGTTCTTCAGTTAACCAAGGTTGAAATTGAGCTTCGATCAGCTCACCAATTGGAGAACGAGGCACAAGAACACGCTCGTCAACAAAGAACTCAAGGCCACAGAACCAAGCTTTGTTGGTTAGGTAAGCCGTTGGTGTACGATCATTGATACGCTTGATCACGCGCTCAACAATACGCAGACGTTCGCTGCTTGTTAAACGAGAGTTCATCACATGCGAAGGAACATCAATCGGCAGATAAAGAGTAGGTAAAATAAGTTGTACCGCCTCATCCCACGCGTTATCAGTGCCGTGACCATAAAATAGGCCCGCTGCATTAAAGCGGCTAACAGTCCAACGAATCACATCTTGAAGCGTGTGTAGTTCTGATACCGCTTCTTCTACAAAAATCTTATCCAAAATTGTCTCCGAAAAGCGCTACAATACCGCTAATTACGTTTCTAATTAGAATTCATAACCTGATGAGCAAAAAAGACACCGACTTCGATGACGATTTCGCCCTATTCAATGATGCAGTAAAGGGCGTTAAAAAGTTGCGACAGGATACCATAGTCCAGCAGCCAAAAAGAAATGCCAAGCAAAAAGAAATTACGCGAACGGCGAGACAAGCCAGTGACAGCGAGTTTTATTTCTCGGATGAATTTATTCCGCACCTTAGCGAAGACGGCCCAACACGTTATGCGCGTGATGATGTCTCTAAATATGAGGTGAAGCGCCTGCGTCGTGGTGTCTACGTACCAGATGTGTATCTCGATATGCACGGTATGACTCAACAAGAAGCGAAACGCGAATTAGGTGCAATGATTGCCCACTGCGTAAAAGAGAGCGTGGCGTGTGCCTGCGTTCAACATGGTATTGGTAAACACATCCTTAAACAAAAGGTGCCTTTGTGGTTAGCGCAGCACCCGGACATAATGGCTTTTCATCAAGCGCCATTAGAGTTTGGTGGCCATGGTGCACTGTTGGTTTTAATTTCGATCCCTGAGAAATGATCTGTTGGCCTGTTAAGAATTCCAACGTCAAATACAGCAAAGGGTATCTCAAATAATTGGGATACCCTTTTCTTTGTTACCTTTCAGCATGCAGCTTCTCTAAAGCCTCGCCTATGGATTAATATTCCAAAGTAACTCGCCTCTTTGTGTCTCTAGCTCAAAGTCGATACAGGCCAAACCTGAAGTCGGAAACATAGGTGGCGCCATACCTGTTGCGAACTCCGCAGTTAAGTAGCCCACTAAAGGTAAATGAGACACAAATAAAACAGTCTCTAGCTTTTCCACTTCCGTCATCGCTAAGGTCAAATCAAACACGTCGTCAGACATTCCATAAGGAGTAATATCATCACAGGTTTCAACTTTCTTTGCAGAAAACACCTGAGAGATCTCTAACCACGTTTCTTGTGCTCTTAAGTAGGGGCTTACCAGTACTTTATCAAATTGACTTATGCCTTGCTCATTTGCCGCTTGCGCGACCGCAAGAGACGCCATTTTACCGCGCTGAGTTAACGCACGCTCTGCATCAGAGTTTGCAAAATTTTCTGCTTCACCGTGGCGCATTATGAATACTTTCATGCTCAATCCTGTCTACGTAACATTTCGAGAGTTGATATATCCCATATCAACGATACGCTACTTAGCGTTTGGCTCTCAGTCCAGAGAAAACGCAGTCTATATAAATAATTATATCAAGTCACTTGCTAAAGAGTTCGACTTTCTTAACAATCTTATTAAAAGAAAATAAATTACTGATAAAAATCGATAAAAGATGATTTTTAAGTCGCTAAAAATCTCTTCATATCCCAAAAAATGATCACAACGTTTGCACGCCGAATCATCGGGTACATAATTTAAAAACCACCTTCTCTGGAGATGCTCCTGTGCACTTAAGCCCCAATGATGAACATCAATACCGTTACATAACCTTAAATAACGGGTTACGCGTACTGTTAGTTCAGGACCCAAATGCTCAAAAAGCCGCAGCCGCACTCGCCGTTAATGTGGGGCACTTTGATGACCCTACAGACCGAGAGGGTTTAGCTCACTACTTAGAGCATATGCTATTTTTGGGAACTGAAAAGTACCCAAAGGTCGGAGAGTTCCAAAGCTTTATCAGCCAACATGGCGGTAGCAACAATGCATGGACGGGCACAGAGCACACCTGCTTCTTTTTTGATGTTGAATTGAATGCATTTGAAACCGCACTCGATCGCTTCAGCCAATTTTTTACTGCTCCCCTGTTCAATGAAGAAGCATTAGATAAAGAACGTCAAGCGGTTGATTCAGAATATAAAATGAAACTCAACGACGATTCACGACGCTTGTACCAAGTGACCAAAGAGCTGGTGAATCGCAATCATCCATTCTCGAAGTTTTCTGTCGGTAATATCGATACGTTAGGAGACAGAGACGGTGAGACGATTCGCCAAGAGATCTTATCGTTCCACCAGCAACAATATTCTGCAGACCTAATGACGCTGACACTGTCTGGCGATCAATCATTAGATAAAATGCAAGGCTGGGTTGAGGAACGCTTTAGCTCAATTACCAATCACAACCTGCAAGGTAAAAAAGTTCAAGAACCAATTATTGGCGAGTTAAGCACAGGCGTTCAAGTACACGTCGAACCAATAAAAGAAGTACGCAAACTCATACTCACCTTTCCTATGCCAAGCATGGACGAACACTACGGCGTTAAGCCCTTGTCGTTCTTTGCTCACCTTTTAGGTTACGAAGGTGAAGGCAGTTTAATGATGCAGTTGAAAGAGAAAGGTTGGATCACTTCTCTCTCAGCCGGTGGTGGCGCAAGTGGCAGTAACTATCGTGATTTCACCGTCAGTTGCTCGTTGACCATCGAAGGTTTAACCAAAACCGATAACATCATCCAAGCAGTGTTTCAATACATCAAGTTGATTAAACAGCAGGGCATTGAAGAGTGGCGTTATCTAGAAAAACGCGCTGTGTTAGAATCAGCGTTCCGCTTTCAAGAGCCAGCAAGGCCACTTGATTTAGTCAGCCATCTGGTGCTCAACATGCAACACTATCAAAAACAAGATGTGGTATATGGCGACTATAAAATGTCACATTTCGATGACGAATTACAGCGTTCTTTACTCCCCTACTTAACCGCCGACAACATGCGCGCGACCATTGTGGCTCAAGGCTTCGAGTATGATAGAAAAGCAAAATGGTACTACACGCCCTACTCAGTGACACCTTTTAGCCCAGAGCAAACTCAAAGCTTTATGTGCATTAATCCTGGTTGGCAGTTTGAGCTTCCAAGCAAAAACCCATTTATTTGCTACGACTTGGATCCGGCAGAGCTCGAAGGTGACGCTAAGTATCCTCTACTATTAGAAAAGTTGGATGGATTTAAACTGTGGCACCTGCAAGACCATCAATTTCGAGTACCAAAAGGTGTCGTTTATATCGCTATCGATAGCCCACATTCAGTAGCCAGTCCTAGAAACATCGTCAAAACACGCTTATGTGTAGAGATGTTTTTGGATTCTCTAGAGAAAGATACCTATCAAGCTGAAATCGCGGGTATGGGTTACAATATGTATACCCATCAAGGAGGGGTAACCCTGACTCTTTCTGGATTTAGCGAAAAGCAACCGCAATTGCTAAATATGATCCTTGAACGCTTTCAAGCTCGTGAATTTAGTCCAGCCCGCTTCGAAACCATTAAGCACCAACTGCTTAGGGGTTGGAGCAATGCGTCGCAAGATCGCCCTCTTTCACAACTGTTTAATGCCATGACTGGGATACTGCAACCAAATAACCCTCCTTATTCGGTTCTAATTGAAGCGCTAGATACTATTGAAGTCGATGAGTTGTCCTCATTTGTTCAATCGATATTAGCCGAACTTCATGTTGAGATGTTTGTGTATGGCGATTGGAGGCAAGCGGATGCTCTCAAGATGGCTGAAACGTTAAAAGATACATTACGTGTCCAAGATCAAGCTTATGAAGAGTCACTGCGACCGCTAATCATGCTGGGTGAAAATGGTAGCTTCCAGCGTGAAGTCATGTGTAATCAGGATGATTCTGCCATCGTGGTTTACTACCAATGTGCTGATATTTCACCTAAAAATATTGCGCTGTATTCATTGGCCAACCATTTGATGTCAGCCACCTTCTTCCATGAGATTCGTACCAAGCAGCAGCTAGGCTATATGGTCGGCACTGGCAATATGCCGCTCAACCGACATCCAGGTATTGTGTTGTACGTGCAATCACCAAATGCCGCTCCGGCAGACTTGTTAGCCTCAATAGATGAGTTCCTCAATGCCTTTTACATGGTGCTGTTGGAGCTGAATGACTACCAATGGCACAGCAGTAAACGCGGTCTCTGGAATCAAATTTCAACGCCTGATACGACTTTGCGCGGTCGTGCTCAGCGCTTATGGGTTGCTATAGGTAATAAAGATATTGAGTTCAACCAAAGAGAGCGTGTATTGGAAGAGCTTAAAGAGTTGACTCGCTCGGACATGATGCGTTTTGTGGTTAGCCAACTGAAGCCACGCACGGCCAATCGTCTAATTATGCACGCTCACGGTAATGCTCATCAGGACGAAGAGAAGCTGTCGGCGGGTGTGGAAATAGGCTCGATTGATGAGTTTCAGTTACGACCTAAAGACTGCCAGCTTGGTTAATAAGACTGGAATACAAACCAGAATAAACTAAAAAAGCCCGTATCAATTGCTTGATACGGGCTTGATAATCAATGTGCTTGAAAGTTACTTTTATAGAGAGTTACTTGTAGAAAGACTCATCCAAACCAGCGCGTGTCAGTAGGCCATCACATGGCGCAAAACGATCACCGTACTTCTTAGCGAAGTCATTCATCATCTCAACCAGTGACTTAATGCCGATTTGATCCATATAACGGAAAGGACCACCTAGGAATGGAGGGAAACCGATACCGAAAATAGCGCCAATATCGCCATCACGAGGACTGCGGATAATGCCATCGTCCAAACAACGAACCGCTTCGTTAAGCATAGGTAACACACAGCGCATCGCGATATCGTTATCGCTCAACTTAGGATCTGGTTGCAGCTTAAGCAGCTTGTAAACTGACTTATCAACTTCCTTCTTCTTCCCTTTGTAAGTGTAGAAACCTTTGCCGCTCTTACGGCCTTTACGGTTGTCATTCAAAAGAATATCGAACACATCAGGGCCTTGGAAACGATCGCCAAGCTCATTCACTAAAATCGGAATGATCTTCGCACCGATATCGACACCTACCTCATCTAACAAGGTAATTGGGCCAACCGGGAAACCGAAGTCCAATAACGTGCTGTCGAGCTTTTCAATCGGCTCATTTGCCAATAGCAGATGTGCTGCTTCATTCATGTACGGCGCAAGGATACGGTTCACATAGAAACCCGCTGTATCTTTAACAACAATCGGAGTTTTGCCTTGCTTCTTCGCTAATGCAACCACCGTCGAAATCGTCTCTTCTGAGGTTGTTTCATGAGGGATAACTTCAACTAGAGGCATTTTCTCTGCAGGGCTGAAGTAGTGAAGACCGACCACATTTTCTGGTCGCTTCGCCTTCTCCGCGATCTTATGGATTGGTAGCGAAGATGTGTTGGTCGCGAAGATCGTCTCTGGCTTGGCATTAGCTTCGATGTCCGCAACCATCGACTGCTTAAGGTCGAGATCTTCAAATACCGCTTCAATCACCACATCTGTGTGGTTAAAGCTTGTAAAATCAATTCCACCAGACAGTTGAAGCATCTTACTTTCAAGGTCAGCTCGGCTCAGAATACGACGCTTACGCTGTTTATCGAACAACTTATAGTTGTAATTTAGTGCGTTCAGCACACCTTCATTGGATACGTCTTTGATACGAACGGGGACTTTCGCTTTAGCGACACTAACGTGGCTAATACCCGCCCCCATTAGGCCACCGCCTAGCACGCCAACACGCTTAACCGCTTTTGGTTCTGCGTCTGCACCATGTTCTTTTTTCATTTCTGTGGTTGCAAAGAAAATAGAACGAAGAGCTTTAGATTGTGTCGTCATCACCAGTTCAGAGAAGCGCTTGGCTTCGTACTGAAGGCCTTTGTCAAAACCGTTCTCTAAGCCATAACGAATCACATCAAGAATCGCATCGGCTGCTGGGTAATTGCCGAGTGTTTTCTGATTGGTCTTCTTTGAAGCCTGTTCAAAAATCACCTTACGACCTAGGCCCGTGCGTGAAATCAGTTTTTCTTTAGTCGAAGCTTGGCTTTTAGACGCAAGACGCTTACCTTTTTTACTGCCCGTATTCTTTTCAACAAAACTTTTAGCGACTTCAAGCAGGATAGTTTCAGGCACACAAGCATCCACAACACCGAGCGATTTCGCTTTCTTAGCGCGCAGTTGCTTGCCCGTAAGGATTAGGTCGAGCGATGGTAACAAACCGATAAGGCGAGGAAGGCGTTGTGTGCCGCCAGATCCTGGTAACAGGCCTAGTTGAACTTCTGGCAGGCCAAGACGAGTCTTATCTGAATCGGTACATACACGGTAATCACACGCCAGTGCGAGCTCTAAACCACCACCTAAACATGGGCCATGAATCGCTGCGACCACTGGGTACGGTAGTGCAGACAGAGTTTGGAACATCTCCTGCCCTTGGCGAGCTAGAGACTGTGCTTCGTCAGCCGTTTTACACGCATCAAGCATTCTTACATCAGCGCCAGCGATAAAGTTATCTGGCTTAAGGGAATGAACGATTAGGCCCTTAACTCGGCTCTGCTTTTCTTTTAGCTGCTCGAAGATGGCTTTCATTTCTTCAGCAAAAGCCGCTTGCAGCGTGTTCATTTTCTCGTTTGGTACATCAATCGCTAACCAAGCAATATCTTGCTCATCGATATTAAGAGTAAATGCTGTCGCTTTCTTTTTGGTTGATTCAGTCGCAGACGTTGAATCTGGTTGAGCGACTGTTTCTTTTTCTGTTGTTGCATCAAGAGTCGTAGACATTATTCTACCTCCAAGATCATTGCTGCACCTAAACCACCAGCCGCGCAAGCTGTGTTCAGTGCCAAGCCGCCACCGCGACGTTTCAGTTCACGTAGTGTTTGAGTCATCATGCGCGCGCCAGTCGCCGCAAACGGGTGTCCGTAAGCAATCGAGCTACCCAGCACGTTGAACTTCTCCATATCAATCTCACCGATCGCTTTATCGCGGCCAAGATTCTTCTGTGCAAACTCATCGCTCGCAAACATTTTAACGTTAGCCAAAACTTGGGCAGCGAATGCTTCGTGCATCTCGATCAGTGTTAAGTCTGACAAATCTAAACCTGTATTCTTCAATACTTGTGAGGTCGCATACGTCGGGCCCATCAGCATATCTGTTTCAACACCAATCGCTGAGAACGCATAACCACGAATATAGCCAAGTACTTCTAGGCCTAGCTCCTTCGCTTTACCTTCGCGCATCAACATCACTGCAGCACCGCCATCAGTCAGCGGCGTTGCATTAGCAGCGGTTACACTGCCGTACTTTCTATCAAATGCAGGGCGCAGCTTGGCGTAACCTTCAACCGTTGAGTCGTGGCGAATGTTGTTGTCTTCCGCTAGATACTTTTTGTAAGGCGCCGGGAAGGCCGTCATCACTTCGCCTTTAATCTTGCCTTCTTTCCATGCCTGAGAAGCCAAAGAGTGAGAACGGTGAGCAAGGGCGTCTTGAGCTTCGCGAGTAATACCATGCGTCTTAGCCATTTGCTCAGCCGTTTGTCCCATGGATAAACCGGTCGAGTACTCTGCAACTGCAGGTGGTACTGGCATCAAATCTTTTACGGAAAGCGTTTTAAGAATTTTCAGCTTTTGACCCATAGTTTTCGTTTTACTCAGCGCTAATAGATTTGCCGCTAACTTTTTCGAAACACCGATAGGCAATACAGAAGAAGAGTCCGCACCGCCCGCAATACCGACATCAATTGCGCCAGCCATAATGCTTTCGGTCACGTTGACTGCCGCTTGGAAGCTGGTCGCACATGCTCGTGTGACACTGTAGGCATCAGTATTGATGTCCATGCCGGTGCCCAACACGATTTCACGCGCAATATTCGGCGCTTCTGGCATTTGCACGACTTGGCCGAACACAACTTGTTCGATAAGCGCAGGGTCGACATCAGTTCTTGCAAGCATTTCGCTCACAACCATTTTGCCTAAGTCGACCGCAGGCACTTGACTAAATTCTGTGCTCTGACGAGCGAATGGGGTTCGTAACCCAGCGACAACGGCAACACGTTCTCCAGAACGCGTTTTGACTTCCTGTTTGCCCATGGTTTCTCCTTAAAGTTAAGAGGTCTGACCTGAATCATTGTAAAGAAGTTGTTAATTAAATCAAACGAGCGTTTAAATAAACGTGATACGAGTATCTCACTGTTTGAAAATATAACTGCAAATTCAGGCGAATCTTTTAGGGGGAAAGGTTGTCGTAAGAGGCTAAACTAGCGTAAGCAAATACTGTTATCGCTTTGTAGGGAATAGTTTTCTTGAGGCAAAAAAAAACCACACAAAGCTGTGTGGTTGGAATGTGTATAAAGCAATTAACTTGACGCCAATTGAAATAATCAGTTTCCTGATTAGGAGAAAGTAAAGTCAGCCTTCAAAAGGAAGTGTCGTCTTGCTCAACATGCTAGCCACGAATGACTAACTAGACGACAAGGTGTACTATAACTTGTTCGAGGCCTTAGATTTTGAAGTAGATCAATTTTAATGTGATTTTACGAATTCCTGCCGATCGTTCGCTCTGAAAACGAAACAGAATATAAAAACGAAGCACAACGTATAGAGACAGCTATACGCAGAGCAATTATGGAGGCTCGTGTGTCAATAATAAAAATGTTTGGAAAGAAAACAGCCAAGCGTCCGGTCAACTCTGATATGGACAAACAAAGAAAATACGAAGCACTCGTGCGTGCCTATCATCGTGACCTCTTTCGCTACGCCTATTGGTTATGTAAAGACAAAAGCATTGCCGAGGATTTAGTGCAAGAGACTTGCCTTCGTGCATGGAAGTCACTCGATAGCCTACAAGATGAAAAAGCTGCTAAATCTTGGCTGATTACTATCTTGAGACGCGAGAACGCTCGACGTTTTGAACGTAAACAATTTGATCTGGTTGATATCGATGATCATGGTAACGATGCTAGTGTCAGTGATGACCCGCACCATCAACATCTGTGGTTGCAAGCTCAGATCATGAAACTTGAAATTGACTACCGTGAACCGCTCTTCTTACAAGTCATTGGTGGGTTTAGTGGTGATGAGATAGCGGACATTCTCGATCTCAACAAAAACACGGTAATGACACGTTTATTCAGAGCTCGAAATCAATTGAAAGAGATGCTGGATACAGAAGAGGCAGAAAGGGGGCAACATAATGGATGATTTGGAATTTCGTCGTCGTGTATTGTCGGAACCTAAACAGCGTACACAAGATATTGTTGATGCAGCCGCGAATAGCGAAGCCAATAGTAACTTCTTAGACGATGTACTATCGCTTGATAAACAGATCCACGCTGCAATGAACGTAGATGTGCCAGACGATCTTGCTGACCGTATTCTGTTCAATCAGACCTCAAGCGAAGAAAGCAAAGTAGTAAGGCCAACTTTTGCTCGACGAGCAATGGCGATGGCGGCTTCAGTGGCATTCGTTGCTGGTTTATTAGTTGGCCAGGTCAACTGGGGCAATGCATTCGTTTCACCCGCACAAGCAAGTTTGGCTGATACAGCAATGAAGCACGTTGTTGATGAAAAGAGTTTTGTTAGTAGCATCGATGAACAGGTTACATCGCAGCAGATCAACGCAAAAATGAACCCATTTGCTTTTCAGTTTGATGATGCTTTCCCTTACCACGTCTATTACCTAAACCACTGTGGCTTTGGTAAATCCAACGCGGTACATATGGTCTTCCAAGGCGCAAAAGGCAAAGTAACGTTGTTTTTAACCGGTATTCCGACAGACAAACCTATCGACTTTGATGAAAAAGGCATGTCCGGTTCGGTAACCCCCGTGGATGGCAGCAGTTTGATCCTTGTAGGTGAGAATGGTGAGGACATTTCTAAGATCGCCGAAAAGCTTACCAAAATGATCAAACCTATGAGCTAATTCGCTCTCAAAGCCCCGTAATAAAAGGCCCAGCAACTATACTCTTGATATTGCTGGGCTTTATTTATAACAAACCCTCAAACCATTCACAGAACCAATACCACTAGAGTTAAAACTCTAAAAATAAGCATTTCTCACCATTTTCGTGCCAGATAGGCGTCATTTCCATAATTTTCCACTCAAATTTTTCAATGGTCGGATTTGTATATCGTATACTTGCGAATAGGATCAGCCACCATTGAGCAATTGCTCAAATTAATCGCCCTGTAGAGGCGGATATATAAAGGAATAAATAAATGACTACCAACAACACGCGTCTGTTTAAAAAGTCTCTTTTAGCAGTAACAATTACACTGGCGTCTTCGCAAGCGATGGCAGCAGGTTTCCAAATCAACGCACAATCAGCAACCGGCATCGGCCGTGCTTTCGCTGGTGATGCAGTAATCGCAGATAACGCGTCAGTAATGGCACGTAACCCTGCAGCAATGGCACTGTTTGATAAAACTGAGCTTTCTCTTGGTTTTGAAAGTATTACTTCAATGATTGAAGTCAAAGATGCTGAATACAATATTAACGGCAGCCCAATCCCAGTTGCCAATACTGATGATGTCGGTGACACTTCTATTGCACCCAATATCCACCTTATCGTCCCAGTAAATGATAAATTTGCTTGGGGTGTGAATGCATATTCAAATTTTGCTACAAAGACTGAGTTTGATGACAGCTACACTGCAGCTGAATACGGCGGCCTAACTGATGTTAAGAGCATTAACTTTGGTCTTGCTGGGTCATATCGCCTAAGTGAACAATGGAGTTTCGGTGCAGGTTTAGACCTGATTTACGGCCAAGGCACGATGAAAAGAGAAACAAGTGCGGCTCTAGGAGTCGCTAGTGGTGGCTTAGTCCCAGCTGGAACAACGTTAGTTGATGTTGATGAAGCTGATGGTTGGGCAGTAGGCTTTAACGTGGGTACTGTGTATGAACTAGATGAAAACAACCGTTTTGGTCTATCGTACCGTTACAGCCCTGAAATTACAGCTAAAGATGACAAAGGGCAGGAAATTACTCTACCTCTACCCGACATTGCTGAATTCTCTGGTTACCACAAAATCGAAGATACTAAATTCGCAGTTCACTATTCTGTACAGTGGATTGGTTGGGGTGCATTCGATCAGATTGACTTTGACAACCTACAAGGTTCACCACTTGGTTCAACGTATGCAAAACAATACCAATGGCAAGACGGTTGGCACTACGCAATTGGTGGTACTTACTACCTAAACGATACTTGGACACTACGTACTGGTTATATGTATGACACGAGCGCACAAGACGATCTAACTTCTATCTCTGTACCAGACTCTGATCGTCAGTGGTTCTCTGCAGGTTTCACATACCACATTGATACAGTTTCTAATGTTGACTTCGGTTTCACATACTTAATGGGTGATGATGTAAATGTATCAGAAAACACACAGTTAGGAACAGGGCTTTCAACTGGTGTCAACGCGACAACACACGCTGATGCAATCCTACTAGGTCTACAATACAGCCGCAGCTTCTAATATAAGCTAGGTTATAAATATCCAAAGGGTCGCATCACGCGACCCTTTTTTGTTACTTAAACCACTGACTGGCATCGATTTAGGCTTACAGGTGTAGGCTGCAGAGGCAAAATATGCCTACACCTGTACGCTCAAATTTCGCAACACAGCCGAAACATTCAGGCTATTTACCTAATAATTCGGCACATTTGACAATTAAATCCCTAAAACACTGTTTTATTCGAATTTCGTTTTTAAAGTAATAACTCTAAACGTAGAATCATGTCACTAAATACTTATGATTCAGCGAACATCACAATGAAAATGAATAAGACTCTTCTATCTGCTGCAGTGGCAGTTGGACTACTTTCGACTTCTACCGTGACTCAAGCGGCAGGTTTTCAATTAGCAGAATACTCAGCTACAGGCCTTGGCCGTGCATACGCGGGGGAAGCTGCAATCGCAGACGGTGCGGACGCACAATGGCGCAACCCTGCAATGTTGACTTACCTAGAAGGTACACAAGTTTCTGTTGGTGCTATCTACGTTAACCCTAACATTGATGTTAAAGGTGAAGTAAACCACGCTCACCCTGCGATAGGTACAAGCCAAGCATCTTCAAACGATTTCGCAGATGATGCCATTATCCCTAACCTTTACATTTCTCACCGTTACAACGAAAAGTTTGCTATTGGTCTTGCATTTGGCACGAACTATGGCATGGAAACTAATTTAGGTGATGACTTTAACGCCTCTCACTTCGGCAACGAAGCAAGCGTAATCACTAAAGAAGCTAACCTAAACTTTGCTTATCAACTTGTTGAGCAAGTTAGCATTGGTGGTGGCATTCGTTACGTTATGGGTGAAGGTAGCTTCGGTGCGACTGCACCAGCAAAAAACGCAGTCGCACTAGACTCAAATAAAATGCCAATCTCCGTTCCTGCAGGTACAACACTAAAATATATGGAAGGTGATGACACGGCTTGGGGTTGGCAAGTAGGTACAGCGTGGCAGATCAACGAAGACCACCGTATAGGTTTTGCCTACAAATCTGAGGTTGAACTGAAATTGGAAGGTCACGCTGAGGGGATAGGCTTTAAGATGGCACAAGGTCAACGTGCCAACGGCCATATGATGTTAGCACTTCCTGCAACAGCAGAACTCGCAAGTTTCCATCAACTGACTAAAACCTTAGCACTTCACGCTAGTTTCAACTGGACGGATTGGAGTTCATTCGAGAAACTGCAAGCAGAGCTAGGCACATCTGGCAGCCATACAGTTAAAGTCGAAAATTGGGAGGATAACTACCGCTTTGCTTTAGGTGCAACTTACCAAATTGATCCTAAGCTAGCGCTACGTACCGGTATTGCTTACGATACCTCAGCAGTAAGTGACAAAAACCGTACTATTACTATCCCAGAAACAGACCGCACTTGGTTAAGTGTTGGTGCTGGTTACCAATGGTCTGAGCAATTGTCATTTGATGCTGGCTTTACATACATTATTGCTAAGGATGCTCCAATCACGGAATCACGTGGCTATGCATCTGACGATACTGCTGAAGCCGTTGGTGGTCAATTTGTTGGTACAACAACTGGTAATGTTTGGCTAGTGGGTATCCAAGCCAACTACCGCTTCTAATCTGTTTGACTTAATCTAAAGTCATAAGCATTAAAAAGGCTCGATGTTGTTCTCAACATCGAGCCTTTCTTTTATCGATTTTCTAAATCATGTTTCTAGTAATCTTCTAGATAACCATCGATGAAGTCTTCTTCTTCAAGATCGACTTCTTCCGGTTCGATTTCGGCTTTGAAGTCACGGCGTTGAATGTAGACGTCACGTGTTAATGCGTATGGATCCGGAGAGTCATCCAATTGGGCTTCTTGAGAAACTAATTGAGCCCGAGTCTCCATACCTTCAAATGCCCACTTGCCCAAGCTCGCCCAGAAGTTCAAGAAAGAGAGAGGCACATACAAACCATCGACGGTGTCCGTTACTTCACGAGTCGTCAATGGGCCGTAACCTGGCACCATAAAATAAGGGCCATTTCCTACTCCATGATGACCAATCGCATCAGAAAATGATTTGTCATCAAACTTAGTGATCCCTGCTTCGCTGGCAATATCGATCAAGCCTAACAAACCAATCGTTGAGTTAATCCAAAAACGATTGAAATGGTCGAGTGCTTTTTCACCATTGCCCATAATGAGGTTGTTCACCATGCTTGATGGTTCGTCTAAGTTGGCTAGAAAATTGGAAATACCAGAGCGAATGGGCACAGGAGTATAATCAACATAGGCAAGAGAAACAGGACGAACCAAGTAAGGGTCTAGATACTCGTAGTTGAGATCCCACATCGCTCTGTTGAACCCTTCAAAAGGATCATTAGGGTGGGATTCTACGACGTATTCAGAAGTTTCAAGGTTATTATCGTAAGCGCTTTCATCTGGCGCGCTAGAACAACCCACCGTTAAGCTAGCGATAAAAAGTAAACTCGAGAGTCTTAAAACACTGCTAGACATATCACCTTTTCCATAAGGAATTCATATAATAATAAAAAGGCCAGCAATCGCTGGCCTCAATTGTTGCGTAAGTCTATACCGTTTATCAACAAATCGGAATAGCTAACACCTATGCAAAGTGATGATTAATATTGTTTGTTGATATCAATGGTCACTGGAGCACCCAGTTCAACCACTTCACTCTCACCGTACCAATCACCATCGCGAGTTGAAACATTACCATCGGTATCAAGCCTAGCTCTAACCATCAGAGTTTCAAGGCTAGACAATTTTTGGCCTTCCAACATGCTGTTACCATCATCAAGCACAACAGTACGAGGGAAAGTCCCCAGTGGGTAACGAGCCGCAGCAACCGGCATTGGCGAGCCATCCGCTCTGTGTATTGATACTACCAACACTGAATTAGGATCAGCATTCACTTCACCAGATATCTCAAGCGTTACCGCTACACTCTTACCTTGGTCAACGCCCATGGCATTGCCCATTTTCTTCTGAGCACTTTCAATACTGCGTGACAACATTTCGTAGCGACTGTCTTGAGGACCAATCATCTGCTGCATGATACTCCAGTACTTCACAGCACCTGGGTAATCTTGACGCTCAAATGCATCGAACGCTAGCAATGAGAACACACGAAGATCAACGTAATCGTTTTGAATCAAACGGCTCAAAATCAAGCGAGCTTGGTTCTGATCGGCTTCATCAGGCGAAAGCATCAGTGCTTGTGCGAAACCTAACTGAACATCTTCATTCTTAGGCTCAAGCTTATACGCTCGTTCCATAGAATCTTTTGCTGTTTCAGCATCGCGGTTAGCCAGTGCAATACGACCAAGAAGCAACCAACCCGTTGAGTCTTTAGGTTGATAGTGAAGACGAGTACGAAGCGCTAGCGTCAAATCTTCGAGTTCATCATCCGTTAACGCGCCACCTTCTGATGACATCAACTTTTTAGACAACTCAGGAAGGTTCGAACTCACTTCTTGCCAGTGTTGAACTTTGTCTAGCGCACCAAACTTAAAGTACATACCATACGTCACAACTACAACCAGAATTATCGACGGTACAACAACGCCAAGCGTAGAGATTTGAGTCTTCTTCATCTCTTCTTGTGCAGGAACATCATCAAGCAGAGACTGTTTCAAATCAGCGATCAATTCCTGCTGGTTATCAACAAGGCCTTCTTCTGCTTCTACCTCTAACTCAACGAGGCGGTCTTTATAGAATGCTTTGTTCAACTCGTCGCGAAGCATTTCGTCGTTGTTCGCCTTCTTGTTAATGAAGGGTAGAACAATTAAGAGAATTGCCGCTAGCGAAAGGATAATGGTAGAAATCCAAAATAGAGTCATTACTGTTTATCTCCGTCGTTCTCTTCGTCGAGTAACGCTTTTAAACGTGCTTCTTTGTCTGCATCCCAGTCTTTATCTGACTCTACTGCCGCTTTCGATTTTGACTTTCTGCTGCGTAAAATGATCAAACCAAATCCAACAACAACCACTGCAAACGGACCAACCCAAAGGATTGAAGTTGCTAGTGTCAGAGGTGGATTGTAAGTAACAAAGTTACCATAGCGAGCAATCATGTAATCAATGATGTCTTGCTTCGACTTACCGTCTTTTGTCATCTCGTACACTTTTTGGCGTAAATCGACCGCTAACTCAGCATTCGAATCACCAATGGTGTTGTTCTGACATTTAGGACAACGTAGCGTGTTACTCAACTCTTTGAATTGCTGCTCTTGGTCTACATTATCAAACTCATGAAATTCGATAGGTGCCGCAAAAGCCGTTGCCGAAATTGCAAACGTCGCGAATAGAGTAATCAATGTCTTTTTAATCATTTCGCTTCCTCCAACAAATCTTGATACATCGGCTCAAGCGTCGACGCCCAGTTAGTTGGATTCACATCACCAACATGGCGGTAACGAACGACGCCGTTAGCATCAATCAAGAAGGTCTCAGGCGCACCATACACACCTAGGTCTAGACCTAGCATACCGTTACCATCAAATAGACTGATCAAGTACGGGTTACCCAGCTCGTTTAACCAACCGACAGCCTTGTTACGGTCATCTTTGTAGTTAAGACCAATGATCTTAACGCCTTGATCCGCAAGCTTGTTCAGGTAAGAGTGCTCTGCATAACAGGTAGGACACCACGTTGCCCACACGTTAAGAAGTAATGGCTCGCCCTTAAAGATCACTTGGTCGTGAAGCTTGCCCGGTTGCTCTAAGTCTTCTAGACGAAACTCAGGAACCGTTTTGCCAATCAATACGGATTCCAGTTTAGTCGGATCATCGCCCGACTGGTTGCGCATCAATTGCGTTGCAAAGACTCCAGCTAGCACCATGAACGCAATCAATGGAATGAATAAAATCTTCTTGTTCATTCGAACTAAGCCTCCTGCTCTTTAGCCGACTTTTTCACTGGCTTACGAAAACGGTAACGACGGTCACTGATAGCGATAACACCACCAAGAGACATGATCAAAGAACCCGCCCAGATCCAACGTACAAACGGTTTGTAGTAGATACGAACAGCCCAAGATTTATTGTCGTCCAAACGCTCACCCATTGCGATGTATAGGTCGCGTGTTACACCACGGTCGATCGCAGCTTCTGTCATCATAGATTTAGCTGTGGTGTAGAAACGTTTTTCCGCATGAAGCGTGTTGATGTATTTGCCTTCTTTAGTGATTTCAAAGTCAGCAATGTAACCATCGTAGTTAGGACCATCTTTGTCACGAACGCCGGTAAACAGGAAGCTATACTCTTCAAGTTGATAGCTTTCGCCGGGTGCTAAGCGTACATCGCGTTCGATACTGTAGTTTTGCACCATCGCGATACCAATCACTGTCACGGCTAAACCGATGTGACCACACATCATCGCCCAGTGGCTACGAGGTAGCTTAGTCAAACCTTTCATAAACGTATGACGGTGAGTCGCACGCTCATGCAGCTCAAAACCATGCATGAAGATGATCCAGAACGCCATGACCCAACCAGCAAACGCAGTACCACTGAAGCGGTCAGCCAATAGAGTAACCATTAGTACACTCAAACCTAGTGAGAATGCACCTGAAATCAGCATTGGTTTAACAAGCTTGGATAGATTGTCGCGTTTCCAGCGGATCAGAGGACCGATACCAAGCAAGAACGAGAACGGGATCATTAACCAGAAGAACAACATATCAAAGAATGGTGCACCGATAGATACCGAGCCCAAGCCTAACTGTTTGTGAACTAATGGCAGTAGCGTACCGACTAGCACAACCACAAGCGCTGCAATCAATAAGATGTTGTTACCAAGCAGTGCGTTTTCACGAGAAACCAGATCGAAGTTGCCGCGAACACGAACCGATGCGCCTTTAACCGCGAATAACAGCAGTGAACCACCGATAACAAAGACTAGGAAACCTAGAATAAACATACCACGAGCAGGATCCGACGCGAATGCGTGAACCGATACCAAGATGCCCGAACGAACTAAGAATGTACCTAGTAAGCTTAGTGAGAATGCAGAGATAGCCAGCAATACTGTCCAAGCTTTGAATGTGCCACGCTTTTCGGTTACCGCTAGTGAGTGCATTAGAGCAGTCCCAGCCAACCAAGGCATGAATGAAGCGTTTTCTACTGGATCCCAGAACCACCAGCCACCCCAGCCAAGTTCGTAGTAAGCCCACCATGAACCTAGTGCGATACCTACCGTTAGGAATAACCAAGCTGCGATTGTCCAAGGACGCGACCAACGAGCCCATGCCGTATCAAGACGACCACTCATTAGAGAAGCGATTGCGAAAGAGAACGCAACAGAGAAACCTACATAACCCATGTAAAGCATTGGCGGGTGAATAATCAAACCCGGGTCTTGCAGTAGTGGGTTCAAGTCACGGCCATCTACAGGGAAGAAAGGTAATGTACGTAGGAAAGGGTTAGACGTTACGATAATGAACAGCAAGAAGCCGACAGTAATCAAACCCATGATAGCCAGTACGCGAGCCACAGACTCTTGAGGCATACCACGGCTAAACGTCGCTACTGCAACTGTCCAGCCCGCTTGGATAAGAACCCAAAGCAGTAATGAACCTTCGTGAGCGCCCCAAACCGCCGTAATTCGGTAGTACCAAGGCAGCTGGCTGTTCGAGTTACTTGCGACGTATTGAATCGTAAAATCATTGGTGTAGAACGCGTAGCACAAAATAACGAATGAAATAGCTAGGAATCCGAACATGCCCCACGACAACGGTCGTGCACTATTCATCAATAACGTGTTATTTCGAGAGGCTCCGTACAATGGGAGCACACTCAATAGCAATGCCAGCCCCAAAGACAGGATCATGGCAAAATGGCCGATTTCGGCTATCATTGAACACTTCCTTCTTTTTGTTCAGTTGTGTATTGCAAAGGCTCATGGGTTTTCTTCATGGCTTCGGCAACCTCTGAAGGCATATACTCTTCATCGTGCTTTGCCAACACCTCGAACGCTTCAATAGTCGTAGCATCTTTTAGAACACCCTGAGCAACAATCCCTTGACCTTCTCTAAAAAGATCAGGGAGGATACCATCGTATATAATTGTTACTTTAGGGCCTACATCAGCTAAATCGAAGCTTACACGTAATGATTCATTATCACGGCTTACAGAGCCGACTACGACCATGCCTCCAATACGTAGGCGTTGACCAACTTCAGGTTTTTTGCCGTCTTTGCCGTTGACCAGCTCAGTTGGTGTGTAGAACAGATCCATGTTCTGGTTGAGTGCGTAAACCATCAATCCAACAGTCGCACTGATACCAAAAAAGATCGCTAAAACAATGCCCAGTCTCTTTTTGCGTCTAGGGTTCATAGAGTGTTCTCCATATTTTTTGCTGCATCGATACGAGCTTGACGATCAATCTTAGCTTGTACTTCATTTAGTAATTGCTTACCACGACGAATACTTGTTACGAGTAAAATGGTCATCGCGAGGAATGTGATTCCAAATGCACTCCATACATATGAGGCGTAGCCCCCCATGGCAAGGAAATCACTCAAAGATTCAAAATACATAATTACCTACCCTACTACGCTTTTTCGGCCGCAAGCTTGCGAACCCATGGACGGTGACTTTCTTTGCTGATTATTTCGTTTCGGAAACGAATCATGGTCACAGCACCAAAGAAAAAGGCGAAGCCGAAAGTGTTAAGAAGAAGCGGCCATAGCATGTCACTTGAAATAGAAGGTTTGTCGAACTTAGTGATCGTGGCACCTTGGTGAAGTGTATTCCACCACTCAACAGAGAAGTGAATAATCGGTAGGTTAACCACACCTACGATAGCCAGAATACCCGCCGCTTTTGCCGCTGTTTTCTGATCATCAAAAGCGTGGTGCAATGCAATCACACCTAAATATAGGAACAGTAAAATAAGCTCCGAGGTTAAACGTGCGTCCCAAACCCACCAAGCACCCCACATTGGTTTCCCCCAAACCGCACCCGTCAAAAGAGCGATAAAAGTAAACACAGCACCAATAGGTGCCATTGCCAACGCCGCCATGTCAGATAACCTTACTTGCCATACCAAGCCAATAAAGGCCGCAATTGCCATAGACATATAAGCGCCCATAGACCAAATTGCTGACGGAACATGGATATAAATAATTCGGAAGCTATCACCTTGTTGGTAGTCGGAAGGCGCAAATGCTAGCCCCCATACCGTACCGGCGGATAGACACAATAACGCTAGGATAGAGAACCATGGCAGAAGTTTACCAGCAAGCTGATATGAGGTTTCTGCTTTGGCATAGGGATGGAGCCATTTCCACATGTTGTAATCTCACTCTTACTTCATATTGCTTACAGCTATCACAGCTATAATTATTATAATTTATTTGGTTTGGAGCTTCTTCCAGTCACTCTTTGAGTTTGAAATTTTGAAATCGTTCACCTTGAATATACAAAGTGGTAGTGGTCTTTAGTTAACACTTACTCTCAGTGCGGCACTAATAGCAAAAGGAGTAAGCGTCATTGCCCCCATTAGCATTGCCCCTAGTACTGCTAATTGTCCGTTATACGCAATGCCCAGCGCTGCCGCATCAATCGCTGATGTAGCAAAGATTAGAATTGGGATATACAACGGCAAAATAAGCAAACTTAAAAGTACGCCCCCCTTTTGAAGCCCTACTGTTAAAGCGACCCCAATAGCACCAATAAAACTCAATACAGGAGTACCAACCAATAACGTTAAAACAACCGACAACCAAGTATCGAAATCCAAAGACAGCAGCACTGCCAATAACGGACTGATCAAAATTAATGGTAACCCGGTCAATAACCAGTGTGCTATGACCTTGGACAATACTACCAACTGCAACGGGATGGGCATCAGCATCATCTGCTCAAGGGCGCCATCTTGAAAATCATCCCGAAAAAGGCGCTCTAAAGAGAGCAATGCAGAGAGTAAAGCAGCTACCCAAACAATCCCCGCCGCGATACGTGCAAGTAGGTTTGGCTCAGGACCAATACTCAAAGGGAAAAGAGTTATAACAATGATGAAGAACCACAGAGGGTTGAAGATATCCGCTTGACGTCGGAATGCGATAAGCAGCTCACGTCGGATAATCGTGGTCATTGAAGAGATCATATTATTCACCCAATTTTATTTTTCTTAGTTTCGGGCTATCAGCAAACATATCTTGGTGTGTGGTTAACAGCACAATGCCACCGTTGTCTGCATGCTGAGAAAATAGAGACTCCAGAACTTTTACGCCCTGCTTATCAATAGCAGTTAGAGGCTCATCGAGAATCCACAGCATTTGCTTACTCAGCCAAAGACGAGCCAATGCAACGCGGCGCTGTTGACCAGCCGACAGTTGCCCTGCTGGGACATCTTCTCTACCAGCAAGGCCAACTTGAGTCAGCGCATGGTAAAGCTCTTCCTTATTCGTTCCACCGCTGTGAATCGTTTGATAAAAACTAAGGTTCTCATAGGCACTAAGCTCACGCTTCACGCCAGTTTGGTGTCCAAGAAAAAGCAAATTCTGGTGGTAAGCATCTCGACTCGTTTCGATAGATTCACCATCCCAAGAGATGGTGCCTTCATCACGATCACCTAAGCCAGTAATAATCCTAAGGAGCGTCGTTTTCCCGGTACCGTTACGACCTTCAACTTGAACCAGTTCACCTGGTTTCAATTGAAAAGACAACGATTCAAACAGAACCCTGTCGTCACGAATAGCAGTTAAATTTGAGACTTCTAGCATAGGTAAATTTAGTCGAGTAAAGAGAGGGCTATAGTAGCACACCAATATGGTGACAAAATAGGACTAGGCGTTTTCGATAGAACAAACTCCGTAAGAAACTGTTACCGCTGCATCACAATTTACACATTTTTATTTACCAGGCGGATACCCTCTTAGATACAAGTACTTATAAACATCGTTCTATAAATAAATGCTAGGTATGAAAAAAGAAGCCGAAGCTTCTTTTTAAGAGGAGTGCGTGGTAAACATCAACAGTTAAATACGCAATGAGCGCTCAATTTAACGACGTCGGGGGCTATCTCTACGATCGCGAGAGTCTGCTGGCTTTTCATCAAACAATGTAGGATCGCTTCTTAAAGAAGGAATTTTTTCTTTACCTGCCAGCTTATTTTGCAGAGACATCATCAGCTCAGCTTCAGCTTTTGGTAATTCGCACTCTTCAATAAGTTCGTTAATCCCAGCGCCAAGCTGAACCATTTTCGTTGCACGTGTGTACAAACGTCCATCGTTGTCCGCATGCTCCAACTCAACAATACGTTCATTCAAGTGCTTTATCAGGTCTTGCTGTTCTGTCACTTTCTGGCCCAAGCCAACCACAACAGAGCGAACTTCAAGTAGCTGCTTACTCGATTTTTGAAGCTCCTTGTCCAAGTTACGAACTTGCAGACGTGACTGCTCGAGTTGTTTTTGAATCGCACGTTTTACTTTGCTAATCAAAAGCACGACAAATAACGTAAAAACCCCAACTCCAGAGAGAAGAACAACAGGGGTTAAAGAAAGCGCTTCAAACATTACAGGTGAGCCATCTCATCCCATTCGTCTTCGCTTAGTAGCTTATTCAGATCTACTAAGATAAGCAGCTTGCCATCACGGTTGCTTACACCTTGGATAAACTTAGCACTTTCATCGGTACCAACACTTGGTGTCGTATCGATCTCAGAAGAACGTAAGTAAACCACTTCAGCAACGCTATCCACTAGAATACCGATCACTTGACGCTCAGATTCAATAACGATAATACGAGTGTTATCTGTGATTTCACCTTGCATCAAACCAAAGCGAGAACGAGTGTCGATCACGGTAACAACATTGCCACGTAGGTTGATAATACCTAAAACATAGTCTGGAGCACCTGGTACTGGGGCAATTTCGCTATAGCGTAGTACTTCACGAACCTGCATTACATTAATGCCGTAAGTTTCTTCTTCCAGCTGGAATGTTACCCATTGAAGTACTTCATCATTGGTTGGATCTTTTCTTACTTCAACTTCACTCATATGAGACATAGATAATCCTCTTGTCGTCGTTACCGACCACTATTATTAACTTGATGCGTTTATTGTACCAATCGTAGTACTAGCTCAATGCTTTTACATCTAGCCCTGCGTTTAACATGGCGACTAATGCTTCGACATGGATCAAAGCACACATTTTTTCTTTAACCATACCGGCGAGCCATGGACGTTTTCCTGCCATTTCTCGCCAACGTACTTTATCTGCGTTCAACAGCTCTGTGCCTTTAAGCTCGGTACTCGCAAGTCCCCATAAGCTATCTCCAAGCATCACTATATATTGATAGTTTTCTTTATATTCGTCACCCGATAGTTTCTCAGGCATCACCCATTTTGCGGTATCGACCACATCTAGCTGATTTTCACGGTTGGTTTGCAACCCTAGATACCAGGCAGGCTTACCAATAATGTGACTTAACTCTTCAAGGCGATGGATACCACCTAGCTCATCAAGCGGCACGGCGAAGGTCACACCATTAACTTCAAAATACAAGGCTTGGAAATCTTCCGTTCGAGCCGTGCTTTCCCACGAAGTAAACTTGTCAATACCTCTGGCTTGAGTTTCAAGTTCAACAGCCGTCTCAATTTTAGGAGATTCAAGGTCAGTCTCTTCAGACTTAATTGCTGGTTGTTCAGCTTCAACTTGTTGCTGTTCAATTTGCTGTGATACAACTTGAGGTTCGACAGCAATGGATAATTCAGGTTCTGGAAGGTTCCAATCTTGAATTTCTGGTTCTTCAAACAATTGAGCAGATGCCACCGTGACGTCAAACACCTGCATGTCTTCTTGCTGGGCGATTTTCTGAGTATTTTGATCCATCAATTCATCTAGATTCAGATCTTCTACTACATTAGTTGCCTCTAAACGACTCAGGAGTTTTTGAACATCCTCAAGATTCGGAACTTCAAACTCAGCCGCGCGTATTTCTGCATAGCTTGAATGATGGCTCGAAAGTTGTGGCTCTGGCTCTGGCTCTGGCTCTGGCTCTGGCTCTGGCTCTGGCTCTGGCTCTGGCTCTGGCTCTGGCTCTGGCTCTGGCTCTTCAGATTGTGATTCGTCGCTAGATTCGTCAACAAAAAAATCATCAGATTCAAAACTCTCATCACCTAATAGCGCAGTAAAATAGTCGTCTAGCGCTTGTTCACTCGATAGACTTGGGGGCGCCATTGTTAATTCTTTATTCGCGCTCATTTATCGCCAACCTCTCGAGATAAATAAGCAGCTGTTTGTAAGCAAATACACCACGGCTACCCGATGCAAAGTGAGATGCTGGTAAGCGCTTTAGGCTTGCATCTCGAAATTTAGTATCAATCGGCACAGCTGACGTCCAAACTTGGTTCGGATAGTCATCTTTGAGTTGCGTTAATGTTTGCAATGAAGCCTTAGTTCGCTTGTCGTACATCGTCGGGACAATTGTCACCTTAAACGGGGTTTTGCGAGACTTTTGCATGATAGTCAAAGTACGGATCATGCGCTCTAAGCCCTTCATCGCCAAAAACTCAGTCTGCACCGGAATCAATATACGATCACTAGCAGCCAATGCATTCACCATCATCACACCAAGAATTGGCGGGCAATCGATCAACACATAGTCATAGTCGTCTTTCAAAGCGGCTAAAGCACGCTTCAAGATCAACCCCATGCCGCTTCGATTTCCCATTACACGGTCTAATGTAGCCAAAGACATGTGCGCAGGAATAATATCGATACCTTCAACTTCCGTTTGTAAAAGCAAAGGTCTTACCGTTTGTGCGTTAAACTCACGCAACTGGAACAGGTCAAACAGGCTCGATTCCACCGTATCAGAGTCGTAACCCAGATAGGTGGTCAGTGATGCATGTGGGTCAGTATCAACCAACAACACACGGTTCCCCTTTAAGGCAAGTAAGCCTGCTAGAGTCACGGTCGTGGTCGTTTTACCAACACCACCTTTTTGGTTTGCAACACTCCAAACAATCATTTCGATTTACCTAAGCTAACCCAACTTCAACCAAGATCCTTTCCGCGATGCGGTCTAGAGGTAGGTCTTCAGTAGAAATGCCAGCTTTTGCTACAGCTTGAGGCATACCATATACAACACAACTATCTTCATCTTGCGCCCAAACCGTCGAGCCCGCTGCTTTTAACATACGCGAACCTTCTCGACCATCAGCTCCCATACCGGTCAGTATCATAGACAAGACTTTGTCACCGTAAATCTTCGCAGCAGAGCCGAATGTGACATCTACACAAGGCTTGTAGTTCATTCGATCGCCGCCATCGATAATTCTCAAACGAGCAGACCCTGCACGACCATCAACCATCATCTGTTTACCGCCGGGAGCAAGGTAAGCCACTCCAGGTTTCAATACATCTCCATCTTGTGCTTCACGAACTTCAATCTTACACAAGGTATTCAGTCGGCTTGCAAATGCAGCGGTAAAGGTTGCTGGCATGTGCTGAACTAACACGATCGGATGTGGATAATGAGCAGGAATGCGAGTCAAAATCTTCTGTAGTGCAACAGGGCCGCCAGTCGAAGTACCAATTGCAGTTAACTGGTATTTCTTACCCGAAGCTCTAAATTTTGCTGTCGATACAACAGCAGGCTTGGCTGTTGAAGTTGTTTGACGCAGTGATGAAGGTGCCGACGCCGTCGCTGTTGCTCGAGGAGCAACAGGTACACGGCGCATGAATGCACGCTTAGCGGCTATTTGAATCACACGTTGCTGAAGCAAAGCTACAGCATCATCACGATTACGCGCAATATCTTCGAACTTCTTAGGTAGGAAGTCGAGAGCTCCGGCATCTAAAGCATCTAATGTGGCTCTTGCACCGTCATGCGTTAACGATGAGAACATTAAAATTGGCGTGGGTGAAGCTGCCATAATCTCACGAACGGCTGTAATACCATCCATAACAGGCATCTCAATGTCCATCGTAATCACGTCAGGCTTCAGTTGCTTGGTTTTCTCAACCGCTTCTTTACCATTTACCGCTACATCGATGACTTCGAGACGAGCCTCTGAGTTAATGATTTCGCTAACGCGACGACGAAAAAAGCTCGAATCATCAACGACTAATACTTTAATCGCCATATTTATCCTTAAATTAAATTCTTGATGCAGCTGCGTACTGCTTCAACAAGTCAGGCACATCTAAAATCAATGCAATGTGTCCGTCACTTGTAATTGTTGCGCCCGCCATTCCTGGCGTGCCCTGCAGTAGTTTATCAAGTGGCTTAATAACAACTTCTTCTTGACCGATAAGCGTATCGACAACAAAACCAACACGTTGACTACCAAGCTGCACAATCACAACATGGCCATGGCCATTACGCTGTTCGACAATTCCCGCTTTAGGTGTAAGCCAATTTTGTAAATAGAACAACGGAATAGACTTATCGCGAACGATAATAGTCAGTTGACCATCAACCACATTTGTACGGCTTAAATCTAAGTGGAAGATCTCATTTACAGAAGCTAATGGCAATGCAAATGGGTGACTTGCTACACCGACCATCAAGGTTGGTAGAATCGCTAGCGTCAATGGAACCTTGATCGTGATCTTGGTGCCTTTGCCCATTTCTGAGTCGATGTCAATTGAGCCATTCAGTGTGTTGATCGCTGTTTTAACAACGTCCATACCCACGCCACGGCCAGATATATCCGAGATCTGCTCTTTGCTTGAGAAGCCAGGTGCAAAAATCAAATTGAAGCACTCTTTATTAGATAAACGAGATGCTGCATCTTCATCCATCAGGCCACGTTTAACCGCGATAGCACGAAGCTTATCAGGGTCCATACCGCCACCGTCATCAACGATAGCCAGCTCAATGTGATCACCTTCTTGAGAGGCAGACAGAATCACTTTACCCGTTCTAGATTTGCCTTCAGCAACACGGTCGTCCGGCATTTCAATACCATGGTCGACAGAGTTTCTCACCAAGTGAATCAGGGGATCAGCAAGTGCTTCTACTAAGTTTTTATCAAGGTCGGTTTCTTCGCCACGCATTTCAAGAACGATGTCTTTCTTCAAGCTACGAGCAAGGTCCCGGACAACTCGTGGGAAGCGACCAAATACTTTTTTGATCGGCTGCATACGAGTCTTCATTACCGCACCTTGTAGGTCTGCGGTAACAACATCTAAGTTAGAGACAGCTTTCGACATTTCTTCGTCGTTGCTGTTTAGCCCTAAACTGACAAGTCGGTTACGAACCAATACTAACTCACCCACCATATTCATAATGGTATCAAGTGTTGATGTATCGACACGAACTGTTGCTTCAGCTTGTTGCTTCTTCGCTGGCGCTTTAACTTCGGCTTTTACCGGTGTACTCGGTTTAGGCTCTTCTTTAACAACAACTGACGCTTCAGACTGCGGTTTAGGTGCAGCTTGTGGCTCAACTTGCTCTGGCTTCACTGCTGCCGGCTTAGTTGCCGCATCCAGCTCTTCAATAGTTGGTCCATTACCTGAACCGTGTAACTGATCCAGTAACTTCTCGAACTCTTCGTCGGTCATCAGATCATCGCCTTCAGACATCGCCGACGCTGGTGCTGTATGAGGTGTTGGCGGTGGCGCTGTTGAATTTGTTGCTGTTGGGCTCTTACCCGCGCCGTGCAGTTCATCTAACAACTTTTCAAATTCGTCATCAGTAATATCACTACTGTCAGCAACAGGTTGAGGTGCTGCTGGTGCTGGCGGCGGCGTTGATGCAGAAGCAGCTGTTGGTGAACCACCTTTACCGTGAAGTTCATCAAGCAAACGCTCGAATTCATCTTCAGAGATATCATCCACAGAAGAAGCACTAATGCTTGAACTTTCTGTGACAGGATCTACTGACACAGGTTCAGCAGGTGTTTCAACAACTGATTCAGCAATAACGGGGGCAGGGGCCTCTATTGGTGCAACTTCATCGGCAGACTCTGGTTTACAAAGGCGGTGAAGCTCATCCAATAAAGCTTGATCAGCTCGCACTAAAGGCTCCTGATCTTGCACGGCTCGAAACTGTACATTTATTGTATCTAGAGCCTGCAACATCGTATCCATCAAACCAGAGGTTACGCTGCGTTGGCCGTTTCTTAGAATGTCGAATACATTCTCAGCACCATGACAAGTATCCACCAGCTCAGTCAATGCTAGGAAACCAGCACCACCTTTTACTGTATGGAAACCACGGAAAATAGCATTTAATAGGTCTTTGTCTTCAGGATTATTCTCAAGCTCTACCAGTTGTTCTGATAGGAGTTCAAGGATCTCTCCTGCTTCGACTAAAAAGTCCTGAAGAATATCTTCGTCTAAATCGTAGCTCATACGTTACCTTTAAAATCCAAGACTGGATAACAAATCGTCGACTTCATCTTGAGATGCAACGGCGTCTTTTCGCTCTTCTGGGTTCATAATTGGACCTTCAGGCGCAATAGATACTTTCTTCTCTGACTCAGGAGTTGGCTCTATTTGATTAGCTCCGAATACGGTGAGAATCTCTACCAAACGTCCTTCAACCTCATTTACCAAGGTAATAACTTTGCTAATAATCTGCCCAGTTAAATCTTGGAAATCCTGAGCCATCAAGATTTCAGTCAGTTGTCCACGTAGTTCAGTACTGTCGCCTTCTACTTGGACAAGTAATCCATCAATGCGGTGACATAAAGCTTTAAATTGTGCTAGCTCAATGCGGCCATGCATCAGTTCATTCCATTGAGGCCTTACTTGAAGTAAACACTCGTGTAGGTTATCTGCAATTGGCATACAGCGATCGACAGCGTCCATCGTTTTATTTGCCGCAACTTCCGTTTTATCAATGACATACTGAAGGCGATCCCTAGCGTCAGGGATTTCATCATTTGCGATAACGCTAATGCGCTCGTCAAAGTTGAATTGTGTCAAAGAGTCATGGAGGTCGCGTGTCAGACTACCTATTTCTTGAAGCATTGGATTGTCTTGAAGACTAAAATTATCTTCATAAATACTTCTGACAAGAGAATCAGCACTTTGCTGCTCATCGTTTTCAAGCAGGTCTACTAATTTTTTTGCTTGTTCTAATGAAATCATCCTGAGTTCAGCCTTACTCCGCATATTTGTTACGCTTCAGCTGCAGAGATAAACGGGAAACTAAAAAGTTAATGCATCTCTAGAAGCGCCTAAAACAGGTTATATTGTCAATGCTTATAAGCGCTCAAAAATCTTATCAAGTTTCTCTTTCAGAGTTGCAGCAGTAAAAGGCTTCACAATGTAACCATTAACACCGGCTTGCGCTGCTTCTATGATCTGTTCACGCTTCGCTTCTGCTGTGATCATAAGTACTGGTAGGTGCTTAAGTTCTGCGTCTGCGCGAATGTGTTTTAGCAGGTCGATACCTTGCATGCCTGGCATATTCCAGTCAGTTACCACGAAATCAAATTCGCCTTTTTTCAGCATAGGTAACGCGGTCAAGCCATCATCTGCTTCTTGTGTGTTGTTGAAACCTAAATCACGAAGTAGGTTTTTAACAATTCGGCGCATCGTTGAAAAGTCATCAACAATGAGAATTTTCATGTTTTTGTTCAAATTAGCCTCCACTGAATAAAATCAGTGTTGTTAGTCGTTCTGTGTCCAAGCACTTAACTTAGTGCGTAAACGCTGCATAGATTGGCTCAGTATTTGGCTGACGCGAGATTCGCTGACACCTAGTACTTCCCCTATCTCTTTTAAATTGAGTTCTTCGTCGTAATAAAGCGAAAGCACAAGGCCTTCTCTTTCTGGAAGCTGTTTTATTGAATCGATCAAAGCTTGGCGGAATGACTCATCAGCAACCCCTTGAAAAGGTGTGTTATCTTGAGAGTCTTCATTCGGAGATATTACATCATCTGAGACCCCCAAATCTTCGATCCCAACCAATCTTGAGCAATTAATATCAGTTAAAGCACTATGATACTGCTCTAAAGTGAGTCCCATGTGTTTTGCTACTTCGGCATCACTTGGATCGCGGTTGAGTGTACCCTCTAAATCCGCAATTGCACTGCTGATTTCTCGATTATTTCTATGAACCGATCTCGGCACCCAATCCCCGCGGCGAATATCATCCAACATCGCCCCACGAATTCGAATACCTGCATACGTCTCAAAACTTGCGCCTTTGGTACCATCATAATTTTGTTGTGCTTCAATCAAACCAATCATGCCAGCTTGAATCAAGTCATCAACCAATACATTAGGCGGTAATCGCCCCAACAAATGATGAGCGATACGTTTTACCAACACAGAGTACTTCTCAAAAAAAGCCTGCTGGCTATTATGATTAGCATGTTGGTCGTAAGTAAGCGCTTTATTCACCAAATGGTTCCTCTATAAATTCAGTACGGTTCAGTAGCCTTTCAACAAAAAATTCCAAGTGTCCGCTTGGTGTTTTTGGTATTGGCCAGGTCAATGCTTTACTCGCCAATGAGCTGATAGCCAATGCCGCAGGAGAGCGAGGAAACGCATCAACTACGATTTTCTGTCTCTTAACTGATTGACGTACTTTATCATCTAAAGGAATACATGCTACGAGTTCGAGGCTCACATTCAAGAAGCGCTCTGTGACCAAAGTCAACTTTGCAAATAATTCTCGGCCTTCACGGTAGCTTCTGACCATATTTGCAACAACTTTGAATCGCTGAACTTGATGTTCTCTACTCAACAATTTGATTAAGGCATATGCATCAGTAATCGAGGTAGGTTCATCACAAACGACGACAACAACATCCTGCGCCGCTCTTGAGAAGCTGATCACCATGTCTGATATACCCGCAGCGGTGTCGACTAATAAGATATCCATCTCATCTTCAAGCGAACCAAAGGCGCGAATCAAACCTGCGTGCTGAGCATGTGAAAGTTCAGTCATGCTTTGTGTACCTGAAGTCGCTGGAATTATTTTAATTCCGTGCGGCCCTTCGACAATCGCATCTTTTAACTCACACTCACCAGCCAACACATGGCCAAGGTTTCGTTTAGAACGAATACCTAACATAATATCAACGTTAGCGAGTCCTAAGTCGGCGTCCAGCACCATGACTTTTTTGCCTTGGCGTGCCATGCAAATAGCCATACCTAACGTCACATTAGATTTACCGACCCCACCCTTACCACCCGTTACAGCGATAACTTTGGTAAGTGAAGGCTTAGTTAAGCGACGGAGGCCGCTAGCTTGATCATGTATCATATTTTCATTCATATTTATCCGCCGCCTAGAGCCCTTCAGAATCGCTATTCCAGTAATGAGGTTCATTCTCTGTAGATTTCTCTAATAGCTCATTGGCCTTAGCCATCATGTACTTTGGCTGAGCTATGACGATATCTTCAGGAACTCGTTGACCATTTGCTATGTAAGCAACTGGTAATGCATTTTGTATCACTACACTGATGAATTCACCTAAACTGAGGGACTCATCAAGCTTAGTCATGATGCATCCCGACAATGGGATTCTTCTAAAGTGTTCAATTGTTTCTTGTAGCACTTTACGTTGCGCTGTTGCGGGCAACACAAGGTAACTATTGATAACGGAACCACTCTCTTGCATCAATGTGTCTAACTGCTCAGATAGGCGAACATCTCGTTGCCCCATACCTGCAGTATCGACCAGAATTAGGCGACGATTACGTAACTGATATATTACATCGGCCAATTCGCTAGAATCTTTAGCAACTCTTACCGGGCAACCCATAATTCGACCATAAATAGATAACTGCTCGTGCGCACCTATACGATACGTGTCAGTTGTCACTAATGCGACGTTGTCGGCGCCATACTCCATGGCTGCGCGTGCCGCTAGCTTAGCAACGGTGGTGGTTTTGCCTACTCCTGTTGGGCCCAATAAGGCCACAATACCGCCACGTTTTAGAATATCTTTTTGTGTGACCGAGATTTGGTCTGCAACCAACGCAAGCAATGCCTTCCACGCTCGAGCCGGCTTGGTGTCTTCTGGGATATAGCACGCCATTTGATCAGCCAGTTCTGCTGAAACACCCATTCTTTCAAGGCGCTTAATCAACATGGCTCTTAAAGGCTCTCGGCGTTCAACCTCTTGCCACATCAGGCCAGATACTTGATGCTCGAGTAAACGACGAATTGAAGTCATCTCGTCACGCATCGTTTCCATTTCAGTATCTGAGCCTTTGGATGGAGCACTTTCACGGCCACGATCATAACGCGTAGGATCAAGACGAGGAGTTGGGCGATCGACTCTGCGATCTTCAGCAATCAGTTTGGATAAACCCGTTTCGCGAGCAAATGCTGAATCTACATTACTGCGCGGCTGCTGGTGACTATTAGAACCTTGATGGCGATTAGAACCTTGATGACTATTAGCGTGATGGCTACTGCCTGATTGACGATTCAGCAACGCAGACAATGAATCTTCATTTTCTGCTCGGTGTTGTGGCTCATCATCGGCCCCATGACTGTATTGCTTAAGCATATTCGCAAAGCGCTTAGTCATTGAACGTCCACCTTCAGCATTCGATTGCAGGTTCACCTTATCTTCATCTAATTGACGAGAACCAGTTGACACCGCGGGCGCTGCCATTTGCGTGTACTGACTTTGCGCCGGTTTCTGAGGTTTATTGATTCTTGGGCTCGCTGTCGACTGGCTTGATTCACCATCGATAGCGGCAACAATTTCCACGCCACCTGCGACCTTTTTGTTAGACATGATGACAGCCTCTGCTCCAAGTTCTTCTTTAACTTGGAGCAGAGCTGTTCGCATATCTTTTGCAAAAAATCGTTTAATTTTCAATTCGATCGTCCGTTCTAATTAGGCGGCTTAATTACCAACAGCTTGTACTATACGTATCTGCTTTTCGTCCGGTATTTCTTGGTAAGATAACACTCTCAAGCTTGGGATCGTGTTTTTCACAAACTTAGCGAGAGTGGAACGCAATACACCAGAGGTCAATAACACCGCTGGCTCCCCTTTCAACTCTTGCTCTTGTGTAGCATGACTAAGAGAGGTCTGTAAGCGCTCCGCTAAACCAGGCTCAATACCTGCAGATTCTCCGCCAGATGCTTGCATGGTTTGGTGCAAGATCTGTTCCAATTCTGGTATTAAGGTTATTACCGGTAACTCTGTCTCTATACCATTGATTTCTTGGACAATTAGCCTTTTCAAAGAGATACGAGCAGCCGCTGTAAGTATGTCAGGTTCTTGACTCTTACCGGAGTACTCTGACAAAGTTTGGACTATCGTTCGAATATCACGAATTGGAATGGCTTCATTTAGTAGGTTTTGAAGCACTTTCACAACCACGCCAAGCGGCAGTTGATCCGGTACAAAACCTTCGATCAGCTTAGGCGTTGAACGACCAAGCATTTCCAGTAGATTCTGAACTTCTTCATGCCCAATTAACTGCGAAGCATTATTGGTCAACAGTTGACTAAGGTGTGTCGCCAGTACAGTTGAGGAGTCCACAACCGTGTAGCCCAAAGCTTGCGCGTGCTCGCGCTGCTCTTCGCGAATCCACACGGCCTCGAGACCAAATGCAGGGTCAATGGTCGGCTCACCTTCGATCATTCCATAGACTTGGCCAGGGTTAATCGCCAATTCCATATCAGGTTTAATCTCGGCCTCGCCAACCGCGACTCCCATCAGAGTGATTCGGTAGCTGTTTGGCGTCAGTTCTAGATTATCGCGAATATGTACAGCGGGGATCAAAAAACCGAAGTCTTGGGACAGCTTCTTACGCACTCCTTTTACCCGTTCAAGCAGTTCACCACCTTGATCTCGATCAACTAACGGAATCAGGCGGTAACCCACTTCTAAGCCGATAATATCGACGGGTTGAACATCGTCCCATGAGAGCTCTTTTTGCGATGAAGGTGTGTCACCATTAGCATCGACGGTGGCTGGCAGGTTTGTATCTTCAGCCTTTGCCTTGTTCTTTTTATCGATAAAGTAGGCACCAGCCCCTGCCACAGCAGTCAAGCTTAAGAAAGAAAAGTGCGGCATACCAGGAACAATACCCATCACCCCAAGGATACCGGCGGTGATCATCAAAGCCTTTGGATTATCCAACATTTGGAAGACGAGCTGCTGCCCCATATCTTCATCGGTATTTTGACGCGTTACCATCATCGCTGCGGCGATAGACAGCAATAGAGACGGAATTTGTGCAACCAAACCATCACCGATGGTCAATAGCGTATAGATTTCGATAGCTTCACCAAAACCAAGGTCGAATTGAGCCATACCAATGCTCAAGCCACCTATGATGTTGATGAATAAGATTAGGATACCGGCGATAGCATCGCCTTTAACAAACTTAGACGCACCGTCCATCGAACCGTAGAAGTCGGCTTCTTTGGTCACTTCAAAACGTCGGGTTCGAGCCTGATCTTGGTCGATCAAACCCGCATTCAAGTCGGCATCAATTGCCATTTGTTTGCCAGGCAAAGCATCCAGCGTGAAACGTGCACTTACTTCCGAGATACGGCCCGCACCTTTGGTGACAACCATAAAGTTGATGATCATCAGAATCAAAAACACCACTAAACCAACCGCATAATTACCGCCTATAACGACGTTACCAAAGGCTTCAATAACGTTACCAGCGGAGTCACCACCTTCGTGACCGTGGAGTAATACCACACGTGTCGAAGCAACATTCAAGGCTAATCGAAGTAGCGTCGCAATCAGAAGAACGGTAGGAAATGCCGCGAAATCTAACGGCCTACGGGTATAAACCGAAACCAGTAGCACAACCATAGACAAGGCAATATTGAAGGTGAAGAACATATCCAACAAGAAAGCAGGAATTGGCAACACCACCATAGCAAGCGTTGCAAGTACCATAACTGGTGCTCCAATCGCAGGCATAGCACGGTTAGGAATTTTCGGCAACTTGTCCGCAAAAGGCAGGGAGAATTTCATAAATCTAGACAGTTTCGCTATGTTGTAGCTATCTCACCAAGCGGATTGAGGCTCAGGTCTAAGCTATGTTTCTATGGTTTGTAATGTACGGGTTTATAATACACGGGCTTATTATGTTCGGAGTTGATATAGCAAACACTGTACCAACATCTTACGTCAAATTATCGCCATTACTTCTTAGAACAGAGTAATAGCCAGCCTCCTATTATCAGGGTTCATCAAGCTAAGCTCAAGCAATTGATCTAATGACGTAAATCGGGTGGGATCGGCATATTGGAATCTTGCAGTTTTGGCCTCTCTCCCCCGCGTTTTCGATACTGTTTCAGTTGGAAAACATAGGCAAGTATTTGTGCTACCGCTGTAAACAGACCGTCAGGAATTTGTTGTTCGAGCTCTGTGGTGTGATAAAGCGCCCTCGCCAAAGGTGGTGCTGGAACAATATAGATATCATTTTCACGGGCAATTTCACGAATTTTCATCGCCATATGATCAACACCTTTAGCGACCACAATCGGTGCCTTATCTTGATTCTGCTTATAGCGCAGAGCCACCGAAAAGTGCTCTGGGTTGGTGACAATCACATCTGCTTGAGGCACATCTGCCATCATTCGACGCTGAGCCGCTTCTCTTTGCAACATGCGAATTCGTCCCTTAACTTCCGGTTTACCCTCGGTGTCTTTAAACTCGTCTTTCACTTCTTGCTTAGTCATCTTCAACTGATCGGCGTGTTGCCAAATCTGAAATGGGATATCAATGGCGACCACGATCAGCAAGGAGCAACTGATTAGGAGAATAAAGTTAAGCAAGATATCCAAAGCGTGGAAGATATTCTGCGGGTACACGTCCATGCTCAACTGCATCAAGTCATGCTGAGAGGCTTGGATAAGATAGATGGCCATGCCCGACACAAGTGCCACCTTCAGAATAGACTTCAGCAGCTCAACCCAACTTTGTAGGCCAAACATACGCTTGATACCACTCAGTGGGTTTAACTTAGACGCTTTTGGCATCGCCGCTTGCATTGAGAAATTAATACCACCAACACCCGCCGCACCAATGACTGCCGCTACGAACAAAGTTATCAGAATCAAGAATAACGGAAACAACAAGTTCACCAGTGCACCACCGGCGATTTCAAGGAGTTTATTGGTGTCAAATATCTCGTCGCGACTCAATGAGAACAAGCGTTGCATAGCCTCGAATAAAGCCTTCGCCATCGATTCGCCAAACCACATTAAGGCAATCGCACCAACTATCAGTACCGACGCCGATGCCAGTTCTTTTGACCTTGCAACCTGCCCTTTCTCTTTGGCCTGTTGCAAGCGTTTGGGCGTGGCGTCTTCTGTGCGTTCTTGACCGTCTGACTCTGCCATTTCAGTCTCCTAGCAATCTAACCGGATTAGACGACATATCTGTTGCTCACTTTGCAACCAGAATAGCTCATAATGGCTATACAAGCTGCCAAGGATATACCAACAAAGTAACAGACCTACGAGTAGCGCAAATGCAAAACCCAAAGAAAATATGTTTAGCTGAGGTGCCGCACGTGTCATCACACCAAATGAAAGGTTAATCGTCAGCAGCGCAATAATACCCGATAACGACATCGCTAATGCCGTTTTAAACATGATGCCCAACCACAATGCGAGCTCTCTAAAGTCCACAGCAGTCAAAGAGCCACTACCAATCGGCAAGGTTTTAAAACTGAACACGACCAACTGTAACATCTTCAAATGCCCATCCGTCGCCAAAAAAAACATGGTCGCTAACAGCATGAAAAGTTGACCAAGTACTGGCGTATTTTGACCGTTCGCTGGATCCACCATAGAAGCGAAACCCAAGCTTGATTGCATACCCAGAATTTGGCCGAGCATAACGAAGGTTTGGATCATGAATTGGGTAACAAACCCCATTGAAACGCCAATCACAATTTGCTCAAAGACCGTCAAGAACCCTTGAAACGACAGCAGTTCGATCTCTTTGGGGACCGCTGGAATCGCAGGCATCACAGCCAAAGTAATCGCCAAGCCTAAATACAGACGAATACGCGGCGACACAAAGCGTGCACCGGTTACCGTCATCACCATCAGCATGGCTGAGATGCGAGTGTATGGCCAAAAATAATTGGCTAACCACTCTAGTACAAGGCTCGTTGGGTATTCCATTTGGTCTAGTACAATACTTGAGGCAAGCGTTCGATGAGTTCAAAAAAGAACTCCATCATCATCTGAGTCATCCAGTGAGCAAACATCATCAACGCTAGTAAGGTCACGATTAAACGTGGTAGAAAACTCAAAGTTTGTTCGTTGATAGACGTCGCAGCTTGGAAAATGGCTACGACTAAACCGATTAACAGGCTAGGAATAATAATGGCACACACCATGATCAGAACCATCCAAAGTGCGTCTCGGAACAACTCTACGAATATTTCAGGATTCATTATTCCCCCCAGCTACAAGGCAAAACTGCCGGCGAGTGTGGAGAGTATCAAATTCCAACCATCAACCAGGACAAACAGCATCAACTTAAACGGCAACGATACAATCATCGGAGATAACATCATCATACCCATCGCCATCAGCACCGAAGCCACCACCAAGTCGATGATCAAAAACGGTAAAAACAACATAAAACCGATCTGGAAAGCCGTTTTTAGCTCTGATGTGATAAACGCTGGAATCAGAACAGCCATAGAAACATCTTCAGGATTGGTTACTTCCGCTCCAGAGATCTCAACAAAAGTCTCGAGATCTTTAATTCGAGTCTGTTTCAACATGAATGATTTAATTGGGCCTTGGGCAACATCAAACGCCTGTCGCGCCGATATCTGTTCATTCAAATAGGGCTGAACCGCTTGTTCGTTAACCTGATTGATCACCGGTGACATGATGAAGAAGGTCAAAAATATCGCGATACCAATGATCACTTGGTTTGAAGGCGTTTGCTGTAAACCCATCGCCTGACGCAAGATGGACATCACCACCACAATACGAGTGAACGAAGTCATCAAAATCACCATTGCCGGCAAGAAGCCAAGCATGGTCATTAACGCTAGGATTTGCAGGTTAATAGAGTAATCTTCACCGCCATTGGCGTTGGTTGTCATGGTGAAGGCTGGAATCCCTCCTCCATTCCCCGTCAAACTACCTGTAGTCATGGTTTGCGATTTGGCTTGATCTTGTTCCATCGTGCTGATGGTGACCGACTCTGAGCCAGCGGTATTCGCAGGAATCACAGTGTCGTCTTCAGCTTGTGCAAATACCGACACACTGAACACGAGCGAGCAGAGTAAAATGAGCTGAACCAAGCACACTTTCACCAATCGGAAAGATCCGGTTTGGCAAAAGTAAGAAGATTCCAAAAATCCGTTACTTGTTTGCATCTTTTTTTATTAGCTGGGAAAGCTGACTTGAAAATGTACTTTTTTCCAGCATCTCCTGAGTAAGAGGTTTATCGAGCTTAGAGATCAGCTGAATTGACTGCGTGGTAATGCCCACTAAGAACTGCTCATCACCGGCTTGAACAATAGCAATACGCTCTTTGGTGCCGACAGGTATTTGCCTAACAATCGCCAAACCTTGTTGATTCGACATCGCCGGAACTTGCATTCGCTTCAGTAGCCAAGCAATAAATAAAATGAAGGCTATAACGAAAATTAGCGACCCAAAGGTGGTCGCTAAATCGAGAGAGGGAGGTGCCGCGGCAAAGGCTATGGAAGGAATAGAGAATAGCCCTACTCCTATCAGCCCACGAACGACACCTGTCAACCCGCGAGGTAAACCTGTCACCCTTTGAGGAAGAAGGCCCATCAACGCAGCTTCTTAATTCGTTCTGTTTGGCTAATAACGTCAGTCAAACGAATACCAAATTTATCGTTCACCACAACCACTTCACCGTGAGCAATCAAGGTTCCGTTAACCATCACATCTAGAGACTCGCCAGCAATTCTCTCTAGCTCCACCACTGACCCCTGATTCAATTGAAGTAAGTTACGAATGCTGATCTTAGAGCGTCCAACTTCCATTGAAATGGTGACAGGGATATCCATGATGGTATCCAGTTTACGGCGCTCATCTTCAGAAATCGGAGACGATGAATCGGTTAGCTCGTCGAGTGGTGCCGCTAGAACATCATCAACATCAATTGACGGTGCAGAAGGGTCTTCACCAAGTGCTGCAGCCCATTCATCTGCTAACTTTTGATCTTCACTAGGTTCCATTACCAATTCCTATACTTTTATCTATTTTACTATTCGTTATCATCGTCGTTTTCTAGCTCAGACATTAAATCCTTGCCTAAAAATGCGAGATCAGTTTTGACCACATGCGGTCTTTGAATTTTTTCAGAAATCTGTACCGCGAGCTTTTCACCCGAACGCCCCATTTTCACACGATACGTAGGCAAATCTTCAACAAACATAGTCGCATTTTCTGGCATATTTATGGGGATAACATCACCAGGACGTAACTCCATTAAGTCACGCAGAGAAATGTCTTGCTCTAGTAGGTTTACACGAAAATTGACCGGTACGTCCATAATTTCATCACGCAGGGCTGAACTCCAACGAACGTCGGTTTCCATTTTGTCTGATTGAACACCCGCATCCAGCAATTCACGAATCGGCTCAACCATCGAATAAGGCATCACCACGTGGAAGTCACCACCACCGCCATCCACTTCAATGTGAAATGAGCTCACAACAATTACTTCTGTCGGGCTCACAATGTTGGCCATACTTGGGTTCACTTCCGAATCCAAATATTCAAACTCAACCCCCATAACTGGAGACCAAGCTTCTTTGTAATCTTCAAACACAATTTTTAGTAATAGCTGAATAATTCGCCTTTCGGTAGGCGTAAATTCACGACCTTCAATCTTAGCGTGGAAACGACCATCACCACCAAAAAAGTTCTCTACTAAGATGAAAACAAGGCGCGCTTCCATCGTTATCAGTGCTGTACCTTTTAATGGGCGGAAACGAACCATATTCAAACTAGTGGGTACATACAATGTGTTCTGGTACTCACCAAACTTCATCATTTGTACGCCGTTAATCGACACTTCAGCCGTTTTTCGCAACATATTAAACAAGCTGATCCGCATATGACGTGCGAAACGCTCGTTAATAAGTTCAAGGGTCGGCATTCGACCACGAACGATTCGATCTTGAGATGAGAAGTCGAAATTGACCGCACTGTCATTCTCGGTTTCTAAGACATCTTCAACTTCTTCAACATCATCAACGCCATGCAATAGCGCATCAATTTCGTCTTGGCTTAATAAATCGGTCACAAATTACCTATTGAATTACGAAATCAGTGAATAACACTTTTTCAATCACAGGCTGGCCAACAGCTTGAGCCAGACTTGCTTTAATATCTTCAGTTGCCTTGTTTCGCAGTTCAACCCGCCCCGTTGGAGAGCGCAATTGATCGACCGTTGCCGAAGCGAACGTTGCTAATAGCGTACTTTCTACTAGCGGAGAATGATAACGAGCTAAATCTTCATTCTTACTGCCACGTACCATCAACTGTGCTTTTATCTGGACAAGACGATCTTTCTTATCACCCGAAACATTGAACAAGAAAGGCTGTGGAATATTAACATACATGACGGGTTCTACAGCGACCACTGCAGTCGCTGGTTGGGACTGAGACTCGGAACCAGCATCATCGGATCCTAAGAAAAAAAACAGCGCCGCGCCGACACCAAGCAATATTACGATTACGGCAATAATAATGATAAGGAGCTTACTTTTCTTTTTAGCTGGATCTTGTTCTTCAATCATACTGCTCTCTAGTTTCCTGTTGTTTCCACTAACTAACTGGGATAGGGCTGATATTAGGCATAATAGCTAATTCCATCACGCTTTGATGCGACATTCAATTCAAGATTGCTGCTGCTATCAAGATTTTCATCACCTTGACCATCATTTGTGCGGTTAGGACCTGATTGCTGTTCACCATTGTTGTAACTCTCTTGGCCCTGACCAGAACTCTGTTGTTGAACTGATGAATCAGCAAGCTGCATCCCTTGTTGAGCTAACATCTCTCTCAAGCGAGGTAATGTTTGTTCAATCACATCTCTCGCTTGCTGATTACTCACCGTAAAGTGCACGTTTGCCACGTCATTATTCATGGTCATGCGAATTTTCATCTGACCCAGCTCTGGTGGGTCGAGACGGATGTCCAAGTTTTTGAGGTTCTTAGACATCATCATTTGTACTTTTTCAGCCACCTGCTCATTGGCTAGCTCTTTGGTGAGCTGTAAGGGCGCTTGTTGAGCAGCTTGAATTTCAGCTCGCGTAGGTCCTGAACCCACCGTTGCCGTACCTTGTGCACCAGCCGCAGAAGCGATCTGCTGAGCAAAAGTCGAATCTTTAGAATCTTCTTTAGCACCCGCTTTACCCAAACCAGACAGTGCTGCTGCACCGGCGCCCGCTTTAAGAAGCGTATCAGTCGAGCCTGCTTTTGTAGCGGCTGGCATTGCATTCATCGCCATACCTTGCGCGGTTAAAGCTGGATCCAGCGTTGCTTGCTGCTGAGGTGAAGCAACATTAGCTTGTTGAGCTGCGGCCTGTTGGGCTGCATGTGCATTATTGGCGTGCAGCATTGCCGCCTTGTCCGTAAGAGCATTGTTTGCTGACTGAGAAGCGGTCTGCGCTGACACTTGTTGTGCCGCCGTCGCTACAGCTGCTGTTGATGCTGCCGCAGCTAAGGCTTTAGTTTCGCTTGAATCCGTATTATCCCAATCGATAGCAGCGGGTTCACCAGACGCACTGTTCGCAGCCGGAGCTTGACTTAGCAAAGCTGTTGCTTGTTGTTGAACGTTAGCGAGCTGTTGATTCAACAGGTCTAGGTTAGAGGTCACTTCAGCTAAGGCGGCTTGCTCGTCGACCGTCAACTTAGCGCCACTTTGTTGCTTCTGAAGCAAGCTATCGACAACAGACTGCTCTGATTCGATTTGTCCATTCAATTGGTTTAGCGCTTTGGTATGGGCATCCACCTGCTTTGCAAGTTCAATATCCGCGGCTGACAATGCCGGGCTCTGCTCGGCAGTAACCGCACTAGCCGCATTCTTTTGGCTCAGCTCTCGGCTCATACTGGCTTCAATTTGTTCTGGAGTGACGCCTTTCTCCATCAACTGTCGAATTTCAGCATCAGTCAGCTGAGAAACACCCTTACCGCCGGTAAGTACAGCGATTTCAGAATCGACTTCAAGGCTCTTCTCTTGATTTGCAGCCTTGGCTTGTGGTGTCGCCTTATCCGTAACGGAAGCTCCTGCAACAGATGCACCAGTGATATTACCTTGGGCTTGTTCTACCTGACCTTGCTGAGGCAAGCCTTTGCCGTTTGGTGCTTGATTTAGAGTTTTGTTTGCCTCATCCAATTGACCAAGCAATTTATTGCCTTCACTCATCGCTGCATTGGCTTGCGATGCCTGCGTAGCACCATCTACAGCTGATGAACCCTGAGTTTGGGATTGAGCAACCTGCTCTTTAGAATCGGTCTCAGCCTGAGCATCTTTACCGTCAGCCTTATCTGCGACAGTTTTATCAGTGCCCGAATTGGCTTTGAGCTGATCCTCAGATCCAGACGCAGCCTCTGCAGATGTTTTATCAGCTGCTTTCTCGCCTTCTACTTCTGAAGCTGCTTGCTTGCTTTGCGCTTCGCTCACTTCGTCAGTAGCCTTTGATTCAGCTGAATCACCTTTGTTCGTTTCGGCTGACGCTTCACCTTCGGTAGATGCCTGTTTAGCATCAGATTTCGCTGTGATTTCTGTGTCTTTTGCTGCGGATTTACTGTCACTTTCTTCAAAGCCGAGCGCTTCTTTAAAGGACTCAAAGAAACCTTTAGAGTCGCCGGTTTCTTCTACCTTGGAAGAGGCAGAACCGGTGTCCAACAACGATGACGTTTTGTTGGTCGCTGAATTTGAGGAAAGACTAACATTCATATATACAAGCTCTATCTACTAGCTTTGCTGCCATGAATCAGACAACAAAAAGAAAGTCGGATGCTTTTCATGCCTTTGGTGGGCATAACGCGCAATTTTATATAAAACGGAGCAAGAAACATGCCTATAAGTTCAGTTCTCACAATATCGAGAACAGCACTTACGTCATTCGTGGCTTAGGATCACATCTTCTTTCGGCTGTATAACAGAGTCGAGAACTCATCCATTTGCTTTTGTTCTCTTTGATCTTGCAGCTTTGCTTTCTCTTTCTGCTTTTTCTCCATCAACCACTCGTAGGATTTACGTTTTTTGCGTAACTCCATCCAGTAGTTTTGGCAGTTATCGACTTGATTTTTAAAGTGGTGCTCGGCTTCTCTCTGTTTGGATAATGTCTCATCCAACTGAGTTAAGAAGCGGTTCAAGTGACCATATTGGCTCGCCGTTAAGCCTGCCTTACCGCGGTCAACGAGCTGCTGACAGTAATCCAGTCGATACTTTTCAATCTGCGCAACTTGCTCATAGTAACCTTGCAGCTCCGAGTTCGCTTTGTTGAGCGCAAGTACAGCTTGGTTCTCTTGATCTTTGGCTTGATCGAGCAAAAATTCTAATGCGTTATCCATGACTAACCTTATTCACTCGTTAGCCACCCAATACATGTTTCAACATGTTGACGCACATGTCGTATGGGACAGTTTCTTTCATCTTCTGCTGCAAGTACTCATCCAGTTTTGGTTTCAACGTGAAGGCACTATCGATTGCTGGATCCGTTCCTGGCTTGTATGCACCAATCGACACCAAATCTTGGTTTTTACGGCAGATAGACAGCACTTGCCTTACCGCTTTCGACATCAAGACATGTTCTTCAGTGGTAATTTGCGGCATAACACGACTGACGGATTTCTCAACATCAATCGCAGGATAATGACCGGCATCGGCCATCTCACGCGACAACACAACGTGACCATCGAGAATCGCTCGCGACGCATCCGCAATCGGATCTTGTAAGTCATCGCCTTCGGTTAACACGGTAAAGAAAGCGGTAATTGAACCTTGTTCATCATTGCCGTTACCTGCTCGTTCCACCAGCGCAGGAAGCTTAGCGAAGACTGATGGCGGATAACCTTTGGTTGCTGGTGGCTCACCCACAGACAGAGCAATTTCACGCTGAGCCTGAGCAAAACGGGTCAATGAATCCATTAGTAACAGAACATCTAAACCTTGGTCTCGGAAGTACTCGGCGACAGCCAACGCGGTTTGACAGCCTTTTAAACGCATCAATGGTGATGAATCTGCAGGAGCGGCAACAACAACCGAACGTTTACGGCCATCTTCACCAAGAATCTCTTCAATAAATTCTTTAACTTCTCGTCCACGCTCACCAATTAGCCCGACTACCACCACTTGTGCCGTTGTGCCTCGAGTCATCATGCCGAGCGTAACCGACTTACCCACACCAGAACCCGCAAATAGGCCGATACGCTGCCCTTTCCCCACCGTGAGCAAACCATTAATGGCTTTTAATCCTACATCAAGTGGTTCAGAAATCGGTTTACGAGCTAGAGGGTTGATTGGCTCAGCATTAAATGAAGCGCGTTGCTCAGTATAAATTGGACCTAGCCCGTCGAGTGGATTACCGACACCATCGATCACTCGACCAAGCAACTCCATCCCAACCGGAATACCGCTCTCTGAGGTCATTGGCGTGACACGAGCGCCAGGTAATATCCCAGTGATTTGCTCACTTGGCATCAAAAATAGATTATCGCCAGAGAAGCCGACCACTTCTGCTTCCATATGACCAGACATGGTTTCAACTAAACACAGGCTGCCGATGGGTGCTTTACAGCCCGTCGCTTCCAGCGTTAAGCCAATTACTCGTACTAACTTACCTGATGCAATTGGTCGCGATTTTAGCCCTTCGACTTTGTATTGGCTAAGACGGTTCGCTAACTCAAGCATTACTCATGGCCTTGGTGACGGTTTACGCCGCAGAAACTATGAAGCACGTTCTTCACACGCTCTTCCATGCGGTAATTAACACTCGACTCACCCGCTTCGATTTGTACGTCACCACGATTGAGTGCAGGCTCTGCCACCAGCGTCCAATTACGGCAATCCAATTCAGTCTCGCCATACGCAGAGCGAATAATCGCGACGTCTTCAGGGTTAAGCTTCAATGTGATCGCGTGACCAGAGATCGGCAATGACTCTACCGATTCTTTGACGGTATCTAATATGATTTGTGGATTGGTTTGCACTTCAACATGAACCACTTCTTTGACCATGGTAAGTACCATGTCGACCAATTGTTTCTCCACCTGAGCGTTCATTAGCTCTAACGGTTGAGCGAACTGGTTTGCCAGCCCCATGAAGACGGCCACCTGCTGTTGAATGTACTCTTGACCCGCGGTTACGCCTTCAAGCTTCCCGGCTTCGTTGCCTTCTTCATGACCTGCGGCAAAACCTTCTTCTTTTCCTTTTTCATAGCCTTGCTTAAAGCCCGCCTCTTGGCCTTGATGCAGTCCTTCCTGAAAAGCGCCTTGTTTAATCAGCTCTATTTGCTCTTCAGTCAGAACCAGCTCTTCATCTTCAATGGCTTCTTCAACCGTTGGCATCCAACTAGGGTCGTAGTTAAAGGCGGTTTCTTTAGCTTGTTTGCTCACATCAGAGGTGTAGTCAGGCAGCCCCCATTTCTGAGGTTGGGCAACCGTATTATCTTCTTCAGGGCGAAGGAAGCCGCGTTTTCTATCACCTGACATATCAGTACCTATCTATGAGTAAGTCAAACTGCATTGTAAATTCAAGCAGTTAAACTTCATTAATTTATGGTTCGAGATTGGATAAAAAAAGCCCCAGCAGTGTGGGGCTTTGAGGTTTCTGTATTAAAGGAACTCGTCGGCGCCACCAGACAGCATAATCTCGCCACTGTCTGCCATTTTCCTAGCAATCCCCAAAATCTCTTTCTGAGCCGCTTCAACGTCAGAAACTTTCACTGGCGGCATCGCCTCAATATCGTCTCTCATCATATCTGCTGCACGTTTCGACATGTTCTTGAAGATCTTCTCACGTAAACCTTCATCAGCGCCCTTAAGGGCTTTCTGTAGAACGTCTTGTGGAACATCACGCAGCAACCTCTGGACACCTTGATCATCAACTTCAATAAGGTTTTCAAAGACAAACATCAAATCTTGAATCTGCGTTGCCATGTCTTCGTCTTGGTCACGGATTTGATCCATCAAGACGCCTTCCACGTTGTTGTCCATGTAGTTCATGATCTCAGCCGCGGCTTTCAGGCCACCAATTTTGGCAGCTTGAGCACCCGCTTGACCCGCGAACTGTTTCTCCATGATTTCGTTCAGTTCAGCAAGCGCCGAAGGTTGTACTTCTTCAAGGTTGGCAATACGCATCATCAGATCCAGACGAACGCGTTCTGGGAACTGAGACAATATTTCTGCCGATTGGTCAGAATCGAGGTACGACAACACAATGGTTTGAATTTGAGGGTGCTCGTTGATGATAATGCTCGCCACCTGACGAGGATCCATCCACTTAAGCGAATCCAAACCTTTCGAACCTGTGCCGAGGAGGATTTGGTCAACAAGGTTATTCGCCTTATCTTCACCAAGGGCAGCCACCAGCGCATTACGCATGAAGTCTTCGCTGCCCATACCAATGTTGGTATACTTCTGAATATCATCCAAGAAAGCACGGTGCACTGCGCCTACTTTCTCTTGGGATAGGTCTGTAGCTCGCGCCATCGCACTACCCACACGCTGAACCTGCTTTGGCTCTAGGTGACGAATAATGCCAGCAGCATCTTCTTCATTTAAACTTAGCAATAAGATCGCAGCGCGTTCATCGCCTGAGATAGAGTCGATATCCACGCTAGAGACATCAAGCACTTCACCGCCTTCCGTTTGTTGTGGAGCTATTTCGTTAGCCATCTACCATCCAATTTTTAACTACTTGAGCTGCTAGCTCTGGTTCATTCGCTACGAGTGCACGCACTGCTTTCAGCACGTCTTCGTCTTTATGAAGGTTTGGTAAGTCAATACTTGAACCAAACTCAAACAGTTCGCCACCTTCGATATCTCCACCAATTAAGCTGGTTTCGCCATCAGCACCAATTGGCATACCGTCAGGACCATACATCTGTTCATCGTTGTCCGCTGCAGGATTAAGCAGTTTTTTCATTGCTGGACGAACAAGCACCAACACCACCACAATGATGACCAACGCACTTGCGAACCAACGTACCCAATCATTAAAGTTTGGATGCTCCCAAATTGGGACATCTGGGACAATGTCAGTGACTTGTGGTGCAAACTGCATGCTTAATACGTTGAGCAAATCGCCACGGGTTTCATCAAAACCCACAGTGCCAATCAAAACCTGGCGAATCGCGTTGATCTCGCTCACAGGGATTGGCGTGTGGACCACTTCACCCGTATCTGGATTCAATGATTGACGGTCTTTTATCGCGACAGATACTGTCTGACGGTTAACCGTTCCACTCTGTTTACGTTCGTGGCTAATGGTTGTGTCTAACTCGAAGTTTCGGGTCGCTTCTTTATGAACCGAACCTTGGCCCGTCAAAGAACCATCTTTCATTTGGGCAACATCTTGTGGAATTGAGGCATCAGCAGGTGGCTGATTACTCAAAGCACCTGGAATTCCGGCAACCGTATTGCCATTATTGTAGTCTTCTAGCGTGTACTCACTTCGAGTCGCGGGGGTATTTGGATCAAAACGTTTTCTCGTTTGCTCCACCGCACTAAAATCGAGCTGAATATCCACCTGAGCGGTATAGTTACCAAACCCAAGAATAGGAATCAGAATAGAGTCAATTTTTTCACGCAGCGCTTGCTCTTGGTTACGCTCTAATTCATGTTCTTTACGACGCGCCGCTGACATAGGGTCTTGAGAGCCTGAGCTCAACAATCGACCATGCTGATCGGTTACGGTAATACGTGAGGTTTTCATTCCCGGAACGGCACTCGCCACCATATCCACAACAGAATCCACCTCTTGCTGCTTAAGGTTGGTGCCCGTTTTAAGAGTTAGGAATACAGAAGCAGAGGCTTCTTGATTGTGACGCACGAACACACTTTGCTTTGGCAAGGCCAATAAAACCTGTGCTTTACGAACCTGTTTCATCTGTTCAATGGCTTTCGCAAGCTGTCTTTCACGGCTTAACTTAAGGCGCTCTTGCTCCAAACGTTGTGACACACCAAAACCCATATCTTGCATGAGAATGTCATCACCCGCGTTTCGCTCTTGGTTCAAACCAGCTCGAACCATATTCAACTTCAGAGAGTTGTACTCGCTGGCAGGAACAGAGATAGTGTTGCCTTCAAGAGAGTACTCGATCTTTTGCAGATCTAAGTAATCCAGAACGGGGATCAACTCTTCTGTTTCGTAAGCCCCTAATGGACGCATTTCTGGCTCTTTTACCCAGAAAAAAAGCATAACAATAAGCGCTACACAAATAGAGATGGAAAGAACTAATACAACCTGACGAAGTAAATCGAGATCGCCCACGGCCATATCGAATTTCGATGAACTGCGTTCACCCAGATCGGGGTTTTGCCCTTCTCCGTCAAGCTCAGAACCTGCAATAAGTGCGTGATCGTTACTATCGTTTACGGTTAAATCTGTTGTTTGACTATTATCTGCCACTATTTAACTACCTAAATTATACCGGCATATTCATCAGCTCTTTGTACGATTCGACCAATTTATTTCTAATTTGGATCGTCGCCTCAAAAGCCACACTAGATTTATTACGAGCAATCATCACATCGGATAGAGACACGCTTTGGTCACCACTATCAAAACGTGCTTGAAGATTACCTGAGGTCTTTTGTAATGAGTTCACATTATTGATGGCTTTCGTAAGCATGTTGCCAAAATCTGCACCGACCGCTTGCCCTGTTACTGTAGGACGCGCGCTAGCAGCTTCAACCATCATTGCCTGCATTTCGCCTTGTAAACCATCTATTTTCATCTACCACCTCAGGAGTCAAAATTATGACTATCTATTTCGCTGTATTATTGACTGAGCAATTAGCGTGCCACACATTATTTTGACTAGACATCGTACTACAACAATCAGAAAGCTGGCACTACTAATCTATCCTCAGTTTGGGATATCTATTCCAGCATCACGCATTTTCGCCAACTTATAGCGCAATGTACGAGGACTAATGCCCAGTTTTTCGGCCATATCTTTGCGTCGACCATTACACGCGATCAAGGTTTCAAGAATTATCGCATACTCTTGATCTCTAAGTTCATTACCAAGTCCTTCACTACTAGCTACTACTTTATTGATTGGGTTTGCTTCAGAAATAGGTTTAAGTTCTGGCGCCATAACATCACTGCCTTCAACAATTTGTTGGAGACCACTCGCATCTTGCCAATCAACACCTTCAAGAAGGATATGCTCACCAGATATATGCTCTTTCTCACTCAATATTAGAGCACGCTGTATTACATTATCCAATTCACGCACATTTCCTGGCCACGGATAATTGACGAGTTTGTTAGTGGCTTTGACTGACAGAGTCGGTACTGGCATACCAAGTTTGGTGCAATGGCGCTCGATCAGATGCTTAGCTAAAGGCTCAATATCCCCTTTACGTTCACAAAGTGGTGGCCAAGAAATAGGGAAAACATTCAGTCTGTAGTATAGATCTTCACGAAAATTCCCTTCAGAAACATACTGTTTAAGATCTCGGTTACTGGTCGCCAACACACGAACATCTAACTTGATGCTCTTACGACTACCTAGGCGTTCAACTTCGCGCTCTTGCAACACGCGCAGTAGTTTCGCTTGTAGGCTAAGATCCATTTCACTGATCTCATCCAACAAAATAGTACCACCTTGCGCCTGTTCGAATTTACCCGGACACGCCTGAATAGCGCCAGTAAAAGCGCCTTTTTCATAACCAAACAGGGTCGCTTCCAACATATTATCGGGGATCGCAGCGCAGTTAATCGCGACAAACGGTCCATCCTTACGACTGGAAGCATTGTGAATATAACGAGACATCACCTCTTTACCAGAACCACTAGGCCCAAGCACCATGACATTGGCGTCAGTTTTCGCTACTTTATCAGCCAGCATCATTAACTTGATGCTCTTTTCATCGGCAACGATAGCATCACCATTGTCATCCGACTTAACGGGAGCATAGCGGCTCACCATGTTTAGCAGTACTTCTGGCGCAAATGGCTTCGCCATATAGTCGATCGCGCCCTCTTTCATTGCCGCCACGGCATCTTCGATGTTGGCATAGGCAGTCATCAACAGTACCGGTAAATTTGGCCAATGCTGCTTGATGTTTCGCAATAGTGCCAAACCACCCATGCCCGCCATTTGAACGTCAGACACAACAATATCAACAGAGTTGGATTTTAATTTTACCAGAGCATCTTCCGCACTATCCGCTTCCAGCCATTCATAGCCAGCAAGCGCGAGAGTATCGACAAGGGCTTCGCGTAGACCTTCATCATCTTCGACGATTAACACTTTGCTTTGAGCCATAGGATTCTCCAGTGTAAATTCAGTTCAACTTATTAGTCTTCAGTAGAAGCGCTTCTTTCAAGTGGCAAGCACATGGTAAAACATGCGCCATCACCTTCTTCTGAGATCAATTCCAGCCGGCCTTCATGGGCTCGACATACCATTTGTACAACCGCTAAGCCTAAACCTGTACCTTGAGAACGGGTGGTAAAGAAGGGTTCCATAATTTTACCTTGAAGCTCCTTGGGTACACCGGGGCCACTGTCTTGTACTGATATCTTAAGTTCACCGTTTACCGGTCTAAAAAACACATCAATCTGCGATTCCTTACCAGCAATTTGAACCGCATTCAAAACCAAGTTGCTTAACGCCGAAGCGATCGCATTAGCATTACCAAACATTTGAGTCTCTTCGCCTTCAACTTCTTGGCAATAATCAATCTGGTTGGTTTTTAATGCCGCTTCAACCATGGGATGGAATTCATTGATCAATTCAGCCACAGTAAATGGCTTAACTACTTTGTTGTCGCCACCTTTAGCAAACAACAGCATATCATTAACTTGCTTCTCTAAGTCATGCAACCTGTCCATAAGCTTAGATTGAAAACGCGTCTTTGTTGCCGACGGTAGGTTTGGCGCGGCAAGGTTTGATGCATACAGCATCGCGCTAGAAAGTGGAGTGCGAACCTGATGCGCAAGCGAAGCTACCATTCGACCTAACGACGACAAGCGCTGGAGATCACTCACACGAGATTGCAATAGGCGAGTCTCAGTCAGGTCGGTAATCAATATCAGTTGACCTGTCGTAGAAGCTGAAATCGCTAAACGCACTTTTCGTCCGTTCTTTAATGAGATCTCATGACCATCATCGTCTTTTGGGTCGAAGGCACTTTGAATCACCGAAAACCACTTCTCACCAACTAACTCAACACTGAGAATACGGTGCGCTTCTGGGTTGGCTTCTCTCACTTCACCATGTGTATCTAACAAGATAACACCAGCGGGCATCACATCGAGCACTTGTTTATAGCGCTCAACTTGCTGCTCAACAGAATCTAGATGTGACTGATTTTCTGGTTCGTTAGATACGTGCATATCAAAAATTTGCCTCAAATACTAAAACAGCCTGGCACGTACAATACGAGTCAGGCTATTTGCTATATTTATCACATAGTTAATCAAGCAACAACTCGGCTATGTTTTATCGATTCAATTAGTTAAAGTTAAAATTTAGCTAAAAGTATGTACTATTTTTTGTGTTTTCGTCTAAAGCTAAATACTAACGCTGTAAGTTATATTTACGCATTTTTTCAACCAGAGTGGTTCTTCGCATTCCAAGCATGTCGGCAGCACGAGCAACGATCCCCCCCTGAGCCTCCAAGGCTTGACTAATCATGTTCACTTCCATATCAGCGAGCAGCTCTTTCAGATTAACCCCTTCAGCGGGTAACTCTTGAGGCGCATTCACATTATCGGCAATATCATCTTGCTGATCAAAACTGAAATCTTCGGAAAACAAGTCCGCCAATGCATCGCGCTCTTGTTCTTCTTCAGAGGTAAAGCTATTAAATTCAGGTTGGAACTCAGGAATATCGCTGTATCTGTACTTCGTTGGAAGATGATTAACGTCGACCAGACTATTCGGATAGAGGATCAACATTCGTTCAATGAGGTTAGCAAGTTCACGAACATTACCTGGCCAATCATGTTCCATCAAAGAGTTGATGGCACGCGGCGTAAAGCAAATAGGCATGCTACCTTCCGCTTCCATTCTGGTCATTAGCTCTTGAAGCAACAGTGGAATATCTTCTTTACGATGTTGAAGTGCCGGCATTTCAATCGGGAAGACATTCAAGCGGTAGTAAAGGTCCTCACGGAAAGATTCATCGTCGATCATATCTTCGAGGTTGCGGTGTGTGGCTGCTATCACACGGACATTAGCTTGAATGGTAGTGTTGCCACCTACGCGTTCAAAGCAACGCTCTTGTAAAACACGTAACAGTTTAACTTGCATCGCCATTGGCATATCACCAATTTCATCAAGGAACAACGTGCCACCTTCGGCTAACTCAAAGCGGCCTTTACGTGCGGTAATTGCGCCGGTAAACGCCCCTTTCTCGTGGCCAAATAGTTCACTTTCGAGCAAATCGGCTGGAATCGCGCCACAATTCACAGGCACAAATGGTCCAGTACGACGCTTAGAATGGTAGTGAATATTACGCGCTACCACTTCTTTACCCGTACCCGATTCGCCAAGAATCAATACGTTAGCTTCCGTAGAAGAGACTTGTTCAATTAAGTGACGTACTTCTTGAATGCCTGAACTTTGCCCCACTAGGCTACGAAACAGCGTGTTCTTACGTGCCGAAGACACAACTTGCCCCCCTTTTCGGCCTAAGAAGTCTTTACAGTGCCTTAATGCATCACTTAATTGAGGGTAGTTGAGAGGAAGCTCGAGTTCGCCAACGAAGTTAGTTAGCTCATCAACCGAGTAATTGTTTTTGCTAATCACAAGTAAAGGAATGTGATTGGCGTGAACAAGCTGTTCATTCAATAATATGTTGAAGCCTTTACCTTTAATTGAGCCGATAATACAGCCTGCCCACGGTAATGACCAGTCAACTTTGCGCGCTTGTTCAGAGCTGATAACTTCACAGCTCTCTCCTACAAACTCTAATATTGTGCTTAAATTGTGACGATCTTGAGCGTTATCGTCGACGACAAGCAGTTTTGCCAAACCTTGCATAAGTAGGAATTATTGCCTTTATTTTGGTGCGATGCGGAAAAACGGTGAGCAACGTAATCGATAAAAACAGAAAAAAATATCAATGATTATGTTTACGTGAACAAATTAAGGAAATCAGCAACGAAAAAAGCCATTAGGCTATCTAATGGCTTCTATTTTATTTGATTAAAAAAATAAGGCAACCAACCAATTAAAGGATATGAGATTGGTTTAAACTGCAATTTTTCGTTAAATACCTACCTCAGTAGAGGTCAAGTTGTGATATTCATTCGGAATTTGGTCCCAAGCGCCCTTAATTTCGCGGATAATATCAACAACATCATCAATGGGTTGTGGATCATTTTTGTGATTTGCCGCAGAAATTTGCGTGATCATGAACTCATAAAGTTGATCTAGGTTTTTCGCTATATCGCCGCCGTCATCCATAGACAGGCAACTACGTAGGCTAATAATGATATCTAAAGCTTTACCAAGTCGCTCACCTTTCACTGGGATATTACCCGCCTGCATTGCCGCCTTGCCTTGGATCAAGCGCTCAATAGCACCTGCCATTAACATTTGCACAATTTTATGCGGTGAAGCAGCCGTTAGCTGACTATCCACTGATACCTTTTTATATGCCTGTAAAGAACCGCGCATAGTAAACCTCTTCTATAAAAACTTTTTGTATTGTTGAACTGATTTAGCACCGTGACGATACTTGTGTAGGTTTTCACCTATTCGATTCGTCTCAGACTGCATCAATTCGACCAATTTTCTGGTTCTGGTAATGGCTTCAAACCATTCAGAACTTTGCTTAACGTCAGGATGTGAGTCGATTAATTGAAACACGTTTTGCAATAACTGATCTCTGTTATCGACAAGCTGTGTTATTTCTTCAGCATTAATTTCACTTAATTCGAGCTTAGAGATAATTAGTTGATCTAGTTCACAAAGCTTTTGAAGTTGTCCATTCATCTACTAGCCCAACGCATTCATCATACTGCCCAACTGAGATTGCATCTTACTGGTCGCATCTTGCATCGCAGTGAACTTAGAGTGAGTGCGGTTCTCTAGGCTATCCATGCGGCGGTCGAGCGCGCTTTGGTCATCCGCTAGACGATAATTTTGCTCGACTAAGCTCTTTTCTCTCGTACGAATTGAGCCAGTGACACCAGTGATGCCTTGAATCGCATCTTCGACTTTTTTAGCGAAACCGTTGTTGCCCCCGAAGAACTCTCCCAACTTGTCGAAGTTGTTGTTCAGTTGGCGGTCGAGCATGTCGTAGTTGATCTCTAACGAGCCTTGTCTTGTGGTCGTGATACCAAATTCAGTCAAAGATTTTAGGTTATCAGGCGCGCCTTCAATGCTTGATGAGAACACACCTTTTAATCGTGAGTCAGCGTTACGCACGGTACTGTCGCCAGAAAGAGGGCCTTTTTGCCCAGTCGTTGGGTCAACGCCCGCCAAGTTTTTAGACACTTGGTAAAACTGATTGTAAGAATTAACAAAAGCTTCAATGTCTTGACGAACACTATTACGGTCGTACTCCACACCAATTTCTGCTGGCGGCTTATCTTTTGGTGTTTTTCCTTTTACCGTAATATCGATCCCTTCCACGGCATCTTCAATCACATTGTTATTACTAGAGAGCTGAGCAACGCCATCCAACACCACCATTGAGTCTTGTCCAGCTTGAACTTCAGCCATACCACTGTAGGCATCAAAAGCCTGTTGAGCCTGAACCAAGTCAGCTTGTGCTTTATCGACCTTCTCTAAATGCTCACGCTCTTCCGGTTCTAATTTGGCACGTTCAATCTTTTTAGCTTGTTCAGCCGTCAATTCGCCTTTTTGAACTTTCTCAGCCAGATCCGCTTTTTCTTGTGAAATTTTTTCTTCGATACGCGCTTGTTCAGCCTCAAGCTTTTGTTGGGCTTCTTTTGGTGTCACGTAGGAATCGGTCAGCGTACCTGATGCGGCATTGGACCACCCCGGCACATCGGGTGCCTTCTCTATCGCCTTTTCATCAAGCTCAAGTTCTGGAGTGTAATAAGAGTCCAATAACGTACCAGAGGCCGTTTCCGTCCAGCCTGGAATATTATCTTCAGGCATCACCGATTTTGCAGCCTGAGCAGCGTCTAGAGCTGCTCGACCATCGGCTGCAGCCTGCTCGCCGTAGCTAAGGCTATCACTCTTAGCAGAATTACCCTTTCCACCTTCTTGTGGCGGAATCTGATTGCCGTCAGCATCAAGTTGAGACTTATTAGCCTCACTAAAGGGTTCTAAGACTGCAACTTCTTGCCCTGGTGCAGGCTTAGAAAGGATCTCTTGAGCGGAAAGACGAGCTTTCTCCAACGTTTTAACACGCTCTTCAAGAGTCTTGTATTCGAGTTTTTTGAGAGGATTGGCAGTATCAGATTCAACATTGATACTGATCTGCTGATCGGAACCGGACTGGTTCGAGGCAACAATAAGTCGTGGGCCTTCAACATCATTGATAACCGATGCGCGAACGCCTGGGTTGCTATCTGCGCCGTTTATGCTGCGAACAATATCGATAAGTTTCGATCTATCGCCAACTTGTACATCAAAACTATTGTCGCCAAGCGAAATCTGCAGCTTACCTGGGCCAAACTTCATATCCTCTGATAGTACATCAGAAGCCACTTTATGGCTCTGGGCAAGCTGCAACACATCGATGGCATATTTGCCAGCGATCGCTTCAGTAGTCGCGGTCGCAGAAACAAGACCTTCATCGGTACTTTCCACTGTTCGCACAGCAAAAGCTTTTTCCTGACGAAAGTTTGTCATCAGGTTTTTCATCGAGTCAAGGGATTCTCTGAGTCTTCCATAGGCACTAATGCTGGTATCGATTCGCGTTCGTTCATTGTCGATTCGTTGCTGTTTAGGTACGCGCTCCGAATCAACAATTTTGCTGACCATGGAATTGATATCCATGCCAGACGAAATCCCCATTGGGCCAAAACTCATTAAATCACCTCAATAATACGACTTAAACCTTCACCTCAAATATTCGACTATTCGAGTTTTGGGCTGCTAGGCGTCTTAGAATTTCAAGCATTTCTTCATCGGGTATTTGGCGAATAATATCACCGGTTGTGGTCTCATAAATGGTCACCACATCCCGACCTGACTCTTCATCGACTTTAAAAGCAACACCCTTGTTAAGAGAGGAGATAAACTCGTTTACCTTCTCCACCATCTTGACTCGCTCTTCATCATTTAGCTCTTGTCTATCTTGAGCTAATTGAATCGCTGCTGCGGTAGCCTCTTCTTTTGATTTATCTACCTTGTCATAAGATGTTGCTTCTTTCAGTCGTGAAGTGCTCGACGCACTACTACCTTCATCGCTTGCAAATTTAATGCCATTGGGTGAGCCATAAGGCTGGATGTTCGATGCGTTGGATGGTATTTCCATAACACTCTCCCTCCCTCCTTTATGAGCCATACAGTAAAACTCTACAAGAGTAGAGTTTACTGCTACTTACCGAAGTAAGTTTAGCCCAATAAGCTTAGAGCTGCTGACGGTGACTGCTTCGCTTGCGCTAAGATAGAAGTACTCGCCTGTTGCAGAATTTGAGACTTCGTCATTGCCGTTGTTTCTTTCGCGTAATCGGTATCTTTGATACGGCTCTTAGATGCATTAACGTTTTCGTTGATGTTGTCTAAGTTGCTAATTGCGTGGTCAAAACGGTTTTGGAAAGCACCAAGAGAAGCACGGTTACTATCAACAGATTTTAGTGCGCCATCAATAATAGATACTGCTTCGTTTGCACCCGCAACCGATGTTACGTCGATGTCGTTAACAGTAACGTCTTTACCAGCACCAATACCTAATTCACCAGCAAGGCTGCCCCCAAATTCAACATCGCCTTCAACTTTTTGGCTTGAAGCGAAAAGTTGCAGTTTGCCACCTTCACCTACAGACGCTTTAACATCTTGGCTTTGACCATTGATGTAAGTTGCTAGCTCTTCGATGTCGTTGCCTTCCTTCGCAGAAATAGACAATTCTTGTGCTTCACCAAACTTATCGTTGTATTTGATCGTTAAGTCAGCACCAGCACCTACACGCCAAGAAGCATCTTTGCCTTCTTCTACGCTGTAGCTCTTACCACCCATATCTTGAGTGTCAGTACGCATGTTATTCATTGTGAGCATTACTGCTTCACCAGAATCTGCACCGATTTGGAAAGATTGACTGCCGTAAGTACCGTTAAGAAGCTTGTTACCACCAAAAGAGGTCGTTTCAGCGATACGGTTAAGTTCTGTATTTAGAGCAGAAACTTCTTCTTGGATCGCAACACGTTCAGATTTGCTGTTCGAACCGTTTGAAGATTGAAGAGAAAGGTCACGCATACGTTGCAGAATGTTGGTTGACTCATTCATTGCACCTTCAGCTGTTTGTGCAATAGAGATCCCGTCATTCGCATTTTTCACAGCCATATCTAGGCCACGGCTTTGCGACGTTAAGCGGTTAGAGATTTGTAGGCCCGCAGCATCATCTTTTGCGCTATTGATTTTATAGCCAGAAGACAAACGCTCCATTGATTTTTGAGTACCTTCAGCCGCGCTATTTAGGTAGCGCTGAGCCGTCATTGCAGACACGTTAGTGCTTACATTAATCGCCATAGTTGATCTCCTTTAGGCATTTTTTTTAATGCACCTATGTGACTCTCACCTCACACAAATACATATCAAATTGTTTTATGTACCATTGTCTCTCTCACCTTACATTGGTACATATCATTTCTCTCAATCCCTTTAACGGCCCCTTAGTTAGAAGCTTTAATAAAAAATGTGCTTTTTTTCGTATTCTTTTCAACAACAAAGAAAAGTGTGACCGAACTTCAACTAATAAAACATCATTTCCCGCTCCCGTGATTCTCTACGACGAGGAATGAAAGTGATGGGACTCGCTTTACTCCCACTCCTCAGCTCCGCAATTTCCCAGCCCCTTCCGATACCAAACAACAGGCAATAAAAAACCCAGCCGAAGCTGGGTCTGTTTAGCGCTCATCTCTCACCACGAGCTAATTTGTGGAAGCCTAACGTTAACGCTTATGCTCAACAACGCTTATAGTCAACGTGGCCTTTCAATCGATTAACCTAGTAGGCTAAGTGCCGAGTTCGGTGCTTGTTTCGCTTGAGCAAGAATCGAACTTGAAGCTTGAGAAAGGATCTGAGACTTAGTCATCTGAGTCGTTTCTTTCGCGAAGTCGGTATCTTTAATACGGCTCTTAGAAGCATTAACGTTTTCGTTAATGTTGTCTAAGTTGCTGATAGCGTGGTCGAAACGGTTTTGGAAAGCACCCAGTTCAGCACGGTGGCTGTCTACATACTTAAGTGCCGCATCGATTACTGCTACAGATTCTTGTGCGCCACCAACAGACGTTACGTCGATAGTATCAACCGTGACTTCTTTGCCCGCTTGGATGCCTAGCTCACCAGCAAGACCGCCAGAGAAAGACACATCGCCGCTCACTTTGTTATTGCCTGTGAACATTTGTAGCTTGCCGTCTTCAGTCACAGATGCTTTAACAGAATCTTGTTGACCGTTGATGTACGTTGCTAGCTCTTCGATGTCGTCACCCGCTTTTGCGTTGATGTCGATTTCTTGTGCTTGACCGAAGTTATCAGTGAACGACAGTTTCAGGTCGTTAGAGCCCGCTTGAACGTTCCAATCTTTGTCTTTTGCATTCTCAGTTTGGTAGCTCTTACCACCCATCTGAGCGTTATCAGAGCGCATGTCTTTCAGTTGAAGCATTACCGCTTCACCGTTATCCGCACCGATTTGGAATGATTTAGTCCCGTGAGTACCGTTAAGCAGCTTGTTACCACCAAAAGACGTCGTTTCCGCGATACGGTTCAGTTCATCGTTCAGTGCGGTTACTTCTTCTTGAATCGCTACACGCTCAGATTTTGAGTTTGAGCCGTTTGAAGATTGTAGAGACAAATCACGCATACGTTGCAGGATGTTGGTTGTCTCGTTCATTGCACCTTCAGCCGTTTGTGCAATCGAGATACCGTCGTTCGCATTACGTACAGCAACATCAAGACCACGACTCTGAACATTCAAACGGTTCGAGATTTGTAGGCCCGCAGCGTCATCTTTTGCGCTGTTGATTTTAGAACCTGAAGATAGGCGCTCCATTGATGTTTGTTGTGCGTTGTTTGCATTATTTAGGTAACGTTGCGCTGTCATCGCTGAAACGTTGGTATTTACATTCACTGCCATGGTGATTTCTCCAATTGATTTTCCGGTATAGCGGTTTCCGACGTCTCGGAAAACCAAGTAGTTCTCTCAAAGTTACTTTTAATAACGGCTCGAAAACACGAAGCTTTAGAAAAACTTTTGAAAAACTACAAACAAAATAATAAGTCTTTATTTTTCAGTATTTTATTTTTTATGTTTTTCTAAAATAACCACTCATATCGACGAACAAAAGATTTCAATGTGTTCATAAAACATACAAAACGTTCTTCAAATGAATCAACGCATAGAAATGCTCCATCACCTAACATTTCATACTGCCGTGAATCTGGAGATCCAGGCGAATGATTGGACATAAAGTCGATCGATAACAGAATAGGCAAAGAAGCTAGTGGGAGCCCAAGAGGCAGAAAGCAGAAAGGAAAAAGCCCCTTTTCCTTTGAGAGAACCGGGGCTAGTTGGCGCGTCAGAGCCTGTGTGGAGATCATCGAGAAATGAACACATTTCCGACTTGCCGTTGCATTCTTACTGTAAAAATGGATAGCAGGTGAGAGATGAGAGAGCTAAACATTCAATAGTAAGTATGCTTGCCAGTTTCCCTTGCTGCATGGCTCACGTCTGAACACGAGCAGCAAGTTCAACCAATAACTATTGCAATAGTGACATTGCAGAGTTAGGCAACTGTTTTGCTTGAGCAAGTATCGAAGTACCTGCTTGTTGCAGAATTTGTGATTTGGTCATTTGCGTCGTCTCTTTCGCAAAGTCCGTATCTTTAATTCGGCTGTTAGAAGCGTCTACGTTCTCTTGTACGTTTGCCAAGTTATTAATACTGTGGCTTAGACGGTTCTGTTTCGCACCTAAATCAGCACGCTGTGAATCTACGTACTTCATTGCAGAGTCAATCACGCTGATCGCGTTCTGTGAACCTGCAACACTAGTTAAGCTAACGTCTTGCACTGATGTAGGACGACCTTCGCTCTTAATACCTAGCTCAGAAGCTAGACCACCAGAGATCGACATTGCACCTTCGAGATCAGGTTCAGCAACGAATAGTTGCAAACGGCCTTCATCAGTCACCGATGCGTTCACTAAATCAGACTGACCATTAATGTAAGTCGCTAGCTCTTCTATATCATCACCCGCTTTGGTATTGATATCTAAAATGATGTCTTCGCCCGCTTTAGTCTTGAATTCGAACTTAAGGTCGCGAGCTTGTGCAGGCACTTCCCAGTTCTTATCTTTAGCGTTTTCAGAATCAAATGTAGTGCCCCCCATGCGGAAGTCATCAGCACGGATACTCGTTAACCCCATGATCATGGCTTCACCGGAGCTAGCACCGATCTGGAATGAGGCTTCACCAAATGAACCGTTCAATAGGCGGCGGCCACCAAAAGAGGTTGTTTCAGCGATACGGTTAAGCTCATCTTGAAGTGCCATTGACTCTTCATTCAGTGCAGTACGCTCTGCCGGCGAGTTGGTACCGTTTGATGATTGAATCGCCAAATCACGCATACGTTGTAGTACGTTGGTTGATTCGTTCATCGCACCTTCAGCGGTTTGAGCGATCGAAATACCGTCATTGGCATTACGCATTGCCACATCAAGACCACGAGATTGAGCTGTTAAGCGGTTCGAAATTTGCAAACCCGCTGCATCATCTTTTGCGCTGTTGATCTTGTGACCCGATGACAAACGCTCCATTGAAGTCGCTAAGTCATTCGACGCTTTATTCAGGTAACGCTGTGCTGTCATAGCAGATACGTTAGTACTTACATTAATAGCCATTTTGCTCTCCTTATGAGTCCGCAAACTTTCTGCGAAGCGGCCAGCTTTACTCTCATATGGATAAGCACTGACCGTGTATTACTCGATAAACCCTATACAAGGTTTAAGATCTGTATTAATCATTTATAACCAACACAGATACAAGTTGTATGCCAAGTTTAATCTCATATGAATAATTTTTTAATTATCTAAAAATCAAAAACTTACAAACAACACTGCGCAACTATGATTTTCTACTATTAGAAGGTAAAAACATTCACCTTCCTTATTGCCGTTTTTTGCCGCTATTCTAGAAACATCAGACTTCGTACAAAAAAGCGGCAAACTATGTCGTCATTCGCACGTATGGCATAGCACATACGGCAAGGAATCAACGCCATGGTGATCGACAAGTCACCACTAAATACCGATTAATTATTAAATATAGTTAAACAAGGTCAGGTCTTTGGTTTTGCCAAACGCTTGTTGAGAAGCTTGCAGTGCCCGAGAGTTTTCATTGAATTCAATGATTGCTTTCGAATAATCCAAATCTTCAAAGTTGCTTTTTGCTTTTGCTAAAGACAACTTAAAATCTTCATGTTGTTGTTCTTGAATATCCAAGGTATTCAAACGCGCACCGACATCGGTTCTTGCCTTCGTCAAATGAATAAACGCAGCATGGAACTCTTCGGTCACTTGATGCAGTTTCGCGGTCGCCGACGCATCTGAAACCGGATGTTCTGCTTGCTCTGCCGCCTCTTTGAACGTATCAAAAATAGAGAATGTCTCTCTCGGCTCTAAGGTGATTGAGTCCCCCTTAGTGATCTGGCCTTTGATTTGAATATTCAGCCCTTCGTAAACAATGCCTGTCGAAGGATCAAAATCTTCTGCCGCAACCACTGCGCCATCTTTTTCAAGTTGATAAGCGAACTTACCCGTCTGCATGTCGACGAAAGTCACTTTATAGGTAGAACCATCTTCAGCGCTGTTAGTCGCACGCTCGAGTAATAACTCAGAGGCAGGCTCAAGCTCATATTGGGGCTCGTAATCACCAAACGGGTTATCTATTTCCATAAATAACTTGCTGCCCGGATCATTCATTGCCATCTCAAAGCTACTTGCCACACGCATCTTGCGTTGGTAATCATCACCTTGATACGTCACGTTCCCTTCGTTATCTCGAAAGAAAGGCTGGTTCTTCGGCTTAGTGCCCGCAAATGTATAGTTACCCGACTCATCTTGAGAGTTGGCCAAGTACAAAAAGTTATTCGCCAGTTCTTCAATTTCACGCTGCTTAGCTAAACGGTCTTCCGGTGAAAGCGCGCCGTTGATCATTTCCATTACGGTTCGTTTGGCTTCATCAGCAAACCCTTCCGAGTTAGACATCATAACTTCATGATGCTCTAAACGATTTCGAACCAACGTAATAGCATCAACATATTGTTTCAGTTGCTCAGATTGCTGACCAATATTTTGTAGATAGTGGGTCGCCAACGGGTCATCACTTGGTGACTGTAACTTCTTACCAGAAGCGAGTTGCGCTTGGTTGTGATGCACCTTGTTCTCTTGGCGGCGCAAGTCATTTTGTACTGACTGATAGTTATGGAAGCTAGAAATACGATTCAACATTTACACTTCCTATCTCAGAGCCAAAATAGTGTTAAACGTATCATTGGCAGCTTGCATGATGCGTGAGGAAGCCATGTACGCTTGCTGAAATTTCATCATATTGGCTGCTTCTTCATCGAGATTGACCCCGGATACCGAAGCAATACGCTCTTGAGCTGACTGTTTTTCTAAGGTCGCAATATCACTCAAGCGATTGGCCGTTGAAGACTTCAACCCCATATTGGTATTCAAGTTATGGTAAAGGTCTAAAATCGTAGACTCACCATCGTTCAAAATTTTTCCGGTTTGTAGATTTTGCATCTTACGTAGATTACCGTTGTCACCTTCTGATGGGACAAGGTTTGCCGTAAATTTATCGTTTGCCACCGCTCCCGGAGTTAACTCAAACGTGGTGCCGTTAATAGTGACCGGTCCTTCAGGCGGATAAGGTTGCGGCTGCATTAAAATATTGCCTTTCGGATCCGTCACCGCAAACTGCTCACCCTTGGGTGACACAATAACTTCGAACTCGCGCAGTTGACCCGCTTGTAAAATTTTGAAACCGGCCGTGCCTTTGGCAAACGTGGTCGATGCTTCATAACTTTGCGCAGTAATGTCTTTTGGATCTTTGGTTTCCATCTGAATCTGTGCGGCAAAATTGCGAGTTGGACGCAACAGCAATTTCTCTCCAAGCTCAGGAGGGTTGCGAATTTCTACTCGCATACCATCAAGATTAAAAGCGTTGCCACTTGAATTAGTGCTGACTTTTACCGTTTCACCGTTAGGCTTGGTTACGACATAGTCGCTGCCATCATACTTAAGGCCATACTCTCCGCCTTTTAAAGCAGAGGTGTCATCTATATAAACCGCAACATCAGCCTTTGACTGGCTGCTCGCCGTCACGCGTGATTTTGCCACCCGCTCAGAATTCACATCGGTGAACAGGTTTTTACCCACGTTGCCATTAAGATCTAAACCTTGCGATTGCAACTCATTTACTTTGTGTGAAAACGCCGTCGCCAAACGACCCAGTTCATCCATGACTTCTGGAATGTGGTCATCTCGCATGTCTAACATGGCACCGATTTTTCCATCGATATCACTGCTAGTGATCGGTTTTAGAGACTTTCCTTCAATAATCGCTAAGCGACGTTGATGTACATCTGGCAGGCCATCGACCATTTTTAATTGGCTCGCTTCACTACCAGAAACTAAGGTATGGCCATTACCGATATGGACATTAAAACCTTCAGCATTAGAGCGTGGCGTCACCGTTACTTTGGTGTACCCAGACAGCTCATTAATCAGTTTCTCATGCTGATCTCGTAAGTCATTATGAGGCCCAGGAGTTCGCATCATTAAGCGTTGAACATCACGAATCTCGATCGCGAGTTGGTTAACTCGCTCTATACCCATGTCTAGTTTTTTATTCGTAGAATCAGATTGTTGGCGCACCGTTTCATGAAATTCATTCAGTGTTTTGCTTAACAGCTCGGCTTTTTCTAACACCACTTTTCTCGCACCTACATCATTAGGTGTATCAGCGAGTGTCTTAACCGAATCAAACCATTCATTAAGGTTTTCTGGGATCTTCTTTGAAGCGACCGATGACAACATACTCGACAGCATGTCGAGGTTGGCTTCGGTATCGCCTTTGTTGGCGGCATTGGTTGTCGATAAGTTAAGTTCTTTAACGGCAAACTGATCCCAAGAGCGGCGAACATTTTCCACGTGCACACCCATACCATAGGACTGGCCACCGTACTGACGCGGGTCATTCACACCTTGAATTACAGATTGGCGGCTAAAGCCCTCTGTATTGGCGTTAGAAATGTTATGACCTGTGGTGTTTAACTGTCTCTGAGCAGTAAGAACACTTTGTGCCCCTACATTCAGAAGATCCGACGCCATAATGCCCCCAAAAAACTTAACAAAATCAGAATGAACTGATTAACTACAACCGTATATCACTAAGATAACAAGCAATATATGTGCCAATAGAAATAACGGAGAGTTAAAGACAATAATTTATTGAAGTGTAAGGAGATAACTATGGACAACGTGGCAAGGTTTGAGGTGACGGATAAGAAAAAAGCCTGCCAATGGCAAGCTCTCAATGCTAGTTGATTGCGCTAATTCATCTCATCAATCTTCGCTTTAACGCGCAATACTTTATCGGCATAGTTAGGGTCAGTTGCATAGCCAGCTTGGTGGATACCTTTGATGAAGTTCTCTGAGTTACCTTGATGCTTCAATGCCGTTTCGTATCTTGGATTTTCATTCAAGAACTTCACATAGTCATTAAAGCTGTCTTCGAAGTTTGAGTAAGAACGGAAAGACGCTGACTCTTTGACTGCTGTTTTACCATGGAACTCAAGAGTTTGCGTAGCAACCTTATCGCCCTTCCAACTTCTATCGGCTTTGATGTTGAATAGGTTATTACTATTACCCAAAGAGTTTTTAACCATTTTAGAACCCCAACCTGTTTCAAGAGCGGCTTGTGCTAATAGCAACGATGAATCGACACCGAGCGCACTTGCTGCTTTCTCAGCATAAGGCTTCATTGAGGTAACAAACGATTCTGGAGAATCAAAAGAGACTGGTTGTTTAACAGCGGAAGCAGATTGAACTTCAGATATTCTGTCTTCTGAACGGCCAGAGAACTGAGGTCTTTGCAGTGAAGTATCAAAGCCTTCACTACGAACCTTATCTTCTGCCGCATCGCTTGCTTGACCAGCACTTAATTGAGCCACGATCATATCCGCTAGGCCTAGAGAACCTGAAGCACTCAATTCACTCGCCATTTGGTCATCTTGCATCTGACGATAGAACTGCTCGTTCTGGCTGTTCAACATATCCGACTTAAAGCTTGAGTTCGCGTCGCGCATCGACTTAAACAACATAGAGGTAAAAATCGATTCAAACTGTTTTGCCGCAGCCGTCAGTGCTTCTTTTTCGCTGCCCTCTTCACCATTTACCGCTTGTTGACGAAGGCGGTCTAAGCTACCGATGTCGTGAATAAAGCCGATGTCATTGTTATTCTTAATCATGCTTTATTCCTTAGATAATGATCAATTGGCCTTCAATTGCACCGGCTTGTTTCAGTGCTTGAAGAATTGCCATTAAATCAGAAGGCGCTGCGCCTACTTCGTTGACGGCTCGAACCAAATCATCCAACGTTAGACCCGGTTCAAACTTAAACATCTTTCCATCGGCTTCGGTGACTTCGATATCAGAATCAGGAACTACCACTGTTTGACCGCCAGAAAATGCATTCGGCTGACTCACATTCAAGTTTTCTTTGATTGCAACCGTCATACCACCGTGTGTGACCGCAGCCGCTTTTAAGCGAACGTGCTTACCAACCACAATCGTACCAGTACGAGAGTTAACGATGATTTTTGCAGATCCTTCTGCAGGGTCGAATTCGATGTTTTCGATAGCCGATAAGAACGCCACACGTTGGCTGATTTCACGTGGTGCGCGAACTTTTACTGAAGTCGCGTCTACCGCTGAAGCCATTTGTGGACCTAGGAAATTATTAACCGCATCAGCTAAACGCTGAGCCGTTGTGAAATCGGATTGGATTAGATTAAAAGTGATGTAGTCGCCACGGCCAAATGGCGTTGGGATCTCTTGTTCAACTGTCGCACCGCTAGAGATAATACCAACGTTAGGATTGTTACCGACAAGCTTTGAACCGTCGTTACCTTGTGCACTGAAGCCACTTACCACCAAGTTACCTTGCGCTACTGCATAAACTTGACCATCAAGACCTTTTAGGAAGGTTTGTAGCAAGGTACCGCCACGCAAGCTTTTTGCCGAACCGATTGAAGAGACCGTTACGTCAACTTCCTGACCTTGCTTAGAGAAGGCTGGCAATTCAGCGGTAACAATAACAGCCGCTACGTTTTTAGTTTTTGGCTTAGTGCCGGGCGGCAATTGGATGCCAAAATTTTGCAGCATCGCGTTAAACGTTTGATCGGTAAAGGGAGTTGTCTCACCTGTACCCGGCAAACCCGTGACCAGACCATAACCGACAAGTTGGTTACTACGAACACCCGCCACTTTTGCCACGTCTTTAATACGCGCAGCATGGGCACTGGTGGCAAGAAATAGCATGCCGAATAGTACGAGCGTTAGTTTTTTCATTGAGTAACCTGTCTGTATTACTTTAATTTAGAATAGCTTAGCTAAATATGGCTCAGTGATAGAGGCTGTCAGTATGTCGACACCCTCTCAAGCCCTACAGTGATACATTAAAGAATCGTGCCAAGAATCCAGGCTCTTGCATATCTTTTTGTACGCCGGTCCCTGAGTACTGAATTCGTGCGTTAGACACCCGGTTTGAAGCGATGGTATTTTCGAAGTCAATATCATCAGGACGGATGGTGCCGCTTAGGCGGATGTACTCATCGCCCGTGTTCAGTGTCATCCACTTCTCACCTCGAACCACTAGGTTGCCATTGGCTAATACTTCGATGACTTCAACGGTAATGTAGCCGCTGATGCTGTTACTTTGGTTGGCTGATGCATCACCGGCAAAGGTATTGGTGTTACTCAAATCGTAAGAGAAATTGTACTTATCGATAGCTAACTCTTGACCACCGACAGCCAGAGGTTCCATCGTTGCGTCGTTCGACTTAGACATGTCAGCATTGGCTTTTTTGGTCGCTCGCGTATTTTCATCTAACGCCACAGTAATAATATCGCCAATACCACGAGGTTTTGAATCATCATACATGCTGCCAATATGGTTAACATTAAACAAAGATCCCGTTGCCGCTGCGTAATGTTCTGGTTTTTGCTTTGGATTAATCGGTGCCCATGCAGGGTCACCAGCAACGGGATCGGTTCGACCACGAAGCGTATCGATAATGCCGGAACTCTCTTGAGTCGACTTATCGCCTTCCACCGCATCAACCACAGTGGTCGCGTTTTCTTCTGCCGGTGTTTCAATTGGGTCCAGCATGCTACAGCCCGTCATGGATACAAACAGAGCTAAACAAAAAATACGTTTCATGGCGATATACTCTTAGTTGGCCGTTGTAAATAGTAAGTCGTGACACACGTCAATGAGTGCGAAACAAGTCAGCGACAAATAACCAATTACAGCTGTTGGTTAACAAAGCTCATCATCTTGTCTACCGACGAGATAACTTTCGAGTTCATTTCGTAAACACGTTGAGCTTCGATCATATTCACTAGCTCTTCGGTTACGTTTACGTTCGATGTTTCTAGCATCGACTGGCGGATGTTACCCAAGCCATCAAAACCCGGAACACCTTCTTGTGGGTCGCCACTCGCACCTGTCGGCAAGTAAAGGTTTTGACCGACTGGCTCTAAACCACCGGGGTTCACGAAGTCAGTAATGGTGATTTGGCCAACTACGACGTTGTTTTGCTCACCGCGCAGACGAACCGAAACTTCACCATCGTTGCCTACTGTCACCGAGATCGCGTCTTCAGGAATCACGATTTCAGGTTGTAGCGGGTAACCCTGACCCGATGTTACAATCGCACCGTCACCGTTCAGTGTGAACTGACCATTACGGCTATAACCTGTCTCACCGTCTGGCATTTCAACTTGGAAGAAGCCGTCACCTTCGATCATCATATCTAGGCTGTTCGATGTCGTTTGCGCGTTACCGTGAGTGTGAACTTTTTGAGTTGCTACTACCTTAGAACCAGCACCCAACATCAAACCACTTGGCAACTCAGTGTTCTGAGACGATTGGCCACCCGGTTGGTTGATGTTCTGATAAAACAGATCTTCAAATACCGCGCGGCTCTTTTTAAAACCAATGGTCGAGGCGTTGGCAAGGTTGTTCGAAATCGTTGAGATATTGGTTTGTTGGGCGTCTAAACCTGTTTTACTTACCCATAATGCTGGATGCATAGCAAATTCCTTTAAATTCTATTAGCTCATACGAAGCAGTGAATCAGACGACTTGTCCATTTCCTCTGCCGTACTCATCATCTTGACCTGCATTTCAAACTGACGTTGTAAGTCAATCAAACTGGTCATTTCACCGACAGCATTTACGTTACTGCCTTCGATAGCACCTTTTAGCAACGTTACCGCTGCATCCGCTTCGTATGCCTGATCTGGGTTTTTCGAACGGAATAGACCATTCGTATCTTTAAACAAACTTTGGTTATCTGGACGTACAAGCTTAATACGATCAACTACGGCCAATTCTTCAGCTGGAGCGCCTTGAGGAATGACTGAGATCGTACCATCTGTACCAATTTCTACTTTACTGATTGGGATTGGCAGCGTGATTGGTGCGTCGTTTTCACCAAGCACTAAATGGCCACTTGCGTTGGTTAGCAAACCGTTTTGGTCAACCCGTAGGTTACCGTTACGTGTTAAACCTTCACGGCCAGTGTTGTCCATAACTGAAATCCAACCATCACCTTGAATGGTGACGTCTAGATCTCGACCAGTGGTGACCACGCTACCTTGCGCGAAATTATGACCCGGGCGCTCTGTCATACTGAAAACACGAGTAGGCATGCCTTCGCCATACGCTTGCATTGAACGAGCTTGTGCTAAATCAGCACGGAAACCCGTGGTACTTACGTTGGCAAGGTTGTTTGAACGCAACTGCAAAGCTTGCATATTTTGCTTGGCGCCACTCATGGCAAGAAACAGGGCACGATCCATAATTTTGCTCCAAAAATCATCTTCTGTGACTAATAAAGCAAACTCTGTGCCAGTATTTTTACTTGTTATTTATCAGCAATTTAGAAATAAAACAAACAAAGAAGGTGAGCATTAAAGGGTCACTCAGGAAGAATTGTTGCCAGTGGCACTACCGGGCGGCAATAGGAGTGGCAAATAGTAAGGCAAGCAACAATACCCAATTCAATAACATTAAATTGGGTATTCTCAGATAACTTAGACTCTATAAAAACGATTAACGAATTTGCAGAATATTTTGCTGTAGTTGGTTATGTACTTCTAGAGAACGAGAGTTCGCTTGGAAGTTACGTTGAGCAGAAATCAAGTCAACTAACTCTTGCGTCATGTCGATATTCGATTGCTCTAGCGAGCCGTTGTTAATCCCACCAAATGAACCTTTATTCGATTCACCCCAGATTTTATCACCAGAGTTGTTAGTAGAATCCCACTGAGTACCGCCTTTCTTATCTAAACCTTGCTCATTAGGTACACGAACCAGACCTACACGGCCAAGCATCACGTTTTCACCATTTGAGTAAGTACCTAGAACACTGCCGTACTCATCGAAATCGATTTTGGTTAAGAAACCTGTTGTCGCGCCATCTTCATCAAACTTAGTCAATTCAAACGGTGCAGCAAACTGAGTTGAAGAATCGAGACCGAACTTAAGTACTTGCGTTGGATCGGCACCATTTAAATCAACAGGGTTCGCACCAGCACCTAATGGATCAGAATTAATTGGCTGACCATTGTTCAGGCTTGCTAACGTACCGTCATTGTTGAACTTCATTGTATGGCCAACATGACCTTGTGCATTCGTCGCATCACCACCTGTAATGTTTACCGGCTTTTCGCCGTTCTCATCTGACATGGTGTAGTACGTCTGCCAAGTGTTTGGTTGAGTCTGATCTTTGAGGTAGTAAGTCGTTAACTTGTAAGACTGACCCATAGAATCGTATACCGTCGAAGATGTCGCACGGTTATAGGTGTCCGCATCTTCGAAGTTAAATGCAGCCGGATCTTTAAGATCACCATTTGCAGGCAGGTTAACCCCTACTTCAATGTTTTCTGTCTGTTTTGGCTTACCAAACTCAGCAGGAATGTCGAGAGGCTTTGGCGCGTAAGAAAGAACTTCACCCGAATTAGGATCGACATCATAACCCAAAAGAAACTCATCATTAGCTGTAACCATGTAGTTGTCTTTGTTTAGGTGAAATGCACCATTACGCGTTAGTTCATTGATCTCTGGTACCATGCGGTCTTTCGATACGGCAAAGAAACCTGTACCACTGATACGCAAATCCATTGGGTTATTCGTATAAATACTTGAACCTTCATGGAACTGTTGCGCCACTTGGCTAGCTTGCGCACCGCCGCCTGCCGCCGTTTTTGCGTTAGTGAACAACGAGTTTGAATAAACATCACCAAACTCGGCACGAGACTCTTTAAAGCCAAATGTGTTTGAGTTCGCAATGTTGTTACTGGTTGTATTCAGGTCTAATTGTGCAGCGGACAGACCGCTTAAAGCTACATATGACATTCCAATATTCTCCTAATCTATCTAGCTAGCATAGTCACTTTGCAAAAAGCTACGCTTTACCAACTTCTAGTACTTCAGCAAGTCGTACTGGCGATGTAAAACCAGCCAGATTGAGTAGTACGTTGCCATCACCCTTACCAAGAAGCACACTGTTCACGTTCGCATAACTCGACACCTGGAACTCTGTACTCTCGCCATCCAATAAACCCGACGCTTTCACGTTGTACTTACCGGCCGGCAATGGGTTACCGTCTTCGTCTTTTCCGTCCCATTCAACACGTGTATCACCTGATGGTTTAGAGCCGATATCAAAAGTGCGAACCAATTGGCCTACTTCGTTCTCAACACGGACCATTACATTGTCCATTGCCTGAGGAAGTTTAACCATTGCCGCCATACCGCCATCACCGGGTTTCACACCTGCCGCACCAGGAACCAATACATCACGGCCAACCAAAGAGGATGCCTGCAGTGCTTGGTTAGAGGTCATTGATGAATTCAAGCTTTCAAACTGTGTATTCATTTTGCCAATGCCATCTACGGTCGCAAATGAAGCCATTTGCGCAATCATCTGGTCATTGCTAACCGGCTTAAAAGGGTCTTGTTGTGCTAGTTGCTTAGTCAACAAAGATAAGAAATCTTCTTGTTTAAGATCCTGCTTACCTGTTGTTTCATCGGGCTTCTTAGCGCCATCTTGAAGACTCTTCAGCTGGTCAACATAGGACAAGCCGCTTTGACCAACATTGTTGTTGATTCCAGCCATGTGCTACCTCCTTATCCTTATTGACCCATCTGCAGCGTACGCAGCAGCATTTGTTTACTAGAGTCAGCAACCTGTACGTTTGTTTGGTACGCACGTGATGCCGAAATCATGTTCGCCATTTCTTCCATAACGTTCACGTTAGGCTTGTAAATATAGCCCTCGTTATTCGCTAATGGGTGATCCGGGTTGTACTCCGCGCTCAGCGGCTTATCGCTTTCCACAATACCTAATACTTTCACAGGCACAGTGTGACCACTGTTGCGTGCTTTATTTAACTCAGCGCCGAACACGGCGTGACGAGCTTTGTAAGTTTCTTTAGCAGAACTACTTACACTATCTGCGTTCGCCAGGTTGCTCGAGGTCGTATTTAGACGAACAGATTCAGCACTCATCGCAGAACCAGTCACATTGAATACATTAAATAAGCTCATCTAATTATTCCCCTTTAATCGCTTTCGTTAAATTCTTGAACTTACTTCCTAGGAAGTCGAGAGAGGCTTGATGCCTAATTTGGTTTTGCATGAAAAGGTTTCTTTCCAAATCCAAATCAACCGTATTGCCATCTCCTGTATCAGGTTGGGTAGGAATTCGATACTTCGTTTCCCCGTTCACCGTTGTTGAGGCAGAAATGTGCCGACCATCTGTGCGGCTAAGACCAATGCTTGCCCCAGAACTTGCCGCTTGCAGTGATTTCTCAAAGTCTAATCCCTTTGCCTTATACCCAGGCGTGTTCGCTTGCGCGATATTGGTGGAAAGCACCTCAGCGTTACGCTCACGTACACCAACTGTGTGCTGGTGAATGCCTAAAGCATTGTCAAAAGAAATAGCCATGTAAACCTCAACTCAAGAACTGACTGTTATGAAATAACCAAAGCAATATATATACCAACTTTTAAAACAAAGTGGTCTATCAATACTTTCACAGGTTACTCGTGGGTAAACTTGCAATATACAAGCCAAAAAATAGAGTAAATTGGAATGTCACTCTGACTTAAAGATATAGATTAAACAGGAAAAAGAAAACCCAGCACTTGGCTGGGTTTTGAAATTAAACAGTAACGCCGCACCTTATTCTGGTGCCAACCATTACTTTAATTTGTAGATGATGCCTGGATTACAACGAACCATTTCAAAACGATCCGTTAAGCCTGTTAACGATTCAGACGCCCCCAATAACAGGTAACCACCAGGGTTCAGGCTGTTTGCCATCTGGTTAAGTACCTTTGACTTCATTTCAGGCGAGAAGTAAATCAACACGTTACGACAAAAAATAATGTCGAACTTGCCTAACAATGCATAGCTTTCCATTAAATTTTGAGGACGGAAGTTCACCATGCGCTTTACGTTATCTTTCACTTTCATACGGCCATCGCCCGCATCTTCAAAGAAGGTACGGCGACGCTCAGGAGAAAGGCCCCGACCTAACGCCAAATTGTCATATGCGCCTGTGCGACACATATCCAACATACTTGCTGATATATCCGTTCCCGTGATCGATACGTTCGGCAGCATACCTGGCTTACGAGCTTGAGTTTCAAGAATCGTCATAGCCATTGAGTATGCTTCTTGGCCTGAAGAACTGGCCGCTGACCAAATCTTAATAGGACGTTTATTTGCCGCTATTTCCGGTAGAAGTTTATCCGCAAGCACAGCAAACGGGTAAGTATCACGGAACCAAAGTGTCTCGTTTGTCGTCATGGCATCGACTGCAGCCACACGCAGTTCACGGTTTCGACCTGTTACTACGTCCTTCAATAGATCAGATAACGAAGTCAAATTAAACTTCGCTACTAATGGGCTTAGACGACTGCGCACCAAATATTGTTTGCTGTCACCTAATACAATGCCACATTGAGATTCTAAGAAACGGCTGAAATCGCGATACTCTTGATCACTTATTGTTATAGCAGTCATTAATGTCTCTTTTAGTTAGTTAACGCAGCTTTAACTGCTGCACCAAGCTCATCAGGATTGAATTTAGCGATGAAAGAGTTAGCCCCCACGCGCTCAACCATAGCTTGGTTAAATACACCACTCAGTGAAGAGTGTAAAATTACGTATAGATCTTTAAGTTCAGCGTGACGTCGAATCTCGGCGGTTAGCGTATAGCCATCCATCTCTGGCATTTCAATATCAGAAATAACCAATGAGATTTGATCGTAAATACTGCCTTCTGATGACATCTGTACTAGCTTCTCATAGGCTTCTTTACCATCCTTCACCGAGATAACTTCAAAACCAATCGACTCAATAGCACGCTGAACCTGCTTACGAGCCACCGTTGAATCATCAGCAATCAAGATACGGCGAACTAATGGTTTCTCTTGCTCTACTTTCGCAATATCTTCAGCAATTTTACTGTCCATTGTTTCATCAACAGGCGAAATTTCCGCAAGGATCTTTTCAACATCAAGAATTTCTACCAATTCATTATCAATATTGGTTACCGCGGTCAAGTAGTTTGCTCTACCCGCCCCATCCGGCGGCGGAAGAATAGATTCCCAATGCATGTTAATAATGCGCTCTACTGAGCTGACCAAGAATCCCTGAATGGTTCGGTTAAACTCAGAGATAACCACAAAACACTTTTCAACATCCGTTGTAGGACGGCCACCAGTCGCTAAGCTCAAATCGATAACAGAGATCGTCTGACCACGAATGTGCGCTACACCTTTAACTAGTGGGTTTAAGTTTGGCATCTTTGTCAGCTTAGGGCATTGAAGCACTTCTTTTACTTTAAAGACATTAATGCCGTAACGCTGACGCCCCATTAGGCGAAAGGTTAGTAATTCTAATCGGTTTTGACCGACGAGTTGCGTACGCTGATTCACTGAATCAAGAATACCCGTCATGAGCTCATCTCCATATCAAACTTTTTTGGATAAAAAAGTGTTAGTCTACTGCAAGCTACGAACTACTAGAGAAACAGAATGACGAATCGTAAAACAAATCTGCCTGCTTTTTCCATAGCAATGTGTAGAGCTACTTTTAAAACTGTCGTTAAGTTTATCGGCATTTTATCAATATTGTTTAGTTTTTTTATACAAGCTGCGACTCCAGAACAAATTGAAATGATTCAGTCTGCGGCAGAGCAACACATCCTTGATACCGTTGAGCAACCACAAGGTGGCGAACTCTTTGTAAATTCAGCAAATGTTGATTCAAGAATCAAAGCAACAGACTGCCCTATCCCACTTGAAACCAGCGCCTCGACGACTACCAATACCCGCAGCAGTATTACGGTTTTAGTGCAATGTATCCCTGATGAGTGGCGAGTTTATGTCCCGGTACGTATTTCGATGTCAGTACCACTCGTCACCACTACTCGTTTAATCGCAAGAGGTGAAATCGTCGGCCAATACGATGTCACCACAGACATGATCTCCCTAAACAAATTTCGTCGTCAAGGCTTTACACTTCCAGAGCAAGTCATCGGGGCGAAAGTGAAAAAGAACTTACGCCCAGGCGATGTTGTCGAAAGAAGCGATGTCTGTGTCGTCTGCCGAAACGAGAAGGTTATCATACAGGCAGTAAAAGGTGGCATGACCATTACCACTAAAGGTACAGCATTGACCGATGGTTCGATGGGCGATCAAGTAAGAGTGAAAAATGATAAATCACAGCGTATAATTGAAGGTATTGTTACCAGCATGTCTGAAGTCACGGTTTATTTTTAACTCTTTACTTCTAAAGTGACGGTATCGTTAGCTAATTTGACTCTCAACACTTAACGCCAAATATAACGGCAGTGGTGTGGCGTCCCTTTTCGACTATTGAGCTAAAAATTTGCTAAAGTATTCGAACCCTTGGTCGATATTGACTGTACAGGTTCCCATTTTTGAAGAAAAAGGCTTAACGATGGCAGGTATTGATAATATACGTTCAGGGCATACCCTAACGACCACTAACCGATCAGCAGCGCGCTCTGATTCTAGCCCTCAAACATCTCATTCTGATGTTGCAGCTAAATCTCCAGCAAGCAAAGACGCGGTTTCTTTGAGCCAACAAAGCAAAGCGATTGGTCAACTGCACCAAGACATGGCCGCACAGCCTAGCTTTGATACAGCAAAAGTAGCAGCGATTAAAGAAGCGATTACAAACGGTTCATATACGGTCGATCCAGAGAAGTTGGCTGATAATATGATCAAGTTTGAGAACGAATTAAAAGACCTTTGATAGATGACTCAGTACGAAGTCATCTTTATTTTAAGATTTCACTTTTTACCACAGAAGTTCAGCAGGTTTAAATTATGGCGGCACTCGCAGACTTAGTTAATTTCCAACTTCAAAATGCCAAAGCCTTATCTGATCTTTTAAGTTCAGAAAAAACCGCTATCACCAGCAGAAAATCAAATGATATTGAACGAATAGCTCAAGAAAAAGTTGTCCTTGTCGAACAACTAAGATCAACCGATCAACGAATCTCTGCCCATACTAATGTCTCAGAATTGACCGAGAATCCTGAACTTGCTCAAATAGTCGCGACAATCAAATCCATCGTGCACGACTGCCATCAAGCAAACCTGGTTAATGGCGAAGCCCTGAACCGAGCACAGCTTAGCTTTAAAAAACTCAGCAATATGATGCAACAAAGCCACGGAAAGGTTGGCATGACGTACAACGCTGGTGGCCAAACTCACACCATCTCTACCCTGGGAACCAACATAAAAGCTTAGTTAGGCTAACCCTCTTCGTAACAACCCCCTTCTTGCTTGTATCTGTATCTGTATCTGTATCTGTATCTGTATCTGTATCTGTATCTGTATCTGTATCTGTATCTGTATCTCAGCCTATTCTTCTCGCTCGACCCGTCAAGCTTTCATAGAACCTGTAAATGTGCCCAATAAACCTATAAACAAAAAAGCGGCAAGTATTTTCATACTTGCCGCTCTGTTTTCATACCTGTTACTGGTTGCCGTTACGCCATCTGGAAAGCGAGTAACAGCCAATATAACTGGATAATCTTATAACTAGATGATTCTTAAGTTAGAACAACGTTTGTTGTCTTTTCTGAGGTACTGCTTGAACTTCACCGTAATTACGTAGCTGTTCCATCTTACGGATATCTAACTGAAGCTCAGTGACATAACTATCACCGACAGGGTAACTGCGGACCACTTCTGCGCCACGGATTACACCATCAACAGCACCGGAAGTTCTCTCGGTGCCAAGACGTTGATCTTCAAGCTCAGCTCTACCACTCACCCGCATACCATAGACTTGTTCAGCAAGCTCACGGTAGGCATCAATTTTAGAAGCTCTCATCGCTCGGATACGTTTTTCTTCGTCATTACGTCCTTTTTGCTCACTGATACTAGCGTAGCCAACAGCAACTAGAAAATCATTTGGCCTCATGTTTTGTAATGGTTGACAACCAACAAGCAATAAAGCGACGACAACAAATATTAACTTCTTCATCACGAACTCCTAAGGGCGAAGAATAACAGTATAAGGCTGAGTCATCGTTGGATCAGAACGAATGATGACACCATCTTGAGTTCGAATACTATTCAGAGTATCTAGGTCACGACCAATACGATCCGCTGGTAAGAAACCTTGAGCAGAAGCAACAACGATACGAGTTTGCATACCAACCACACGAGCATTCACAAGCACACCGCCTTCTTGGCGAAGCATAGTGCCCGTCAAAACGTACTGGACATCTTGCTCTTGAGCTAGGTCTTTCCAGTCACGACTTAAAGAGAAGTCGCCCTGCTGAGTCACCTGAATTGAGCCTGTGGTTTTGAAATCAACGACTTTGAAACCACGACGCTGAAATTGATGGATAAAGCCTTCTGAAACTGAGTTACCTAACCAGTTTGTTGTGTCCATATGTTGTAGGTCAACAAACGACGTAATGGCAATCGGTGTTCTTGCTGAAATACTCGTATTCGAAATGATCAAATCTTCAGTCATACTTTCCACGAAGAAATCCATGGTATGACGAGGGCTAGCCATCAACATAAACTGACTTCCTGAATACTCAGACTTGCCGTTATATATAGGCGAATAAGCGCATGATGTCATCAACATGACACTCATTACTACGAGCCATTTTTTCATTCTCTTATCTCCAGATGTTTATAGTGCTTACTGTGCCAATATCTTCTCACCATTATTTTTTCAATGGATTACAATGTTGGAACAGTCTTTGCTTTTCAGTAATGGTTCAGATTAAGAAAAACACACTTAAGTCAGCTTCAAGCTTATAGTTATTTGTTAAGCAATATTTATACCCAACTGGTAACGAATAGATGAAAAAAATAATTTCTTACTTATTTTCAATAAGTTTATTAGTCACAATAAACTTCAATGCTCATGCCTCTTGGTATGAAGTTACCGGTACTGCAGCCATCGTATCGTCAGAAGAGACCGCAAGGATTCACGCCCTGGAAGACGCGGTTTATAAAGCCGTGCAGTTCTCAGGAGCCGATATAGGCAGCATTTCCAACCTCACTCCCTACTTAGACGCAAAGAAAAAAGAGTTCCAGTTTACCAATCACGAAGTACGCTACATCTTAGTTGAGAAAGAGAAAACACGCGGTGGCAATTTAATGATCACTGCAAAGATCGACATCTATCCTTCGGCAAATGCTTGCCATGAGAGCCAATATAAGAAGACATTCTTGGTCGGTAATATTGATGTGACTTCCCCTCAACAAGCCGTGATGGGCAGGATCTATAACCTCGGAGATGATTTCGGCCATGTCGTTGACCGCCAACTCGCACAAGAGTCTCGCAGCTTTGTTTCTGTAGGCACGACCGACTACGACATCGATAAACGTCAACCTGAAGTCATCAAGATGATCGCTCAAGATACTGGCGCACAATACATTATTGGTGGCGATATTACCGACTTAACCGCAACGGTCGAGTCTAAGTTGTTGAAAGATGACGTTATCAATCGCCAGTTTGCATTAGAAATGCAGGTATTCGATGGCAAAACAGGTCATCAGATATATAACCGTAGCTATCGTGAAGTAGCAAAGTGGCCATTCGCTAAGACCAGTGAAGTCGATACCCGGAGTGCGCGTTTCTGGGCATCCACCTACGGCACTATGATGCTTCGTGTCAGCCGCAACATTATGTTGGACTTGGAGTCTGAAGTATCATGCAAGATCACCCTTCCTGAAGTTGCCGCAGTGTTTGGTAACACAGTGACCATCGATTTAGGTCGGCTGCATGGCGTACAACGAGGTGACAAACTGCAACTGTGGCATACAGGTTCCTTTATCGACCAACGAGGCTTACCACGTAATAAAGTATCTCAAAGTGATATCACTCTGACAGTTTCTCGCGTCTACGAAAATGAAGCGGAACTCACTATTGATCAGCCAAGCCTTGCAGGAAGTATTCAGATTGGTGATGTGATGCAAAAGATCATGTAGTTAGCGACATGTTCGCTTCATCGTTTTTCATAAAGCCTTAGCAAAAGTACTAAGGCTTTATTTTTTTCTGATGATTGGTTTCGGTTTAGACGTATTTGTCGTAACCTTATTAATAACATAATCATCATTTAGTAAGCTATGAGTCAGAATAACCTAATTGGTGCGACCGGTTACCGCTTTATTTCGAAAGGTCAAACCGCTTTTAAAATCCATATTCATACTCCCGAAGATACGGTGCTGCATCGCTCTGTCGGCTTTGTTCGTATGGGTGAAAATAAGGCACTGAAGAAAACTATAAAATTGAGAGATGAGCTAGGCAGAAAGCTTTGGGGTAAATTTTGGCCCAAAGTCCTCAAAGAGCCCTACTTGATGACGCGCCTACCCCATAGTTTAGAACCCAAAATTGTATTCAAGCCAAACCCGACTCAGAGTGACCCTGAACACCGTGACGAATGTTATATCGCGAAATGGCGTGTATTCTCTGAGAATGGCGATTACAAATACAAAACTAAGGTGTGCTCAATCAGAAAACACGGTCGACTTGCCGCTTATAGCCAAACTAAACGTGCACTGCTTGATGCTCACAAAGATGTGATTGATTTGCTTATTTTTATGGGACGATTGAACAGTATCGATCTGAAATAGCCTTCACTCGAATACGCTGACTACTCATATTGTTCAGATACAAACACAGCCGCAAATGCGGCTGTGTTTATTTTTAGGCTAGTTACCTTGGCACTTTAAGGCGTCATCGCACGCTAAATAGAGCACCTAGCTTCGGCAGATCTCTGCCAAAGTCGTCAATCGGCGTTGCGAGTCTTTCACATAAGGATTGGTTTGATCCCATGCGTAGCCCGCCAAAATAGAGCACACCATTTGCTTAATCTTCGGATTTGGATCTTGATAGAAAATCACATCCTGCAAAGTACCTGAATACCACCCTTCAACATACGTTCTAAAGGTATTTACGCCAACCATCAATGGATCGGCATAATCGCGTTCCCAATCAACTTTTTCACCATTAAGCTGCTTTTCCACACACTCAACCGCAAGCTGAGCCGACTTCATCGCAATCGTCACGCCCGACGAGAATACAGGATCAAGAAACTCACCAGCGTTACCGAGCAGTGCATATTTGTCTGTGGCAAGATGTTTTACGTTAGAAGAATAGCCACCGATTTCACCCGCAGGACTAAGATACTCTGCGTGTGCCAATATCTCAGCTAAACCCGGCTCTTCCATTGCCAATTGCTTAATCGCGGCAATCTTGTCTTGTGGGTAGGATTCAAAGAACTTTGGCTCCCCTACCACACCAAACGAAGAGACACCGTTGCTAAATGGGATCAACCAATACCAAACATCAGGATTATTTGGGTGCACCGAGATCAGGATTTTATTGCGGTCATATTCAAGGTCGGTATCAACCTCTGCAATATGATCGTTAATGTGCGTGAAAATAGCTTTGCGTGGAGGAAGTGATGACGGCTCTTCCAAGTTAAGCATTTTCGGTAACACTCGGCCAAAACCACTGCCATCTAAAACGTATTGCGCCTCTAGCTGATAGCGCTCTCCATCAAGCACTTGTACATCTAAAACGGTGCAATCTTCGGTGAAGTCAATGCCCATCAACTCATGCTGGTAATCGATAGCAACACCCTGTGCCTCGGCAGTATCTGCTAGCACCTTATCAAAAGCGCCTCGCTGAACCTGAAACGTAGTTCCCGGCCCAGAAGAAAACTTGTTTTCAAAATTGAATGCGGTGTACACGCCATTTTTGCGAAAGGCAGCGCCATCTTTGTATTGGAAGTTGGCGTTGATTACCACATCAGTCATCCCAGCCTGTTCAATCACTTCCATACAAGCTGGTAATAGACTTTCACCAATAGAAAAGCGAGGGAATACGCTCTTTTCAATCACTCGAACATCGATGCCTTTTTTATGAAGCAAAGACGCAGCAATAGACCCTGACGGCCCAGCTCCGATGATCACCACTTGAGTTGATAGTTTTTTCATTATTTAAGCCATGTTTGTTATTTTTATTGTGCGCCAGCTTTCAATTCAAGAAGCGTGTGACCAAGACCGATATCGTCGGTACGAGTTACCACTTCAAAGCCCGCTTCTTCAACGATCTCTAAGAAATCTTCACTGCGGTAAAAACGGCTGTTGCCATTTGCCAAGCAGGTAAAGTAGAGAGACGTCGCGTTTAAGCTATAAGAAGCCGCATCGTATTTCTGCGCATCCCAAAACAGTTCAAGGATATAGACTGTCGCGCCTTCTGACATATGAGAGCGAACACGCTTTAATATGCTCAGAATCTCCATTGGCGAGAAGCAATCAAGGAACTGACTCATCCACCACACATCGGCGCCCGTTGGCAGAGCTTGCTGTTTATCCAACATGTTGGCCGGGAATGGCGTTACTCGGCCTTGATGACCGTGCTGCGTTGCATTTGCCATTGCCATTTCTAGCTGCTGTGGCAAATCAACAATCGTCACCTCAACGTCCGAGTCGTGATTACAACACTGCATCGCCCACTTTCCCGTGTTACCACCAATATCCACCAGCGACTTAGGTTTCTTACTGAAGACTTTCTCAAGCAACACTGGGAACGAACGGTCTGAATAGAAATGATCAAACTTGAACCAGCTCTCTTTTGCTTTTTCTGGCAATTGAGATAAACCTTGGTAAATGGTTTCCCAATCACCCAGCTCTTGCAAGCCCGCTGGTGTTCCTTCTTCAATCGCTTCCGTTAAATGCATCATCGCGGCATAACAAACATCGGCAGTGAAATCCAAGTTGGCATTAGTCATGCCGTCGTGCAGAAGGTAAAAACCAAGGTTGGCTATTTTATAGTTAGGTTTGTCCCAAGTAACAATATGAGCACTTAGCGCCATATCGAGTAGAACTTTCACGCCGTACTCGGATACACCGGTGATTTCCGAAAGCTTCTCGGCTGGTAAACCATCATTACCCACCTCATCTAGGGCCTTTAAAATACCTAAATCACGAAGTGTACGAGCTGTATGAAAAACAATAGGAGCAAAAGATAATTTTTGCGCTTCTGTTTTTGCTTCTAATGCGTTGAATGGATCTAATTTATATTCCGACACGAAAAACCTAACTTTCAAATAATAGGAGGGATTACTCTGCAGCCATTTGTGCAAGCTTGCGTTTAATATCAACGTTTAAGTTATTAACCCAGCGGTTGTAATTACGGTGTATTTCACCATCGTCGTATTTTAAATTCTCTGATTCAACGTAAAGAATAGAGTAAAACTTGTCACTATAAGGAATTTCAACCACAGCATGGTGTGACCGAACATACAGCTCGGCACGAATCAATCCTGGCTTTATTTCTGAAACCAACCAGCCTCGATTCTCAGCGGACTCATAAATAGCTGATTTCACCTGTTTACTTTGAAGATTCAGTGCAACTGGAGTATCCTCAACATTCATTACAGGCTGGACACGTCCACACCCTGCAAGAACGAGTATGAATAACATTGAAACGGCTATTTTTAGTAATTTCATTTAAATTCCTTATCTGTGTTTATTTATAAGCACGCATAGTATTTAGTTAGACCCAAAGCAAATCAATACTCTATGTCAAATCAAGCACAATTAATGTCATTTAATATCGAGAAATGGTCTGCAAATTCGGCTGGCCTCAACTCTATTGTTGAATGGAAAGCGTGGAGCTCTAACTTAGATTGGCCGAAAAATGGCTCAACTGAGTTTAAAGCTATTCCCCCGATGATGCGCCGTCGCATGAGTGTACAAAGCAAACTTGCCGTCCAAACCGCATTAACCTTATTAAAAGACACCGCGACTGATTATCTGGTTTTTGCCAGCCGACATGGTGAGCTACACCGAACTGCCACATTAATTCAGTCAGTACTGGAAGGTGACGATGCTTCTCCAATGGCGTTCTCGCAGTCGGTACACAATACCGCAGCCGGGCTAACCACCATTGCCGCGAAAGCACCAATTCCACTGACCTCAATCGCCGCTGGGCAAGATACTTTCCATAACGCGCTAATTGAAGCTTACCTTTACCTTCACCAATACCCATCGCATCGTGTGTTAGTCATCGACTTCGATCAGCCTCTGCCTGAGCTTTATCAAGAATACGAAACTCAGCACTATACCGATTATGCTCTGGGTTTAGTGCTAACCGCAGGCAGTGACTACTCTGTTTCAAGGACAGTAACCAGTGATAGAGCAGCGGCTGATTTACCGCAAGGCCTGCAAACACTGCAAAGCATCCTACAAAATGCACAACGTTGGACTATTGCCGGAAAACACCAAACTTGGTCATGGGTAAACAACACGAAACCTGGAACTCAAGAATGAGTAAGATCGACCAATATTGGCGAGTATTCGCGACAGGGCTTTGCTTCACCACCTTCGGTATAGGAGGGTTAGTGCTTAGCTTCTTGATCTTGCCTTCGATCGCGCTCACCACATCAAACACCATCCAAAGAGAGCTTAAGACTCAACGACTGATTCGTTTTTCATTTAATGCTTTTTGCCGGATTATGAAGTTCACGGGCGCGATTGATTACCGAATTGATGGCGCCGAACTGCTACGCAAAGATCGTAACTGCATCATCGTCGCCAATCACCCAAGTTTGATTGATTATGTACTGATCGCCTCTCAACTTCCTCAATGTGATTGTCTCGTCAAAGCGGCAATATGGGAAAACCCATTTATGAAGAGGATTGTTAAAGCGGCGGGTTACATACCCAATCAAGCACCTGACTATCTTTTAGAACGTTGTGAAGAACGCTTTTCACGTGGCAATGTACTGCTGGTTTTTCCAGAAGGAACTCGCACAACGCCGGGAATTGAACCATCCTTACAACGTGGTGCGGCACAAATAGCGACTCGAACACAAACCGATTTACGCATTATTCATATTACAGTTTCTCCGACATTCTTAACGAAAGAGAAAAAATGGTATCAAGTTCCTGCTACGAAACCCTTTTTTCATATTGCGGTGAAAGGTAAAATAGAAGTCGCACCCTTTATTGAGAATGCAAATAACTTAACTTCGGCAGCAAGACGCCTTAATCACCACCTTGCAGAGACTATTTTCCCTTCCGAAGACAACATTTAGCTCATCAATAAGACAACTGGCGATATCAGTATTTGGAAAATACCTCGCATAATGTAGAATCGCATCCCTTAAAGCAGCATTCAGATAAAGTACTAAGTAGGCCAAAGTGGAAACATTACACAACGAACTGAAACAACTGATCATCGACGCATTGAACCTTGAAGACATGAGCATTGATGAGATTGAAACAGAAGCTCCACTATTTGGTGATGGATTGGGACTAGACTCTATCGATGCACTTGAACTTGGCCTTGCTATCAAGAAGAAGTACAACATTGTTATTGATGCCGACGACTCAAACACTCGCCAGCATTTTGCATCGGTAGAAAACTTAGCAAATTACATCTCATCTCAAACGAACAACTAGACAGATCTTTATGACACAAGCTAACCAACAAGAAGTATACAACCAGGTTAAAGATGCGCTTATTGAGCTGTTCGAGCTTGATGCTGAAGATATCACGCCTGAAGCTCATCTTTATCTAGATCTCGACCTAGACAGCATTGATGCGGTTGATTTGGTCGTTCACCTACAAAATGTAACCGGTAAGAAGATCAAGCCTGAAGAGTTCAAAGCAGTACGCACCGTTAATGACGTTGTTGAGTCTGTGATTGAACTATTGAAGGACGCGTAATGCGTTCTCTGCTGACTTTACTGTCGGCAATCATACTTTTCACTTATCCAATAGCGGTTTACTTTGGACTCAACAAGTTTGGCCTACAAACCGTTGGTATCGTCTTAGCCGCTATTTTTGCTGTCCGCATTTTCTCTGCTGGTCAGGCTAAAATCAGAGAGCTAAAACACTTAGCTTGGATCAGCGGAAGTGCTGGAATTGTTCTGTTGGCCTTAGGTTTAACCTTTAAACAGCATGGTTGGTTAACCTATTATCCCGTTATCGTTAATGTTTGCATGTTGGCTGTATTTGCTTCAAGCCTATGGCAACCTCAAACAATTATTGAACGCCTTGCTCGAATTCAAGAGCCTGAACTTCCGCAAAGTGGGATTGATTACACACGAAAAGTCACTAAGATTTGGTGCTTATTCTTTGTTATCAATGGCTCTATTGCCCTTTATACCTGCTTCCAACCTCTTGAAATATGGACCCTATACAACGGCTTACTCAGCTATATGTTCGCAGGGTTACTTTTTGCAGGAGAATGGGTGGTAAGACAGCGTATTCGTCAGAGTTAAATGGTTATGACACAAACCGTATCTTACATCTCGTTGTCTGATCTTCTCAGTCAAAAAAGAGCCCCTGAATCGATTGTCTGCTTTGACGACAATAGCGAGATTACGTGGCAAAAATTTAACGACGACTTATCTCAACTCGTAAACCTTTTATCTTCATCCCCTGTTCAACGAGTCGCGATTTGCGCCCAAGATAGTTACCAATTTTCGGTGGCCTTTTTGGCATGTGCCGTCAGCCACAAACACATCATATTGCCCGGTAACTATCAACCTTGTGCACTTGCCGAACTGAGTGAACATTTTGATTGCCTACTGGTCGATAACTCGATTGGTGAAGTTGAGGTGGGTAACGTTCGCAATATCCAAAACTTATTGGACTCAAACACCAAGGCAAAACAACCTCTAATCGATAACCTTACGACCATAGATTTGGCAGAAATCCATTTGACCCTATTTACGTCAGGTTCAAGCGGCACACCCAAGGCAATCAATAAAACACTAGAACACCTAGATATTGAGACTGCTCAGCTAGATAAGAACTGGGGAGAGTTGATCAAAGGTCATAGAGTTCACAGTACCGTCTCGCACCAGCATATCTATGGTTTGTTGTTCCGAATTTTATGGCCACTTTGTTCTGGTGTTCCATTTGCTCGACACAATCTTGAGTACCCTGAACAAATCCTATCTCACGCTAACAAACAGAGCGTGCTGATCAGTAGCCCTGCGCTACTCAAGCGATTAAAGCACGAGAGCAAAACCGCGCAACTTGCTGGTATTTTCTCTTCTGGTGGCCCGTTGCCAACCGAATCCGCTCACCAATCACGTAGCTTGCTCGGTCATTTACCTATCGAGGTGTTTGGCAGCACAGAAACAGGAGGCATCGCATTTCGCCAGCAAGAGAGCGCTCAAACGCCTTGGCAACTTTTTGACTGCCTTGAGGCCAGTCTCAACAGTGAGAATTGCATTAAGTTATTGTCGCCGTACATCGACAAAAACAACTGGTATCAAACCGCCGATGAGTGCGAAATGGTCTCGGATAATCAATTCATATTGAAAGGCCGAACCGATCGAGTCATCAAGATAGAAGAAAAACGAGTATCACTAGTTGAAGTCGAAAAGCGACTAGAACAACTGCCTTGGATAAGTGAATGTGTGGTGATTCCGTTTGAAGAGCCTGATCGCTTAATATTAGCGTCGGTTTTGGTATTATCAGATCAAGGCCAAGCAACACTCGTAACCATGAGCAGAGGTAAGTTCTGGTTGATGCTGCGTTCAGAACTCAGAAAGTGGTTAGAACCGATCGCTATCCCAAGAAAATACCGTGTTGTCGATGAGATCCCCCTCAACAGCCAAGGTAAGCGATTAACATCTCACATAGAACAGCTAATAAAATCATAGAAACCGCTGATCGTATTTTACACTGAGATTATCTTTTTATATTTTTGTCAAAGAACCAATATTTGCCCAAGGATTCTAAGCACGCCCTATGGATAAAAGAAAACCAAACATCATTGCTGTAGACACGGTAGAGAATGAATCGACCCTGACACTCAATGTTAGCGCAGACATCACCGATTTTAAGGGACACTTCAAACGCTTTCCTATTCTCCCCGGCGTCACGCAAATTGATTGGGCACTTCACTACGCTGTCCAAGAGCTAAACGTCCCTGGTTTCTTTAAAGGCATGGAAGTCATCAAGTTCCAAGAGCCGATCCTGCCCGACTCGACCATTCAGCTGTCACTCAAGTGGGATGCTGACAAAGATAAATTGAGCTTTAGTTACACGTCGAACAATGGCGAACAGACTCACTCTTCAGGCAAAATGAAGCTGGGAGAGAAAAGTGAATAGCGCTGAGGCTGTTTCTCAACACGCACTTGAAGAAAGCAACTACAAGGCTTGCTTCCTAATTCCGTGCTTTAACCACGGCGCAACCATGCCCTCGGTGGTCTCATCACTTCTTAATTTCAAACTTCCGATCATTATTGTTGATGATGGCAGTGAACTCGAGACCAAACAGTTTCTGACTCCACTTGCCGATAGCCCAAGCGTGACTTTGGTAACACTTGAGCAGAACCAAGGCAAAGGCGGCGCAGTAAAAGCGGGCATCAAACGAGCACAAGAGCTCGGCTTTAGCCACGCTATTCAGATTGATGCAGACGGCCAACACGACCTTGAAGCACTACCCGCATTAATCCAAGCTTCGCAAGCCAAGCCGATGCGCTTGATATCAGGTCAGCCTATCTACGATGACAGCGTGCCCAAGGCAAGGCTCTACGGGCGCTACGCGACACACATTTGGGTATGGATAGAAACCCTATCTCTATCAATTAAAGACAGCATGTGTGGCTTTAGAGCGTATCCGGTCAACCAGACACAAGCAGTGCTCAGCAAATACGATGTTGGATCTCGAATGGACTTCGATATCGAGATTCTGGTTCGCCTGTATTGGGAAGGCTGCGACATCGACTTCGTTGAAACACGAGTCATCTATCCTGAAAACGGCATCTCTCATTTCGATGCACTGTGGGACAACGTAAAAATCAGTTGGATGCACACACGACTGTTCTTCGGCATGCTGCCAAGAGCACCAAAACTGATCGCGCGTCATTTCAAGTCGGACTCAGCGAAGAAGCTATCGGCTGAAAATAGCCAAGGTTCCTCGGCAGATTCAAGACAGGTAAATTCCGAACAAATAGGTTCAGAACAACCCCATTGGTCACGTACTCAAGAACGCGGCACTGTGCTGGGAATCAAACTGTTATTGGCCGTTTATACCCTGTTAGGCCGAGGCGTATTTAATCTGATTTTACGCGGTGTGATGCGTTACTACCATCTAACGGGCAAACGAGCACGAAACGCCTCAGAACAGTACCTATTTCAGCTTAAGGCATACGCTGAACAACAGAATATTGAGTTACCAGCGGAATTAACCAGTTATAACCATCTGCTCTCGTTTGGCCATACCATGCTAGACAAGTTGGCTGCATGGAAAGGGGATTTCTCGGCGGATAACCTGACTATTCATGGTCAAGAACAATTTGAGAGCATGGTGGCAAATAAGCAAGGTGTGCTAATCCTAGGTTCTCATCTTGGCAACATCGAACTGTGTCGAGCTTTGGGTCGCAGACACTCAAACATCAAAATCAATGCCTTGGTTTTTACCGAGCACGCTGAGCGTTTTAATTCGGTGATGAAAGCGGTCAACCCGCAGTCTGATTTGAACCTGATTCAGGTAACTTCAATGGGGCCTGATACTGCTATCTTGTTGCAACAGAAACTGGAACAAGGTGAGTGGATTGTGATTGTTGGCGATAGAACCTCCACCAGCAAAGAGAGCCGTTCAGTATGGGCTGAGTTCTTGGGTAAGAAAGCGCCCTTCCCTCAAGGGCCATTTATGTTAGCCTCGGTTCTCAAAGCGCCAGTATTTTTATTGTTTGGGCTACGTGATGACTCACAATCTAAGCCACATTTTAATGTCTATTTCGAGCATTTTAGCGACAAGATAGAACTACCCAGAAAAACTCGCGAACAATCTTTACAGCAAGTCGTGCAAAAATACGCAGACCGACTTGAGCACTACACACTGAAAGCACCGCTTCAGTGGTACAACTTTTTTAATTTTTGGACATTGAGCAAGCACCATGACGAAAAAGAATCCAAATAGCATCACCTTTGGTGCCGAACGCCTCACGATTGAGGATGTTGTCGCTATCTCACAAGGCGCAAAAGCCTCGATGAACTCAAGTGAAGCATTCACATCTAAGATCGACCGTGGTGTCGCTTTCTTAGAACGCCTATTGAAAGAAGAAGGCGTGATCTATGGTGTGACAACGGGCTACGGTGACTCATGTACCGTTGCGATTCCGCCAAACCTTGTTGATGAATTACCACTGCATCTAACGCGCTTTCACGGCTGTGGTTTAGGCGAAATACTGTCTCACGAACAATCTCGTGCAGTATTAGCAACGCGCCTTTGTTCATTGTCACAAGGTGTATCTGGTGTGACACACGATTTGCTCAACCAGATCGTTACTCTGATCAACCAAGATATCTCACCGCGTATTCCTCAAGAAGGATCGGTTGGCGCCAGTGGCGATTTAACGCCGCTGTCTTACTTAGCGGCTGCACTGATTGGTGAGCGCGATGTTATCTACAAAGGCGAAGTTCGCCCTACTAGTGACGTCTACAAAGAGCTAGGGATTAACCCTATCAAGCTTAAGCCAAAAGAAGGCTTAGCATTGATGAATGGCACGTCAGTAATGACGGCTTTGGCTTGTATCGCCTACAAACGTGCAGAATACCTAGCTCAGCTGTCGACTAAGATCACCGCAATGGTGTCTGTTGGTATGCAAGGCAACGATTTCCATTTCGATGAAGCACTGTTTGCAGTCAAGCCACATCCGGGTCAACAGCAAGTTGCTGCATGGCTACGTGATGACTTACAAGCCGATCGCCCGCCACGTAACAGTGATCGCTTACAAGATCGTTACTCACTCCGTTGTGCACCGCACGTTATCGGTGTCGTTCAAGACTCTCTGCCTTGGCTACGCCAAATGATTGAGAACGAATTAAACAGCGCTAACGATAACCCAATTATCGATGGCGACAATGAGCGCGTACTGCACGGTGGACACTTCTACGGTGGCCATATCGCAATGGCAATGGATACACTAAAAACAGCGGTAGCCAACCTTGCAGACCTACTTGATCGCCAAATGGCACAGTTGATGGATTACAAGTTCAACAACGGACTGCCATTTAACCTAACCGGTGCTGAAGGCGAACGTAAACCAATCAACCACGGTTTCAAAGCGGTACAGATTGGCGTTTCAGCTTGGACAGCAGAAGCATTGAAACACACCATGCCAGCAAGCGTGTTCTCTCGTTCAACAGAGTGCCACAACCAAGACAAAGTCAGTATGGGCACCATCGCAGCTCGTGACTGCTTACGCGTTCTTGAACTGACTGAACAAGTAGCGGCAGCATCACTTCTGGCGGGTACACAAGCACTTGAACTTCGTAAGCGTCACAATGAGCTTGATGAGCACCATATGAGTGAAAACCTAAAGCACATTCGCGACGAAGTACTTAAAGAGTTTGAATTTATCGTTGAAGATCGACCACTTGAAGGCGATCTACGCCACTTCATTGCTCGTATTCAAAGTCAGCACTGGTCACTTTACTCATAGAGTAGCTAACCTCATAAAGTAGCCAACCCTTTACGCAATATTGTTGAGAGCGATTTATGTCTGAAATCCTTCATCCATTACAATCTGAGGTGACTCTGATTACCTCATTCCAAGATGCCGACCCAATGGGCGTGATCTATCACGGCAACTACTTCCGGTTTTTTGAAGAAGTTAGGCGCATCATGATGGATAAGATTGAGTACAACTATCATGAGATGAAGGATTCAGGCTACATGTGGCCGATCATCGACACGCGTGTAAAGTACATTAAGGCGATACCGTTCAATCATCAGATCAAGGTATCGGCTAAGTTGACTGAATGGGAAAACCGCCTGCGTGTTGACTACGAAATTCACGATGTCAACACGGGCGCTCGTATGACACGCGCCCACACAATGCAGGTTGCGGTGACTATTGAAGAACAAGAGATGTGCTTCGCTTCACCGAAAGTGTTTACAGATAAAGTCGAGCACTGGCATCAATTTGGCGACTTACCCCAAACAACTGAGAAGCAACCAAGCGACCAACAATCAGACCAACCTCAAGTATCTAACACACAGCAGCAGGTGAAACATGAGTCTGTTTAAACGCAGTCGCAAACACATCAGCATCGCACTACTAGGGCTTGCCTCAATGATGGCGAGTAGTTTTGTTATTGCTAATGAAAGTACAGCTATGGTTGGTTCTATTACAGACCTGCAGACAGTATTAAGCGCAAACAACATAGTGCGTGGTGAGTTCACCCAAACGCGCAACATGGAAATGTTCGCCCAGCCTCTAACATCACAAGGTGCTTTCCTGTTAGACAAGTCGAATGGTTTGCTTTGGACACAAACTACCCCCTTTCCTGTTCGCTTGGTGCTAACCGATAACAAACTGAGTCAAAGGTTTGCCGATCAACCCGCTAAGATCATTACCGATAAAGAAAACCCAATGGCGTTTTATTTCAGCCATATATTCTTATCGGTGTTTCATGGGGACACGCAAAAACTTCAAGAACAGTTCGCACTCGATTTTGAGCCAGCAACTGTCACAAGCTCTGATGAAAATACAGAGAATAAATCTTGGACACTCACTCTAAAGCCTAAAAGTGCTCCGATGAACGCGGTATTTGAAGCCATTACTCTGCAAGGTCAAAATGATATTGAACGCATTGAACTGAGAGAGATTCGTGGAGACAGCACGGTGATCGAATTTAGTCAGTTAAGCCATCTACCGGAAGTATTATCAGATGCTGAAGCGCAACAATTCCAACTCTAGCCTTGCCCTTGTTTGGCTGGTTATCGTGGTGCTTTTTAGCGGACTGTTGATCAAACAGTTCGCTTTTTCTTCGTCGGTACCGATTGAAAGCAATATTCTAAAGTTACTACCAGAAAACCAGCAAGACCCAATGGTAGAGCAAGCCTTTCAGCAGATATCCAGCTCGATGAGCGAGCAAGTGGTGTTTATCATCAGCGCCCCCGACATCGACCAAGCCATGACAGCGACTGACGTTTTTGAAAAAAAACTCAACCAAAGAACCCTCTCAAGCCAGCCAACTCTGTTTCAGCAAGTTCAAGGCAAAATCAGCGCCAACACCCAAAGCCAATGGAGCGATTTCTACTTTCGTCACCGTGCTCAACTACTGACTCAACAACAAAAAGAGACGCTGACCCACTCGCCTGATTCACGAGCTCAATACGTCATTCAGTCTCTGTACAATCCGTTCTCAGGCGTCACTGCAGCCGAACTGTCGATGGATCCATTTCTACTATTTCGCGACTACATCAGCGCAGTTGGCGTTCAATCAAGTAACTTTGTTCTGAAAGGGGGCTACCTCACCGCTCAATCTAATGACCAAACTCATATTTTGGTCACGGCGACTCTGGCGGGGTCACCTTATAGCTTGGCCATTCAAGAGCAAATTCCCGATCTTGATTCAATTGAGCGCGAAGTCGAAAAGCAGTTTGGCGTCAAAGTGCAGCATACCGGTGTGGTGTTCTACGCCAATTACGGTACCGAAAGTGCGAAATCAGAAATCAGTACCATTGGTTTGGGCTCTTTGGCCGGTGTTATTTTATTGGTGTGGCTGACGTTTCGTAGTGCCCTACCACTTGCCTTATCTTTGCTATCAATCAGTACTGGGTTATTGGTTGCGCTGGCAAGCACCGTCGCTATCTTCGGTAAAGTTCATCTGTTTAGTTTGGTGTTCGGTGCTAGCTTGATTGGCGTATCGATCGATTACTCCTTTCACTACCTGACTGACCGCTTGGCAGCTGGAAGTAAATGGCAAAGTGACAAAGGCTTGAAGCACATTTTCATTGCGATCACCTTGGGTCTGATCACCAGTTTGATTGGCTACTTAGGTTTGTTGGTCGCGCCTTTCCCAGGATTGCAGCAACTTGCTCTGTTTTCGTCGATTGGACTGATCGCAGCTTACGCCAGTGTGGTGTGTTGGTATCCCGTTTTAGCGGCAAAACCAAGCCAAGAACGCCCTCTTCCTTTGTCGACGCTTTGGCATACTTGGTTGAGTCTCTGGAGCAACCAAAAGTTTAGAATTGGCTTACCGTTAACTCTGACTGTCTTGAGCCTGATGTCACTCAGTCAAATTCGCTACGACGACGATATTCGCCAACTTCAGGCGATGCCAGAGCAACTCAAACAGCAAGAGCAAGCCATTACGGAAATCTCAGGATTAGGCAGTGGTCAAAATATGCTTTTGGTGACTGCCAAGAGCGACCAAAAGCTACTCAAAAAACTGGCAGAAATCACCACAAGCTTAGATTCTCTAGTCGATAGCCAAGCTATCTCTGGGTATCGCAGCATCAATCAACAGTTGCTAAGCGAACAAGAACAACATGACAACTATCAGCTAGTTGAACAACTCTATCGCCAACAAAGCCATATATTACAAAAGACGCTAGGTTGGTCTACTTTTCCACAATTACCAAAATTCGACCCCATCACGGTATCTGGATTTTTGGAGTCACCGGTGTCAGAACCCGTTCGACCACTTTGGTTAAAGCCGATCGACGGGCAAGCGGCGTCAGTCATTTTGATCAAAGACGTCACGAACTCAGCACTGTTTTCTCAATGGCTCTATTCAAGCTTTGCTCAGCAACAAGGTGTTAAATACCTTAATAAAGCCGATGAAATCTCCGCTCTCTTTGCGGAATACAGAGTCAAAATCACCGAGTTATTATTGATAGCGTTAGCCGCTATTGGAATGGTTTTAGGTTGGCGTTATGGTGTGAAGCAAAGCCTGTTAATGCTGTTGCCGTCATTGATTGCAGGCGTGGCAGGCTTAGCGGTTACGGGTATTTTAGGCTCGACACTGAATTTGTTTAACCTGCTTGGACTGATTCTAATCTTAGGGATTGGTATCGACTATACCCTGTTCTTTGCTGAGCAGAAAAAATCACTAAGCACCTTATTAGCGATTACCCTATCAGGTCTCACGACGTTGCTTTCATTTGGCTTATTGTCACTAAGTCAGACTCATGCCATTCATAGCTTCGGTGTTACTGTTCTGACAGGGATCTTTGTCGCGTGGCTACTTTCGCCACTCGCGATCAACAATAGCAAAAACGTAGAACGACCAACCTCTCGAGAGGCTTTTAGATGAATAAGACGTTAAAGGTAACCTTCGCCACACTAATGGGTATTTTACTCACTGCCTGCTCGATGGTTTCTCAGCAACCGAGTGGTGCCAGTGTGTCGATCAACAATGACACCGAGCTAGCACTGCCATTGCCAGCTGAACTGGGGTACTCCCTCACGGCCAGTCAGTTGATTAGCGCCACGTGGGAAACCGACACACAGCAGCTTCCTGTTCAAGTCGAAGTCACACCAGATAAAGTCGTGCTAGCGGGTTTTTCCTCTTGGGGAACGCGAATCTTATCGCTGCAATACCAGAATCAAGTGATCGACACACAAGTTCTATCTGGCCTTGGCGCGACTTTACCGCAACCCGAACAGGTGCTTTTTAATTTAATGCTGACCTTATGGCCAGCAGACGCATGGGCGCAACCTTTACAAACCATAGGTTGGCATCTAGTCGATACTGACAATACAAGAACCGTGTTTGACGACGACCAACAAGCCATCATTCGTATTGAATACCAAGCAAAAGTTGGCGAACCAAAGACATCTGGAGACATTGTTTTCAAGCATTTGATTCAAGGCTACACCATCACCATACAAACGTTGAACTCAACGATTGTCGATAACCCAAGTAAGAGCTGAATACTATGCCTATTTATATCCAAGACTGTGGTTTCCACTCCGCATTAGGCTCAAGCGTTGCTGACATTCATGGCTGCCTCAAAGATACGCGCGAATCAAACATGATTGAAGTCAGCGATATGCTGAACGATGGTAAACATACTGTCGTTGGTCAAATCGCGGATGAACTGCCACCGATTCCTTCAGATCTTACACGATACGCCACTCGCAACAATCAACTGGCGTTATCAGCTCTAAATCAAATCCAAGATTCTATCGTGCAAGCAAAATCACAATTTGGCGCAGATAGAATTGCAGTGGTTATCGGCACCAGTACTTCGGGAATTTCGGACGGTGAGGCTGCTTTTAAGCACAAACTCGATCAAGGTTCTTTTCCCGATCATTACCACTACTCAAAACAAGAGCTAGGGAACACTTCCGAGTTCGTTAGCCAATACTGCTCATTAACCGGGCCAAGCTACGCGATCTCGACCGCATGCTCATCAAGCGGCCGTGTTTTTCTTACCGCTCAACGTTTGTTAGATTCTGGAATGGCTGATGCTGTGTTAGTGGGTGGTGTGGATACACTGTGTAGGCTGACGCTCAATGGTTTCCATGGCCTTGAAGCTCTTTCTACCAAACATTGTAAGCCATTTAGCGCCTCTCGTGATGGTATCAATATCGGCGAAGCAGCGGCGTTTATGTTGCTCAGCAAAACAAAGTTAGCCGGTGTTAATGCAGCACAAGACATGTCGAGCATAGCCTTATTAGGCTGCGGTGACAGCTCTGACGCACACCATATTTCAGCTCCTCATCCAGAAGGCAACGGCGCCGAGCAAGCGATGAGAAAAGCGTTAGATTCTGCACAGTTACAAGCAGAGGACATCGGTTATATCAATGCCCATGGCACCGCAACGCCACTCAATGATTCAATGGAAAGCAAAGCCATCCATCGTATTTTTGCAAACAAGGTTCCCGTTAGCTCAACCAAGCCGCTTACCGGGCATACTCTAGGAGCTGCAAGTGCGATTGAGGCGGCAATTGCATGGCATATTTTAAAATATGACTTACCGCTTCCCTTACAAAAATGTCAGGATAAAGCTGAAGATATTGAGATTGATTTGGTAAACTGTACCCAGAAACTTAAAGTAAAGAACATCTTAAGCAACTCGTTCGCTTTTGGTGGCAACAACATTAGCCTGATCTTTGGTGTAGTAAATGACTGAACTCCCTTCTGTAGAGCAACTTCTTCCACACGATGATCCGATGATTTTAATCGATCGTGCTATCAGCGTAGAGGCGTTGTCGATTCACTGTCAGGTCGATATTGGAGCTCATAATCTGTTCTTTAATGCTGAATCTCAAACCGTACCGGCTTTTGTGGGTATCGAATTTATGGCGCAGTCTGTCGCGGCATGGTCTGGATATCACGCACTTAAAAACGGCACCACTCCCCCAATCGGATTCTTACTCGGTTCTCGCCGTTACAAGTCACTGTGTGATGAGTTTACTCAAGATCAGACCCTTGATATCTACGCCGAGCAACTGATGGAAGACAATGGCATGGCCGTGTTTACTGCCAGAGTTGAAGACCAAGGCAAGTTAGTGGCTCAATGCCAACTCAACGTCTATGTTCCGACCGAACAAAAATTACAAGAAATGAAAACTAGGAGCCCATCATGACCCGTCAGGTTTTAGTCACAGGAGCCAGCAAAGGCATTGGTAAAGCGATCGCTATTCAACTCGCGAAAGACGGATTTGAAATCGCCGTTCATTACATGGGTGACAAACAAGGTGCTGAAGAGACGCTGCAGTCGATCACCGAAATGGGTGGCACGGGGCGTCTGCTCCAATTTGATATCAGCAACCGCAGCGAATGTCGCGAAACGCTTGAGTCAGATATTGCTGAGCACGGCGCTTACTATGGTGTGGTGAACAATGCGGGTATTACTCGTGACACCGCATTCCCTGCGATGACGGAAGAAGAGTGGGATGGCGTGATCCATACCAACCTCGACAGCTTCTACAACGTACTTCACCCGTGCGTGATGCCAATGGTTCAAAAACGCAAAGGCGGTCGAATCGTTACTCTGGCGTCGGTATCCGGCATCATGGGTAATCGCGGTCAAACCAACTATGCCGCAGCAAAAGCGGGCGTGATTGGCGCGACTAAGTCTCTGGCTTTAGAGCTAGCAAAACGTAAGATCACGGTAAACTGTGTCGCTCCTGGCTTAATTGATACCGGAATGGTTGATGAGCACGTGAAAGATCACGCGCTTCCTCAAGTACCACTGCGCCGAATGGGTGAGCCAGAAGAAGTAGCAGGCCTAGTCAGTTACCTAATGTCAGATATTGCGGGCTATGTTACTCGCCAAGTGATTTCAGTGAATGGAGGCTTAGTATGACCCGCCGCGTTGTTGTAACAGGCATGTCTGGTGTTACTGCCTTTGGTAATGATTGGCAGCACATCGAACCAAAATTGAAAGCGTGTAAAAATGCGACTCAATATATGCCAAGCTTCGAGCAGTATGATGGCCTCAACACTAAACTCGCCGCGCCTATTGATGACTTCCAACTTCCTAAACACTATAAACGTAAGCAAGTACGTGGCATGGGTCGTGTCTCTCGCCTAGCCACCGTTGCGTCAGAAAACGCATTGGAGCAAGCAGGGCTGATTGGTCACGACATCTTAACCAACGGCGAAACAGGTATTGCTTACGGTTCTTCAACGGGCAGTACCGATGCGGTTGGCGCGTTCGGTGTGATGCTGAATGAGAAATCGACCCGAGCAATCACAGCCACCACTTACGTTCAAATGATGCCACACACAGCTGCAGTAAACGTAGGTCTGTTCTTTGGTCTGCGCGGCCGTGTGATTCCCACTAGCAGTGCATGCACTTCAGGCAGCCAAGCGATAGGTTACGCCTATGAAGCGATCAAACACGGTTACCAAACCGTGATGGTTGCCGGTGGTGGTGAAGAGCTATGCCCAACTGAGTCTGCCGTTTTCGACACCCTTTTTGCTACCAGTCTAAAAAACGACACGCCAGAAAAATCCCCTAGCCCTTACGACAGCGAGCGTGATGGCTTAGTTATTGGTGAAGGTGCCGGCACGCTTGTTCTTGAAGAGTATGAACATGCCGTTGCTCGTGGCGCAAAGATCTACGCTGAGATCATCGGTTTTGCCAGCAACTGCGATGCCGCTCATGTGACCCAACCTCAGATGGAAACCATGCAAATCTGTATGGAAAAAGCACTGAAAGATGCGCAGCTTCCGGCAGAAAAAATCGGTTATGTTTCTGCGCACGGCACTGCGACTGAGAAAGGTGATATTGCAGAAAGTAATGCCACCGCGAACATTTTTGGCGAAGTGCCAATCAGCTCATTGAAAAGCTACTTTGGTCATACGCTTGGGGCGTGTGGGGCGATTGAAGCTTGGTTAAGCCTAGAAATGATGCATTCAGGTTGGTTCAACCCTACCTTAAACCTTGAAAATATCGACGAACGCTGCGGCAAGCTTGATTACATCACAGGTTCAGGTCGTGAATTGGATGTTGAATATCTGATGAGTAACAACTTTGCTTTTGGCGGAATCAACACTTCGATCATCTTCAAAAGAATCTAGGCTTAGCTAGATAAAACTCCAAACAAATAAAAAGGGTCAGTAACCAAGTTACTGACCCTTTTTTAATCTAGCAAACGCTTATTAAATTATGCGTTAGCTTCACGCTCAGCGATGAACTCAAGAGCCATCTTGATACGAGCGATGACGCGCTCTTTACCAACAAGCTCCATCACTGCATCAACAGAAGGAGACTGACCGCCGCCTGTTACTGCTACGCGAAGTGGCATACCGATTTTACCCATGCCGATCTCTAGCTCTTCACATACTGCTGCAATCACACCATCTTTGATGTTTGCAGTCGTGAAATCTTCAAGTGCTTCAACCTTAGCAAGAGCAAGCTCTAGTGGGCCTTTAGCAACACCACGTAGGTGCTTCTTCGCTGCGCCAGCTTCAAACTCAGAGAAATCTTCGTAGAAGTAACGAGATTGCTCAGCAAGTTCGATAAGTGTGTTACAACGCTCGCCAACTAGCTTGATCACTTCAGTGATCGCTGGGCCGTTTGTTGTATCGATCTTCTGTGCGTCTAGGTGCCATTGCAGGTATTTTGCAACGTACTCAGGCTCAGAAGTCTTAATGTAGTGGTTGTTCAACCAAAGTAACTTGTCAGTGTTGAATGCAGATGCAGACTTGCTGATTGCTTTTAGGCTGAAGAATTCAATCATCTCTTCTTGAGAGAAGATCTCTTGGTCACCGTGAGACCAGCCTAAACGAACTAGGTAGTTGTTTAGCGCATTAGGTAGGTAACCTTCGTCGCGGTATTGCATTACAGATACAGCACCGTGACGCTTAGAAAGTTTCGCACCGTCATCACCTAGAATCATTGCACAGTGAGCGAACGTTGGAACTGGCGCGCCTAGTGCTTCATAGATGTTGATTTGACGAGGTGTGTTGTTGATGTGGTCTTCACCACGAACAACGTGTGTAATCCCCATATCCCAGTCATCCACTACCACGACGAAGTTATAAGTAGGAGCGCCGTCTGTACGACGAATGATTAGGTCATCAAGTTGGCTGTTAGCGATTTCAATGCGACCACGGATTTGATCATCAAATACGACGCTGCCCTCTTTAGGATTACGGAAACGGATAACGCACGCATCGCCTTCTTTTGCTGCTTCGTTTGCTGCAACAATTTTAGGGTGGTTCGCATCGTAACGAGCCATCTCTTTGTTTTCTTCTTGCTCTGCACGAATTTCGTCTAGTGTCTCTTTAGATGCATAGCATTTGAATGCTTTGTCTTCAGCAAGTAGCTTATCAACCATTTCGTTGTAACGGTCAAAACGCTTAGATTGGTAGTAAGGACCTTCGTCCCATTCCATACCCATCCATTGCATGCCTTCTAGAATTGCATCAACCGCTTCTTGAGAGTTACGCTCAAGGTCTGTGTCTTCGATACGTAGAACGAATTCACCGCCTTGGTTTTTAGCGAATAGCCAAGAGTAAAGTGCAGTACGTGCACCACCAACGTGAAGATAGCCAGTTGGGCTAGGAGCAAAACGAGTTTTAACCGTCATTTAAATACCTTGATTATGTAGGTGATTCTTTTAGTGGGATCCATTACAAAGCTTGTAACAGCCAAATATCACTAAATTTTGGGCGCTATTTTATCACCCCCGCTTAAATCTACAATCAGTAGTGAATGATTAATGTGCTGTTGTTGTACGAAAGCGATGATAGAAAGGCTAAACCCCGCTTCAAAGTAGTAAATCGTTCACCTAAAACCGTAGATTATAACCGCGCTTATTTTATATCCTTCTCATATTCCAAAATTGAATCCACCAACTGATACACCGCTAAGATCAAATTCTTTAATTTATGTTTGACCTTACCCTTACGGGAAGGTTTATGTTAAGCGTAGATGAGAATTGGAGTATCGATATGAACCATTATACCACCGCGCTCAACGGCCTAAATTGCATGGGTTGTGCGAAGAAAGTCCGCACACTGTTTGGCGTTCTCGACAATACGACGATCAATGATATATCGCCGACCTACATCGATATTTCGACTCCTTCTAGTTACGTTCAAGTCAACGAACAACTTGCGACGCTTGGTTATAGCATGGGCAATAAACTGCACCTTTCGCTATCTGGCCTTAGCTGCGGTAAGTGCGTGAACAAACTGACTCAAGCACTTGAACACACTGAGCAAGCCTCAAACCTAGAAGTCAGCAAGCATGAATTGTCGTTAGTTACTCTGCTTTCTGAATCCGAGGTTATCGAGCTGATCGAAAGCGTGGGTTATCACGCGACTCCCTACTCTGAAGCTAGTGAGCTTTTATCGACTTCAGATTCAGAAGACGATAAAAAAACAGCGCCTACAGAAGCGACGTCAACTGAACCCGTTGCGAGCCAATATATTTATCACCTTGTTCTTGAGGGAATGACGTGTGCGAGTTGTGTTTCATCAGTCGAAAAAGCACTGAAAAAGAACGAGTTCGTCGACCAAGCTCAGATCAACCTAGCAGAACAGACAGCCTTAGTTTTCACCTCTAAAACACGTGACATCATCGAAAACGATCTAATAGCGTCCGTTAAAGCCGCAGGTTATGGCGCCGAGTTTGTAGATGATGCGGCAACACAGCAACAAAAACAGCAAGAGCAACAACTTCACACTCAACGATCCTTCCTCAGAAACTCAGTCAGCGCGCTAGTTATCGGTGCTCCACTGATGGCGTGGGGCCTGTTCGGTGGCAGCATGACCATTGCTACATTTAACGACCAATTAGCTTGGGGATTGGTCGGAGTCGTCTGTTTTATATTGCTTGCGACTTCAGGACGCAGCTTCTTCACTAACGCTTGGCAATCACTGATGCACAAACGCGCAACGATGGATACGTTAGTTGCTTTAGGCACTGGCGCCGCGTGGTTCTACTCAATGCTGGTTGTGCTAATTCCATCATGGTTCCCAGAACCATCGCGCCATGTCTATTTTGAAGCGAGCGCCATGATTGTTGGCCTTATTTCTTTGGGTCACTACATTGAAGCCAAAGCCAAAGCACGCACCACCAAATCTTTACAAGCACTGATTAACTTACAGCCACAAAAAGCGGTAATTATCGTCGATAGCAAAGAACAAACCATCGCTGTCGAGGCCATTCAGCTAGGCATGCAAGTACGCGTCAAACCGGGTGAGAAAGTGCCAGTTGATGGTGTTGTGGTATCGGGCGAGTCTTACATCGATGAGTCGATGCTGACCGGTGAACCACTACCCAACGTTAAATCAATTAATGATGGCGTTTCTGCGGGCACCATTAATGGTGATGGCAGCCTGATCATTGAAGCGACCGGCATAGGCTCAAGCACCATGTTGGCTCGAATCATTCAAATGGTTCGCCAAGCACAAAGCAGCAAGCCTGCGATTGCTAAGCTCACTGACTCTATCTCTGCCGTTTTCGTTCCGGTTGTGGTCGCAATAGCAGCTGTTGCCTCCTTAATTTGGTTTTTTGTAGGTCCACAACCAAGCGCGAGCTACATGTTAGTGGTATCAACCACAGTACTGATTATCGCCTGTCCATGTGCCTTAGGCCTAGCCACACCGCTTTCGATTACTGTCGGCGTAGGTAAAGCCGCTGAGTTTGGCGTTCTTATTAAAGACGCTGATGTGTTGCAATCAGCCAGCAAAATCGATGCTGTTGTGTTTGATAAAACAGGCACATTGACCCAAGGCAAACCAAGCGTTCAACAGGCCTTTTACCCTAATCTAACGGAGCAAGAGTTACTGGCTTACGCCTATTCGGTTGAAGTCGGTTCAGAACACCCTCTTGCCAAAGCCGTTTGCCAGTATGCCGAGAACTTGGAAGTATCAGCACTCCCACACAGTGAATTTGAGAACCGCCGCGGCCTTGGAGTACAAGCCAACATTAACGGAAAAAACGTGCAAGTTGGCTCGCTTAAATACCTAACCCAATTAGGTATCAATACAGAGATTGGCGCGGATTTCATCGTGCTTTGCCGCTCGCAAGCGTGGACGCCTATTTTCATTGTGATTGACCGAAAACTGGAAGGCATATTTGGCATTTCAGACGCATTAAAAATAGATAGCAAACAGGCCATTGCTCAACTAAAATCCGCCGGAATTCACACTGTTCTATTAACGGGTGACAACGACTCTGTGGCTCAAGCAATAGGTAAAGACGTCGGTATTGATGAGGTTATCTCGGAAGTGCTTCCAGAGCAGAAAGCTCAACATATTGTTCAGCTGCAACAGCAATATAAGAGTGTAGCCATGGTTGGAGACGGCATTAACGATGCACCTGCTCTTGCTCAAGCAGATATAGGAATCGCAATGGGCAGTGGCAGTGATGTCGCGATTGAAAGTGCGCAAATGACGCTACTCAACTCATCACCATTATCAGTAAGCAACGCGATCGAGCTATCTCAAGCGACCGTAAGAAATATGAAGCAAAACCTATTTGGTGCCTTCATCTACAACTCGCTTGGTATTCCTATCGCGGCCGGTGTACTTTACCCATTTTTCGGATTTCTGCTTAGCCCTATAGTTGCAGGGGCAGCGATGGCGATGTCGTCAATTACGGTAGTGAGCAATGCCAACAGGCTGAGATTGTTTAAACCCACACATTCTAATATCAACAAAAACCATATTCATGAGGTTAACCATGATTCGTAAAATTATGACTCTTACAGCACTCGCTGCAATTTCAGGACAGGCTCTCGCGACTGATGTTCTAAACCATAAGTCTCCCTACTGCGGCTGCTGTACAGAATGGACTGAACATATGCGAGATGCTGGGTTCGATGTGACAGAGAAACTCCACGATGATATGAATCCAATAAAACAGAAGTTAGGAGTAACGCCAGAGTTGGCTTCTTGCCATACGGCAGAGATCGACGGTTACGTATTTGAAGGGCACATTCCAGCAGAGGACGTGAAAGCCTTTTTAGAAAACCCACCACGCAATGCGATTGGCTTAGCGGTTCCAGGTATGCCAATAGGTTCGCCAGGCATGGAGTATGGCGGTAAGAAAGACGAGTATTCTGTTTATGCGTTTAATGAAAAAGGTCAGGTGTTTGAATACCGTCACTACGCTGGAAACAGAGAGTAAGTTAACCAAGGTTACGTTATAAAAAATAAAGAGTCATCAGCAGTATGGTGATGCGGGGTTAACGAATGGGCTAGGACGCTAATCCGTTGCTGTATATTGCACACACCGCATATTCATAAGTATGACTAGATAACTTTTGAGAGACGTCTATCTAGTGAAATTTAATCAATTTCAGAGTGCTGAGCTTCACTAACTGGCTTTCATGGTTCTTATGAATGGGACGCCGTCTTCGTCGTGATGGACTTTCGCTTCAACTTGATAAATCTCTTTGACTAACTCTGTCGTCAAGACGTCTTTTGGTGAGCCAACACTAACTAATTCACCCTGTTTTATCACTAATAGGTTATCGGCATATTGAGCTGCAAGGTTGAGATCATGCAATACCATTATACTCACATAATTTTTCGCGCGAGTTTGGGTAACAAGGTGATTGAGTAATACATGTTGATGATGTAGGTCTAAAGCACTAACAGGTTCATCCAGCAGCATAATCTCAGGATTTCGCATAATCGCTTGAGCGAAAAGGATCATTTGGCGTTGACCGCCGCTGAGAGAACTCACATTACGGTTTGCCAAATCCGCCATGCCGATACTATTGAGTATCTGTAACCCTTCACCAAGAAGCTTGTCATCGATGCGTAAACTTAAGCTATCTAATCTCCCCATTAGCACGACTTCGATGACACTCAAGCTCACTTGTAAACCAATATCTTGAGGCATGTAACCCAACTTGGCGCGCCATGATGATAGAAACTTAGTATCGAGTTCGTCATCGTAATGAGAAACCGAGCCACTTGTCATATTCACATCACCAAAAATGGCCTTAAGTAAGGTGCTTTTACCAGCGCCATTTGGCCCTAAAACAGCAGTAACCTGACCAGGCTCCAGCGTGAAGCTAAAGTTATTAGCAAGCGTTAATGTGTCAATGTTAATGTTTACTTTGTTCGCGACTAACATGATTAACCTCTCTTCGCCAAGATCAGCCAGAAGAAGAACGGCACACCAATGATTGCCGTTACGATACCGATAGGAAACAGTGCGCCCGGAACAATAGTTTTTGACAGCACAGATGCGCTAGAAAGCAGGAAAGCTCCAATCAAGAAAGAAAGTGGTAAATAGAATCGCTGATCTTCGCCCACCATAGATTTCGCCATATTTGGTGCAACAATGCCAACAAAGCCGATGATTCCTACAAAGCTAGTCACCGTGGCAGTGATAAGCGCGACAATAAATAAAGTTTTGAAGCGTAAGCGAGTGATATTTACGCCCACACTTTTGGCACGTTCTTCACCTAAACGAAGCGCAGTCAACTTCCATGCATCCTTCAGCAACAACACGCCGCCAATAAGAACAACAGCAGCCGTAATCGCGACGGTGTTCCAAGTTGCTTTTGTCAGGCTACCGAACAACCAGAACAGAATCTGTTGGCTAAGTTCGGGCGAAGAAACAAACTGAACCAGAGATAATAGCGATTGAAACAAGAACAAAAGGGCAATACCAGCCAGAATTAGTTGCCCGGAACTAATATGACGAGTAGACGCTAACGAGAATAGAAAGCATGCAGACAACATACAACATAAAAATGCGCCCAGCGGAACAGCGTAGTAGCTGCTTAACCCGAATGAGCCCATATACAGAGTGATTGCGGCGCCAAAACCAGCCGCGGCCGCCATACCTAACGTATAAGGGCTCGCCATCGTGTTATTGAGCAAAGTTTGCATCTCTGCTCCTCCCATACCAAGAGCACCACCAACAACAATAGCCATTATTGCAATTGGCAGTCTTAGTTCGGTCACAATAATTTGTGTAGACGGCTCGACTTGGTATGGCAAACCGATGAACTCGAACAGAGAGTGAAGTACTTTCGTCGCATCGAGCAAAGACGGACCTGTCATAATGTCCAGAATAAAGGTGGCCAGAATAAGTACACAGAAAGCACCGATAACCAAAAATCGACGTTTTTCACTTTTTCTCTGTTGCTGGATGAGCTGTTCTAATACTTCGGATTGCACGCCATATTACCTAGTTTGTTTTTGTTTATTGTTGATACACGGCGGGCTAAGGACTCGCGGTAGGGGCGCGATAATATCATTAATGATAGTTAGTTGCATTATCATTAACAAAACAATTAATATACTCCTCCACAGGCGGATCTGGAGCCGTCTCACACATTGAATCTAAAAGGAACCTTGTTGATGCTGAAATATATACTGACACTTGCTGCTACATGTATTAGCACACTGTCATTTGCCGAAGTGACAACCGTAACCGATGTGCTTGGACGTGAGGTGACGTTTGATTCGCCAGCTCAGCGAGTTGTTGTGGGGTTCTACCCTGAAGACTACATGGCCATCGGCACAGAAGCGGCCTATGACAACGTGGTAGGTATGTCAAAGTACATTTGGCAGGCACGCTCAGCTAGCTGGAAAGCGTATGTGACCCATCGACCATCGCTTGATGATATTCCAGAAATTGGTCGCGTAGATACTAACGCTTTTTCTATGGAGAAGGTAATCAGTCTGAATCCAGACGTTGTGATGCTTGCGGATTGGCAGTTCAAAGCTCTGACATCAGACGTTGAACGTATGAAGAATGCCGGTATTGCCGTTGTTGTCGTAGATTACAATGCGCAAACCGTTGAACGTCATGTTCAGACTACTAAGCTAATTGGTGAGATCACTGGTCAGCAAGAGCGTGCCGAGATCATTGCCAATGAATATAAACAAAATATTGAGATGATCGGCGAGCGATTAGCCAAAGCAAACCTAGATAAGCCAAAAATTTACACCGAATTCGGCGCTTCTGGTGTTGATGACGTTGGTTATACGTTTGGTAAAAACATGTGGGGCGCTATCGCAACAATGGCAGGGGGTGACAACATCTCGTCTCCATTTGTAGAATGGTGGGGCAAATTAAACCCAGAACAAATCATTGCTGCAAACCCAGATGTGATTGTAATGACGGGCTATGAATCTGGCAGTGCAGATGACGCAATGCTCATGGGGGAAGGCGTAGAGTCTGCATTGGCAAAAGAGCGATTAGCAGGATTTAAAAACCGTATCGGTTGGTCTTCAATTTCTGCAGTAAAGAATAATCGTATGTACGCAGCTTACCACGGTGCTTCCCGTACCATCATTGATGGAGCCTTGATTCAGTTCTATGCAAAAATCTTGTATCCAGACGTATTCAGTGACCTAAACCCGGAAGCAGCATACGCAGCATTTTATGCCAAGTATCTACCAATAAAACCGGTTGGCACATTCATGACAGAGCTCTAATCTTACTCTGTAATACCTGGCAAGCTGGCCGATTGATTTCAGGCAACGCCATTTCTGAGTTCATGCCTTGAAGCTTCGGGAACAAAAAAGCGTACACCCCATTATAGAGTGTGTACGCTTTTCATTTATACAGAAACATTACGAATACAGGGCTATAACTCACTCCTCCCCGAATAGATACTTTTTCTACTGTTTACTCAAATTACGGGTAGCCCTTCTATTAATGTTGCTTATCGATTATTTTATCGAAGTCACTCGACTTACTTTCTCGCCACTTTCAGAGATAGAGCGGATGTAAGTTTCGCCAGAAACCGATGGACGTTGTTGCTCATCATACGTTAGCCAGTTTTCACCATCAGCTGAGTATTGAAGCTCTACGCCTGGGAATTGAACGTTCATTGCAAGCTCGCCATCAACCACTTTTGCACCCGGAACTGGCAGTCGGTAATCAATACCCGCTTTTTCAAGCTTAGCCAGCTCACGTTGGCCAACAATATTCGCGAAACGATTAAAGTCACTGTTTAGAGCCTGCTTATTCACTAAGTCAGTATCTTGAGAATACTCAACGCCCACTTTGTAGTCGTTTTCCCAATCCGCTCGGTGCCATGCACGCTCAGCTGCAGCAAGAACGCGTGGGAATACCATGTATTCATACTGCTCGTCAGTACGTACAGTTTCAGACCAAAGCTGCGCAGACAAACCGTAGAAAGGTTTCGCTTCAATCTCGCCTTTACCACTGAAGCCATTGCCGTCACGGTCTAATGACGTTTCTGCGTTTTGTGGCATGTTCTCTGGAGCAAAGCCAAACATCTTACGAGTATCGGTTGCACGCGTAGCCCAGTAGTAACCACGTTCTGCTGCATCTACTTCGTATGGCATATCCATATATACGTAATCTGGGTTAGAAACAATTACGTCATAACCTTTCGCAGACCAGTCGTAAACTGATGAAGTGCCGCCCCAGTAAAGAACGTCCCAGAAGTTAACGCGAGTCGTTTCAGTAGCGAAGCCAGATTCACCCTCTTCCACATACTTCAAGCCATCTTGCCAAGCTTGGAAGTGAGGAATGCCTTTTTCTGCAACAATTTTTGATACTTCTTTTGCAAAGTAGCCAGGTAGGTGACCGAAATCACTCACTGAACCATCAGCAATCAAAGACTGACATTGTGGAGACTGTTGGAATGGTTTGTCTTGCTTGTCTAGCTCAATGTTACCTTTCCATGCCACTTTATCTTGAGCGTCAACATCTTGAAAGCCTGCGCCTAGCTTGATGTTTTTTGCTTCATCGCCACCAAAGTGCCAAGTCGTTAGCGGCATGCCCGCTTCATTGTGCATTGCTGCAATTTCAGTAATCACTTTATCAACAAAGCGAGTCGATGATTCCATACATGGGTTGATGAAGCTGTGCTTATCGTAGAACTGAATCGTCGTCACGTTTGAAGTATCTTGTGGATCCATCAAGCGATATTCACTTGCTTCAGCTTCTTTGCCTTCCGCCATTAGGCGAGTGTAACGCGCTTCCATTGATACCACAGCAGAACGAGCGTGTGCCGGCATATCAATTTCTGGAATTACTTCGATGCTGCGCGCTTTTGCGTAACTTAAGATCTCGACGTAATCCGCTTTACTAAAGAAACCAGAGCCAAAGTTGTCTGTTGTTGGACCTGAACCTAGCTGAGGCAGTAAACAGCTTTGCTCTTCCAAATCAAAACAACGATTAGACCCTACATCCGTTAGCTCTGGTAAACCCGGGATTTCTAAACGCCAGCCTTCATCATCCGTTAAGTGAAGGTGCAGTTTATTCATCTTGTAGGCTGCCATTTGATCTAGCGTGGCTAGGATGGCATCTTTTGAATGGAAGTTTCGAGCAACATCCACCATCACACCACGGTAATCAAAGCGTGGCGCATCTTGGATCGACAGTTGTGGTAGTGATTCAGCATTCTGACTGTCTATTAGGCCAAAAATAGACTGAACGGCGTAGAAAGCACCTGTTTTATCGAACGCTTTAATCGCAATCCCCTCTTCCGAGATGCTTAGTTCATAAGCGCCAGATTTCGCTAAATCACCCGTAAACTGAGTAGGAACAACAGCAACACTAACAGGTAGGTCGCCACTCACATCTACGTTTACCACATCTGCACGTTCTTCAATTGCAGCGAACTGCTCAGCATCGAATGCGTCTTTAGGTAGGGCAATACCACCAGCAATGCTCACTGAACCTTCGCCCGCTTCTACCGACATTGGCGTTGGTAGTAGAGTTGTTGAAACGTCTTGCGTTGCCAGATCTGCATTCTTTTCAAAGCGAGTAACCGCGGTTGCCATGACATTGTTGTCATCAGGTGTACGCTTAAGGTTGTTTCCTTCCAAACCAGTTACGAACGACGCGACATCTTCCGTATTCAATGAAGCAATCATCTTAGGTTCAGCGTTTGGCGCCGTTACAAATGCACCCGGCATAAAGTCGGTTTCAAACAGTTGCCAGTATTCACTTGTTAGTGGAAGAAGCACTTCTTCACCAGCGGCAAAACCATCGAACTTATCTGTCGGTTCTAGTTTGTGTAGGTCACCCGTTACACGAGTGATTTTAAACTGCTCATTATCAACATCTAAGATAAGACGAATACTGTGGAAGTAGATGGCCCAATCTTTCGAATCAATAGCTTCACCATCATTAGTTAGCGTCATGTTCACTTTGTTACATGATGCCCACTCTGCGCCGAGATCCTGACAAGCCATACCCTCATTCGCACCGTGATTGGTTAGAATTTCATATTGCACATCAAGGTTATCAGCCAGTGCATTAACCACCAGTTGTTCTGGTGCTTGTGTTACAGCACAACCCGCCAAACCAGCCAGTACCGCTACAGATAGTAAGTTTCTCTTCAACATCGTATTCACCCATAAATTTAGAAAATTGAGTAAGAAGCAAAGTGGAGCGCTTCTGAAAGTTAGGTAAACTATATGACCTTATTTTTTGCTGTGAATTAAATCAGACTAATTCAGTGATCAGCTTCAAACCTCAGAAATACAGCAAATATTATTTTCATTAAAATCATAATCTTAGCGTTGACGACACTTCCGTCACTTTTATTTTGACGTAATAAATGAGAATTAAATCACAATATTTTTAGAGAATTTCATAAAATCGTATCGCTGATGGAGAGAAAGGTTTATGAGTTGGTTCGTGTTGTTATACTTTTCGTACAAACAACGTGACGTCGTTCTCAAAAAAAACCGTTAAAAAACGCCGTCAAAATCTTTTTTAACGAGTTTATGTCTTTCTAAAGGAGCTTTCTTTGCGCACATTTTTGTACCTTACGTTACTCACACTTGCCTTTTCAGCAAAGCAAGCTGTCGCCGAACCTCTTTATTGGCAAGCTAAAAAAGATGATCTGACCCTCACTATCTTAGGTTCCGTGCACGTTGGGGATGAGAGCATGTACCCTCTTCCTTCACAGGTCACTGACACGTTAAAAGAGAGCGACGGATTAATTGTCGAGACAGATATAAGAAAGACAGAGGGTGTGGTGTATCCCACGACCACAGTGACCTCGGGTGATGTATTAAACGAAGAACAAAAACAGTTGTTAACGAGCATTTCCAAGTCTTTGGGTATGCCGACACAACAACTACTGAGCTCCCCACCTTGGGCAACCTCTCTGTCGATACAAATGCAGCAGTTAAAAAACCTTGGTTACGGCTCGGCTGGCGGTGTAGACGCAACACTCGCCTATAAAGCAACAATACAAGACGTTCCAGTGATCAGCTTAGAGCCGCTACAATTTCAAATAGACCTCATTGCAGGACAAAAAGATTCTGGTAAAGAGTGGCTAGTGACTAGCATTGAAGAGTTTGACCAAACAGACCGTGTGGTTCGTTGCCTTATTGAGAGCTGGAAAGCGGGTGATATAACCAAACTCGAGGACTTTGCGAAACTGTCTGAAATGCCATCTGAACTTGAGAAAGCATTTTTAACTGATCGCAACGTTGATTGGGCAAAAAAACTATCTGCCAATGATTGGAAGCTCAACTCAAAGGGACACTACGTACTGGTCGTTGGCACTTTACATCTGATTGGAGACGGTAACCTTTTACAGTTATTAGAAGATAAGGGGTTCAGTGTGACTCAACAATCACAGAGCCAACAAGCTCAGTGTCAATTTGAGGTTAATGCGAAAAGCTAGCGAGGTTCACCCTCATTACCTTCTCGCCATGAGGATAAGACTGGCATCCCAGCCCCCCCTCATGCTCTAAACCATATAAGCGCTTTAACTATTTCAAAATGCAAAAAAGCCGTAACCCTATCTATTATAAAAGGGGCTACGGCTTTCTTTAATGTGATCAACAAAGAGCTTATTTTGAACATCAGGCGAACCCCCACTTAAGTTCAAATCCTATTTTCAATCCCCTTAAACGACGAAAGCCTGCTCAATGAGCAGGCTTTCTTTAATGTGGTCGGTGAAGAGGGATTCGAACCCCCGACCCTCTGGTCCCAAACCAGATGCGCTACCAAGCTGCGCTATTCACCGAGATATCTAACGGGCTTATTGCCTGTCGATGCAGCGTATAATACGGATTCTGAATTTATCCGCAAGGGCTTTTTTCACTCTTTTTTACAAAGTTTAATCATTCGAACAAAAGACGTACAACCTAACGCCTAACGTGACGAAAAACACACACTCACCAACAAATATTTAACTTATGAAACAGGATTGATCCAGATCAGTGAATCAATAATGCCACTTAATACACTAAGTAGTGTCATATAACTTTGAGGTATACACATGGACTTTTGGCTAGAACTCCTATTTGGTAATGCGGTGGGGCTATCTTCAATGATAGTAATCTTCGGGGCTTTGGGTCTCATGATGTTCTATGGAGGTTTCTTCATCTACAAAGTTATGACTGACAAATCTCCTCATTAGAATTGCTCAGCCTAACTCATTTACTTTTAAGTATCATTCTTGATAGGTAAACGTTAAAACGCTTTGCACCGGAGTAGGCTTCTTGTCTTCTCCGGTTTTTTCATTTTTAAACACCATACTAACTTAGGTATACTGACCCTACCCTTATCCAACTTGAGATACCCGCTATGTCTCATGATGACGACTTAGATCTATTCCAAGAAATGATGGGCGATGTTAAACGTATCGACAATGACACCGCCGAACACCAGAAAGTACACCGAGTCACAGAATCTCATCTTGCCAAGCGTGAAGCTGCTATGTGGCTGTCTGATGACGAGAAAGATTATCTCTCGCTCGACTATTCTCCGATGTTAAAGCCAGATGATGTTATCGCCTATAAAAAAGATGGCGTGCAGGAAGGCGTATTCAAGAAACTGCGCTTAGGTAAATATCCAATTCAAGCTAAGCTCGATCTGCACAGGAAAACACTGAAAGATGCTCGTAATGAAGTGCTTTCATTTTTACGTCAATGTCTAAGAATGGATGTGCGCACCGTGATTATTGTTCACGGTAAGGGTGAGCGCTCTAACCCACCTGCCATGATGAAAAGCTATGTGGCGAATTGGCTCTCGCAAATTAATGATGTTCAGTGTGTTCATTCAACACAGCAATTTCATGGTGGCACAGGTGCCGTTTACGTCATGCTGAGAAAAAGTAATGACAAGAAACTCGAAAATAGAGAGCGACATCAGAAACGATCGAGTTAATCATATTGTGTCGAGAACACCAGCTACACGTTCTTTAATGCTCTAACCTGGTGCGCAATAGATATTTAGTGCCGAAGTACACTCTAGGTGCTAAAATTGTCGTCAATTAACGAATTCAAACGTAAAAGCAACTATCCTGTAGTTGCTTTTTGTTTATCTAAATTTCCGTTGTGAAACGCTAAGAGAATATCATGTCACAAGAATCCCAAGCTAAACGCCTTAATAAGTACATCAGTGAAACTGGTTTTTGCTCACGCCGCGAAGCCGACAAACTCATTGATGCTGGCCGAGTTACTATCAATGGTAAGATCCCTGAAATGGGTACCAAAGTCATGCACGGTGATGATGTTGAGATCGACAATAAACCTGTCCGCTCGAAAGAGAAGCCTATCTACATAGCTCTTAATAAACCAACAGGTATCACCTGTACCACTGAGCGTGATATTCCTGGCAACATCGTCGACTTTATCGGCCACCACAAGCGTATTTTCCCGATTGGTCGTCTAGATAAGCCCTCAGATGGCCTTATCTTCCTAACCAACGACGGCGACATCGTAAACAAAATCCTACGTGCAGGTAACAACCACGAGAAAGAATACGTGGTGCGCGTAGATAAGCCGATTACAACTGAATTCTTGAAGAAAATGGCGTCGGGCGTGCCAATTTTAGATACTGTTACTTTACCATGTAAGGTAGAGAAAGAGACCAAGTTCTCGTTCCGGATTACGTTAACGCAAGGCCTTAACCGCCAGATTCGTCGTATGTGCGAAGCTCTAGGCTACGAAGTTTTCAAGCTGCGTCGTGTTCGCATTATGAATATCTCTTTAGATGGCATTCCTAATGGCAAATGGCGTTACCTGAGCGACGAAGAGGTCACTGAAATCTTGGCGATGTGTGAAGGCTCAGTAAGTACTGAAGATGCGTCAAAAATGAACGCGAAAGGTCAACGCATTCGTAAAGCGACTGACGCGAAACTTTTTGACAGTCGCGAAGAGAACCAAACTTCAACAGCGCGCCGTAATCAAAACGAGAACCGTACTCGCACGTACCGCGGTAACAATGCGGATGAATTCCGTCATGCCCCCAATTCAAAGCGTGGTCGTAGTTCGTCGAATGGTGAAAGCGGCGGCAATACCGAGAACTGGAAATCGAACTCTCGTTCAGAGCGCTCTAATTCAGATCGCAATCGTACAGACCGCAATAACAACGATCGTAGAAGCGGTAATCAAGACTCCAACAAACCTAATAAACCTGCACCAAAGCGTGTTGGTGGTACTTTAGGCCTGAAGAAGTAGAGCTGCTCTCTAATATAAAAACGCCCACTAGGTTATCTTGGTGGGCGTTTTTGTTGTTGGCTAAGTCAAAGCTCGATACGAAGATTGGTACTTACCTCTACATATTAATTGCTTGCGTTATCGCCAGTCTGCTACATACACAAATCAGCAAACTGGCCGCGAGTCAGTAGTGCTAAGTCTTTTGGATCGAGTTCAATTTCTAGCCCTCGCTTCCCAGCACTCACACATATCGTTTCAAAATCTGTAGCACTGCAATGAACAAAGGTAGGCAATGCTTTTTTCTGGCCAAGTGGGCTGATTCCACCAACCACATAGCCTGTGGTTTTCTGTGCAATATCAGGATTCGCCATCTCTGCCTTTTTGCCTTTCGCCGCTTTCGCTGCAAGCTTTAGGTTTAGCTTCTGGTCGACAGGAATAACCGCCACAGCCAAATCTTTAGCAACACCGTTCAAACAAAATAGCAATGTTTTGAATACGCGTTTCGGATCCTGACCAAGTGCTTCAACGGCTTCTAATCCATAATTAGTATTATTCGCATCATGATCATATTGATGCACGCTATGAGCGATTTTCTTTTTTTTAGCAAGATTGATAGCAGGAGTCATAACAAATCCAAACGATAGAGAAAAAACAAGCAGTATATAAACAACAAGCGACGCCGAGGCGTCGCTTTAGTTAAATTTATCATGGTGCTGGAGTCAATCTAATTCAGCATCTAATGACTAAATTTATTGGGGTCAATTACTTGTAAACCATTTGACCAGAAGGTGCGTACTTGTTCACGTCAACCGGGCTGTTTGCTTCTAGGTACTCTTTCAGTACTTCAGCATCAACAAAACCAGTGTTTACGTAACCTGGGTGGTCAGACAATTTAGGATAGCCATCACCACCAGCAGCATTAAAGCTTGGTATTGTGAAACGATATGTCTCGTCCAAGCGAAGCTGTTTACCACCGATGAATACATTCGATACTGCACCATTTTCTACTGTCATAGAGATGCCAGAAAACTGAGCGTAAGCACCAGAATCGATTGGTTTAGTCGCCACTACGTTTAGGTAATCAAGTACTTCTTTACCCGTCATATCTGTGTAAGTCAGAATGTTTGCAAATGGTTGTACTTTTAGCACGTCTTTGTAAGTTACATCGCCCGCTTCAATTGAATCACGCACACCACCAGAGTTCATCACAGCGAAGTCTGCTTTTGCACGCTCCATGTGTGAAGTAGCAATCAAACGACCTAAGTTAGTCTGTTGGAAACGAACGACGTTACGATCACCTTCAAGCTTGCCATTTGTCTCGGCGATCTTAACTTCTAGCTGAGCTTGACCTTCCTCTTGGAAAGGACGTAGGAATTCAAGGAGCTCTGGATCTTGGGCGATTTCATCTTGAATAAGAACTCGTTGCTTCTTACCATCAATCTTAACTTTCTTCTTAAGGTTAACAGGAACCAGATCGTAGCTCACCATTTCTAGCTCACCATTACGGAATTCGTAATCAGCACGACCAACGTACTTACCCCACTCGTGAGCTTGAACGATGTAAGTACCGTTTTGTACGTCGGGTCTACACTCATCACCCGGTGTGAAGTTTTTCTTCGCAACGTTAGGGCCTTCCATACAAACAGGCTCTTGAGAATGACCACCTACGATCATGTCGAGATCACCTTCGTTGAGGTAACGAGCCAATGCTACGTCCCCAGGTGCGTTAACACCACGTTGACCATTTTCGTAGTGACCCATATGAGTGACAGCAAAAATCAGATCCGGACTTTCTGTTTCTTTCAATTCAGCGATTAACTTTTTCGCTTCTTCTTTAGGGTCACGGAAGTCGATACCAGCGATAAACTCTGGATTCCCAATTTTCGCTGTGTCTTCAGTTGTTAGGCCGATAACTGCAATCTTAATGCCTTGCTTTTCAAACATCTCATAAGCTTGAAACTTACGTTCACCAGTCGCTTTATCGTAGATGTTTGCAGAAAGCATTGGAAAGTTAGCCCAGTCGATCTGCTTTTGTAGTACGTCTAGTGAATTATCGAACTCGTGGTTACCCAATGCCATTGCATCGTAACCAATCTTGTTCATGCCTTTGAAATCAGGTTCTGCATCTTGAAGATCGGACTCTGGTACACCAGTATTAATGTCACCGCCAGAAAGAAGCAACACGCTACCACCTTCGGCTTCAACTTCAGCACGAAGTTGATCAACCAGCGTTTTACGCGCAGACATGCCGTATTCGCCGTATTTGTTCTGCCAGAAGCGACCATGATTGTCGTTAGTGTGAAGAATCGTTAGCTTGTAAGTTTCATCTTGGTTCCAATCTAGAGTAGATTGAGACGAACACCCAGCTAGAGTAGCTAAGATTGCAGCACTTAGTGCTGTCTTTAGAATAAGGCGTTGCTTCATTGTCATACCTTTGAACTTTTTAGGGGAATCCACTGCTTTTTATAATCTATTGCGACCCCTTTCCTGGAGTTCGTACAATAAGACTTCAACATAACTAATCTTAAATTAACATTCTCGATGTAACACGACGATTTCATATTTATGTCGAATTGGTCACGCATAGATTAATAGTTAAGTGTAACAAAATTATGAGATTACACTCAAACTTCCCCTGCATCACAGGCAATCGTTTACTTAAAAAGTGTGATAAATATCAGCAATTTACTATAAATAGAATAAGCCTCACACTAATAGAATAATACAACAAGTAATCACCTACATTGTTAATACCAATCGTAGTAAATAACGGGTTACCCTAGCTGATAAAAAACGCCCAGTTCAAAGAACTGGGCGTTTGCTGTTTATCTTAATGTTAAATAACTATGCTGAGTTATTTAATGTCAATGTGGTCGAATCCTTTGATAAGATCATCAAGCGCTTTCATCTGCTTCAAGAACGGCTCTAGTTTATCGAGAGGTAGCGCTGACGGACCGTCACAACGAGCTTGATCTGGGTTCGGGTGCGCTTCAATAAACAGACCTGCAATACCTGTAGCAAGACCCGCTTTCGCAAGCTCAACCGTTTGCTCGCGACGACCGCCAGATGCAGCACCTGATGGGTCACGCATTTGAAGCGCGTGAGTCACGTCAAAGATGATTGGGCTACCGTTCGAAGACTTCTTCATTACACCGAAGCCAAGCATATCAACAACTAAGTTGTCATATCCCATGCAAGAACCACGTTCGCAAAGAATGATGTTGTCGTTACCGCACTCAGCAAACTTATCAACGATATTACCCACTTGATCTGGGCTCATGAACTGAGGTTTCTTTACGTTAATCACAGAGCCTGTTTTCGCCATCGCTTCAACAAGGTCAGTTTGACGAGCTAGGAATGCAGGAAGCTGGATTACATCAACCACATCAGCGACTGGCTGAGCCTGTGCTTCGGTGTGGATATCAGTAATGATCTTCACGCCAAAGGTATCTTTCAGTTCTTGGAAGATTTTAAGACCTTCTTCCATACCTGGACCACGGTATGAATGCACTGAGCTGCGGTTCGCTTTATCAAAAGACGCCTTAAATACATAAGGGATGCCCAGCTTCTCTGTTACTTTTACGTAGTGCTCACAAATCTGCATAGCGAGATCACGAGACTCAAGAACATTCATGCCTGCAAATAGCGTAAATGGCTTATCATTAGCAATTGGCATATCGCCAATATGGACTGTTTTCTGTTCCATCATATTCTCTCTAAATAATTATTAATTAGTGAACAACCACGGTCTTTTCGTTCATGACATTCACTTGAGATTTCAGTAATTCAGATGCAGGGTCATCTGGGCATTGGTCGATAAAATATTGATAATCTGTTGCGGCCACTTGATGACAGTCTAACTGCTGATAAATAAACCCGCGATCACGGATTTCATACGGGTCATCCGGAACAAACGTCAAAGCAAGATCTGTACATTTCAATGCCAGCGTATAACGCTCCTCTCGCAGTAATGCACTCTTAAGCAACGCTAGCCATTTACCGATAATCGTTGGGTGATCAGCGACCTCTAAATGCTCTGCTTTCAACTTAGCGAGTGGCCCATCATGGCCAATCAACCAGGCTCGTAAGGTTTTTACACCAACATATTCGCCGTTGTAAGGATTGATATAGAGAGCAGCTTGGCCATACCAACTCACTTTAAGCAAGAACTGAGTTGGAAAAGAAACCCCCTCTACAGGGAAGCCTAGCTTGCGACCTAGAAAAAGGAAGATCGCGCCAAGACTCACTGGAATCCCCTTCTTTCTCTCAAGTACTTTGTCTATAAATGCGTTCTCCGAAGAGAAATACGCCTCTTTATCGCCAGCAAAGCCCCATTCAAAAAAGAATAGTCGAATAAAGGACTCAAACTTCTGCTGCTCATCGGTTTCATTCACCAACGCGAATTCAGCATCTTTTAGTAATCTTGAAAGCTCTTGCTCAGCCCAACTGTCTTGAGTTTCTGGGTTAATCGCTTTATTTAAGATCAATGCACCTTCAGCTAACTCTAGCTGGTCAAAGTCTTCATCAAAAAATTCGTACATAGATAGTTAACCGAAAGTAAGGAGATAATTAACCGAAAAATGTTGGTGTCTTCGTCATTGCGATTTTGCCTGCCATTGCTAACCAGCCAAGAGCGCCAAAAAACGAGAACACTCTCAATAGCTTGTTCTTACCCAACTTAAGTGCAAAGAAGCCTAATGCGATGTAAGCCATAACACAGGTGAGTTTTTCGGTTAACCATGGTGCTGCAGGCGTAAATGGAATAAAACCCGTAATAAAAATCAAGCCAATACCCGATAACAGCAGTAACGAGTCGTTGATATGAGGAAAACGCTGCAAGAAAGGATGCTTAAGCTTTGGAGAGTTAGCCATCATAAGAGCGAAACGAATCGAAAGCAGCAGTGCGCTTATCGCAATTGTTAATAGGTGAAAATGTTTTAAACCTTCGTACATGGTATTCCTTTATATTTTTATATGAGCTTTGGTTAACACGAGCCACACAATACCTGTTAATGCCCGGTATTTCTGCATTAAATGCATGATCGAGTTAAAGGTATTAATTTGGCAAGTTCGTAATCGATTATCCATCAGCTAATGTCAGTAACCAATTACAGCAACGAACTATGAACAGTAACGACCTAATGTCACTCGGTCATTACCACCGTAATCTTTCTCTGTGGCAACATCGAGATAACCGAGCGCCTGCATAATCTCACGTACCGCCAAGCCTTGGTCGTAACCATGTTCAAACGCTAGCCAGCCTTCGTTTTCTAAAAAGCGGCGTGCGTTTTCAGAGATGTATCGAATATCCGCGAGCCCTTTCTCTTCAGCGACTAACGCAGTCATTGGCTCAAAACGTACATCTCCTTGAGATAAATGAGGGTCATCTTTCTCAATATAAGGTGGGTTAGAGACAATTAAAGAGAACTTGGTATCGTTGCCATCAGAAGCTAATTCACTTAAAGGCTCAAACCAACTGCCATGTAAAAACGTAGCGTTGGTGATGTTTAAGCGCTTCGCATTTTCTGTCGCAAGCTCTTGAGCTTCAGGACGCAGATCAATACCCGTCACTGGTCTATTTGGCATTTCAGACGCTAACGCCAATGCAATTGCACCAGTGCCAGTTCCTAGATCCAGAATCGCCCCTTGTTTGCCAGAGGCTTTATCCAAAACGACTTCAACCAAACGCTCAGTATCTGGGCGTGGGATTAAGGTAGAAGGAGAAACTTTTAATGGCAATGACCAGAACTCACGTTCACCAACAATATAAGCCACAGGCTCACCGGTTAAACGTCGCCTTAAAAGTGCATTGAATTCGGACTCTTGTTCTGAGGTAAGAAGCTTCTCAGGCCAAGTAAGCAAGTATGACCTTGGTTTGTCTAAGACGTGACAAAGCAGTACCGCAGCATCAATAGAGGGTGATGTGTTATCACCCTTTTGAAGCTGTACGATTGCTGATTTTAAAGCGCTTTCAACCGTATATGCTGACTGCATACAGATTAGTTGTGCTCTGAAAGTGCAGCAAGTTGGTCGGCTTGGTGCTCTTGAAGAACAGGATCAAGCAAGCTTTGCATATCGCCTTCAAGCACTTCGTTCAGACGGTAAATTGTCAAATTGATGCGGTGATCAGAAACACGACCTTGTGGGTAGTTGTACGTACGAATACGATCACTACGGTCACCAGAACCTAGTAGGTTACGACGTGTGTCTGAAACTGCTGCCGCGCGGCGCTCTTCTTCAGCCTGAACGATACGAGCCGCAAGCACAGCCATCGCTTTCGCTTTGTTTTTATGCTGAGAGCGCTCGTCTTGACACTCTACGACTGTGCCCGTTGGTAAGTGAGTAATACGGATTGCTGAATCCGTGGTGTTAACGTGTTGACCACCCGCACCAGAAGCACGGAAAGTATCAATTTTAAGATCGCCAGCCTTGATTTCTGGAAGATCAGCTTCTGGGATCTCAGGCATCACTGCGACCGTACATGCAGAAGTATGAACACGGCCTTGGGATTCCGTTTCAGGAACACGCTGCACACGGTGACCACCCGACTCAAATTTCATGGTACCGTAAACACTGTCGCCACTTATTTTGGCGATCATTTCTTTAAAGCCGCCCTGCTCTGAAACATTGCTGCTCATCACCTCGACACGCCAACCTTTTTTCTCGGCAAATTTAGAGTACATACGGAAAAGGTTACCCGCAAAGATACCCGCTTCATCCCCCCCCGCACCTGCGCGGATTTCTAGGAAACAGTTACGCTCATCATTTGGGTCTTTTGGAATAAGAAGAATTTGCAGCTCATCAGTCAGACGTTCAATGTTCGCTTTCGCCTCTTTGATTTCTTCTTGCGCCATTTCGCGCATTTCTGCGTCATCTTCATTTGCCATCTCTTCAGCAGCTTCTAAATCTTCTTGAGCTTGCTGGTATGACTGGAAACAAGCCGTCACTTCTTCAAGTTGAGAATACTCTCTTGAAAGTGCACGGAATTTGTCTTGATTCCCGATTACATCTGGATCACCAAGTAGATGTTGAACTTCTTCATAGCGTTCAACAAGTGTTTCAAGCTTTACTAGAATCGAGGCTTTCATAATGTCTTATCTTATTGGGGGTCTAATATTATTGAGGGTTTTCTAGGCCCAAACTCTGTCTAATGACCGTTAATTTTGCAGGTTCTCCTTGCTCTGCTGCACTTTGGAGTGCTCGCGTTGGAGCATGGATCAATTTGTTTGTGAGCTTATTACTGAGCTCAAGTAAAACTTTCTCGGGGTCACCGCCAGCAGCAAGTGATTGCAAACTCTTACTTAATAATTCTTCTCGTATTTCGTTGGCCGATTTACGGTAATCTCGAATACTGTCTACTGCTTGCAATGAACGCATCCAACTCATAAATGCAGCACTTTCTTCGCTGACAATCGCTTCAGCTTGAATCGCTTCAACTTTACGTTGCTCAATATTACCATCAACAATCGACTGCAGATCATCCACTGAATATAGATACGCATCATTCAGTTCGCCTACCTGAGATTCAACGTCGCGAGGCACGGCGATATCAACCAACAACATTGGTTGGTGCTTTCTTGTTTTCAAAGCAGTTTCAACCATTCCCTTACCTATAATAGGCAATGGGCTTGCTGTTGAGCTAATCACAATATCCGCTCGATGCAGATGGTCTGGAATCTCATTGAGGCTGATCACTTCAGCGCCAAACTCTTTTGCAAGACCTAAAGCACGCTCACGAGTTCGGTTAGCCACAATCATCTTGGTACAACCATTCGCCGACAGGTGCTTCGCCACCAGTTCAATAGTTTCCCCCGCACCAACCAATAACACTGTTGATGCGGCAATCGATTCAAAAATCTGCTTGGCTAACGTACAGGCGGCGTAAGCAACAGAAACGGCACTACCGCCAATTTCAGTTTCCGTTCGAACTCGTTTCGCAACAGAGAAGGATTTCTGGAATAGCTTTTCCATTGAAGCATCAACAGATTGGTTCTCTCTTGAATCTGTATAAGCTTGCTTCACCTGACCTAAGATCTGCGGTTCACCTAACACCAAAGAGTCCAAACCACAGGCCACACGCATTAAATGTTTTATTGCAGCTTGCTCTTCATGGATATACAGGCTTGGCTTTAACTCTTCAGGGCTCACTTGATGGAACACTGATAACCAATCGATCAGCTTGTTTTTTGCCACGCCTTTAACGTCACAATACACTTCAGTTCGATTACAGGTAGAAAGTATGACACTTCCATTTACGTGTGCATTTGCGTTGAGTTGCTTAAGTGCCTCAGATAATTTATCTGGACCAAAAGCGACCTTTTCGCGCAATTCAACCGACGCAGTGTTGTGATTGATACCTACGGCAAGCAAAGACATGTATCAGAAGTTCTCGATCAGGGAATGGAAACAAGGGGCGAATTTTACTTGATGCATGGCTCTATTTAAAGAGCAAGCGGGATTTGTTTTCCTGAGTTCGTGAATTCAATGCTATAGTTGAAGCGTTTTTTAGATAAATTTGAACAAGTTGTGAGCAAATATGAGCAAGCTTCGTAAAATCACGTCTCTTCTTTTTATGACCATAATTATGGTGGGTTGCTCGTCTATGCCCGAACAGCCGACCAGCGTTGAATGGCAAACCCACCAAAACCGACTTCTACAGATAGAAAGCTACCAAGCCTCGGGCAAGCTCGCCTACATATCGCCAGAGCAGCGCCAAAGCTTAAACTTCATTTGGAAACATTCACAAAATCAAAGTCAATTAAGACTCACGACGTTCCTCGGTCAGACCGTATTGAACCTGACCATAGCTCCGTCGGGGGCCAAAGTCGTGACCTATGACGACCAAGTATTTACTCACGCAAGTGCGTCTGTATTGGTTGAGCAACTGACAGGTTTGCAGATCCCGATCGATCATCTGCCCCAATGGCTCCTTGGCATTCCAGATCAAGCCGATAGCTACCAACTCAATAACACAAACACACTTGAGTCTCTGTCGAAACAAGTCAGCAGCCAGCTATGGACGTTAAATTTTGATCATTACCGAAATACAGAGAGGCCGAGTAAACAACTGTCGGATGAAGACAACGCAAATGTAGAGGCCATCCCTCTCCCTACCCGATTATCGTTCAAGCAAGACGGTAACAAAATCAACATTGTAGTTTCGAAGTGGACACTGAAAAAATGATAACAACGCCAACGCACTGGCCTTCTCCGGCTAAACTGAATTTATTTCTTTATATCACTGGTCGACGTGACAATGGCTATCACGAACTTCAAACCTTGTTTCAATTCGTCGATTTTGGCGATGAATTGACGGTTACCGCCAATGAGAAAACGAACTCGATTACCATCACACCAGACATCCCAGACGTTGCGACCGAAGACAACCTGATTTGGAAAGCGGCTACCGCCCTTCAACAATATACCTCAACCTCTTTCGGTGCGGATATTGAACTCAAGAAAGTGCTTCCTATGGGAGGTGGTATTGGTGGAGGCTCTTCAAATGCCGCAACCGTGTTGGTCGCGCTTAATTATCTATGGCAGCTAAACCTGTCTGATGATGAGCTCGCAGAGATCGGATTGAAGCTGGGTGCTGACGTTCCTGTGTTCGTTAGAGGCCACGCCGCCTTTGCAGAAGGAGTTGGAGAACAGCTTCAACTCGCTCATCCGGATGAAAAATGGTACCTCGTTGTTAAGCCTCAAGTGAGCATAGCGACTGTAGACATATTCACACATTCAGAATTAACTCGAAATACCCCAAAGCGAGCACTATCAACGCTTCTAGAGCAAGAATACGTAAACGATTGCGAAAAAATTGTGCGAATGCTGTACCCAGAGGTTGATAAGCAACTTTCATGGCTGCTACAATACGCGCCGTCGAGACTGACTGGTACTGGCTCGTGTGTTTTTGCTGAATTTAACAGCAAAAAAGAAGCCGAGTTGGTACTAGAAAAACTGCCTGACATAGTTTCCGCTTTCGTGGCGAAAGGACGAAACATTTCGCCTTTAAAAGAGACTTTGGCTGAGTACCAATCAGCCCACCCACAATCTATTTAAAACTGGACGCAACCCGAGGTTTCCACCGTGCCTGATATGAAGCTATTTGCTGGTAACGCAACACCTGAACTAGCCCAACGTATTGCTGATCGTCTATACATCTCTCTTGGAGATGCTACTGTAGACCGTTTTTCTGATGGCGAAGTCGCTGTACAAATCAATGAAAACGTTCGTGGTAGCGATGTATTCCTGATTCAATCAACTTGTGCACCAACCAATGACAACCTTATGGAGTTGGTGGTAATGATTGACGCAATGCGCCGTGCTTCTGCTGGCCGTATTACTGCTGTAATCCCTTACTTCGGTTATGCTCGTCAAGATCGTCGTGTACGTTCTGCTCGTGTACCTATTACTGCAAAAGTTGTTGCAGATTTCCTTTCTAACGTTGGCGTTGACCGCGTTCTTACTATTGACCTACACGCAGAGCAAATTCAAGGCTTCTTCGATGTACCAGTTGATAACATCTTCGGCACTCCAGTTCTTCTAGAAGACATGGCGAACCGAGGCCTAGAAAACCCAGTTGTGGTTTCTCCAGACCTTGGTGGTGTTGTGCGTGCTCGTGCTACAGCTAAAGCGCTAGGTGATGTTGACATTGCTATCGTTGATAAGCGTCGCCCACGCGCTAACGTTTCTGAAGTAATGAACTTAATCGGTGATGTTGAAGGTCGCGACTGTGTGATCGTTGATGACATGATCGATACTGGTGGTACTTTATGTAAAGCGGCTGAAGCGCTTAAAGAGCGCGGTGCTAAGCGTGTATTCGCTTACGCAACTCACGCGGTATTCTCTGGTACTGCTGCAGAAAACATCCGCAACTCAGTACTAGACCAAGTTATTGTTACTGATTCAATTAAGCTTTCTCCAGAAATGGCAGCGACAGGCAAAGTTACTGAGCTAAGCCTTTCTCGCATGCTTGCTGAAGCAATTCGCCGCATCAGCAACGAAGAATCAATCTCAGCGATGTTCAACTAATTAGAGCCTCATAGTTTTTTACAATAGCTTTGGTTTAGAAACACGTTAGAGAAAGACATTAAGCACTTCATTAAATGAAGTGCTTTTTTTATGTCTGAGTTATATTGCACGACTATTTATCACAATCAGGAATAATCGTGTTGCTGTCAGCTAGCTCGCACCTTTTTCATAAACTGTGATATCATACGGCGCTTTTTGAAATCCCAAGAGAGATCCATACCTTGAGCCAACAAATAAAACTTCTCGTTGGACTGGCTAATCCAGGTCCAGAATACGCCAAAACTCGCCACAATGCGGGGGCTTGGGTAGTTGAAGAATTAGCACGAGTACACAACGTGACACTAAAGAACGAACCAAAGTTCTTTGGCCTTACGGGTCGTATCATGGTTCATGGTGAAGATCTTCGTTTGCTGATCCCAACGACTTTTATGAACTTATCAGGCAAATCAGTTGCGGCTCTGGCAAAGTTCTACCAAATTAAACCAGAAGAGATCATGGTGGCTCATGATGAGTTAGATCTCCCTCCTGGCATTGGAAAGTTTAAAAAAGGTGGTGGTCACGGCGGACACAACGGTCTGAAAGACATCATCAGCAAACAGGGTAACAATAAAGAATTCTATCGTCTTAGATTAGGCATTGGCCATCCTGGACACAAAGATAAAGTTGCAGGTTATGTATTAGGGAAAGCTCCACAAAAAGAGCAAGAGTGTATCGAGGCCGTCGTTGACGAATCGGTTCGCAGCCTAGACATCTTATTAAAAGATGGCCTACCAAAAGCACAAAATCGCTTACATACGTTCAAAGCAGAATAAGGTTTATATCATGGGTTTTAAATGTGGCATCGTTGGTCTACCAAATGTTGGTAAGTCAACTCTGTTTAACGCACTGACTAAAGCAGGCATCGAAGCAGCAAACTTTCCATTTTGTACGATCGAACCAAACACAGGTATCGTTCCGGTCCCAGATCTGCGCTTAGATGCATTAGCAAAGATTGTTAATCCACAGAAGATCCTTCCAACAACAATGGAATTCGTAGATATCGCAGGCTTAGTTGCTGGCGCGTCTAAAGGTGAAGGCCTTGGTAACAAATTCCTTGCAAACATCCGCGAAACTGACGCTATCGGTCACGTTGTTCGCTGCTTTGAAAACGAAAACATCGTTCACGTTTCTGGCAAAGTATCTCCTATCGAAGATATCGAAGTGATCAACCTTGAACTTGCGCTGGCTGACTTAGACAGCTGTGAGCGTGCAATTCAACGTAACGCTAAGAAAGCAAAAGGCGGTGACAAGGACGCTAAATTCGAGATCACTGTACTAGAAAAACTACTACCAGTTCTTACTGAAGGTGGAATGGCACGTACGATTGAACTAGGAAAAGAAGAAGCGGCGGCTATCGGCTACCTAAACTTCCTAACGCTTAAGCCAACTATGTACATCGCAAACGTTGCGGAAGATGGTTTCGAAAACAATCCTTACCTAGACGCGGTTCGTGAATACGCAGAAAACGAAAACAACGTAGTTGTTGCTGTTTGTGCGGCTATCGAATCTGAACTTTCTGAACTTGACGACGAAGATCGCGAAGAATTCCTGGCAGACATGGGAATCGAAGAACCAGGCCTTAACCGAGTGATCCGCTCTGGTTACGAACTACTAACTCTTCAAACTTACTTTACTGCTGGTGTAAAAGAAGTTCGAGCTTGGACGATTCCTATTGGCGCAACGGCGCCACAGGCTGCTGGTAAAATCCACACTGACTTCGAAAAAGGCTTCATCAGAGCTGAAGTTGTTGGTTTTGATCACTTTATCGAATTTAACGGTGAGAGCGGTGCAAAAGATGCAGGTAAATGGCGCCTTGAAGGCAAAGAATACATCGTTAAAGATGGTGACGTTGTTCACTTCCGTTTCAACGTATAATTACTGATTTTACATCAGATAAAGGCCAGTGAGTTCACTGGCCTTTTTTGTTTTCCCTCTGGCGAAATAGCCCTGTATCTGAAACCTAACTTCCTATATATATCGGCTTTTTGACCTGTTTTTTGCCGACAAATACGCCTCTTTGACTAAAAAGAAACCGAACAGATGTTTATTCGTGATTTATTAAAAAAAAAAGTTGACGGGTTTCACTCAACTCCGCATAATGCGCCCCGTTCACAGCGAAGCGGTAACGTATCAAAATGAACAAAAAATTGGAAATGGCTACTTAGCTCAGTTGGTTAGAGCACATCACTCATAATGATGGGGTCGCAGGTTCAAATCCCGCAGTAGCCACCATTTCCTAAGCACTCTGTTTGTTATTAAACACATGTTTATTAACGACAAGAGTTTTTAGGAAAGTAAAGCGGTCGTGGCGGAATTGGTAGACGCACCAGATTTAGGTTCTGGCGCCGAGAGGTGTGAGAGTTCAAGTCTCTCCGACCGCACCATATTGAGATATCTTAAGTGATATCATTGTTGGGCTATCGCCAAGCGGTAAGGCACTGGCTTTTGATGCCAGCATTCCCTGGTTCGAATCCAGGTAGCCCAGCCACAATTTAAAGTGTAATTATCTTTAAAAAGATAATGGCATTGGAAGCGAGATTATATTATATTACTTCGCTCTCAGATGGCTACTTAGCTCAGTTGGTTAGAGCACATCACTCATAATGATGGGGTCGCAGGTTCAAATCCCGCAGTAGCCACCATTCTTTCTTTATGAAAGAAGAACACACAACGTTATATTGAATCACCAATATCGATATAACTATACTCTTCGCTAGGCTCTTTGCTTAGTTGAGAGGAAAGCTTTGCTGCGGTCGTGGCGGAATTGGTAGACGCACCAGATTTAGGTTCTGGCGCCGAGAGGTGTGAGAGTTCAAGTCTCTCCGACCGCACCATTATTTAGATATCTTAATTGATATCATTGTTGGGCTATCGCCAAGCGGTAAGGCACTGGCTTTTGATGCCAGCATTCCCTGGTTCGAATCCAGGTAGCCCAGCCATTACAACGTTACTTAGACAAACCATAAGTCTTCTTAACTATACTCTTTGCTAGAGTAAAAGCTTTGCTGCGGTCGTGGCGGAATTGGTAGACGCACCAGATTTAGGTTCTGGCGCCGAGAGGTGTGAGAGTTCAAGTCTCTCCGACCGCACCATTATTTAGATATCTTAATTGATATCCTGTTGGGCTATCGCCAAGCGGTAAGGCACTGGCTTTTGATGCCAGCATTCCCTGGTTCGAATCCAGGTAGCCCAGCCACTATTTAAACTCTTTGTTTTTTCTTAGCTTGTTTTTAAGCTAAATAGTGAACTAGGAGCACAACGTTACATCGAACCACCAATGTCGATATAACTATAAAGATTTGCTGCGGTCGTGGCGGAATTGGTAGACGCACCAGATTTAGGTTCTGGCGCCGAGAGGTGTGAGAGTTCAAGTCTCTCCGACCGCACCATTATTTAGATATCTTAATTGATATCATTGTTGGGCTATCGCCAAGCGGTAAGGCACTGGCTTTTGATGCCAGCATTCCCTGGTTCGAATCCAGGTAGCCCAGCCATTACAACGTTACTTAGACAAACCATAAGTCTTCTTAACTATACTCTTTGCTAGAGTAAAAGCTTTGCTGCGGTCGTGGCGGAATTGGTAGACGCACCAGATTTAGGTTCTGGCGCCGAGAGGTGTGAGAGTTCAAGTCTCTCCGACCGCACCATTATTTAGATATCTTAATTGATATCCTGTTGGGCTATCGCCAAGCGGTAAGGCACTGGCTTTTGATGCCAGCATTCCCTGGTTCGAATCCAGGTAGCCCAGCCACTATTTAAACTCTTTGTTTTTTCTTAGCTTGTTTTTAAGCTAAATAGTGAACTAGGAGCACAACGTTACATCGAACCACCAATGTCGATATAACTATAAAGATTTGCTGCGGTCGTGGCGGAATTGGTAGACGCACCAGATTTAGGTTCTGGCGCCGAGAGGTGTGAGAGTTCAAGTCTCTCCGACCGCACCATTATTTAGATATCTTAATTGATATCATTGTTGGGCTATCGCCAAGCGGTAAGGCACTGGCTTTTGATGCCAGCATTCCCTGGTTCGAATCCAGGTAGCCCAGCCATTACAACGTTACTTAGACAAACCATAAGTCTTCTTAACTATACTCTTTGCTAGAGTAAAAGCTTTGCTGCGGTCGTGGCGGAATTGGTAGACGCACCAGATTTAGGTTCTGGCGCCGAGAGGTGTGAGAGTTCAAGTCTCTCCGACCGCACCATTATTAAATAGTGAATCTATTAGATTTATTATGGCTACTTAGCTCAGTTGGTTAGAGCACATCACTCATAATGATGGGGTCGCAGGTTCAAATCCCGCAGTAGCCACCATTCTTTCTTCAAGAAAGAATATACAACGTTATATTGAATCACCAATGTCGATATAACTACACTCTTCGCTAGGCTCTTTGCTTAGTTGAGAGGAAAGCTTTGCTGCGGTCGTGGCGGAATTGGTAGACGCACCAGATTTAGGTTCTGGCGCCGAGAGGTGTGAGAGTTCAAGTCTCTCCGACCGCACCATTATTTTATGATGAATCAATTAGATTTATTATTGGCTACTTAGCTCAGTTGGTTAGAGCACATCACTCATAATGATGGGGTCGCAGGTTCAAATCCCGCAGTAGCCACCATTCTTTCTTCAAGAAAGAATATACAACGTTATATTGAATCACCAATGTCGATATAACTACACTCTTCGCTAGAGTAAAAGCTTTGCTGCGGTCGTGGCGGAATTGGTAGACGCACCAGATTTAGGTTCTGGCGCCGAGAGGTGTGAGAGTTCAAGTCTCTCCGACCGCACCATCATTTATAAAACCCAGCTTTTTAGCTGGGTTTTGTTTTATCTGGAATATGAAAATCTGCTAACCAAATCACCAAATATTTCCCTCTCACTCCTCACTTTTTCGTTCTTTTTATAAGACAATGTCAGCTCCATTTTCTAACTGAGTCTGACTGCTAATGAAAATCCTCCCTTTAACGATCGGTTGCTACACGGACACACCAAGTAAAAGCCAAGGTGTTTATCAAACTCAGTTAGACTTAGGTACAGGAAAACTATTACCTTTTAAGCTTGTCGCCGAGTGTAATAACCCCTCTTTTGTCGTAGCGACAAAACTTGGAATTTATACCGCATCTGAAGTCGACCAGCAAAAACAACCCCAGCTATTTCATATTCCTAATACATATTCAAAGACAACGACCAATTCAGGAATTATCTCGGGCAGCCACCCCTGCCATGTCGCGATTGCTCCCAACAATAAATTTGCTATTACGTCGCAGTACTCATCAGGCACATTCGATATTTTTAGTCTAAGTATCAATGGCAATATCGATAAGCGACTCAAAACAATCAAAATGGTCGGTTCTGGGCCGAACAAAGATCGACAAACTGGGCCTCATGCTCATCAGTGCCTGTTCTTACAAAACTCACCACAGCTTGTCACCGTCGATCTAGGAGCTGATAAAATCAATTTCTATTGCTTTGACGAAGAACAGGAAGAGTTTCTAGACGAACCAATGCAAGCCATTAAAGCGCCAGCAGGTAATGGGCCTCGCCATTTGGTCTTCAATAAGGCTGAAGATAAGGCCTACGTACTCTGTGAGCTCTCTGAAACGATACTCATGTTGGAAAAAGTTTTAGGTGTGTGGAGCATTGTGGAGGAAATAGATGCCCTTCCGAATATGGAGAAGGGAGAAGCCGCAGCTGCAATTAAGTTATCGCCAGATGAGCAATTCCTATATGTGTCTGGTCGATATCAATCAAGGATCAGTAGCTTCAAAATAGATTCTATGACTAAAATACCAATTTTTATTGATAGCTATAGCACTGAAGGTAACTTTCCTCGCGACTTTCATATCACTGACTGTGGACAATGGCTTATCGCCGCAAACCAGCACTCCAACAACATCACATCATTCAAGCGAGATAATGAGGACGGGTCTTTGGTTTATACAGGGTACTCTTTAGAGATCGATACACCTGTTTGTATTACACAGCAGTTATAGCATCCAACGCCATACAAAAAAGGAGAGCATCAGCTCTCCTTCTCTATGTAAATAACCTTATGTAACCGTTTAAAGGCCCAACGCGTATTTCAATACTTGAGCTTTAATCGGCCCTGAGTTTTCTGCTAGCTTTAGTGCAGCATTACGTACAAACTTTAGAGGGCCAATGTCGTTGCTGAATGTCTTGTAGAAGAAATCCATGCCACTCTGCATCATTAAGTTGTCGCCTCTTCTCATAACCTCATAGCGCCTTACTACAGAATGATTCAGCTCACGTTTTTCTTTAGTCACATCCAATAGAGCGGCAACATCTTTAAAGCCTAAATTTACGCCCTGCCCTGCCAAAGGGTTAATCGTATGTGCAGAATCCCCAACTAAAATGCAGTTTTTCTTCGAGTATGATTGAGCATGACGTCGTGTCAGAGGAAAAGAACCCGAATTCAAGACTTTGATATCACCTAACTCTTTAGGAAAGTGAGTAAGCACTTCGTTACGTAGTTTTTCAGGGGTCATTGCTGACAGTTGCTTAATACGCAGTGGAGAGTCATACCAAACTAACGAGCCCTGCCCGACTTCTTGACCGTCAGAGATTAGAGAACACAAAGGCAAAAATGAACGAGGACCACTTGGTAGGAATTGCTGCCAAGTAATATCTTGCTGAGGAAGTTCTGTTTCGACATTGATAAGCATGCAGTGCTGTCGGTAATCCCAAGCTGTAATGCCAATTCCAGCTTGCTGACGAACGGCTGAATTCGCGCCATCAGCACCAACCACCCACTTCGCTGATAACTCAGCTCCTGATTGAAGCTTAACGATATTGGTTTCACCAAACTCAATCTCATCCAGCTTTTCTGGGCATAACAGTTCGAGATTGTCGTAGGCATCGAATTGAGACCATAACCCTAGTTGAATGAGCCTATTCTCAACGATATAGCCTAGACGAGGTAAATCGAGAGAAGCAGCATCAAATCGAGTACGACACTCTGGGTGCTCCCACGTTTCTAAACGCTTGTAAGAACACACTCGCATCGCTGCAATACTTTGCCATGCACCAAGATCTTCAAGTAAATCGACCGATGCTTGAGAAATCGCTGACACACGAATGTCCATCGCTTGTGACTCATCAAAAGCTTGTGGGGCAAAACCTTCGATCACCGCAACACTCAGCCCTTGCTTTGCAAAGCCGACCGCTGTTGCGGCGCCAACCATGCCGCCACCGACTACCACAATATCGTAACTGTTCATATTTTGTACTTATCAGTTTGATTCTTTGACTGTTTTTGATTGTACTTTTTCATAACTAACTTGTAACCAAAAACCTTATTCGAAAAAAGGGTTATCCCTTATGGCATATGGCGTTAACGATAATAAATACCACTACATAAGAGATTTGTTCAGACTACTAGTCAGTCGGTTTTGAAACCAGTACAATACGCCGCTTGCCGCTAGAGCCTGTCATAAAATTGAATACCGAATTATGACAAACGGGGCTAGCGGATGAATAATGGGCGATTTGCTCCCTTAAATTAAACTAACGATCGAGCGAACATATAATGAGTAAGAAACTGCTAATTAAAACTTGGGGCTGTCAGATGAATGAATACGATTCATCAAAAATGGCCGACCTGCTTAACGCTGCAAATGGCTATGAGCTAACGGAAGTACCTGAGGAAGCAGACGTACTACTACTGAATACTTGTTCTATCCGCGAGAAAGCGCAAGAAAAAGTATTCCACCAGCTTGGTCGTTGGAAAACGCTTAAAGATAAAAAAGAAGGTGTGGTAATTGGTGTGGGTGGCTGCGTAGCAACTCAAGAAGGTGACCACATTCGTCAACGAGCACCGTACGTAGACGTAATCTTTGGCCCACAAACTCTGCACCGTCTGCCAGAGATGATTAAGTCATCACTATCTAACGAGAAGCCTGTAATGGACATCTCGTTCCCTGAGATCGAAAAATTCGATAATCTTCCTGAGCCAAAAGCAGACGGTGCAACTGCATTCGTTTCAATTATGGAAGGCTGTTCTAAGTACTGTACTTACTGTGTTGTTCCATACACACGTGGTGAAGAAGTTAGCCGTCCAATGGATGATGTATTGTTCGAAGTTGCACAACTTGCAGAACAAGGTGTACGTGAAGTTAACCTACTTGGTCAGAACGTAAACGCATACCGTGGTCCAACACACGAAGGTGATATCTGTTCATTCGCAGAACTGCTTCGTCTTGTTGCTTCTATCGATGGTATCGATCGTATTCGTTTCACAACAAGCCACCCGCTTGAGTTTGGTGACGACATCATTGAAGTTTACAAAGATACCCCTGAACTAGTGAGCTTCCTTCACCTACCAGTACAAAGTGGTAGTGACCGTATTCTTACGATGATGAAGCGTCCACATACGGCTATCGAGTACAAATCTATTATCCGTAAACTGCGTAAAGCTCGTCCTGATATTCAAATCAGTTCTGACTTTATTGTTGGTTTCCCTGGTGAATCTAAGCAAGATTTCCAAGATACAATGAAGCTAATTAAAGAAGTTGATTTCGATATGAGCTTCAGCTTTGTTTTCTCTCCACGTCCAGGTACGCCAGCGGCAGATTACCCATGTGATGTACCAGCACAAGAGAAGAAAGATCGTCTGTACGAACTGCAACAAACGGTAAACACACAAGCTATGCGCTTCTCTCGTCTAATGCTAGGCACCGAGCAACGTATCCTTGTTGAAGGCCCATCAAGAAAGAACCTAATGGAACTGCGTGGCCGTACAGAAAACAGCCGTGTTGTGAACTTCGAAGGCTCTGCAGACCTAATCGGCCAGTTCGTAGATGTGAAGATCACTGAGGTTTACACCAACTCACTACGTGGCGAATTGGTTCGAACAGAAAAAGACATGGGTCTACGCGTTGTTATGACTCCAGCAGAAATGATGGAAAAAACAAAACGCGAAGACGAGCTAGGCGTAGCAACCTTTACGCCATAAGCAATACAACTGTTTGAGCACAAAGCACAAACACAAAGCTTGAAATTACCTAACTAAGTGACCATCTTAGAAATAGGGAATATCACCATCAGAAGCCCGGTCTATATCGGGCTTTTTGCTCTTTTTGTATTTAAGAGTGAGTGGCACAAAATGAGAGGCTAATTTGAGCAATAAAATCGTTACCTTAGAGATAAATCTAGAGCCAGCAGATAACAAGCGCTTGGCAAGCTTATGCGGACCATTTGACGACAACATCAAGCATCTTGAGCGTCGTCTGGGGGTTGAGATTAATTACCGTAGCAATTTTTTCACGATTGTCGGTAAGCCTCACACGACAGCCGCAGCTTTAGACATCATCAAACACCTCTATGTTGAAACGGCTCCAGTTAAAGGCAACATAATCGATATCGAACCAGAGCAAGTGCACCTGGCGATCACCGAGTCTGGTATTTTGGAACAACACGTCGAGTCTGAAATTGACTACGGCAAAGAAGTCACCATTAAGACTAAAAAAGGCGTCATCAAACCTCGTACGCCAAACCAAGCACAGTATCTAATGAATATGGTGACTCATGACATCACTTTTGGTATCGGTCCAGCAGGAACTGGTAAAACATATTTAGCCGTTGCGGCAGCTGTCGATGCACTCGAACGCCAAGAGGTTCGCCGTATTCTACTGACTCGCCCTGCTGTTGAAGCCGGTGAGAAACTTGGTTTCCTTCCTGGTGATTTAAGCCAGAAAGTCGATCCATATTTGCGTCCACTTTACGATGCACTCTTCGAAATGCTTGGCTTTGAACGTGTTGAAAAGTTGATTGAACGTAACGTGATTGAAGTTGCGCCACTGGCTTACATGCGTGGCCGTACACTGAATGATGCGTTTATCATTCTTGATGAGAGCCAAAACACCACGGTTGAACAGATGAAAATGTTCTTAACCCGTATCGGTTTTAACTCGCGCGCTGTGATCACGGGTGATATAACGCAAATCGATTTACCTCGTGGTGCAAAATCAGGCTTACGTCATGCAACCGAAGTGCTCAGTGAAGTTGATGACATTAGCTTTAACTTCTTCATGTCTGAGGACGTCGTTCGTCATCCAGTGGTTGCTCGTATCGTCAACGCATACGAGAAGTGGGAAGCGAAAGACCAGAAAGAACGCAAAGAGTTTGAAAAGCGTAAACGTGAAGAGCGCGAAGCCAAACTTCTTGAGGCTCAACAAGTAGCGACGACACAACTAGCAACACAAAATAGTTCAGCGGTTACAGGGCAAGGTGATAAATAGATGTCTATTGAACTAGACTTGCAATTAGCGGTCGAAAATGAGCAAGGTCTCCCAACCGAACAAGATATTCAGCTTTGGTTAGACAAGACAATTCCTCAGTTTCAAGAGAACGCCGAGTTGACAGTTCGTATCGTAGATACAGAAGAAAGCCACCAGCTCAATCATGAATACCGTGGAAAAGACAAACCGACTAACGTGTTGTCTTTTCCATTCGAGGCTCCTCCTGGGATCGAGTTAGATCTACTGGGCGACCTTATTATCTGCCGCCAAGTTGTCGAGAAAGAAGCAGAAGAGCAAAATAAGCCTCTGTTAGCACACTGGGCTCATATGGTTGTACATGGTAGCCTCCATCTGCTAGGTTATGATCATATCGAAGATGATGAAGCTGAAGAGATGGAGTCACTCGAGACAGAAATCATGCAAACTATGGGCTTTGAAGACCCTTACATTCTAGAAAAGTAAATTGATTCTAGTAAAGTAGATTGCAGAGAAACAAGAACTCATCGAACCTGTTGTTTTCACAGGAATCTAAGTTTTAATGTGTGCTATCACACTTCTGGTAGCGTTATTTTTTGAGAAATCATGAACGAAGGTAACCCCCCCACTTCTGAGGGAAGTAAAAAATCTGAAGGTCCGAGTAGAAAGTCCTTCTTTGAACGCCTAGGCCAACTATTTCAAGGCGAAATGAAAGACCGCCAAGAGCTCGTAGATATTATCCGCGACTCAGAAATTAATGACCTAATTGACCACGACACTCGCGACATGCTCGAAGGTGTTATGGAGATTTCAGAGATGCGAGTACGCGATATCATGCTGCCTCGCTCTCAAATGGTTACAGTTGAACGCACCGATGACTTAGATACATTGACTGCGCTTATTACTGATGCTCAACACTCTCGCTACCCAGTGATCAGTGAAGATAAAGACCATGTTGAAGGCATTCTATTAGCGAAGGACCTACTTAAGTATCTAGGTTCAGACAGTGCCCCATTTGATATCGAACAAGTGATTCGCCCTGTAGTGGTCGTTCCGGAAAGTAAGCGAGTTGATCGCCTACTTAAGGAGTTCCAAGAAGAGCGTTACCATATGTCTATCGTAGTCGATGAGTTTGGCGGTGTTTCAGGCCTAGTCACCATTGAAGATATCCTCGAAGAAATCGTTGGTGAAATAGAAGACGAGTTTGACGATGAAGAAGAGCTAGATATTCGCAAGCTGAGTAAGCATACCTATTCGGTTAAAGCTTTAACTACCATTGAAGAGTTTAACGAAACGTTTAACACAACCTTCAGTGATGATGAAGTGGATACTGTGGGTGGTATGGTGATGACAGCCCTCGGTCACCTGCCTGTTCGTGGAGAAGTAGTAGAAATCGACAACTACCATTTCAAAATAACATCAGCGGATAATCGTCGCGTGATCCAGCTACAGGTAACCGTTCCTGATGAGCAACCTCTTCCGACTACCGAAGAATAACAACCTCTCTCTAAAGAGATGACAGAAATTAGATGACTAAGACCTTTATTCATCGCCTATTACGGCCGCTTGCGGCCGTTTTTGTTGGCGCTATAACAACCTTTTCGTTTGCACCATACTCGATATGGTCTCTTGCTATTCTCAGCCCAGCCTTATTGCTTTTGCTGATCCACAACCGATCACCTAAAAGTGCGCTTTGGATTGGTTATGCATGGGGTTTAGGCCAATTTACAACAGGTATCAGTTGGGTATATGTCAGCATTGATGGCTTTGGTGGAATGCCACTGGCAGCCAACCTGTTTTTAATGGCATTGCTTGTTGGCTACCTAGCTGTTTATTCGGGTCTATTTACTTGGAGTCTAAACAAGTTTTTTCCTGCCAATAGTCTCAGTCGGTATTTCCTCGCGGCGCCAGCATTGTGGTTAATCAGTGATTGGCTGCGTGGATGGGTAATGACTGGTTTCCCTTGGTTATGGTTAGGCTACAGCCAAATCGATTCTCCGTTAGGCTCATTCGCACCTATTGGCGGTGTAGAGCTGGTCACTCTGGCGATCATTACTTCAGCCTCCGCACTTGCCTATACGGTTATCAACAAGGCATGGAGTGTCAGCATCATCCCTGCGATCGTGTTTAGTGCAGGTTTCGGTATTCGAAACATCGATTGGGTGACACCGAACCCAGAAAAAACAACATCAGTGGTATTAATCCAAGGTAACGTCGCTCAAGACAGTAAATGGCTACCCAGTCATCGCTGGCCAACTATGATGAAATACACCGACCTGAGCAGAGAAAACTGGGGAGCTGATATCATCATCTGGCCTGAAGCGGCGATCCCTGCATTTGAGGTTGAGATCCCTTCTTTCTTACGCAACTTAGACAGCGCAGCCAAGATGAACAACAGCTCAATCATCACCGGTGTGCTAAATCAGTCTGAAGATAAGAAGTACTACAACAGTATTCTGTCACTAGGAGTAAACCCATACGGCGAATATAGCTACGATCCAAACGAACGCTACCATAAACATCACCTATTACCATTTGGTGAGTTCGTTCCGTTTGAAGATATCCTTCGTCCATTGGCACCATTATTCAACTTACCAATGTCATCGTTCAGCCGCGGCGATTTCGTCCAGCCAAACATAGTGGCAAATGGTCGTCACCTTGCACCTGCGCTGTGTTATGAAATAATCTTTAATGAACAAGTAAGGCGAAATGTTACCGATGAGACAGACTTTATCTTAACGCTCTCTAACGATGCGTGGTTTGGTCGTTCAATTGGGCCTCTGCAACATATGGAAATCGCTCAAATGCGTGCTCTAGAGCTCGGCAAGCCTCTTATTCGCTCTACCAACAATGGCGTAACGGCTGTGACAGATCACAAAGGTAAGATCATCAAACAGATACCTCAGTTTGAAACCGCAGTACTAAAAGCTGAACTCGTTTCAACAGATGGTCAAACCCCCTATCGCGTGTTTGGTACTTGGCCATTGTATATCTGGGTTCTATTGAGCTTGGTGGTCGGTTGGCTAGTGAGAAGACAAAAAGACTAAAGACAAGATGCAGGTTGATGTGAGTGCATCAACCTGCATCTTTATTATATAAGCAGTTTAGAAGAGGCAGCAGCTAAAGCTAAGGTTTCAATGCCTTTCGGCTAAATCCAGTCGAACCGCACTTAATACAAGGGATGATGGTTGTTGGGTGGTTATATTCCGTTTGATTCCCACACTCATCACATACGAGTGTACCTAAACCAATAACTTCACCAGCTTGGTATAGACCTTGGTGCTCCAGGTCTTGGAACAGTTCAACCCACTCCACTTTAGTTCGATCAGTGATATCTAACAGACCTTGCCAAATAGAGTCTGCAATCATCAAATAAAATGGACCGCTTTTACTCTCTTCGTAACTTTCAGAAAACTCTTTCAAGTCCGACTTAACATACGCTGAAATCAATGATAACTCGTCTTTGGTCATATCATTGGCTGCTTTAGCAAACTTACCTGACGTTTCAATTTTATTGTTGAACTCTTCGGGGCTATGCTTCAGCGTTTCAATTACCTCTTCGACGACTTCTTCATAGAGTGCTTTTTTCTTCGGCATAAACAACCTCCTTAAGATTACAAACCTTTATCTTAGGTAACTGGTATACAGCTAAGCAAGCAATCCCTCACAAACAAATGCAATTCATCCCCTTAAGCATAGCTGTCTTAAGTAATACGGTTGAATTTACGCAATCAACCATGGTGCAACTGCAAGTATGAAGGGTATAACTATTGTTGTACTAAGCTCCTTTAGGTATTCTATGACGATCTGTAAGATTCTGTTCTAACCGAACTCACAAATTCCAAGATAACCGGATACCATCGATGCAAGAACAATATAACCCGCAAGAGATTGAACAAAAGGTTCAACAACACTGGGATGACAGCGAGACTTTCGTTGTAAGTGAAGACCCAAACAAAGAAAAATTCTACTGTCTGTCTATGTTCCCGTACCCAAGTGGCCGACTGCACATGGGTCACGTGCGTAACTACACCATCGGTGATGTGGTATCTCGTTTCCAACGTCTACAAGGCAAAAACGTAATGCAGCCAATTGGTTGGGATGCATTCGGCCTACCTGCAGAAAACGCAGCTGTTAAGAACAACACAGCGCCTGCACCATGGACTTACGAAAACATCGAGTACATGAAAAACCAGCTTAAGCTGTTAGGCTTTGGTTACGACTGGAACCGTGAATTCGCAACTTGTACGCCTGAGTACTACCGTTGGGAACAAGAGTTCTTCACTAAGCTTTACGAAAAAGGCCTAGTTTACAAGAAGACTTCTTCTGTTAACTGGTGTCCGAACGACCAAACTGTACTAGCAAACGAGCAAGTAGAAGATGGCTGCTGCTGGCGTTGTGATACCCCAGTAGAGCAAAAGAAAATCCCACAGTGGTTCATTAAGATCACTGAGTACGCACAAGAGCTACTCGACGATCTAGACAACCTTGAAGGTTGGCCTGAAATGGTTAAGACCATGCAGCGCAACTGGATCGGCCGCTCTGAAGGTGTTGAGCTATCTTTCGCTGTTAACGGTGAAGAAGCGCCACTGGAAGTTTACACAACGCGTCCAGACACACTAATGGGTGTTTCTTACGTGGGTATCGCTGCAGGTCACCCTCTTGCAGAGAAAGCATCGCAAAACAACCCAGAGCTTGCTGCATTCGTTGAAGAGTGTCGTAACACTAAAGTGGCTGAAGCTGAACTCGCAACAATGGAAAAGAAAGGTATGGATACTGGCTTAACGGCTATCCACCCTCTTAACGGTCGTGTTGTTCCTGTATACGTAGCAAACTTCGTTCTTATGGATTACGGCACAGGTGCGGTAATGGCGGTTCCTGCTCACGATCAACGTGACTACGAATTCGCAACGAAGTACGGCATCGACATCATCCCAGTAATCAAGCCTGAAGATGGTTCTGAGCTAGACGTGTCTGAAGCAGCTTACACAGAGAAAGGTATTCTGTTCGATTCTGGTGAGTTCGATGGTCTTGCTTTCCAAGATGCATTCGATGCAATCGCTGCGAAGCTTGAAGCTGAAGGCAAAGGTAAGAAGACAGTAAACTTCCGTCTACGTGACTGGGGTGTATCTCGTCAACGTTACTGGGGTGCGCCAATCCCAATGGTAACCACTGAAGACGGTGAAGTTCACCCAGTACCAGCAGACCAACTACCCGTTATTCTTCCAGAAGACGTGGTAATGGATGGCGTAACTAGTCCAATCAAGGCAGACAAGTCTTGGGCAGAAACAACCTTCAACGGCGAACCTGCGCTACGTGAAACTGATACATTCGATACGTTCATGGAGTCTTCTTGGTACTACGCTCGTTACTGTTCACCACAAGCTGACGATATCTTAGATCCAGAGAAAGCAAACTACTGGCTACCAGTGGACCAATACATTGGTGGTATTGAGCACGCGTGTATGCACCTGCTTTACTCTCGCTTCTTCCATAAATTGCTACGTGACGCAGGTTACGTAACGTCTGATGAACCGTTCAAGCAACTTCTATGTCAAGGTATGGTTCTAGCTGACGCGTTCTTCCACACGAATGAGAAAGGCACGAAAGAGTGGATTGCTCCTACTGATGTGACTATCGATCGTGACGGTAAAGGTCGCATCGAAAAAGCAGTCGACAACCAAGGCCGCGACGTTGAACACTCAGGCATGATCAAGATGTCTAAGTCGAAAAACAACGGTATCGACCCACAAGAGATGGTAGACAAGTACGGTGCTGACACAGTACGTCTATTCATGATGTTTGCTTCTCCTGCAGATATGACACTTGAGTGGCAAGAATCTGGCGTTGAAGGCGCAAACCGCTTCCTTAAACGTGTTTGGAAGCTAGTTCACGCTCACTCTTCTAAGGGTACTGCTGAATCTGTTGATGCTTCTGCTCTGTCTGGTGACCAAAAAGCACTTCGTCGTGACATCCACAAGACTATCGCGAAAGTAACGGACGATATCGGCCGTCGCCAAACGTTCAACACAGCAATCGCTGCGATCATGGAACTGATGAACAAGCTAGCGAAAGCACCTCAAGAGTCGGTACAAGATCGTGCAATCCTTGATGAAGCGCTAAAAGCTGTCGTTCGCATGCTTTACCCAATGACGCCACACATCTCTTACGAAATGTGGGTTGCGCTGGGTGAATCAAACGTAGACTCAGCAACATGGCCAACTTTCGATGAGAAAGCGCTAGTGGAAGACGAGAAAACTATCGTTGTCATGATCAACGGTAAGCTACGTGCGAAACTGACGGTTGCTGCTGATGCGACCGAAGAGCAAGTTCGTGAACTTGGTCTAAACGATGAAAACGCTAAGAAGTTCCTAGATGGCCTAACGATCCGTAAGGTTATCTTCGTACCTGGTAAGCTTTTAAACATCGTAGCTAATTAATAATAGCTAACTAACATTGGCAAACTAACAGTTGCAGGCTAAAACTGGCTCACTGGTTTTAGCCTGCATATATAACTGCTGTAACGAACTTATTTCGTTTTTAGTAGTCTGTAGACAGGGTAACGAATTACCTTGTCTACTTATTTAAGCGCTTTCCATTCAGAGCCACACGACTCGAAGAAACTAAAGCCTTTAAATAAGTATTCTACCTTCATGAGAGCCATCAAATAATGCGCCTGATTTCACTATCTTCATTGAAAGTTACTATTGTTGTTTTAACCGTAAGCCTACTGAGTGCCTGTGGCTTCCACCTGCGTGGTGATTACTCCGTACCAGAAGAACTTAACAAAATCTCTGTGACCAGTTATGACCAATACAGCACATTTACACGTATGATGAAAGGTCAACTACGCATGAATGATGTAGAAATTGTGCCACCTGCGCAGAACACTCCTAACCTGCATATCATTAGCGAAAGCGTAGGCGAGCGCACTCTGTCTCTTTACCAAAATACACGTGCGGCAGAAAAAGAACTCACATTCCGCGCTTCTTATCGCGTAACCATCCCTGAGATTGGTTCAAAAACGTTCTCAACGAGCGTAACCCGTAGCTACCTAGATAACCCGTTAACAGCATTAGCAAAATCGGTTGAGCGAGAAATGATTGAAGATGAGATGCGTAAGCTTGCAACCAGTCAAATCCTTCGCCAAATGGCTCGCCTAAAAGCGACTATTGCAGCTGGCAGTATGGACCTAGAAGCCTTAGGTAATGTTCAAGTGAAAGAACTTGAGAAACAGTACAACATTAAGAACATCGAAATTGACGACGTTGAGATCGACGCCAGTGCAGCATCTGATTCTGAGCCTAGCGTAACTGTCGAGCAATAGGTTTATTTAATGCGTATTTTTGCTGATCGTCTACCAGAGCAACTTGCTAAGCAGTTAAGCAACGTTTACCTCATTTTTGGTAACGAGCCTTTGCTGCTGCAAGAAAGCCGAGAAGCGATTCAAAAGACAGCCAAAGAGCAAGGCTTCGAAGAACGTCACCGTTTTGTGATTGATAATAGCCTCGACTGGAATCAAGTCTATGACTGCACTCAGGCATTGAGCCTGTTCTCTAACCGTCAAGTCATCGAGCTGGAACTGCCAGAATCAGGTGTGAATGCTGCAATAGCGAAAGAACTGCTCGCCATCTCTGAGCATATTCACAGCGATATTCTGTTAATTTTAATTGGTACTAAGCTAACCAAAGCTCAAGAGAATGCTAAGTGGTTTAAAGCGCTCTCTAATCAAGGCCACTGGGTCAGCTGTTTAACTCCTGATATCAGCCGATTGCCTCAATTTGTTCAGGCTCGTTGTCGTCAAATCGGTTTGTCGCCAGATCCTGAAGCCATTCAAATGCTGGCTCAGTGGCACGAGGGGAACCTTTTTGCACTGACTCAGAGCCTAGAAAAACTGGCACTGCAATACCCAGATGGAAAACTCACTTTAGTACGCTTAGAAGAATCGCTGAGTCGACACAACCACTTTACTCCTTTCCACTGGAGTGATGCATTGCTGGCGGGTAAAGGCAATCGCGCACAACGAATCTTAAGGCAACTCGAAGCGGAAGGTGTTGAGCCAGTCATTTTACTGCGCAGCGTACAACGTGAACTTTCTTTATTGTTGCAAATGCAGCAACAAATGAAACAGATGCCGATTGGTCAGATCTTCGAAAAACACAGCATCTGGCAATCTAAAAAGCCGCTTTATAACGCCGCGCTAACAAGAGTTTCGATTTCTCAATTACACTCCCTGTTCGCGCTTCTCACTCAAGCTGAATTGATGACAAAAACCCAATATGAGCAATCGCCTTGGCCACTAATTCATCAGTTAAGCGTAGAGTTTTGTATCCCTTCAGCTTCAATACCATCTCACGCATAAAAGCGTGTTATATTCTAAGGTCAATAGACCCTAAGCAAAGCTACATTCAGATTAAAGGAACACCCTGTGTTACGTGAAGAACTAAAAGATTTTCTTGCAGACAAAGCCGACGACATGAAAGCAGAATCGATAGTGACTATCGATGTAGAAGGCAAATCAAGTGTGACTGATTACATGATTGTTTGTACTGGTACCTCTAAACGCCATGTTGCCTCCATTGCACAGCACGTTGCAGATGAAGTGCGTAAAGCAGGTATGCAACCACTCGGTATTAATGGTCAGCAAGAAGGTGAATGGGTCGTTCTCGATATGGGTACAAGTATGCTACACGTTATGCAAGAAGAGCATCGTGAGCTGTACCAACTAGAAAAACTTTGGGGCTAAGCTTTGAAGATCCAGTTAATCGCAGTTGGTACAAAAATGCCAAAGTGGGTTGAAGAAGGGTTTCAAGAATACAAACGCCGCTTCCCTCACGATATGCCATTAGAACTCATTGAAATCACTGCGGGAAAACGCGGTAAAAATGCGGATATTGCACGTATTCTTCAAAAGGAAGGCGAAGCGATGTTGGCTGCGGTTCCAAAAGGCAACCGCATTGTCACGCTCGATATCCCAGGACGAAAGTGGGATACCCCTCAACTAGCTGAGCAATTAGAAAGTTGGAAGCTGGATGGACGTGACGTTTCAATCTTAATTGGCGGGCCTGAAGGGTTAGCCCCTGCATGTAAAGCGGCTGCCGACCAAAGCTGGTCTTTGTCAGCACTTACTCTGCCTCACCCATTAGTACGCGTTATCATGGCTGAAAGCTTGTATCGAGCTTGGAGCATTACCGCTAACCATCCGTATCATCGAGAATAAGTGTTAATGTTACGTAAACGTAGCCAAATCCGTGATTACAAAGCAGAAGCACGACTATTTACTAGTCGTGCTTTTGTTGCGTTTATAGGGATCATCGTGATGATGTCGATGTTGGTTGTTAACCTGTATAACATTCAGGTCAACCAGTATCAGGACTATAAGACTCGCTCCAACGACAACCGTATCAAGGTCGTTCCAATCGCCCCCAATCGCGGTTTGATTTACGATCGCAATGGCATCCTCCTTGCTGAAAACCGTCCTGTTTTCAACTTAGAAGTTACACCAGAAAAAATTAAAAATATGGATGATACTATCGTCCGTTTACAAACTTTAATCGATATTCCGCCAGAGCGTATCGAGCGCTTTAATCGTGATCGCCGAAATTCACGACGTTTTAAATCCGTTCCAATTTTAAACCAACTGACTCAAGAGCAAGTGGCGGTTTTTTCCGTAAATCAGCACAAGTTTCCGGGCGTTGAAGTGACGGGTACACTAAAGCGTTTTTATCCGTATGGTGATGTACTGACCCACGTTATTGGCTACGTATCTCGTATCAATGACCGAGACATACAACGACTAGAGCGCGAAGAGAAATACGCCAACTATCAAGCGACTCGTGACATTGGTAAACTAGGTATTGAAAGGTACTACGAAGATACGCTGCATGGGACAGCAGGTTACCAAGAAGTCGAAGTTAACAGCCGTGGTCGAGTCATTCGCACATTAAAATTTGTTCCTTCCATTCCAGGTAAAGATATTGTTCTCAACCTCGATATCAACCTACAACTTTATGTGCATAAAATACTTGATGGTCGTCGTGGTTCAGCTGTTGTTCTCGATCCGAAAGATAACGGTGTACTGGCTATGGTTTCCAGCCCAAGCTATGACCCAAACGCCTTTGTTCATGGTATATCTTCAAAAGGTTATAACGCCTTATTACAAAACAAAGATAGGCCTTTGGTTAACCGTGCAACGCTAGGTATTTATCCACCAGCTTCTACTATCAAACCGTTCATTGCCGTTGCAGCTCTTCAAGAAGGCGTAATAACTCCGAATACAACGCGTAATGACCCCGGTTATTGGAAGATACCAAACTCGAAAACAAAACCGTTCCGTGATTGGCGTCGCTGGGGACACGGTGAAGTTGATATTGTCCAAGCCATTGAAGAATCTGTTGATACGTTTTTCTACCAAATATCCTTTGATCTAGGCATAGATCGTTTATCTAAGTGGATGATGCTATTTGGCTTTGGGGACTACACTGGAATCGATATTTACGAAGAAAGTAAAGCCAACATGCCTACTCGTGAATGGAAGATGGCAAGGCACCGTGTGCCTTGGTATCAAGGTGATACCATTCCTGTTGGTATTGGCCAAGGCTACTGGACAGCCACACCTATGCAAATCGCCAAGGCCACCTCTGTATTAGTCAACGAAGGTAAAGTGACAGCACCTCACTTGTTGCGCTCGACGATTGAGAATGCCCAGCCGTTCGATGAACAAACAATATCAGAGATCGTAACTTACCCCCCTATTAACGGTGTTAAACAAAAGTACTGGGATATAGCGCAAGAAGGTATGAGGTTGGTAAACCACGGGCGTAAAGGTACGGCAAGACGCTCATTCCGAAATATGTCTTACCAAACCGCGGGTAAGTCAGGAACAGCACAGGTCTTTGGCTTGAAGGAGAATGAAGAATACAACGCTGACGAGATTGCCGAGCACTTACGCGATCACGCTCTATTTACTGGTTACGCCCCTTTTGAAAACCCCGAAGCAGTAGTCACCATTGTTTTAGAAAATGCAGGCGGCGGTTCATCAAATGGTGGGCCAGTAGTAAGACAAATTCTAGACCATATTATCCTTGCAGAAGATGACGACAGTAAGGCAACAAAATAATGAAACTTGATCCTTCAACAGGGAGAAACAGAGCCTTATTTGAAAGGCTACATATCGACCTAACACTATTACTCGGTATCCTAGCTTTAATGGGCTTCGCCTTACTGATAATGTACAGCGCGAGTGGTCAAAGCCTCGCAATGATGGATCGCCAGGCCATGCGCATGGCACTCTCCTTGGGGGTTATGATTTTCTTAGCGCAAATTTCGCCTCGCACCTACGAAACCTTAGCTCCACTGCTGTTCGCTGTTGGTGTCATTCTGCTATTGGGTGTGTTATTTTTTGGTGAAGCTTCTAAAGGTGCACAGCGTTGGCTAAACTTCGGCTTTGTTCGATTCCAGCCTTCTGAACTATTGAAACTTGCGGTACCTTTGATGCTGGCACGGTTTATCGGTAAGCGCTCACTTCCGCCCACCTTACAGACCTTGACACTCTCTTTAGTCATGGTTCTTGTACCGACTATTTTAATCGCTAAGCAACCCGATTTAGGAACATCGATACTCATCGCTGCGTCAGGTATCTTCGTAATATTCCTTTCAGGTATTAGTTGGAAGATCATCGCCAGTGCCGCAATTGCTCTTGGCGCGTTCATTCCAATTCTGTGGTTCTTCTTGATGCGCGAATATCAAAAAGTACGGGTAAGAACCCTTTTTGATCCTGAATCCGATCCATTAGGTGCGGGTTACCACATCATTCAGAGTAAGATTGCGATAGGTTCTGGTGGGATATCAGGAAAAGGTTGGCTGCAAGGCACGCAGTCTCAACTGGAGTTTATCCCAGAACGACACACCGACTTCATTTTTGCAGTAATTGCCGAAGAATGGGGCATGATTGGTATTTTGTTTTTGCTTGCTATTTACCTGTTTATTATTGGACGCGGATTAATACTTGCGAGCCAAGCTCAAACGGCATTTGGCCGAATGATGGGCGGCAGTATTGTATTGAGCTTCTTCGTCTATATTTTTGTAAACATTGGCATGGTAAGTGGCATCCTTCCAGTTGTAGGTGTTCCCCTTCCTCTGGTTAGTTATGGCGGTACTTCAATGGTTACCCTTATGGCTGGTTTTGGTATTTTAATGTCTATCCATACACATAGAAAAGCATTCTCAAAGGCGACCTAATCGATGACTATTACAACGTTTCCAAAAAAAGCATCCTTGGTTGATGAACTGCCAATCAAAAAAATAGTCTCTATCTTAGGGCTAGCGATTTTAATTAATGGTTGTTCTTCACAGCAGCCAACAGGCCGCTACGATATTGATTCAGACATTGCACCAGACGCACCTATCTCGGTAGAGCATTTAGAGGACGCTCACCCTCAGTATGAACCGTACAGCTTAGGTGGTAACACGGATTACACTCTGCGTGGCGAAAACTACAAAATACTACAAAAGACACAAGGGTTTACTGAGAAAGGCAAAGCCTCTTGGTACGGTAAGAAATTTCATGGTCATTTAACGTCTAATGGCGAGATCTACGACATGTATTCGATGTCTGCAGCGCACAAAACATTACCCATTCCAAGTTATGTAAAAGTGACGAATACCGACAATAACAAAACCACGATTGTTCGTATCAATGACCGTGGCCCATTTCATGAAGGCCGAATCATTGACCTTAGTTATGCGGCGGCTTACAAGCTCGATGTTTTGAGAACGGGCACGGCTAATGTGGAGATTGAAGTCATCACAGTCGCTATGCCGACCGATGCGAATAAAAAAGCCACTTTACCGCAATTTATCATTCAGGTTGCCACATCTCGGCACAAAGACAGAACTGAGAACTTAGCCAAAGATCTAGGTGGAAAGCTTGCAGTAGCAACCTTCTTACAGTCAAATGATGATAACTACCGTCTGATGCTTGGGCCATTTCATGACTATGCGCTGACTCAAGAGAAATTAAAACAGGTTAAGCTTATGGGTTACCCGTCAGCTTATATAAAAAAACACACACTAACTCGCTAATTAATCTAACAGTTACTTCTGGTAATCAGCGCTCTGGTGTGACAGAGTGATTCTGTTAAGATATGAATAGTTAACCAAATAATTGCATTCAAAATGATTAAATCTAATAAACTTGTTAAATCGATTTTTGCTACTTCTGTTGCGCTTTCAGCAACAATAGCTACATCATCATTCGCCGCTCCTATTGTTGTTCCTGACGCACCCCAAATCGCCGCTAAAGGTTTTGTTCTAATGGATTACCATTCGGGCAAAGTACTAGCCGAGAAAGAGATGAACACTCAGCTTTCTCCAGCAAGTTTAACCAAGATGATGACGAGCTACGTGATCGGCCAAGAGCTTGATCGTGGTAACATCAACCTAAACGACGACGTTGTAATCAGCGAAAATGCTTGGGCTAAAAACTTCCCAGACTCATCTAAAATGTTCGTTGAGGTTGGTACAACGGTTAAAGTTGAAGAACTGAACCGCGGAATCATTATTCAATCAGGTAACGATGCTTGTGTTGCTATGGCCGAACACATTGCCGGATCTGAAGACGCATTTGTAGACCTCATGAACGCATGGGCAAGCTCTATCGGCATGAAAGACACCCACTTCGCTAACGTGCACGGTTTAGATAACCCGAATCTATACTCAACGCCTTATGATATGGCTCTACTTGGTCAGGCGCTGATTCGCGACGTTCCTGATGAGTATCGTATCTACTCAGAGAAAAAGTTCACTTACAATGGCATAACCCAATACAACCGTAACGGTCTGTTATGGGACAAGAGCATGAACGTTGATGGCATTAAAACTGGCCACACGAACAACGCAGGTTACAGCCTAGTAAGCTCAGCAACAGAAGGAAAAATGCGCTTAGTTGCTGTTGTTATGGGCACTAAGAATACAAACGCTCGTAAGACCGAAAGCAAAAAACTACTTAGCTACGGTTTCCGTTTCTTCGAAACAGTTGCACCACATACAGCTGGTGAAACCTTCGTAGAAGAGAAAATCTGGATGGGTAGCCAAGATACCGTTGCTTTAGGCGTAGACGAAGATACTTTCGTTACTCTTCCTCGTGGTCAAGCGAAGAACCTAAAGGCAAGCTTCGTTCTTGAAAAAGAGCTAGAAGCGCCAATCAGTAAAGGCGATGTTGTAGGTAAGCTGTTCTATCAAGTAGACGGTGAAGACGTTGCTGAATACCCACTGCTTGCACTTGAAAATGTAGAGCAGGGCAGCCTATTTAGCCGTCTGTGGGACTACTTGGTACTGCTTTTCAAAGGTTTCTTCTAACGAGTTAAAGGTTTGCTCTAAACAATACCTAAACTTCTTACAAAGCTAACCTAATGAGTAAATTCATAATTTACTCATTAACGAAAAAAAGCCGCTATGTGCGGCTTTTGTTGATCTTGAGTTCGATGATATTTACACGTAATATTCCGCCTTATTACTCGTGTCTATTAACCGAACACGCTTTTTATCGACATATCGCCAATTTGCGAGAGTCTAGCCTTTTGGAGCTAATCATGAACATCAATTCTGATGCAAAACTAAAAGACCTCTTAGAGTTCCCTTGTTCATTCACTTACAAGGTAATGGGCCACGCTAAGCCAGAACTGACTGAGCTAGTGCTAGAAGTGATCCAGCGTCATGCTCCTGGTGACTACAGCCCAACGCTAAAACCGAGTGCGAAAGGTAACTACCACTCTGTTTCTATCAATATTACTGCGACGTCAATCGAACAAGTAGAAACACTATATAAAGAACTGGGCGAGATCGAAATAGTTCGGATGGTTCTGTAGTTTTCGATTACGCATGAATAACAGCGGCTTATTGCCGCTGTTTTTATTTAAAGCTTTCTATCAATACCGAATTCATTCAACTTAATTTTAAATAAATACAAAGAAAGTTGAAAAACCTTGCAGTCCGTCTGTAGTTAGAATCATGTTTCGCGTTTATAATGCGTTCACTTTGTTAATCCTTGAGGGAGTGCTGATTTGCAAAATAAGCTAATTGTAAAAAAATTAGGTCGTCAGGATTACGAGCCTGTATGGAAAGCCATGCATAAATTCACAGACGAACGCACAGAAGAAGATGTAGACCAAGTTTGGTTAGTTGAACACAACCCTATCTTCACTCAAGGACAAGCAGGTAAAGCTGAGCATGTATTAAATGCTGGTGATATCCCTGTGGTACAAAGCGATCGCGGTGGTCAAGTGACTTATCACGGCCCGGGTCAGTTAGTCGCTTACTTTTTGATTAATATCCGCCGCAAGAATTTCGGAGTACGTGATTTGGTGACTCATATCGAGAACCTCGTAATCAATACTATGAAAGCTTACAATATAGATTCAGCTGCCCGACCTGACGCTCCTGGTGTTTATGTCGATGGCAAGAAGATCTGTTCACTCGGATTACGTATTCGACGCGGCTGCTCGTTCCACGGGCTAGCACTCAACGTTAATATGGATCTGTCTCCGTTCCTCCGCATTAACCCATGTGGTTACCAAGGTATGGAAATGGCACAAGTAAGCCAACTCGGTGGACCAAGTGAACTAGAAAACGTTGAGCAACAGTTAATACAAGAGCTTGTAGAATTACTCGATTATGACCAAGTAGACATTCAAGCCACCAGTAACATTACAGCAGAAGCATAAAATCATGAGCAAACCAATCCAAATGGAAAAAGGCGTTAAATATCGTGACGCTGACAAAATGGCATTAATTCCCGTAAAGAATATGCCTGCTGAACAGAAAGAAGTTCTACGCAAGCCTGACTGGATGAAGATTAAACTGCCTTCAGACAGCCATCGTATCCAAGAAATCAAATCTGCAATGCGCAAAAACAACCTACATTCAGTTTGTGAAGAGGCGTCTTGTCCTAACCTAGCCGAGTGCTTTAACCACGGTACGGCAACGTTTATGATTCTTGGCGCTATCTGTACTCGCCGCTGCCCGTTCTGTGATGTTGCCCATGGTCGCCCGGTTGCTCCTGAAGCAGAAGAGCCGAAGAAACTGGCTAAGACGATTAAAGACATGAAACTGAAGTACGTAGTAATCACTTCAGTTGACCGCGATGATCTACGTGATGGTGGCGCTCAGCACTTTGCTGACTGTAACCGTGAAATTCGCGAGCAAAACCCAAATATTCGTATCGAAACACTGGTTCCAGACTTCCGTGGCCGTATGGACGTTGCACTTGATCTAATGAAAGACAACCCGCCAGATGTTTTCAACCACAACCTAGAGACAGCGCCACGCCTATACCGTAAAGCGCGTCCAGGTGCGAACTACAAGTGGTCTCTTGATCTACTGAAGAAATTCAAAGAGCAACACCCTGATATTCCAACAAAGTCAGGTGTGATGATGGGGCTTGGTGAGACAAAAGAAGAGATCGTTCAAGTACTGAAAGACCTTCGTGAGCATGGTGTAACTATGCTGACACTAGGCCAATACCTAGCGCCAAGCCGTCACCACTTACCAGTAGAACGTTACGTGCCGCCTTCTGAGTTCGATGAACTAAAAGATATTGCTCTTGAACTAGGCTTCACTCACGCCGCTTGTGGCCCATTTGTGCGTTCTTCTTACCATGCCGACTTGCAAGCTCAAGGTATGGAAATTAAGTAATCACATTGCTTAAACCAAAATTGAAAAGGCGCTGAACTGTATGTTCAGCGCCTTTTTTCTATAGAGTAAAACAAGTTTGTTCGATATAAAAACAACAAGGCTACTCAATAAGAGTGGCCTTGATCTGCAGGTCTAATGCTCTAGGCAGTAAATGATTACTAACCGAAAGAAGCCCAAATAACCGTTGCCACTAAGATTGGGCATACGAACTTCACATACATTGGCCACACTTTACCAAACCAGCCAAGTTGAAAATCAGGACAGCCTTGCTCAAGCTCTTCCACTTTTGAAGATCGGCTCCACACCCAGCCGCCAAACAGGCAGAACATCAGTGCTGCAATCGGTTGAAGGTATTGAGTCGCTATCATCGCAACCATGCCAAACATCGCAGCAAAGTTGTAGACAATCACCACACTGAACAGTGCAATAGCACCACCAATAACCCAACTCGTTGCTGTTCGTCTGGTATTGAAACGCTCGCTCACTAGCGCTACAGGCCCTTCTAGCATCGAAATTGAAGAAGTAAGGGCAGCTATCGTTAGCAACAAGAAGAAGACAATTGCGAAGATCTGACCAAGTACACCTAAGCTATCAAACATCAAAGGCAAAACTGTAAACACTAAAGTATCAGAACTTAACAACGAGCCATCTTCCGCATAGATTTGAACGCCTTTTTGCATCGCAACAAACATCGCAGGCATCACGACCAAACCCGCAATAAAAGCAACCGCGGTATCAACCAAAGTAACGTTCATTGCCATTTTTGGCAGATTTTCTTTCTTGCTTAAGTAAGAACCATAAACCAACATTGAGCATCCACCAATGGTTAGTGAGAAGAACCCCTGCCCCATCGCTGCTAGAATCAGTTTTCTATCCCACACCTTTTCAAAGTCTGGTACTAAATAGTGCTTTAGGCCTTCCATCGCACCAGCTTGCGTCATGATGTAAACAAACAATAAACCAAACAACACAAACAGTGCTGGCATCAAACGCGTCGACCACTTCTCGATGCCTTGCTTAACACCACCCTGTACAATCAGAATAGTCAGTACATAGAACGCTACGGTACCAAATACATTGCGCTCAACACTGAAGCCTTTAAACCAATCCGCAATAGCCTCTAGGCCAATCAGATCAGCAACAGCACCAATCAGGAAACAGATCAACCAGCCGCCAACAATGCTATAGAAAGCTAATACTGCACTTGGGACACTTAAGCCAATCCAACCAACAAATTCACCGACTTTTTTGCCTAAAGGTTTTTTAGTCAAAGAACGCATGCTATCTACTGGATTGGCTTGGCCGTGACGCCCAATCGCCATCTCAACCACCAGCATTGGGAAAGCAACCACGAAGATCATGAACAAATAGACTAAGAGAAAAGCGCCACCACCGTTACTGGCAACTTGGGTTGGGAATCCCCAAATATTTCCCAAACCAACAGCGGCACCAGCCGCTGCTAAAATAAAACCCAAGCGAGAGCTAAAATGCTCTCTAGAAGAGGAAGATTGTTGCTCCATATTTCTCACATCAAAATCAGCGAACTAGTTTGAAAGTACAATAATAAAAAGTAATGTTAGTCACAACCAATAAATGAAGAATTCGCTAACTTTTTTAACTCATTCACTATTTAGAACCACTAAACCAGCATAAATCCAGCTTTATTAATCACAATGCATCGATAAAACCAGATAGCCACCTACAATAAAGCCCACCAATACTAAAATAACCTTATCGACTCAATCCAATAGAAACAAAAAAAGCACCAACCGGTGCTCTTTTTATTCCTATCCACTTCAGGTTAGATCGTAAATACCTGATAACCTTTTAGGTTCGGAATGATTTCATGCAGCTCTTGCTCTTGTTCTACCATCTCATCTAGAGAATCACAAAACTCAGCCGTTTCTTCTTCTACTTGTTGAGCATGCTCTTTCATTCTCTCTTCTACTTTAAGCTTTAATTCAGCCATACTATCAGCCAACTCGGTAAGATTTAATCCACCCTCTTGCTTCATTTTCTCTGACATCGCATTAAAAGCGCTAGAGATAAACTCTTGGTTAAAGATTTTCTTAGCCTTATCGAAATCTTCAGACCAACTATTGGCCATCGAGTCGAAACTATTAGCTGGCAGCACTAACTCACCGTCTTTATAGTAACGAGCTTCTAGTTCAGTGAAGTACTCTTTCATTGACTCTTTTACATTATCAAAAGACTCAGGAGAATCGAGGCTAGCAGCAATATCATCAATAACGTCATTGGCTAGCGCTAGGCTATCGTTAGCCATTTGTTTCGCTCGTGGTAAATACTCACTCATGTTGTCACGGTATTTCTCTATCGCTGCTTGTTGATCAGCATCGAGTTCAACCTTTTCACCATGGATATAGAGATCATTATTGTTATCAAAGACAGCAGTATCACCATTCACTTGGTGGATTTCGACTTTTTGATCATCGATTCGTAATTCATTCTTCAAATCAACACGACACTGAGCAGCAAACGTTGGCAAGCTCACAACTGCTATTGCAGCTGTTAGTGATGCAATTAATACATTGTTTTTCATAACATCCTCTCATCAATCTAACAAAGAACTATACCCGTGATTTATAATTCTTTGTCAGAGAAACGTTTTATATCGAGCGTCATTCAATCGATAGACACGACTTCATAACAAAACAGTTTGTCAGCGACCTTAAACTCTATCTCATCACCAACTTCTTTGCCCATCAGAGCCTTACCAAAAGGTGCATTCACCGTCACGATAGCGATCTCATGATGATTCCACGTAACAGAAAGTCCTCCGACTCTCGGTCCAATGAAAAAGTGTTTATATTCATCATTTTCATCAATGACCACAACATAGCTGCTTACTGCAATCTTTTCACTGTCACGTAATACTAGATTCCGGTAGCACTGGATATCATCTTCGCATTCTTGCACTCGCAACGCTTGTCCATGAGCAAGATACGAGGCTTCTAATGCCAATGTATCATACTTATGCTCTGGCACAGTTTCTTCATCGGTCGCAGCGTCAATGGCTCGCTGAGTAGCAGATTGTGCGATACGTAATCGGGATTCGAGTTGCTCTAAGATTATTTGTCGAAGCTCGGACTTATTCATACTTTTGGGGTGCTTTTCTATAGGAGCTACAGAATAGAATTAGGTACAATCAGGTGCAAGACATTTGATTCATCAAGCGACGCTATCACCAATAAGCGCCGCTTTAGCATCAGTACGACACTTAATAACTCAGGTAGAGCATAAATGATTGAGCAGAAGCTAAAACAAGTATTCGGATTCGACTCACTGCGTAATGGACAAAAGCAAGTCATTGATAATGTTCTATCTGGTCACTCGACTGCCGCGATATTCCCGACAGGCTCTGGTAAATCTCTGTGCTATCAATTACCAGCATTAGAGTTACCGCACTTAACCTTGGTAATATCGCCGCTGTTAGCCTTGATGAAAGACCAACTCGCTTTCCTGCACAGTAAAGGTATTAGCGCAGCTGCAATCGAATCCAGCCAAGACAGACAAACCACACAACAGGTTATGCAGTCGGTACGTAACGGTGACACCAAGATACTGATGATCTCCGTTGAGCGCTTGAAGAACGAACGCTTTCGCCAGTTTATCTCCCAAGTGCCGATCTCGTTACTGGTAGTAGATGAAGCGCACTGTATTTCAGAATGGGGACACAACTTCAGACCCGATTATCTGAAGCTTCCTCAATACCAAAAGCAGCTCAATATTCCTCAGGTTCTACTACTGACAGCCACCGCAACCACCTCGGTTATCCAAGACATGAAGTCAAAGTTTGAAATTGATGAGGAGCGCGTGGTAGTGACGGGGTTCTATCGTCAAAACCTCGACCTGTCGATTCAACCTTGCGAACAAACCAGCAAGCTAGAAACCTTGTGCAATGTCGTTAACCAAGCTTCTCTCGCTCCGACTATTGTTTATGTCACCCTTCAACAAACAGCAGAGATGGTGGCTCAGCAACTTCGTAACGCTGGCGTTAATGCCGTGGCTTACCATGCGGGTCTTAAGCCTGAAAACCGAGATGCAATTCAACATCAATTCATGAATGATGAAGTGAGCTGTATCGTGGCAACCATTGCTTTTGGTATGGGCGTGGATAAGTCCAACATTCGCCGAGTGATTCACTTTGACTTACCAAAGTCGATAGAAAATTACTCGCAAGAGATCGGCAGAGCTGGCCGAGACGGGCAAGCGTCTGAATGTATTCTACTCGCTAACAAACATGGTTTAAGCACACTCGAGAACTTCGTTTTTGGTGATACGCCAGACAACATATCTATCCAAGCGGTATTAAAAGAGATCTACGAAAATCAAAACATTGGCGCTTCTGGCTCGAATCAATGGGAGATCATGCTTAACCAGCTATCACGTGAGTCCAACATTCGTCAGTTACCGCTAAAAACACTACTGGTGTATCTTGAAATTGAAGGCGTGATTGAGCCGAAGTACAGCTACTTTGCTGATTACAAATTTAAGTTCATTCGTCCGAAACAGCAGATCACAGAGCAATTTCAAAGTGAACGTCGTCAATTTGTCGAAGCGATCTTCCAATGTTCACCTCAAGCTAGAGTGTGGTGCCAAGTCGACTTCGATGCGCTTTGGACTCACTTCCAAGCAGATCGCCAGCGTGTGATTGCGGCTATCGACTACTTCAATGAACAAGGTTGGATTGAACTAGAAAGCAAGCAGATCACCGATGTCTACGCAATCCACAATACTTCTGAAGATATGATGCAACTGTCAGAGCGCCTTACTGAGTTGTTTAAAGCAAAAGAGCACAGCGAGATAAACCGCCTTAACCAAATGCTGAATTTCTTTGAGGCGGATACTTGCTTAAGCTCACGCCTTGCCAGTTACTTTGCCGATGACAAAGTCCCTACCAAATGTGGACACTGTTCAGTATGTCGAGATCAAGTCGCAATGTTACCCACTGTTGATGTTGAACCAATTGATGATGAGACGGTGATAAAATGGATTCATGAGTTTGTATCGAAGAGCCAACAATTGATTACCGACGAAGCCATTACTCGTTTTCTATGCGGAATCGCCACTCCGCTTTCAACCAAACTTAAAGCGAGCAAGATGATCGGTTACGGCAAGCTCGAACAACAACCATTCAGTGATACCTTAGCGCGAGTTAAACAGCTTCCTAGGTAACCCAAGTTTTTACTTATAGAAGAAACCGATTAGGCTGTAAAGTCTAGTCGGTATCAAACAACAACACTTCTAAAACTAAACTCTCAACTCCTTTCCCTAAAAGAAACTCAGCTGACGCATCTGGTCTTTCGGTTGTAACACCACACTCAAGCCAAGTAAGCGGATTTCTCTTCCTTGTTGCCTTTTCAGTATTTCACTTAGCAGTTCTTTGAAGTGTTCTCGATCAAGTGAAGCATGTATGTGCTCAATCGTGGTTTGCTGAAAATCGGCGAATTTGAGCTTAATACCTTGCTTGATGATCGCTTTACTTGGGCTAGCCTTTTCTAAGCGAGTTTCGAGTTCAGGAAACAGCTTGTCTTCAATCACATGCCAACATTCTGCGTAGGTCGATATATTTTGAGTAAAGGTTCGCTCCACACCTACCGACTTTCTTTCACGCTCAGTAATCACTTCTCGGTCATCAATACCATGGCTGCGCTTCCAAAGTGATGCACCTTGACGGCCAAACTTGAGCAGTAAGTCGCGATAGTCAGATTCTTTGATATCTTTACAAGTAAAGAAGCCAGCTTGATGTAACTTTTCAATGCTCACCTTACCGACACCGGGAATGCTTTCGAGTGGTAACTGGTCGATCACCGCTTGCACGTCTTGCGGAGGGATAACAAACTGACCATTTGGCTTATTCATATCTGAAGCGACTTTCGCTAGGAATTTTATCGGAGCAATACCAGCAGAAGCCGTGAGGTTGAGTTCATTCCATATATCACGCCGAATCGATTCTGCGATCAGTGTTGCCGAACCATGACACTTTGTCGACTCTGTAACGTCAAGAAATGCTTCATCTAGAGAGAGAGGTTCAATCATCGAAGTGTATCGAGAAAAAATTTCTCGAATTTTTTTGGATATCTCGACATAAACCGACATCCTTCCAGGGACAACCAACAAGTTAGGGCAAAGCTGTAGCGCTTTCCCTGTGGGCATAGCCGAACGAACTCCAAACTTGCGAGCCTCATAGTTACACGTACTTAAAACGCCACGCTGCTTTTCATGACCACCTACTGCCAGTGGTCGATTTCGATAAACAGGGTTATCACGCATTTCTACAGCCGCGTAAAAACAATCCATATCAACATGGATTATCTTTCTTATTTTATCTTCGACCACACTAGACATCTAAGAATAGCTCAACCTTACAACTGTATCTATAAACAGTATAGTAAATTATTATCAGGTTTAAAACGACTGAAATCCCACCAAGAAAAAAGGTTCATCACAACAAAAAAGCTCAAGACAGTCGTCTTGAGCTTTTCATTAAAAATTCTCTGGAGGCGAGATAACTCTACACCCTAATAACTATCATCAGTTAAGCGATACGATCTTTATTCCAAGACGCTTCTTTCTGTTGACGCTCTGCTAGTTTCTCTTCACGGTATGCTTCCCGTGCTTCACGCTTCTTACGTGCATCACAAGGTTCAGGGCAGTTACATACTTTATCAATACCAACAGCCCCCAAACCACCACAGCTACCTTTTACAACTTTCTTTTGGATAATATAACCAATTGACATCGCTGCGATTACTGCAAGAAAAACACCAAATGTAATCAGAAATGTATTCATAATTCTCTCGCTTACCTTATTTACTTAAGTATGGCTTAAATGCTTCAGAAGCAATCTCTTTAAAGCCATCTGCTGTTTTAACCACCATGAACACAGGAATGTTATGTTGGTTTGCGATTTCCATTCCCTTAACCTCACCTAAGACCATAAGGCCAGTAGATAAGCCGTCTGCAGTCATTGAAGACGGATCCAATACAGTTACAGAAACCACTTTATGATGAAGAGGCTTTCCTGTTTCTGGGTTGATGATGTGAGAGTAACGAACACCATCACGCTCATAATAATTACGGTAGTCACCAGACGTGGCGATCGCCATATCACCCGGCTCAATGATCTCTTGAATAGTGCGCTCTTCAACACTTGGTTTCTCTATCGCAATACGCCAACCGACACTTTCACGATTTAGACCTTTCAGACGGATTTCACCACCTACTTCTACCATGTAATTATGAATACCAATTGAATCAAGGTAATCTGCGACCACATCCACGCCCCAACCTTTTGCAATGGTTGAAAGGTCAACATACAGATTCGGTAAATCTTTAGTTAGCTTATTACCTTCAACGCTTAGATGATGTATTCCTACCTTTGCTTGACGAGCCGCTAATTCCTCATCTGTTGGGACGACTTCAGGTCGCGCTTCAGGGCCAAAGCCCCATAGATTAACTAATGGGCCAACCGTGACATCTAATGCTCCTTGAGTAACTCCGTTCAAACGAATCGCTTCTTTCACAACAGTTGCAGTCTGTTCGGAAACTTCGAATGCATCAGCAGCAAGGTGTTGATTAAAAAGGCTCAGTTCAGAGTCTTCACGGTAAGTCGACATTTGATCATTCACTTCTTCAAGTAGACGATCGATCTCAGTATGAACTTCATTAGACTCAGGAAATTCATCGCCATTGATGTATTTAATGTTGTAACTGGTACCCATTGTTGGGCCACTTAAATGCACTTGCTCTCTTGCCTGCTCACAGCCTGCAAGAAAAATCAAAGAAGTTAATGCAACAAGCCAAATTCTCACTTGCTTACTCCTGTCTAATGTTGAGGATTTATATAAGGAAAAATAAGAGTAAAAAATAGGTACTTTGAATGCCTTACTCTTTCTTATATAAGCCAGTATGTTGTCAAAAATAGTCTTAGAAAAACAAATGGCTGACTCGTGAGAGTCAGCCATAATATCAATCACTTAAATGGATTAACCACCGAAGTCATCCAGTAGGATGTTTTCATCTTCTACACCAAGATCTTTCAGCATGCCGATAACAGCCGCGTTCATCATTGGTGGACCACACATGTAGTACTCACAGTCTTCAGGAGCTTCGTGATCCTTCAGGTAGTTTTCGTACAATACGTTGTGGATGAAACCAGTGTAACCGTCCCAGTTGTCCTCAGGTTGAGGATCAGACAGTGCACAGTGCCACACGAAGTTTTCATTCGCAGCCGCTAGGCCGTCGAAATCTTCAATGTAGAACATCTCACGCTTAGAACGCGCACCGTACCAGAAAGACATCTTACGAGTAGAGTGAAGACGCTTAAGCTGGTCGAAGATATGTGAACGCATTGGTGCCATACCTGCACCACCACCGATGAAGACCATTTCATTGTCTGTATCTTTAGCAAAGAACTCACCAAATGGACCAGAAATAGTACATTTGTCGCCTTCTTTAAGAGACCAGATATATGAAGACATCACACCAGGAGCTACGTCAGGGTTGTTTGGCGGCGGAGTTGCGATACGAACGTTCAACTTGATGATGCCTTTCTCTTCTGGGTATGAAGCCATAGAGTAAGCGCGGATTGAATGTTCTTTAACGATAGACTCGTAACGGAATAGGTTGAACTTATCCCAGTCACCACGGTATTCCTCTGGAATATCGTAATCTGCGTATTTCACGTGATGTGGTTCAGCTTCAATCTGAATGTAACCACCCGCGCGGAACGGTACTTCTTCACCTTCAGGGATTGCTAGAGCAAGTTCTTTGATGAAAGTAGCTTCGTTGTTATTCGAGATAACAGTACATTCCCACTTTTTAACACCAAAGATATCTTCGTCTAGTTCAATCTCCATGTCGGTTTTCATAGCAACTTGACATGCAAGACGTTCGCCTTCGCGAGCTTCGCCTTTTGTGATGTGATCAAGTTCAGTTGGTAGGATGTCGCCACCGCCAGACTTAACTTTCACACGACACTGGCCACAAGAGCCACCACCGCCACAAGCAGAAGATACGAAAATACCAGCGCCAGCTAAGGCACTAAGTAGCTTGCTACCTGGTTGAGTAACGATCGCCTTTTCAGGATCGTCATTTACTGAAATAGTGATGTCACCTGATGGTACTAACTTAGACTTAGCGAAAAGAATCACTAGTACTAGAGCCAGTACAATAATGGTAAACATCGCTACGCCAAGAATAATACTAAACATTTGTTATTCCTTATTACTGGGTGCTTACCCTACAGTTGAACACCAGAGAAAGACATAAAGCCTAACGCCATCAGACCAACAGTAATGAACGTGATACCAAGGCCACGTAGACCTGGAGGTACGTCAGAGTACTTCATCTTCTCACGGATACCCGCAAGAGCAACGATAGCTAACATCCAACCCACACCAGAACCGAAACCGTAAACAACAGATTCAGCAAAGTTGTAGTCACGAGTTACCATGAAAGATACACCACCAAAGATTGCACAGTTAACTGTGATCAATGGAAGGAAAATACCTAGTGCATTGTACAAAGGTGGGAAGAAACGGTCTAAAACCATCTCTAGTATTTGTACAAGTGCCGCGATAACACCGATGAACGCGATGAAGTTAAGGAAACTTAAATCGATACCTTCAACAAGCGCGTTTTCTTTTAGGATGTGTGTGTAAACAAGGTTGTTTACAGGAACAGCAATGGTAAGTACTACAACTACCGCCACACCAAGACCAAAAGAAGTTTTAACTTTCTTAGATACCGCTAGGAATGTACACATACCTAGGAAGAAAGAAAGCGCCATGTTTTCGATGAAAATCGATTTAACTAGCAGACTAATATAATGTTCCATGATTACCTTACCCCTTCGCTTCTACTTGTTCAGGTTTGAACACACGAATTGTCCAAATCAAGAAACCAATTAGGAAGAACGCAGAAGGTGCTAGAAGCATCAAGCCATTCGGCTGATACCAACCACCGTTACTCACTAGAGGTAGTACTTCCATACCAAATAGTTTGCCAGAGCCTAGAAGCTCACGGAAGAAACCTACAGTGATAAGAACGAAACCGTAACCAAGACCGTTGCCAAGACCATCGATTAAAGATGGGATTGGCGCAGACTTCATTGCGAATGCTTCAGCACGACCCATTACAATACAGTTCGTAATGATTAGGCCTACGAATACAGATAGCTGCTTAGAGATATCGTATAGGTATGCTTTAAGCACTTGGTCAACCACGATTACTAGTGATGCGATAATTGCCATCTGAACGATGATACGTACACTGTTAGGAATGTGGTTACGGATCAAAGAAACGAAGAAGTTAGACAAAGCAGTAACAAACATTACCGCGATAGTCATAACAAATGCTGTTTCTAGTTTAGTGGTTACCGCAAGAGCAGAACACACACCAAGAACCTGTAGCGCGATTGGGTTGTTGTCCAACACAGGCGCTAATACGCTTTTTTTAATTTCTTTTGCACTAGACATTAGTTCAGACCTCCGTCACGAACTTTTGCTAGGAAAGGACCAAAGCCCATTTCACCTAACCAGAAGTCAAATGTATGTTGAACACCAACACTAGTTAGTGTTGCACCAGAAAGTCCATCTACACCGTGCTCTGAACCTTGAGGAGCGCCACCTTTAACTACCTTAATCGCTGGTTTGTGGTTTTCGTCGAATAATTTCTTACCAACGAACTGATCACGCCAAGTTGGGTTCTCAACTTCACCACCAAGTCCAGGAGTTTCACCTTGCTCGTAGTATGTGATGCCAGCCACAGTGTTACCATCTGTTTCTACCGCAACGAATGCGTACATCATTGACCAAAGGCCATTACCGTGAATAGGAATGATAACTTTAGAAGTTTCAGTGCCATCTTTCACTAGGTACACTGTAGCAGTGTTCGCACGGCGAATAATCTTCGCGATGTCATCGTCAGCTGAAAGCTTGATTGATTGAGCTGGATCTTTTGCTGCTTTACGTTGATTGTATTCAGCAGCATCGCCTTCAACAAAGTCACCAGTAGCCAAATCAACTAAACGAGGTTCAATATTATCGGCGTACAGTGCTGGAATATCACCCGCAAGTTCAATGCCTGCAACTTCCAGGATCTTAGTTTGCTTATCCAGAACTGCGTTAGCTTCTTGTTTAGGTTTAAGAACAACTGCAGCTGTTGAAACGATGATTGAGCACACAAGGCTCAATGCGATAACAACAAACAGCGTCTTTTTAATGCTATCGTTATTACTTGCCATAGCGCGCTAGTCTCCGCTTAATGTTCTTCTCGATTACAACGTGGTCAAACAGAGGGGCAAATAGGTTTGCGAATAGAATCGCAAGCATCATGCCTTCTGGGTATGCAGGGTTAACTACACGGATCATTACACAAATTGCGCCGATTAAGATGCCGTACCACCACTTACCTTTGTTGGTAAATGAAGCTGATACTGGGTCTGTCGCCATGAAGAACATACCAAACGCGAAGCCACCTAGAACTAAGTGCCAGTGCCAAGGCATGCTGAACATTGCATTTGTCTCAGAACCAAGCACGTTGAACAGGGTAGAAACAGCGATCATACCGATCATTACACCAGCAATGATACGCCATGAAGCGATACGCATGTAAACGATCATCGCAGCACCAATCATAAGCGCTAGAGTCGATACTTCACCGATAGAACCTGGAATGTTACCAATGAATGCATCCATCCAAGTGATTGCTTCACCAGATGTTACGTTCATTAGTGCGCTACCACCGCCTTGAGCCCATTGGCTAAGCGCAGTTGCACCAGAGAAACCGTCTGCAGCAGTCCAAACTACGTCACCTGAAATCTGTGCAGGGTATGCAAAGAATAGGAACGCACGGCCAGCAAGTGCAGGGTTCAGGAAGTTACGACCCGTACCACCGAAGATCTCTTTAGCTACCACAACACCAAAGGTAATACCTAGTGCAGCTTGCCATAGAGGAAGTGTTGGCGGAACGATAAGCGCGAACAAGATAGAAGTGACAAAGAAACCTTCGTTAACTTCGTGCTTACGCACCATACAGAACAGAACTTCCCAGAAGCCACCAACGATAAATACCGTCGCATAGATAGGCAGGAAGTATGTCGCACCAAGTAGCATCTTACTGCCAACACCTGCGTCGGCTCCTAAGGAGGCGCCAAGCATTTCGGTTAGCCAGTAGTGCCAGTTACCATCGATAACAGAAACTAATTCAGCGCCTGCGTACATATGGTTAAGTGCTGCGATAGCTTGGCCACCCGCGTTGTACATACCCCAGAACATTGCTGGGAATACTGCGAACCAAACCATGATCATGATACGTTTTAAATCAACGCTATCACGAACGTGCGAGCTTTTCTTTGTAATAAGACCTGGTGTGTAGAACACAGTAGCTGCTGCTTCATAAAGCGCAAACCACTTTTCGTGTTTACCACCTGGCTCAAAATGATGCTCGATGTCTTCAAGAAACTTTTTAAGGCCCATGAAAATTACCCTTCCTTCTCAATCGTATCTAGGCATTCACGAAGTAGTTGACCGTACTCGTACTTGCCTGGACATACAAAGGTACACAATGCTACATCTTCTTCGTCTAGCTCTAGCGCACCTAGTGCTTGAGCACTATCAATATCGCCTGCACATAGATCACGAAGTAGCAATGTAGGTTCCATATCTAGAGGCATTACGCGCTCATAGTTACCAATTGGAACCATCGAACGATCACTGCCATTTGTTGTCGTTGTCATATTGAACAACTGACCTGTAAACAGGTGACCAAGGAATGCACGAGTAACAGAGAACTTGTTCTTACCAGGCATAGCCCAGCCGAATAGCTCTTTATCACGACCTTCACGTAGAACAGAAACTTGCTGATGGTAACGACCAAGGAAAGCATGCGGACCTGTTGCTTTGGTACCCGTGAGTACAGAACCAGAAATCACACGAACTTCGCCTGGCATTAACTCACTGTCTGTTAACTCTTCAAGGCTAGCACCAATTAGAGTACGAACTAGACGTGGGTTGTTAACCACTGGGCCAGCCAGAGCAACAACACGCTCAGAATAAATCTCACCAGTAAGGAAAAGCTTACCGAATGCGATAACATCTTGGTAGTTAATGCTCCACGCTACATTTTGTGCATTTACCGGGTAAAGGTAATGCATATGCGTGCCTGCAAGACCTGCAGGATGTGGGCCATCAAAAACATGTTCTTCAACGTTAGACTGAGCAGAACGAGGCAAGCTAGTGCCTTTTTTACAAACGTACACTTTGCCGTTAGTCAATGTTGAAAGAAGATCTAAACCAGCAACGAAAGCATCAGACTGTTCGTTAATGATTAATTCTGGCTCAGCTGCTAACGGATTCGTATCCATAGCAGTTACAAAAATAGCCTGAGTTTCAGAATCAATGGCTGGAACCTTGCTGAACGGACGAGTTCGCAAAGCGGTCCATGCGCCAGACTCAACTAACTGAGTTTTAACCGTTTCACGGTCAAGACCTGCTAGTTGGTTGGCTTCATAGTTATTGAACGTGATTTGCTCATTGCCTGCTATTTCAATCACTACTGATTGAAGAACACGCTTAGCACCACGGTTCACTTCAATAACTTTACCGCTTGCTGGAGAAGTAAATACAACACCTGGGTTCTTTTTATCTGCAAAAAGAACTTGGCCTTTCTTCACTTCATCACCAACGCGAGCATGCATCGTAGGACGCATACCAACGTACTCTTCGCCAAGCAAGGCGACTTTAGTGATGGACTTACCATCATTAATCACCTGGGATGGAGTTCCTGCAATAGGAAGGTCCAAACCCTTATTTATTGTAATCATACGCACTTGCACTACTTTATCGGGAAAAAGATTCTTTTAATTGCGTAAATTCGGGACGTTTTAAATCGCCCTTAGACACGACATTACTGTGTCCGGTTTTGGTAAATTTGAGACACCAAAATCGCAACATTATCTTAATAAACTCATCACATAAATCATGTGAGATTTATCAGGTGCCGTATACTAGCATTTTTTGATAACTTGATGCCATGACCAATAACTTGAATACGGCCTTTATTTGGTGAGATTTGAAGCATATGGACTCTCAAATATGTATAAATTTGACGGGCCGCACAGATAAAATGGCTTTTGAATCATGTTTTAAACAAGAGATTAATACTCTGTCACAAACTCATATTTTACGAACTATGTTGAAACACTGTTAATAAAAACATTACTCATTGTAGGTATTTTTAGCCGTTCGATTTACCATCAATTTGAGTGATATAACAACGAAAAACAGAGATATTTGGCAACAAAAAAGGCGGTATTGCCGCCTCTTTTTTATAGCTAAGTTCTATGACTTACCACCACCCATGCACATTGGGCTATCTGGCACGTTATCTAGCTGCTTCATCCATTCATCTTTTGTATAAGTGTGAATGGACAGGGCGTGAATATTATTCGCTAGCTCTTCTGAAAGTACTTTATTGACCGCTCGATGACGAGCAATAAGACGCAAACCTTCAAACACATCGCTGACAACAATCACTTTAAAATGACTTTCAGAACCAGCCGGAACATTGTGCATATAGCTCTCATTCACCACGTTTAAATGACTTGGTGAAAACTCATTGTGCAATTTTGTTTCGATAACTTCTTGGATCATTGTGATTCCTTAGTAACGTATTGGCATTATATGTTGCTGAGTATAAACCTTAACGGGTCGACTGTCTGAGTATTTCATTGCGAACCACTCCGGTTTAGTGGAGTTTTTTCTATCTTGTTTAGCCTGCATTTGAGACAATATCTTTGTTATTTCTTATATAAGCACCTCAAGCAATGAAAACCGAACTTACCCTTCACGATAGAACTTTGACCTTACATCGTTTCCCTAAACGTTCAAATGAAACCCTTCAAGCTTGGGATGCGGGCGACGAATACCTGCTCAGTCATGTTGAAGAGATGAACCTTGAACCGGGCAAACACATACTGATCATGAACGACAGTTTTGGTGCTCTATCTGCTTGGTTCTCGAAAGATCATGATGTCACCATGATGAGCGACTCATTTATCTCTCATCGCGGTGCGCTAAAAAACTTACAGCGAAATCAATGTAATCGAGTCAACTTTTTAAACACAATGGATGCTATCCCACACGGTATAGACCTTGTGATCATGCAGCTACCAAAAACCAACCGCCACCTTGTATGGCAGTTAAGTCAGTTACGCCAAGCACTGCCTGAAGGCTGCCAAGTGATCGGTGTCAACAAAGTAAAAGAGATCCACACCTCTACACTTAACCTTTTCGAAAAATACCTAGGCGAGACCAAAACCTCATTAGCGAAGAAAAAACACCGCTTGGTTTTCTCTTCTCCAAATTGCCAACCGATTCAAAATGTTGAGCCGTTTGTTGAGTGGGATGTAGACGGTGAAGATATCCGCCTGAAAAATTTACCGAATGTTTACTCAGGGGAAGCACTCGATCAAGGCGCTCGCTATATGCTAGAGCACATACCTCAAGATCCTGAGCTACGTCATATTATCGACCTAGGCTGTGGCAACGGTGTATTGAGTGTAAAAGCAGGACAATTGAATCCCAAAGCTCGTATCACCTGCGTTGATGAGAGTTTTATGGCCGTTGAATCAGCACGACAAAACGTCAAGGATAACCTTGGTGAAGAAGGTAACTTCCAATTCATTGCTAACAACTGTTTAGATGGCTTTAAGAAAAACAGCACATACTTAGTGATGTGTAACCCTCCGTTCCATCAACAACAAGCGATTACTGATCACATTGCATGGCAAATGTTCTGTGATGCGAAGCATGTTCTTAGCAATGGCGGAAAATTAATTGTTATTGGTAACCGACACCTCGGATACGATGTAAAACTCGCAAGATTATTTGGTGAAGCGAACGTTGAAACGCTTGAACTAAACCAAAAATTTGAGATATTACAGGCAACAAGAGAACCTGCGAATTTTAATAAATAAGCAGAAACGACTTCACAAAAATTTAAAATACCGAGCTTCTGGTGTGAATTTAGAAAGGATAAAGGAATGAAAAAACTGATTTTGGCTGCTTCTATTATGGCTTTGACGGCATGTTCAGCCCCTCAGCAAGAACAGATCAACGTAATGCCAGAAGCTTCACTAAGCTCAAGCAACCTTGTACAAGGCAAAACATACACACTCACAAGTAAAGATGTCCGTGCTGCTCAATATGTAGCATTGGTTGATAGCGGCCGTTCAAATATTCAGCCAATTCACGCTAAGCAAAACATGCGTATTTCTCTAGAAAACGCGCTAGCAAAACAGCTGGACTCTCAAGGTTTCCGTGCAAGCGTAAACAGTGAAAACTCGATTGTTTTAGAGATTCAAGAAGCACTCGTTACCGTAGAACACACCATTATGGAAAACCAAATGGACGGTAAAGTGACACTTGAAGTAACCGCTGAGACACCTGAAGGCAAACTGGTTAAGACATTCAATGGTACAGCCGTTCGAACTGGTGCGTTAAGCGCTTCAAACGACGACATCTCAATGGTCCTTAATGATGTGCTCAATTTAGTACTTACTGAGATTGCTAACGACCAAGAGCTACAAACTTACATGAAGGAACGTTTCTAATGAACCGTATCCTTACTTCTATCGTATTAATGCTGGTGAGCGTGAGCGTTTGGGCTGGTCCTAAAGTGAACGTGGAAACAACATTAGGCAACTTCACTATTGAGCTTAATCAAGAGCAAACACCGATTAGTGCCGAGAACTTCCTAAAATACGTTGAAGACGGCAGCTATGAAGGCACTATCTTCCACCGAGTTATTCCTGGCTTTATGGCTCAAGGTGGTGGCTTCGATCAAGACATGAATCAACAAGCGACTTATGGCCCTATCAAAAACGAAGGCAGTAACGGTCTAAAGAATGATACAGCAACGATCGCTATGGCTCGCACTAATGCGCCTGATTCTGCAACTCGTCAGTTCTTCATTAACTTTGCTGACAATGATTTCTTAAACGCGAAAGGCGCTAATCCTGGTTACGCTGTATTTGGTAAAGTGACTGAGGGATTTGATGTCGTACAGAAGATGGCTACCATTCCAACTAAGCGAATGGGCCGTATGTCAGACATCCCAATAGACCCTATCATCATCAACAAAGTAACACTTCTTAAGTAATCTCATACAGCGCCCTTAACCTCTTAAGGGCGTTTTTCTATACAAGGACGCCCCATGTCATCAGGCTCTCCCTCTCTTTCTTGGATGCAGACTTTTCGCAGCTACCTAGATAAACGTCTACTTTGGGTGTTTATGTTAGGCTGTTCAAGTGGCTTCCCATGGGTTCTTATTGGCTCCAACATGTCTGGCTGGCTAAAAGATGCAGGTTTAACAAGAGCTGCTATTGGCTATTTTGGTAGCGTATTTGCCGTCTATGCCATTAACTTTCTATGGGCCCCCCTGGTAGACCGAGTCAAACTACCAATCCTACATGCGATATTAGGCCAACGGCGTAGTTGGATATTTTTGTGTCAAAGCGCTGTATTGATCTGCACGCTCTTCATTGCTGGAGTAAACCCAACCGATGATCTTGTTCTAGCTTCGATGTTAGCTTTAGGCATAGCGATTGCCTCATCGACTCAAGATATTGCGATCGATGCCTTTCGAATTGATACATTTCCAAAGTCAGAGTCATCTAAACTGCCTCAAGCTTCTGCTATGACGGTTATAGGTTGGTGGACAGGCTATTCGCTACCCGGTTATCTTGCCTTCATAAATGCTGATTCAGTTGGCTGGAATGGTGTTTACTACGGTATGGCTGGTATTGTCGCAATTCTAATGTTGTTCACATTACTCGTTGGCGAACCAAAAACGAAACGAGATAGCTTACAAGCAGAAGCCGAACGCCGTCATCGTCAAATAGTAGGTAACCCTATTGTTGTCTGGCTTACCGTGACCGTCGCAGAACCCTTCCTAGACTTCTTCAAACGCAATGGATTTAGAGTCGCTCTAACTTTGTTACTTTTCGTTTTTCTATTTAAGATAGGTGAAGCCTTCTTGGGAAGAATGTCGATCACATTCTATAAAGAAATTGGCTTCTCTAACGAGCAAATCGGTTACTACTCTAAATTAATCGGTTGGGGATTAACCATGTTATTCACCTTAATTGGCAGTATGGTCAATGTCAAATTTGGTATAGTTCGCGGGTTAATGATCGGCGGTATCGCAATGGCAGCCAGTAATCTAATGTTCGCATGGATCGCCCAAGTTGGTCCAAATGAGCATCTGTTCTTAGCCACGCTGATGGTTGATAACTTCACATCTGCCTTCTCAACCGTTGCATTTGTTTCTTTCCTGACAATGGTAACTGGCCAAGCATTCTCTGCAACCCAATACGCTCTGCTTGCATCATTGGGAAATTTAGGTCGGACAACACTGGCATCATTCAGCGGTGAAGTCGTTGATTACCTTAATGACTGGTCGACTTTCTTCATACTGACAGCATTAATGGTGATTCCGAGTTTGATCATGCTCTATTCATTACGCCACTTTTTCACTGATTTATTAGAAAAAGCCAAAAACCATCAAGAATAGTAAAAAAAGGGTAGCGTCAAACTACCCTTTTTACTTTCTGACGGCAGAGACGAAACCGAAAATCTATTGTACCAGTCACGGTTAAGTGGAACTCAGTTCCCATCACATCATCAATTGCAAACTCTCCAAAGTTCTTTCCATGTTTAGAACAAAGAACAATCTCTTTCTATAAATAAACAACAAAGCTCAATTACCCCAATTACCTCTTCATCAAATGATTCTAACTCCAGTACAACGTCGATCAAAAATAGCTCAAAGCAAAGAAAACGAGACGGACGATTTACCTCATTTTGAGGCAAAGAAAGCTTAGAAAAGAATACTGTTGATTTTGATATGCATGTCACTCTATTCAGTAGAATCGTTTGCTTAGAACGGTATTTCAGCAATTCCCCCACAAAATAACCGAATTTCACAAAATCAATAGAATTTATGGTGCATCAAGATGCATTGCTATCTTAAAGTTCCGTCATTTAGATCGTTAGTGTGATCGACTTCACTTTAATAATTGTAGTTTTCACTCTGTCTCACTTTTATTTGAGAACAAAATCGCTATTATGCTCGGCATTCGGACAACGTAAACACTTACAAGTTTGCGGGTTACTTATTTCAAATATAGAGAGTTCCATTATGCGTAAATCACTTTTAACTCTTGGCCTACTTGCAGCAACTTCTGCTCCAGTAATGGCAGCAGATTATTCTGACGGCGACATCCATAAAAACGACTATAAATGGATGCAATTTAACCTTATGGGTGCGATTGACGAGCTTCCAGGCGAATCAACTCATGATTACTTAGAGATGGAATTTGGTGGTCGCTCTGGAATCTTCGACCTTTACGGTTACGTTGATGTATTCAACCTAACGTCTGATCCAGGTAGCGATAAAGATGGTCAAGAAAAAATCTTCATGAAGTTTGCGCCTCGTATGTCTCTTGACGCCCTAACGGGCAAAGATCTGTCTTTCGGTCCTGTTGAAGAACTTTATGTTTCTACGCTTATAGAATGGGGCGGTAACTCTGGCGTTAACACTCAAAAAGTGGGTCTTGGCTCTGACGTAATGGTTCCTTGGTTTGGTAAAGTAGGCGTTAACCTTTACGGCACTTACGACTCAAACGAAAAAGACTGGAACGGCTACCAAATTTCTGCAAACTGGTTCAAACCATTCTACTTCTTCGAGAACGGTTCGTTCATCTCATACCAAGGCTACATCGACTACCAATTTGATATGAAAGACGAATACGCTTCGGCTAGCAATGGTGGTGCAATGTACAACGGTATTTACTGGCACTCAGATCGCTTCGCAGTAGGTTACGGCCTCAAAGGCTACAAAGACATCTACGGCATCAAAGATAGCAATGCACTTAAGTCTTCAGGCTTCGGTCACTACGTTGCAGTTACTTACAAGTTCTAATCGAACTTCTAAGAAATATTTCCTAAATGGCACCCTCGGGTGCCATTTTTGTTGCTTTCATTTAATGCCTCGCTATTCTTGCAGCATCACTTTCTTATCTCGGTATTGCTGTGAACATCACTATTGTTGGGCCTGGGGCTATTGGCTCTTTGTGGGCGCTAAAACTACTTCAAGCGGGTCATAATGTTTCTTTGTGGAGTCGTTCTTCTGAAACCTCTACAGACCTAACACTTGATGAGCAAACTTCACTTTCCTTCAGTAACAACAATATCGACAAGCTATCAACGAGTGATTTGGTTATCTTCACAGTCAAGGCTTGGCAAGTAGAAGAAGCCACCACTCCGTTACTTCAATATCTCGACTCTGACACCATTCTCATGTTCATGCATAACGGAATGGGTGCGGTTGACGAGATAGTCACTCAAATTGATGATCATCCGTTAGTATTGGCGACCACCACCCAAGCAGCCTTTAAACCCGACCGCAACAGTGTATCTCACACTGGACAGGGTCAAACTCAACTAGGGGCTTTTAACCTCAAAGGTCAGCAATGCACTTTTTTGGTTGATGTGTTGGAACACGCCCTACCAACCGTGAACTGGAACCCTAAGATAAAAACGGCACTTTGGACTAAGCTCGCCATCAATTGTGCTATCAACCCACTGACTGGATTAGAACAGATTAAGAATGGGGAGCTCGCCGATCAACGCTTCAGCGAGACACTAAATTCCATCATTCGCGAACTCACGCAAGTAATGCAGGTGGAAGGTATTACTTGTTCATTTGATGAATTAGAAGCAAGCGTCAACAAGGTTATTCACGCCACAGCACAGAACAACTCTTCAATGAAGCAAGATATGTTTTATAAACGAAAGACTGAGATCGACTTCATTACCGGGCACCTTATAAAGACCGCACTCAAGCATCAAATAGAAGTTCCCACTAACCAAAAACTGCTCGCAATGGTTAAAGAACGAGAAAATAGCTGGAATCATCAAGATTAGTCAGCAACGCTTTACAAGTCGCGATAAAATAACGATACCGCTCAGCGTAACGCTGGCACCAATTTCCAAGATTTTAGGTAAGAATAGATGCTTGATATCAATCACATCCGAGAGCAGTTTCCTGCGCTATCACAAACCGTCAACCAACAACCGTTGATTTACTTAGACAGCGCGGCAACGACGCAAAAACCTCAGGTGGTTATTGATGCCATTAGCCAATATTACTCTAAGCAAAATGCCAATGTTCACCGTGGTAGCCACAGCTTAACCGCGCAAGCAACCAGTCAATTTGAAGCAGCAAGAGACAAGGTCGCTCAGTTTATTGGCGCTACGTCTTCAAAGGAAATTATCTGGACTCGCGGTGCCACCGAAGCACTTAACCTCATTGCTCAAACGTACGCAAGAAGCACTCTTCAACCTGGCGATGAGATCTTAGTGAGTGAAATGGAGCATCACGCCAACATAGTCCCTTGGCAAATTGTGGCAGAACAAACCGGCGCTAAAGTCATAAAAGTACCAGTGACATCGGATTGCGAATTTGACCTAACTGCGTTTGATATGCTCTTAAATGAACGAACCAAGATTGTTGCTCTGGCTCAGATAACTAATGTGACTGGTTCTCGTCAGCCCATTGAACAAGTGATAGAGAAAGCACACAAGATGAATGCTATTGTTGTGGTCGATGGCGCGCAAGGTATTGTTCATGAATCTGTTGATGTAGCGGCTTTAGGCGCAGATTTCTACGTATTCTCTGGGCATAAGCTCTATGCACCTGCAGGTATTGGTGTGCTTTACGGAAAACTGGAATTGCTCGAAGCGATGCCACCTTGGCATGGCGGTGGCAAAATGGTTGATCGTGTCTCTTTCTCTGGCACTACTTTTTCTGAACTGCCTGGCAAGTTCGAAGCAGGCACACCCAATGTCGCTGGCGCTATTGCTTTAAGCACCGCAATAGAATGGTTGAGTGGTTTTGCACAGCAAGATGTCGAAAATCATATCCACCAGCTGCAACACGAGACCTATCTTGCTCTCAGTGAACTGGATGACATTCAGATTTTAGGGTATCAACCCAACTCTAGTGTGATTACGTTTGTAATGGATGGTGTTCACCATCAAGATATTGCAACGCTATTGGATCAACAAGGTATCGCAGTTCGCGCTGGTCACCACTGTGCTCACCCATTAATGGATGCGCTTAATGTGAAAGGGACAGTGCGAATTTCGTTTGGCATTTACAACAACATAGATGATGTTGAAAGGCTCATAGCGGCGATAGAAAAAGCCGTTGATATGCTGTAGATGGTAAACATAACGAATAGCGAAGTTATTTAGGGTTGGCGTTTAGCGTTAACCCTTTTTGTATCGGTGTTTTTAAGAAATGTTAAGCACTTAGCTCTTGGATTTGAGCAACAATCGCTTTTAATCCATTACCGCGAGATGGGCTGAGGTGGGTGATTAGACCGATCTGTTCAAAGTAACCATCAATATCGAACACTTGAATTTGTTGTGACGTTTTACCATCAAAAGCAGCCATTACTAATGTAATCAGACCGCGAACGATACGCGCATCTGAATCGGCGCAAAAATACCAAACACCGTCGATATTCTGAGAAACTAACCACACTTGGCTTTCACAACCAGACACCAATATCTGCTCACTTTTCAGTTCATCAGGCATGTTAGGCAATTTCTTACCCCATTGAATCACTTGGCGATAACGGTCTTCCCAGCCGTTGAATGTTTGCATTTTCGCGACAATATCATCACTGGTAATTTCAGTACCGAATGGAGAGCTTGGGAATGACATCATTTTAATATCCAGTAAATTATTATGAAACGAACAATAACGAGTTACTTAGTATGCTTTTGAATGATCTTTTCTACGATACGTGAAACCGCCACAAAACCAAACGTCGCCGTTACAACCGTTGCTGCACCAAACCCCGTCGCACAATCCATGCGCTTTGGACCTTCTGCGGTTGCTTTCGCAGCACATACACTGCCGTCGGCTTGAGGGTATTTAAGTTGCTCAGTAGAGAACACACAATCAATGCCAAACTTACGTGCTGGGTTCTTAGGGAAATTATGACGACGACGCAACGTGTCTTTCAATTTCTTTGCTAGCGGATCTTGAATCGTCTTAGTCAGATCAGCCACTTTGATTTGAGTCGGGTCGACTTGGCCACCCGCACCACCGGTGGTGATCACCTTAATTTTGTTGCTACGGCAATATGCCAACAGCGAAGCCTTAGCTTTCATGCTATCAATCGCATCGAGAACAAAGTCGAACTCTTTCGATAGGTATTCAGCCTGATTGTCTGGGCCGATAAAGTCATCAATCAGGTTAACTTTGCAATCAGGGTTAATCAGCTTAACGCGCTCTGCCATCACTTCGATTTTGCTTTTACCAACGGTACCCGACATTGCGTGGATCTGACGGTTGATGTTGGTCACACACACATCATCCATATCGATCAAAGTCAGCTCACCTAAACCAGTACGAGCAAGCGCTTCAACAGCCCATGAACCTACACCGCCAATACCGATCACACACACGTGTGCAGCTCTAAGTATGTCGACTTCACTATTGCCATATAGGCGACGAGTGCCACCAAATCGTTGGTCATAGTTTTCTGAAGCAGGAGTGGTCAATTCACGCATTGTTGCCGCCAATTTATTTCTGAGAAAAAGAAAAGAGTGCGTTTTATACGCACTCTTGAATAAAAAGTCTAGGGGATTAGCGAATCACTTTAACAACCCTATTCTATTAGGCTTTACTCGATCTTTTCAGGAGGCAAAGCCCAAGGCGCTTCGGTTGCGCTACCATCTAAACCCAACTTCCATACACGACCAAAATGTTTGTAATGCCCCGCTTCAGTACCCGCTCTTGGCCCCATACCGTGGTAGAGGTCTAAGTGGTTCTGCTTAACCGCTCCTCCCGTATCCAAAACCAGTAACAACCTTAATTGGTGTGCACCACTCCAAGTACCATCTGCATTTAATAACGGAACCTCAGCCAGAATTGGTGTGCCCATAGGCAAGAGTGAACGATCGCCCGCTACCGCAGCCATTGGTAACAGTGGAATACCTGCGCTTCCCATTACCGACAAATCATCTCTTGCACTAAAGAACACAAAGGACGGATTTTGCTCAAGCAGCTCTTTGACTACTTCAGGGTCGTTTGCCAATACCCACTCTTTGATTGCCTTTAATGACATTTTTTCGCGCGGAACTAAGCCTCGTTCAATAAGAACACGGCCAATGCTCACATAAGCTTTATTGTTCTTACCCGCGTATGCGAAATACTGCAGCGTGTCATCATCACCGAAGTGCACAAAGCCACTGCCCTGCACTTCCATCATAAATGGGTCGATACGGTTTGCTGAATAACCTAACTCAAGGCCTTGACCTTCTAATGCACCGTTGTAGATATCTGCACGAGTTGGACACTCTTTATCACACTTAGGAAGGCCATAAACAGGAAAAAGATATTCTTCAGTCGCTTCATGACGAAGCTCCATCACTGGAGAAAAATACCCCGTGAATAAGACATTACCTTGCTTATCTCCACCACCGAGTTGAGCGGTTTGAACGCCGAAATTAGCTAACTCGCTAGGATCACCACTCAGCATTGCCCACTCATTGAGCTGTTGATAAAGCGGCTCGTAGATTTTCGCCATCGAAGGAGATTTGGAGACCACCATTTCAGCTTGTTCAGCAAATGCGGTGTAGTCTCTTGGCTTGTTGGATTGAACCTGATCGATCTTATTTAAAGTACGGGGAAATTCATCATCAAGGTGTTGTTGAGCACGATCGGTTGGTTGAGCACAGCCAAATAGTAGAGAGGCGGCAACAAGGGGAAGCCATTTTTTAATCACAAGAGTCATCCTAAAAATTCTATGCATCGAGGATGACAAAAACAGCCAGATAACACAATCTTAGATTGTAAGAGTTTACAATAAGATAACCTATCGGACTGAGTGATCGATATGGCCTTTAAGGCGAAATACAGGATTATAGTGACTATCCGAATCAAGCGTCATTTCGGTGTTGTCAGAATTAGTCATGCGGAAACGATACGTTTGATCGCCCGCCTTATATTCGAAGTAGTTACCATCAAACTCAAAGTTAGTGGCAACAATAGAACCCGCCATTGATACACCATTAGCATTTAACACAAACTCATCCGTCGCATAATGCGCAACATCTTGTTCTACCCAAGTACCATAAAGCAAGTGATTTGGCGCTACTGAATCTTGCAATCGAGTGATCACATCACCAAAAAGTGACACCACTGCGAACGACCCCACCAGAGCCAAAATCATGAGACAACGCTCGATGATCTTACGCTTTAACTTAGATTGGTTTCGCTGTTCTTCCTCACTATAGAGGCCTGTGGTTATCTCATCGATCTTGTTCTTTGTTGCTGGAGCTTGTTGCATTCGGTAACTACTCATAAAGATGCTATGCATATTCTACACTGAGACCGTTTATATAATGAAGTCTAGATAATAATAGTTTGCGCTTTATTCCAAAAAGGTGTTGTTTAAATTTGAATTTAAATGCTAAATTATCGAATAAATAAACAAAATGGACTTGTTCTGTGAAATTAAGAAGTACAGCGCTAGTAAAAGGTTTCAGACAATCAACCCCTTACGTAAATGCTCACCGTGGCAAGACTATGGTAATTATGCTGGGAGGCGAAGCCGTTGCCGCTAAAAACTTTGGCAATATTATTAATGACATAGCTTTACTCCACAGCCTTGGAGTCAAGATTGTTCTTGTTCATGGGGCAAGACCTCAGATCAACCAACTGCTGGTAAAACAAGATTGCCATACGCCTTATCACAAGAATATTAGGGTCACTGACGAGTATTCTCTAGGGGTCGCAATGCAGGCTGCAGGCCAACTACAGCTAGCTATTACCGCTCGTCTTTCTATGAGCTTGAACAACACCCCAATGGCGGGCACTCAACTGAATGTGATGAGCGGCAACTTTATCACCGCTCAACCGCTAGGCGTGGATGATGGCACAGACTACTGTCATAGTGGGCGTATTCGTCGAATCGATATTGAAGGGATTAATCGCACACTCGACCAAGGTTCCATCGTATTACTTGGCCCGATTGCCAGCTCTGTAACAGGAGAAAGCTTTAATCTGCTTTCAGAAGAGGTCGCGACCCAAGTTGCAATTCGTCTAAAGGCAGACAAGCTGATTGGTTTTTGTTCCGAACAAGGTGTAACCGACGAAAACGGTAATGTCCTCGCCGAACTTTTCCCTAAAGACGCTAAACAAATTCTAGAACGCTTAACGGAATCTCAGAATCCTACAGAAGACATGAGTACCGGAACGCTGCGCTTTTTAAAGGGAGCTATCTCCGCTTGCCACGCAGGAGTGCCTCGCTGTCACTTAATCAGCTACAAAGTGGATGGCGCATTGATCCAAGAGCTGTTCTCTTTCGACGGTATTGGAACCCAAGTAGTAATGGCGAGTGCCGAACAAGTAAGACAAGCTCAGATTGATGATATCGGTGGTATCTTTGACCTCATTCGCCCGCTTGAAGAACAAGGCATCCTCGTTCGTCGTTCAAGAGAGCAGTTAGAGCAAGAAGTCCATCGCTTTACTATTATCGAGAAAGACGGGCTGATTATTGGCTGTGCTGCACTGTATGCTTACCCAGAAGATCACATGGCAGAGATGGCCTGTGTTGCTATCCACCCTGACTATCGAGATGGAAACCGTGGCCAATTACTACTGGATTACATGCGTCATCAATCGAAGTCGCGCGATATCGACCAGATCTTTGTTCTTACCACACACAGCCTACATTGGTTCCGTGAACAAGGGTTTTACGAAATAGGTGTCGACGAGCTGCCGATGAAGAAACAAAGTTTATACAACTATCAACGGAATTCAAAAATTCTAGCATTAGACGTTCAGTGAAATTTTCAGACACCAATCACACTTTCTCATTAAAATAATTGCAAATGTAATCGTTTGCTGTGCAATTTTTAACAAATATGCACTTTCACTCACACGAATAATTGTATAGTATTTAGCCGCTTTAATGACATTAACAAATAATTTTAATTGGAATTACCATCTTGATAATCGTATCGAGTTAATTAAGGTGGTCACTGCACGGATTGCTATACCCGTTGACGGTCAGCACGCTAGGAATAGCTCTGCTCGTTGATATAAACAGCAAAAAGAGCAACATTGATATGAGAACCATTATTTGTAACTCGCTGCAAAGTTTTTGGGATATGGCCGACAACCAATTCTTAGAAGGGCTAGACGTACACTGCGTGTTCCCTGTGAGCGAGAACCTTAAAGAGTTTATTTTGAATTGCCAAGCAAAGTACAAGATAAACCATATATCGTTTACTCGAGCGTTTTTAGGCTCTGATTCCTAATAACGCTCAAAGCAACCAAGGAGGGTTGCTTTATGTATACGCTATCCCCTGCAATTTGGTCACTTGACTCCCCTAAACACTTTCGCCAAGTATCTATCTTCGTTAGCTGGTTAAGCGACTGCCTAAACCACTCACTCGCTCTGTTTTCACCTTAATCCCACGCTTCAACACGTTGGTATCACTGAACATCATCAGTCGTTTCTTCGCACGTGTAATACCGGTATAGATAAGCTCCCGCGTTAAAATAGGGCTGAAATCTGGCGGCAAGATCATTAAGGTCAGATCAAATTCACTACCCTGCGATTTGTGTATCGTCATCGCATAAGCCGTTTCATGATCGGGCACTCGGCTTGGCAACACCGCTTTCACGCTGCCATCGGGCAATTCAAAATAGACCTTCAATCTAGGTGCTGTATCAGAATGACTCGAATCAGATTCAAGCATACATATACCAATATCACCATTGTATAAACCCAAACCATGATCGTTACGCGTTACCATTACAGGGCGTCCGTGATACCACAGCTCATCATTATGAGGGCTCACCAAACGTCTTGCGGCAAGTGCCCTTTCAATTCTATGGTTGAGACCTTTAACACCAAAGTCCCCTTCACGAATGGAACACAGCAATCGACACTGACTAAACAAATCGAGCACCGATTTTGCGCGTGCTTCTTGGGTCTCTAGCTCTTCCAACGGTACATTCATTCTATTGAGATATGTACCATATTCATTAACCAAAGTTCGCAGCATCAAGTTATAGCTGTCACTCGACAGAGGATGGTTTTCGATATCGCCAAACCCTTTGGCAAAAACTTGGTCTACTTGATTCGCAGAGCCATTATTGATTGCTTTTGCCAACTGTCCGATACCTGAACGCGCATCGAAACGATAACTCTTCTGCAGCATACACAAGCTGTCTGCAATCGCAGGAGCGTTAACCAAACCTGCTTTGTCTTGTCTTGATTTAGCTATCGCATCAAAGCCTGTCATCTCTGCAATCAAATTGCCTTGCGCTGTGCTGTACCCTGCAGAGTTGAATGAACAGATATCACCGAGCACAGCACCTGCCTCTACCGAAGCGAGTTGATCTTTATCCCCAAGCAGAATCAGCCTTGCGTGTTCAGGAAGTGCATCGACCAGCTTATACATCATCGACAGATCGACCATCGAAGCTTCATCCACCACTAAGATATCAAGGTGAAGCGGATTGCGTCGGTTGTGCCTAAACTCAGCACGATTAGGAATCGCGCCGAGCAACCTGTGTAAAGTGCTCGATTCCGTCGGTATGTTGGCTTTTACTTCAGGCGCTAAAGGCAGTTGTTCAATCGCTTTACCAATCGACTCAGTTAAACGTGCCGCCGCTTTACCTGTTGGAGCCACCAGCTTGATCGTCGGTGTTTTACCTTGGCTGATTGATTGTTCAACCATAGCCGAAAGTAACTTAGTTACCGTGGTCGTTTTACCGGTGCCCGGTCCGCCAGAAATAACCGCAAAACGTCGACTTAACGCCACCGCTGCCGCCACTTTTTGCCAATTCAAACAAACAGATAACGGCACTAGACTATCCAGCACATCTAAATCGGTCACTTGTTTAGCTTGAACAATCGCTTGGTCTATCGCGCCCCAATCTAGAACTTGCTCATTCACAATATCTAGATGGTCACACACCAGTTGTTGGCGTAATACCTGAGACGTTTGTTGGTTTGCTTCAGCCTTAGCTAAGGCATTAAACAGAAAATGGTAACTGCGTGCGAAGAGCTGATTGAGTGTTTCCGTCAGCGCCTTTTTCTGTTCAATATTGAACTCTACCGGCTTACTTAAACGGTTCAACGTGTCTGCCAGCACAACTTCGTAGTTCCAATAACGCTGTAAGTAGACACGCTGTCCATCAAACATCAGCGGCTTAACACAGTCATTGGTTGTTCCTACTAAATTGGACGATTGAAGTACCGCCACCCAATCAATACCTAACAGTTTCTGGTTCAGTTGCAGTGCCGTTTCACCGTATAGCCCAAGTAACTGAGCAAGATCGGCCGTTTGTTCAGGGCCTATCGTATGTTGCTGTATAAGCTGAGTACAAATATGCCCCTTGCCTAATTCATGGCTCACCACCCCAGCAAGAAAACCAATCTGTTGAGAATGACTCATGGTTTGCTGAGAAATAAAACGGGCAAACTGATAATCCAACTGACGAATAGAACCCTTATCCGCAAGGAACTTGAGTACACCCATAAGTTGCTCAGGAATAAGTGAAACTGGCTTTGCTGAGTTCGCAGTTTCTATGCTGGTATTAGTGGTCGTTGTTGTCATTATAAAAGTCCCATCTGTCCAGTTTCATTGCCATTCAATTGTGCTGAACGTCTGTCTATCACTTTACCGTCAATCAATTGATCCATTTCATCGAGCAAAGCCAGTGTTGGTTTCGCCGAGAAAATACCTTGTTGAGATTGGCCGTCCATTCCTCTTAAAAACAAGTAATAAACGCCACCGAAATGTTGTTCATAACTGTAATCCGCAACACGGCTGCGTAAGAAGCGATGCAATGCCAACGCATAGATTTGATATTGAAGATCGTAACGGTGGTCGGCCATCGCCGATTTCAATGCTTCACCATGGTAGACGGCAACGTCATCACCTAGATGGTTCGATTTCCAGTCAAGTACATAATATTTACCTTGATGCTCAAACACCAAATCGATGAAGCCTTTCAGCATGCCTTGCACGGTTTGGAAACCTAGGTCGCCCGCTTTTGCCGATAGCGGATCATGATACTGAATGGTTTGATTGAGCTCAGATGCAGCCAACACTTCGATCGGCAATAAGAACTCCATCTCAACTAAACGTTGCGTCGAATCTTTCTCGCTTAGCTTTAAGTTTTTACCGTCCAATGCTGTATTAAGAACGGTATCGACCAGTAGTTGAAGCACAGGTAACCACTCTAGTTCGTATTGCTCCGACTCTAATAAGTAAGTGATTACTTGCGTGTTATATTCGCTGGTTACTGGCTCGGTAAATTCAACATCCTCAAACAAGGTGTGTAAGAAGGTACCCGGACGAGCGCCGCGAGGGAACGTGAATATAGAACGTTCAGGCTCAATCAATTCCGATTCATCTTGTTCATCAGCCGAGTCAATATCAAAGCCAGAGACCTCTATGGTCGCGTCATGGCTCGCGCCGTGACTGCCTTGTTTTACAAGCCCCGAATAACTGGTGATTCGCCAGGCTCGATCAATTGAAGCCTTGAGTTCATTAGCATGTAAGTCTTCACTCACTTGCTCAGTTTGCACAAAAACTTGCTCATGAGCAGTCGGTGTTTCAGACAGTAATACGCTTGAATTCTTACCCTCAATCGCTGACAAAGCTTGATTCAGCTCAGCAATGCCTTGCTCTTGTCCGTTTTGAACCAAGTAGCCCATCGCACTCAAATGCACGCCTGTCGGTTCTTTGGTTGAACGCCCTTTACGTAGTGGCGCCATACCAATAAAACAGCCATATACCGCACGAGTCAGAGCTACATAAATCAAACGTAGGTCTTCCGCCAATCGCTCTTTATCGGCTTGGGCTAAGGCACTGTCACTACCTGTAATATCCAGTACTGTGGTGTCTGAATCATGGTCGTAGAATTTGCCTTCGCTAGCTTCTCGATAGCTCGCAACAAATGGTAGGAATACTAAGTCATATTCCAAACCTTTCGACTTATGAATGGTAACGATTTGAACCAAGTTTCTTTCTGATTCAAGGCGTTGAATATCATCTTCACTGCCGCCTAGACCATTTTGAGCATCTGAGATCGCTTCTGCTAGCCAACGTAGCAAGCCATAGTCACTGTCGAGCTCTTGTCTTGCTTGTTGCAACAATTCGCCAATATGCATCAAATCGGTTAGTGAGCGCTCACCATTTTCTTCTTCCAGTAAGCGTTCCGCGAGATGTCGTTTACTGATCACACTACGAAGCATTGGTAACACGCCGCGCTGTAGCCATAACTTACGATATTCTCGAAATTCGTTAACGACGTTTTCCCAAACTACTTCATCGTTGTTGAGTTCGTCCAATGATGCGGCATCCAGAGCAAACAACTCAGAGGCTAAACTGGCGCGTAATGCACGGTCATTTTCAGGTGTCAGCACCGCCTGTAATAAACGCTGAATATCTTGTGCGACCAAGCTGGTGAAAACGCTATCTCGGTTAGACAAATACACGCTTGCAATGCCTTGTTCAGACAACGCGTTCTTGATCAGACGACCTTCACTACCGGTTCGAACCAAGACTGCAATATCACCCGCATTCACAGCATGTTGTTTTTTGCCGTTATCAAAATAGGCTTGTTGATTTTGAGAAGCGGTCAGAATGGTTTGAATTTGACTCGCCGTCGCCTCAGCCATGGCTTTGTGATATTCGCCTTTCGGTAATGGCTTATCTTCCGCTTCTTGTAGCCAAAAGGTCAATGCATGCTGAGTTTCACCATTCATCACCCACTGGCGTTTGTCAGCCGATGGGCTAGCAGCAACGGGTAAGAATGGAATGTCTTGGTCGTAGATAAACGGGCTATCCGAATTCATAAACACTTGGTTTACCGCGCTGACCATATCAGCACTCGAACGCCAGTTAGTGCCTAACGTATAGTGAGCACTAACTTGGTTTCTTGCCTTAATGTAGGTAAAGATATCTGCGCCACGGAAGCCGTAAATAGCCTGCTTCGGATCACCGATCATAAACAGACCGCATTGCGGGTTATCTAAATAGATTCGGCTAAAAATACTGTATTGCAGCGGATCGGTATCTTGGAATTCATCGATCATCGCCACTGGGTATAAGGTTCGAATTCTCTCCACTAGCAATGATTGCTCATCCACATCAATGGACGCGGATAACTGAGTCAACAAATCATCAAACGATAACCACTGCTTTTGCTGTTTAGCTTTGGCTAACATGGTTCGGCAATGGGTAATGGCATGCGCCAGCAATGGAGCTTTTAGATCTGCTGGAGAATTTAAGAAGTCCTCAATCGCTTCGAAAACGGCGTGCTGAGGTGCAGTGCCTTTCGGTGTTTTTTCAATTAACGTGGCTTGTGAGAACTTCTCTAGTTTATCTGGAAACTGGTAATCATGAGTGTCGCTCTGCGCCCATGCCGTGACGGCTTCTAACCAAGTCGGTAAAGATTTCTTAGTGTAGCTACGCTTGTTCACATCTGAACCTGAAATCAAAACCAAAAAGTCCGCTTCGGATTCGCACCACAACGCCTTAAGTTGCTTCACTTTATCTAGGTTTTGATTGTGCAGAGTTTGCAGGTCGCCCGACATTGCTTCGACGGTTAGCTTTAGTGGAGAACCCGTCAGATAACGATTTACGTCAGCCAATAGAGAAGCGGGAGAACCCCAAATATTGCGTACTTCGCCCGCGAGTTGAATGGGTAGCGGGTAAAACTGCTTACGCCAATAGTCGGCAACTACTTGCGCTTTCAAGTGGCTTTCATCGGTCACAAATTCATTATCAAAACGGCTTCCAGATTCAAAGGCATTTTGGGTCAACATGCGCTGACAGAAACCGTGAATGGTGTAGACCGCCGCCTCATCCATTTGCCTTTCAGCATTGAGCAGAGTTTTCGCCGCGCCAGCATGATCATCGATGGCTTGTAACAAAGGCGCAATCACTGGGTCGTCACTTTGCCCACGTGCAAACGCAATCCGTGCATCATGGATTCGCGCACGAATACGATCCCGCAGCTCGGCCGTAGCCGCTTCAGTAAAGGTCACCACCAGAATTTGGTCTACAGTTAGTGGCTCATGGTGTCGTGTAGCTTCCGTCAGATCACCTTGCGGCGCAGCAGTGCCGTGCCCGAGCAGTAGGCGCAAGTACAAGCCAGCAATGGTGAATGTTTTACCAGTACCCGCTGATGCTTCAATTAAACGCGCGCCATGAAGTGGAAACGTCATGGTATCGAGTGTCTGTGGAGCGATTACCTGAACACTGCTTATGGTCGTCATGCCTTACTGCCTTTTGATAGATGAGTCTGTTAAAAATGTGACTATTGCTATAAATGTGACCTAGCGTGGAAAACGTCATTCAATTTACGTCCTACGCTGATTTGTTAATAGTTAGTGCGATCTCTCTCACGGATCAATTCAAATCGCCTCGCTACTATGCGCCCACGAGTTCAGGAGCGCCTGTGAGTTTTGTACTTTACGGCGTTACTTTGAACCACAGAATAATGGTCCCTCTGACCTGTGGCCGTACAGCGAACGCCCTACACTAATAATGATTTACTGGCGGCCACTTTATTTCCTGTACCTTGCTTCAATTCACCTTGATTCCCTTCATCTTGAAAGCAAGCGTATCAAACTCTTACCAGCGACTCTCTTTTGTCTTTCATTAATTCAGCGCACTCGCTATTGATCTTGTCGATCACAGCCACCTACTCCTGATCTTCCAGATCGGCTGCAGCCAACCTTGCCGCCTGCAACACAAGTGTCGAGTACATACGTGATTGAGCAGCCAGTTCATCATCCCACTTAGGCCAAATTCGTGAGATGTAGGTATCTCTGCCCTCGCCCGTAAAGGCGAAGCTGTCATTAAAGGTATCGGTCATTTTCTTGAGTGACTTTTCTTCGTCATCGACCCATTTCCCACGACTAAAGCCCGCTTCAACACCAGCTAATGCGGTTTTCGGGAAGTAAGGCAATGGCGCTGTCATGCCTTGATAAGACAGTCGTACTAACTCAGCCAACAAGCTCTTCGCCTGCTGTGCATCGCCAATCGGTTGTAGCGTTTGGTGAACCACGCCTTCTTTTCTGTCGTAGCCAATAATATGGGTCGTTTTTCCGTGTCCCATCACTGCACAACATAGATGATCAATCCACGCTGCCAAATAATCTTGAGAGCGTATTTTACCGCTACGGAAACGAACTAGACCCGATTGATAGTTTTGAGTTAACCAACCCATCAAACGAACAGGCTTACCTTCGCCTAACACATCAAATTCGATATTCACTTCGAGATCTTGCTGCGGTGATCCGCTCACAAATCGAATCTCTTTGGCTAAGTCTTCCGCTTGAACACGGTTGGTTTCAAATTCGATATCACCAAAGGCGCCGACCGGTAATCGGCCCTGTGCTTTTTGCTCAGAGACAAACAGTCGAACCGCTTCGTCTGCACCTTCAGGGTGGTCGAGCAGCACTTGCAGCAAAGCATCCTTAAGTTGGAAACTCTCTAAACCATTAAGTACAAATGGCTCATCGTCTTCCATCACAGGAAGTGGCGGCTCAAACACCACTTTTAGGCGGCGATTAAAGAAGTACTGCACTGGCAAACGCCAAAAACGCTGTAACTCAACCAAGTCGAGTTCTAACGGGTACGTCGCACCCAGCAAATAATCATCCAATGCACGATTGAATTCACCACTGCGTTCGCCAGAACGGTTAGCCGCAGGAAGCCATTCTTTGGCGTAACTCAGCACATGGCTTGAATCACCTTTAGTAAAGGCTGCCGGGCTAAATGGCGTCATGGTGTGTTCAAAACTGATCGCTTGAGTCAGCTTGATACCAGAATCATCACTTGGTAGCGCTTGGTCTTCACTTAGGCAGTAGTTCTGCTGGCAGTACTCAATCAACTCTGAAACCAATACTGACGGCACTCGCTCAGTATTATCTTGAATCGAACGGCCGACATAGCTTATGTATAAACACTCTTGTGCTGACAGCATTGCTTCTAGGAATAGATAACGGTCATCATCACGACGAGAACGATCACCCGGACGAGTGCGTCCGTTTATCAAATCGAAACCTTCAGGCGGCATTGAGCGGGGGTAAACCCCATCATTCATACCCAATAAACAGACAGTCTTAAACGGAATAGAACGCATCGGCATCAGGGTACAAAAGTTAACTTGGCCCGCTAAGAAACGCTGACTAATACGTGCGCCCGACAGTTTATTATTTAGATACTGATAAATGATGCTTGGCGACAGTTCTTGTTCGTATAAGGCATCATCAAGCTGTTCATTCAGTTGCGAAAGTGCATCACGAATCGACTTAAGCACCACCTCACCTTCCAGCTCAACCGCAAAGAAATCATCAATCATTTGCAGCAAGGTTTCACGCCACATATCGATTGATTGTGTTTCAGTCAGACGCTGGCGGTAATGGGCAATACGATCGATAAAGTGCGCTAATTTACCCGCAAGTTCGGCGTTAATACCCTGAACTTCGTTATAAGCGGCAATTGGAGAGTGTTCAGTTTCAAACAAGCCTGCAGAGTCCGACATCGCATAGCCCAGTAACATGCGCTGAATACCAAATAGCCAGGTATTTTGCTCGGTTGCAGGTAGATCAAATTCCGTTGCGGTAGAAGAGTCGACACCCCAACGGATGCCCGCTTCTTCAACCCACTGCTTGGCTTGCTCGAATTGAAACTCATCAATACCAAAGCGCGCCATCATTGCAGGGATTTCTAACAACTCTAATAACTCAGACGCTAAACAACGCGTATTCGGTAGCGCGACGAGCTGCATGAAGGCGGTCAGAATTGGGCTTTCTTGATCGGCGGTTCTATCTGAGATCGAGTAAGGGATATAGCGCTCACCCGGGGCATTACCAAATACTGCCTGAATCGCTGGGCTATAAGCATTAATGTCAGACACCATCACGATGATATCGCGCGGTTTCAGTGTCGGGTCAGCATCAAACATTGCCAACAGCTGATCATGAAGGACTTCAACCTCACGCATTGGGCTGTGACAAGCGTGCACGGTCAGAGAGCGATCGCCCAGTTCAACCACCTGTTTATGGTGGCTGGAATCTAAGATGTGGTCGTCTTGATGTTCTTCTAACTGGAGAATATCGGCTTGCAGTTGATGAAGGAGGCTGTCTCTCTCAACATCAATGAAAAACTCGTGCTCTTCACTGTCTGACTGAGATAACAAGAACAGGTTATCTCTGCCTAATTTACCCATAGACGCCAGCAAGCTATTACCGACAGCTTGGCTGGTGTGTAGTTCGTCTTCAACGTTGGCTTCAATGCCATCTTTCAATGGTGAGGCTTCGCCTTCAAGCTGAGGTAAACCATCAATCAAAGCAAACTGTTTACGACGCTGCGCTTCGACTCTTGCCAAATATTTACGATCGCGAATTTCGCCCCAGTAATGTTGGCAAGGGTTAGTAAACATCAAGTGCACATCAATCTGCTCACCAAGTGCTTTCAATGCATCCATGTAGCGAGGAGGCAGCGAAGAAATACCAAACACAAATAAGCGCTTAGGTAGATGCTGCAGTTGGCCTTGTTGCTTGGCTAGCGCTTCAATGAAGTCGTGATACAAGTTGCCACGGTGGTATTTTGATTGGCCTTGAGACAGGGTTTGCTCATAGAGTGCTTGCCACAAAATCGGTTGCCAAGGGTGCTCTTGTTGTCCCTCATCATCGATAAGTTCTGCAACGGGCTCTCCCGCTTCCCACATCGCCATCCACTCTGGTCGATACACCAAGTAGCCATCGAAGATATCGGCAATTTTTTCTGCCAATTGATACAACTTCGAATCATCTTCGTCGTTTTCAAGGTAGCGTTGTAGAGGTAAAAAATCAGGGTGGTCAAGCTTAGCGGGTAGCAAACTCATCAGCTTCCATGTCATCGCTTCCTTGTTAAAAGCACTGCGTTTAGGTACATCAGGAAGCACTTGGGTAAACATATCCCAAATGAAGGTTGCTGGAAGTGGGAAATCGATATTTGCTGCTACGCCAAACTCTTTGGCGAGTTCCATCTTAAGCCATTGAGACATACCTGGGCTCTGAACCAAGATCTGCTCTTTTTCGAAGGGATTGGCTAAAGGATCACTTTTAATTAAGTGAACGAGAAGGATTTTTAAAGTATCAACTTTATTGGAATGGTAAACAGTAAACAAAGTGCACTCACGCTAATCTTGCCACAATATACTGCCAGATTAGCATAAGTGCCGAGTTTGGATGAGGAATATAAGCTTATGAAATACTGAAAACTTAAGCTCCGTTTATCTTTTGAACTATTGCCCTTTACAACCTACCTGCTACCGCACTTAAAACACGATGAGGTTTGTAGTTAATACAATAGCGAACGGCGACATAACCGACGACTAAAGTTGCCACGATCAGTTCAAGATACGCTAGGCCGAACACTTGGTTGATGTAATGCGCTTCAATACCTTGAGTTTGCATCCACGCTGCCAATTTAAACAGTGCCGTTGCACCAATCACAATAGGGAAGGTAAATGCGGCATAGCCTGGGCTAAACGGTAGACGAAGTAGTTTGAAGAACGCTGCGTAAATGATGAACGTCATTAGCACTGCAATACCAAACAACATACCAATGATAACTGGCGATGGATCTGCTGAAACCGTTAGGTATCCTGCTAGAGATAGGCTTGCAGGTGCAGCCATAATCGCAATGGTTGGTTTCGCTGCGTCAGGCACTTCGTGAGAGAAGATCAGACGGTAAACCATTATTGGTAGCATTACTGCGTAAACCAATAAGCCGAATACCAAGGTCGCGTTCGCTACAGGCTCTAAAACAGGATTACCAGAGAAAGAAACGTCTGCCACGATAATACCAATTGGTGGCACAAACCAGCTTGGTACCATATGGTGAATCTCAAACTGTTTTGCTCTGTGGTACAAAAAGCTCACTAGAAACACGACGTGCAAAGCTACAGATGCCAGCCACATCGCTTCTTGTAAAAATTGAGAGATTGGAGTCAACGAAGCAGACACCACCATGCATCCCATCGCAAATGTTGGTACCACACTGCCGACAACAGGGTGAGCAAGATCTTCACGCAATAGCTGACCATGAATCAAAAATTTCACAGCTAAAACAAGAAGCAATACCGCCGCAATACCTGCACTGATCCACTGCACTAAGCCTGGAGTGTGCAAAATACCTTGTGCGACTAAAACGCCATCCCAGCACCAGCCTAAACTTGCGATTGCTAGTGCTAACCCTGCCATGGGTGTTGGAGCTCCTGTTAATCTATATTTAATGCGTTGAATCATGTCAGCCTCTCTTAAACTTAATTCACTAAACTTGTGAACTCATCAGCTTGTTGAAGCCATAATACGCTTGCGATTCGTTAAACAATATCCAATTATATATAACAAGTGTTCATTTATACTGAACAAGAATTTCCACTAGCAGCGTAAAACTAGGAATCTGATGGCTAATATTTCAATAAAACAGCTCAAAGTGTTTGTCACCATTACCCAGCATTCGACGCTTACCGCCGCATCAGAAGCGCTGTTTTTGTCTAAAGCTGCGGTCAGCATGGCACTAGGCGAAATGGAGAAACAACTCGGCCACTCTCTATTTGACCGGGTCAACAACCGATTGATTCTCAACCAAGAAGGACATAAGTTGCTCCCATTGGCGGATGAGATATTACATCGTGCTGCTGGTATTGATGTTTTGTTCCGTGATGACCAGCCATTAAGTGGCAATCTCAAGGTTGGCGCGAGTGACACGATTGGTAATCAGGTCGCCCCCTTTATTCTGTCAGGCTTTCGCGAACGAACTCAGCATCAAGACCAGAGCTTGTTCATTTCAAACAGTGCGCTGATCTGCCAAAAGTTGGTGGATTATGAACTGGATATCGCGCTAATTGAAGGAAAAACACTCCACCCTGAGTTGATATCAAGCCAGTTCAGTAACGATGAGATGTGTATTATTGTTAGTAATCAACATCCTCTTGTTGCCAAAGAAAAAGTGATTTTAAGCGATTTAGAAAATAGTCACTGGATCCTGCGTGAATCAGGATCAGGGACTCGTGAGTTTTTCCTTCGTGCCGTCGCACCGCGCATCGAACATTGGTATGAATCCTTTGAACTCAACACCACAGAGGCGATCATCAATTCAGTTTCCGCCAATCTTGGATTCGCATGTCTATCACGACTGGCGGCACAACGAGCGATTGATTCAGGCCGAGTAAAAGCGCTCGATGTGCCACTCGACATGAAACGACGTTTCTGGATGCTGGTACACAAAGACAAATACCAGAGCCCGCTGCTGAAATCTTTCATGAGTTATTGTGAAGACTGGGCTACACATCAAGATTGAGGCCGCATTGTTAGGGCTCCAACTGGACTTTTAACATCAGAAACTGTATAAAAAGCCAGTAAAATTTATCAAACTTAGAGGATTAACCATGGCTGTTATCGTCAAGTACGTGGTGGAACGCAACGGAGAAGAGAAAATGACTTTTACCTCTAAAGCCGAAGCCGACGCATACGACAAAATGCTGGATATGGCTGATGAGCTTTTTGAACTTTTAGGCAAAAGCGATTTAGTTGAAGATGAAGGCAAGCAAGAAGAACTTGCAATGTACCTAGCGAAGAACAAAGAAGAAGTTCTTTACGCATTAGGTGCTAAGCGTAAACCAGCTCCGAAAAAAGCTAAGAAGCTTGAAGCTGTTGAAGACGCAGAAGAAGATGCAGCATAACTAGCTGATCGCTTTCTAAAAAACGTCAATGACGCCTCGAATTAGAGTTCGTTATTGGCGTTTTTTGATTTGAGAAACTCGCAATACTGCACGACCAAAACTCTACACCTATCACTAAAACCAAACAGCCAGTCTTCCGTTGGCTGTTTTTCATTCACACTTGCTCTACTATCTATTTCTAATAATTATTTGTATCTAAGATTAAATACACCAACCATTGGTATTTAACTGCATATTTTCAAAGGAATAATATGAAAGAGCTCATCATTCATACCATTACCGTGTTCATGGGCTTTTTCGCCATTATGAACCCTATCGCTAATACGCCAATCTTTCTTGGACTAACCAGTGACAATGACAGGGAAACGGTCAAATCCATCGCCTTCCGTTCAGTGTTTATCGCATTCGTCATCGTCAGTACTTTTGCGCTCTCTGGCAAACTGATCTTTGACCTGTTTGGTATCACACTGTACGCACTGCGCATCACGGGCGGCATTCTGGTCTTTTTGATTGGCTTTCACATGCTACAAGGCGACTCAACACACGCCAAAGCAAAAGAGAAGGTCAATTCAGACGCGCAGCAAGATGCAGCATTGAGTATCGCAGTATCACCTTTAGCCATGCCTATACTGGCGGGCCCCGGCACTATAGCCACCGCGATGAACTTTGCCAGCACAGAAGGAATTTACGAGACCATCATAACCATCGTCGCGTTTGGTCTACTGTGTACCTTAACCTACATATTATTTGTATTCGGCGAACGCTTCGTGAAAGCCGTAGGGCCAAGCGCATTGAACGTGATTACTCGAATGATGGGGTTAATACTCGCAGTTATCGGTATACAAATGTTGATTGAAGGGATTGAACAGGCTTATAAGGCGCTGTTTATCTAGCGTTTGATTTCACTAAATTTTATAAAAAAATAGCCAGCGATTCGCTGGCTATTGTCTTCAAGGCCTTCTCAAAAATCAGTTCGCAGGGCAACCTTTCACGTCTACGCCATTGCTCCTATAGATGAGTTCACCGTCCACTGGAGCATAATCGTCAGCTTTCACTTGAGGGTTATTGGCAAAGAACTCACGCAACACAGATGCATCTGTCATTTGAGTAGATTCAACATCAATCACTGGGTAATCATCGCCACCAGCGGCGCTGAAGCTGATCACAGAAAACGTGTAAGTATCTGCCAAGTCAAAACCTTTGCCATTGATATCTCGAATGGTTACATCACCCAAGTCACAGTCAACGGTTAAACTAATGTTGTCGAGTTGAGCGTAAGCGCCTGAACCCGCAGTCATCGTCGCAACCACATCTAAATACGCTTTCACCTCAGCCCCTGTCATCGTTGCTTTGGTCACGAAGTTTCCGAAAGGTTGCACCGTCAAAACATCGCGATACGTCACCTCTCCCTTTGCAATTGAATCACGTACACCACCGGAATTCATCACACCAAAGTCAGCATTCACTAAGTCATAAGTGCGGTATGCTTCCCCTAACAAGTGCCCAAGATTAGTTTGCTCAGTTCGAACCACATTACGATCACCTTCAAGCTTCGCATCTGTGTTCGAGATAACCTCATCAAGCAACTCTTGCCCTTGCTGTTGATACGCAGAAAGCGTCGCAATCACAGTTGAATCAGGTTCAATTTCAGCTTGGATAAACTGATAATCACCATTTTCATCCTTCTCTTTTAAGTTCACCGGGACCAGATCGTATTTCGCTAAGTGCAGTTTACCGCCATAGAATTCAAAGTCAGCTCGACCTACATACTTACCCCACTCATGAGCTTGCATGATGTAGGTACCATTTTGCTGATCCGGTTTACAATCATCTCCCGGATTAAAATCTGCGTATTCATTGCCTTCCATACAAACTGGATTTTGAGAATGCCCTCCGATGATGGCGTCCAGTTGACCTTCCTCTATAGAACGAGCAAGCAACACATCGCCAGGCGCTTCGCTGCCGTGCTGACCATCTGCGTAGTGCCCCATATGAGTGGTAGCAAAAATCAGATCAACCGTTTCATTTGCCTCGATTTCTTGTATGGCTTTTTTGATTTCGACTTGTGGATCGGCAAAGTGGATCGTCGCGACATTATCAGGGTTAACAAGTTTTGCTGTGTCTTTGGTCGTTAAGCCAATAACTGCAATTTTTAACCCATTAATGGTGAATACTTTATATGGAGAGAAAAGGCGTTCATCAGTAACTGTGTCTCCATCTTTTATATAAATATTCGCCGCTAGCATAGGGAAGTCAGCCAACTCAGCCTGCATGTCTAGTACATCTAAGCTGTTGTCGAATTCATGGTTGCCTAATGCCATCGCATCGTAACCGAGAAGGTTCATACCAACAAAATCAGGGACGGCATCCTGCATATCAGACTCAGGCACACCGGTATTAATATCACCGCCAGACAATAGGATCGTTTCACCACCATTTTGAGTAACTTCTTCACGAATACTATCAATCAGCGTCTTACGAGCCGCCATCCCATACTCACCCTTACTATTCTCCCAAAAACGACCATGGTTATCGTTAGTATGCAAAACCGTAAATTTGGTACAAGAATCCGCGGTATCACATGTCACCGTGATATCGTCACTATCCGAGCCACAACCAACCATCGCCATGCCGATAGAGAGCACCAGTAAAGACTTAGTAAAATTCATAGAAGATCCTTTATTCATCGTTTTAATGTCGTTATTGCAGGCAATATACTGATATTTTTTTAAGTTTTAGTGATTTTCATCTTAGTTAGTTGGTTGAAAGTTTGAGTATTTACTCAGATTGTAAGCACAAACGATAAATCAACAGAACTCGATTAATTTTCATAATAAACATATATTTATGAAGGAAGTGTGACTAATCCTATTGATACTGATAACAAAGAGATCACTTAACATAAGTATCAGATATGGAATAGAGGTTGTTACGTGCAACTAAAGTGAGTGCGACTCGTTAAGCTATTAGGTTAGTATCCGGATAATAAAAACTATCGCTAAAAAGACAAGCAGTATCATTTTACAGACTTTATCCCAATGCGGCCTTTCATAACGAGGGCGCTCTCTTTATGATGAACGCAATTAAATTAACTTTGCTAACGGCAGCGCTTGTTATTCGAACCGCTGTTATTGAATAGCAAAATCAAGACTCAACACATGGAGATTCAACATGGCTTACTTTTCACTAGCCTTCGGTACGGCAACCAAAAATCGCGACAATAAAATCATTGAAGCGTTCTTTCCTAACCCACTTCTAAACCCAAGCGATGCTCTTGTAGCAGCTGTTGGTGAGGTTGCAGGTTACACTGAAGGCAACCAAGCTATCGAAATCTCTGCTGCACAAAGCGCAGAACTAGCGAAAGCATTCGCAGCAAACGACGATGCAGCAAACGCATCTTTTGCAGAAAAAGCAGCAGCATCTGAGCAACCACTTGTTCTTGTTGTTCTTGCGGCTGACGAGAAGCCAGCATCAGTTGCTGAAGGCTTCCTTAAGCTACAACTTATCTCTAACCGCCTAGTACAACCACACGGTACAGTACTGGACGGCATCTTCGGTCTACTGCACAACATCGCATGGACTAACGAAGGCCCTATCGATCTTCCAGAGCTTGCTGAGCGTCAAATCGAAGCTCGCCTTGCTGGTCGCGCTCTGTCTGTAGATTGCGTAGACAAGTTCCCTAAAATGGTGGATTACGTGGTACCAACAGGTATTCGTATTGCTGACACTTCTCGTGTTCGTCTTGGCGCACATGTGGGTGAAGGTACAACGGTTATGCACGAAGGTTTCATCAACTTCAATGCGGGTACAACTGGCGTAAGCATGGTTGAAGGTCGTATCTCTGCAGGTGTTGTTGTGGGTAACGGTTCAGACATCGGCGGTGGCGCTTCTATCATGGGTACGCTATCTGGTGGCGGTACTATGGTTATCTCTATCGGCGAAAACTGCCTACTAGGCGCAAACGCGGGTCTTGGCTTCCCAATGGGTGACCGTTGTACGGTTGAGTCTGGTCTTTACGTAACTGCGGGTACTAAGGTTCGTATGCTAGATAAAGAAGGCAACGAAGTAGAAATCATTAAAGCTCGCGACCTAGCTGGTGTTTCTGATCTTCTGTTCCGTCGTAACTCGATCACCGGTCAAATCGAATGTCTAGCGAACAAGTCTGCTGTTGAACTGAACAGCGAGCTACACAGCAACAACTAATCTAAATGCTAGATGCATTTTGTTATAAATCAGAAAGCCGCTGGGGTTAAATCCAGCGGCTTTTCTTTTATCAAAATGTCCGCTAAAAGCGCAGTAAACAATAAAAAGCGCAGATCTTTCGATCTGCGCTTTTAACTTTTGCTTAATCCAATCTAGATTAACGCGGCATGTAGGTAAGTGATTAATTAACCCACATTCTTACGTGCGTTTTGGAACATACGCATCCAAGCACCATTCTCGCCCCAACCTTCTGGAGACCAAGAGTTAGCAACCGTACGGAATACACGCTCTGGGTGAGGCATCATGATAGTCACGCGGCCGTCCGTCGTTGTTAGACCTGTGATAGCGTTTGGCGAACCATTCGGGTTGTTCGGATATTGCTGCGTTTGGTTACCGTTGTTATCAACGTAACGTAGAGCAACTGTACCTGAGCTCTCAATCGCGTTTAGGTGGTCGTTGTCACGTACTTCTACACGGCCTTCACCGTGAGAAACTGCGATTGGCATACGAGAACCTTCCATGCCGTTGAAGAATACAGAATCAGACTTCTGAACCTCAACTAGGCTGAAACGAGCTTCAAAACGCTCTGATTCGTTGCGAACGAAACGTGGCCAGTACTCAGCACCCGGGATAAGTTCACGTAGGTTAGACAGCATCTGACAACCGTTACACACACCTAGAGAGAAGGTATCTTCACGCTTGAAGAAGTTTTCAAATTGGTCACGCGTAGAGTCGTTAAACAGAACCGACTTAGCCCAACCTTCACCAGCGCCTAGTACGTCACCGTAAGAAAAGCCGCCACATGCCACAAGACCGTTGTACTCTTCTAGAACCGCTTGACCCGTTAGGATGTCACTCATGTGAATATCAGTTGCTTCGAAGCCTGCACGGTCGAATGCTGCTGCCATTTCAACGTGAGAGTTAACACCCTGCTCACGTAGAATCGCCATCTTAGGCTTAGCGCCCTTATTTATCATAGGAGCATTGATGAATTGCGCTGCTATGTCTTCATTTACGTCGAAGCTCAGTTTCACGTTTAGACCCGGATCTGAGTTGTCTTTCTTCGCTTCGTGCTCTTGGTCGGCACATGCTGGGTTGTCACGTAGACCTTGCATCTTGTGCGTTGTCTCAGCCCAGATAGTACGTAGTTCAGTACGGTTACGTTCAATTACTACAGACTCGCCAGACTTAATCACTAGCTCATCAGATGCTTCAACGCTGCCGATTACGTGCGAGCACGCTTCTAGACCGTTTGCTGCAAGTGTAGAAAGAACCGCGTCTAGGTCATCGTTGCGAACTTGGATTACCGCACCTAGTTCTTCGTTGAATAGTGCCGCAAGCGTATCTTCGCCTAGCGCTGCAATATCAGCATTAACACCACAGTGACCTGCGAACGCCATCTCTGCAAGAGTAACGAATAGACCACCGTCGCCTTTGTCGTGGTAAGCGACAACTTGGTCGTTAGCAACCAGAGCTTGAACACCTTCGTAGAAACCTTTTAGCTGTGCTGCGTTGTCTACGTCTGCTGGTTTATCACCAAGCTGCTTGTATACCTGTGCAAGTGCTGTCGCACCCATACGGTTCTTGCCGTTACCTAGGTCGATAAGAACTAGGCTTGTATTACCTTTGTCAGTGCGCAATTGAGGAGTGATTGTCTTACGAACATCTTCAACACGTGCGAACGCAGTGATAACAAGAGATAGCGGAGACGTTACTTCTTTCTGCTCGCCGTTCTCTTCCCACTTAGTCTTCATCGACATTGAGTCTTTACCCACTGGGATAGTTAGACCCAATGCTGGACATAGTTCTTCACCAACCGCTTTAACCGCTTCGTAAAGACCTGCATCTTCACCTGGGTGACCTGCTGGAGACATCCAGTTAGCCGATAGTTTAATGTGTTTGATATCGCCGATGTTGGTCGCTGCGATGTTAGTAATTGCTTCACCAACCGCTAGACGAGCCGATGCACCGAAGTCTAGAAGTGCCACTGGTGTACGCTCACCAAGAGACATTGCCTCACCGTGGTAAGAGTCGTAACTTGCTGCTGTTACAGCACAGTTAGCAACAGGAACCTGCCATGGGCCAACCATTTGGTCACGAGCAACAAGGCCAGTTACCGAGCGGTCACCGATAGTGATAAGGAATGTTTTCTCAGCGACTGTTGGCAAGCGAAGAACACGGTCAACCGCTTCGTTCATCTCGATACCAGAGCGGTCAATCGCAGGGTTGTTCGCTTTTAGCGTCTTAGCGTCACGGTGCATCTTAGGTGTTTTACCTAATAAGATGTCCATTGGCATGTCGATTGGCGTGTTGTCGAAGTGTGAATCTTCAAGTTTAAGCTCACGCTCTTCCGTTGCTTTACCAACGACTGCGTAAGGTGCACGCTCACGCTTACAAATCGCGTCGAATGTTGCCATGTCTTTATCAGCAACCGCCATTACGTAACGCTCTTGAGATTCGTTACACCAGATCTCAAGTGGGCTCATGCCCGGCTCATCGTTTGGTACGTCACGTAGGTTAAAGATGCCGCCACGCTCGCCATCATCTACTAGCTCAGGAAGTGCGTTCGAGATACCGCCTGCGCCCACATCATGGATAAATGCGATTGGGTTCGCATCACCAAGCTGCCAACAACGGTCGATCACTTCCTGACAACGACGTTCCATTTCTGGGTTTTCACGTTGTACAGAAGCGAAGTCTAAGTCTTCAGAAGAAGAACCCGAATCCATTGAAGATGCTGCACCGCCACCAAGGCCAATGTTCATTGCAGGACCGCCAAGAACGATTAGGCTGGCTCCTACTGGGATCTCTTTCTTCTGAACATGATCATCACGAATGTTACCTAAACCACCAGCCAGCATGATTGGCTTGTGGTAACCACGTACTTCTTCACCTGCGTGAGAGTTAACTTTCTCTTCGTAAGTACGGAAGTAACCAAGTAGGTTTGGACGACCAAATTCGTTGTTGAATGCCGCGCCACCAAGAGGTCCTTCAAGCATGATATCTAATGCAGTAACGATACGGCTTGGCTTACCAAAATCAGTTTCCCAAGGTTGAACGAAGTTCGGGATCTTAAGGTTAGATACAGAGAACGCAACCAGACCCGCTTTTGGCTTACCACCAATACCAGTAGCGCCTTCATCACGGATTTCACCGCCTGAACCTGTTGATGCGCCCGGCCATGGGGAGATTGCCGTTGGGTGGTTGTGTGTTTCAACTTTCATCAAGATGTGTGTTTTCTCTTGGTGATAGTTGTACTGACGAGTTTCTGGATCTGGGAAGAAACGGCCGACTTCAGAACCTGTCATTACCGCTGCGTTATCTTTATAAGCAGACAGAACGTGTTCTGGTGTCGTTTCAAAGGTGTTCTTAATCATCTTGAACAATGATTTTTCTTGCTTAACGCCATCGATAGTCCAATCAGCATTAAAGATCTTGTGACGACAGTGCTCTGAGTTCGCTTGTGCAAACATCATTAGCTCGATGTCAGTCGGGTTACGACCTAGCTTTTCAGTGAAGCTTTCAAGAAGGTAATCAATCTCGTCTTCTGCAAGTGCAAGACCTAGGGTAACGTTTGCTTCTTCAAGCGCTTTACGTCCACCTGCTAATAGCTCAACTTCCATATATGGAGCAGGCTCAGCAACCGTGAACAGTGCCGCTGCAGATTCGAAGTCAGTGAAAACCACTTCCATCATACGATCGTGCAGAATTGCTTTCAGCTCAACAAGTTGAAGTTCAGAAAGTTCAGCAGAGGTTTCAATGTAGAAAGCTGTACCGCGCTCTAGACGTGACACTTTAGCCAGTCCGCAGTTGTGTGCGATATCTGTTGATTTTGAAGACCAAGGCGAGATAGTGCCCGGGCGTGGCGTTGCAAGCAGCAGTAAACCTTCAGGTTCATGCTCTTCAATCGTTGGACCGTAAGTCAGTAGCTTTTCTAGCTTCTCAACTTCAGACTCATCTAGGTCTGCCGTTAAATCAGCAAAGTGGGCAAACTCAGCGTAAATACCTGTTACAGGTAAGCTTAATTCACGACAAAGCTCTAAAAGCTTGTTAATACGAAACTCAGATAGAGCTGGGGAGCCACGCAAAATTCTCATGTGCTTAGGTCTCTTATGCAGTTGATTAAGGTAGTATTGGAATAAATTCAGTGGGTTACAGGTACAACCTAACTGTTTTCTTCGAAGCTATTCCTGAGAGAATTTCCCGAAGGTTGCCAAACCTATGCCGATCCCACCTCTTCAATGCGAGCGCATTATAAAGCATTTCTTTTTGTGACGTAACACCAAAAGCAACCGTTTGCGTTATTTTTTTTATCTTTCTGTGTAAATGGTACTTTTGCTGCATTTATCACCACTTTTACATCTGTTTAATTAAACCTGCTTTGCCAGCCTTGCGTGGTTTGGTATAAAGGGGCTTCCACTTTTCGAGATTTCATTTTGATGCCTAAATTTACGCTCACCTTTTCGTCTAAATTCCTTCTGCTCGCTATTGCCCTGTTTGGAATAATAGGGTGCCAGATTGAATCTGAACCTAAAAGTGTCCTTGAGCAGATACGAGATCGCGGCGTTCTTCGTGTCGGAACCCTCAATAACCAACTCTCTTATTACATTGGTCCTGATGGCCCTGCAGGCTTAGATTACGAGTTAGCTCGTGAGTTTGCACAAGAGCTTGGTGTAAGGCTTGAGGTTAAACCCGCTTACCGCTTATCCGGCCTATTCCCTGCTTTAAAGAAAGGTGAAATCGATCTCATCGCAACCGGATTAACACAAAACAATAACCTGACACGTGCGTATCGCGCTGCACCTGCTTATTACTATGTAAGCCAGCAAGTCGTTTACAAGAAAGGTCAATGGAGGCCAAGAAACCTCGAACAACTGATCTCGTTTGAAAACGAACGTCAGGCTGAATTTGTAAACGCACAAACTCAATTGGAAGAAACACCATCCAGTGACACATTAACTCCAGCTTTGGTGGTAGTGAAAGACTCACACTTCGAACCAACACTCAAGCAACTGCAGAACATACACGATGACTTTATCTACGACGCGGTCGACAATGCAGACATCAATGACCTGCTAAAAGAAGTATCGACAGGCGAACGTTTATTTACGGTGGCAGACTCTATCGAGCTATCACTGGCACAACGTTTGTACCCAGACGTCGCATTAGCTTTTGAGCTAACAGAAGACCAACCAATCTCTTGGTATTTACAGAGATCTGAAGATGAAAGTCTTTATGCTTTACTGATCGAGTTCTTCGGCCACCTAAAGCAATCTGGTGAATTGGCTTCACTGGAAGAGAAATACATCGGCCACATTGGTACCTTTGACTACGTTGATACTCGTGCCTTTATCCGCGCGTTAGATAGCAAACTACCAAAATGGTCACCACTGTTTCAGAAATACTCGAAAGAATTTGATTGGCGCTTAATTGCTGCTTTGGCATACCAAGAGTCACATTGGAACCCTGTCGCACGCTCACCGACGGGTGTTCGCGGTATGATGATGCTGACACTGCCTACAGCGAAAAGTGTTGGTGTGACTAACCGTCTCGACCCTAAGCAATCGGTACAGGGCGGAGTCGAATACCTGCGTCGTATCGTAAACCGGGTCCCAGACTCCATTGACCAACACGAGAAAATCTGGTTTGCCCTTGCATCCTATAATGTAGGTTACGGGCATATGATGGATGCACGTCGCTTAACCAAAGCGCAAGGTGGCGATCCTGATGCTTGGGGGGATGTAAAAGATAGGTTACCTCTATTACGACAGAAGAAATACTATAGACATACTCGTTACGGGTACGCCCGCGGTGATGAAGCAAAAAATTACGTTGAAAACATTCGCCGTTATTACCAAAGTATTATCGGCCATGTAAATAAGCGGCATAAAGAACAAGAAGCGAGTCTTGAAGGTTTGGTCGTGATCCCGCCTTTAGAGATCTCAGGCTCTGAATCAGCCATCAATGCTGCTCAGTCGGTAATTAATAGTTCTGCTTCCCCGTAGTAAAATCTAAAAGAGCAATGCCATTTAGCCTTGCTCTTTTTTATTACCCTATTTTATGGCTTCGCGCTAACGGAGTAGGATAGGCAAAGTGAGGCTTAGAGGCAGCGTGTCATATTGCAGTAACAATCGAACTTTATAACGGCACACCATAATCAATATTACGGGTTGTCTCATCAAGACGTCGAATGTTGAGTAGAATGTCTCTCGAAGCAAATTCGAACATGGTAGAACGAATAACACTATAATTAAACATTGCTCCAAACTACAAGTCAGACGACAAATAGGAAATCGTTAAAATGATAAAGAACAAACTGAAACCGAAGCGCCTTGATAAGACCGTTGCTGCAAACCGTCGTAAGCGTATGCTTTCAAATAATAAGAAAAAGATCATTTGGCGCAACCGTGCTTTCATGCAAATGATTGCCGAGTAAGTTTACTTTGGCACTTTCGCATAGAAAGTGCCTATTTTTAACGTCTCATAAGCGCGGAATGATCTATTCAGACTGTTAACTTTTATCTGCTTTTTCGCCCAGCTCTTCATCTAATCGCTGTCGTTTTCTTTGCTCTTTGATCTCTTTTCGACGACGCTTGAAAAATGCCTGCAATTGCTCACGACACTCTGATTCTAGCAAGCCGTGTTCAACATCAGCATAGTGGTAAGACGCTTGGCTTTTAAATAGGTTTAACACTGTACCCGCCGCACCAGCTTTCAAGTCAGGCGCACCAAACACAATGCGTTTTACACGACTATGTAACAGGGCTCCGGCGCACATAGGACATGGCTCTAGCGTGACGTATAAAGTGGTATCAAGTAAGCGATAGTTTTCCAAAGCTTGCCCCGCTTTACGCAAGGTTTCAATTTCTGCGTGTGCCGTGGCATCGTGGCTACCAATCGAGCGGTTCCATCCTTCAGAGATAATCTCATCATCTTTTACCAAAACGGCACCCACGGGAACCTCTCCCTCACTCTCAGCTTGCTTAGCCACCTCAATGGCACGTCGCATAAAAATTTCATCTTGAGGGCTGAATTGATAGTCTGACAAAGGGAACTCCAGAAAAACAAAGAAATAGGAACAAAAAAGGTATGCAATAAAGCATACCTAATCTTAGCGAAAGTGGACAATATCGTGAAATAAAGTGACTAACGAGGTTCTAATTGAAGTGACTAAAAATAGAGTTCGGTTATCTGAAAATACCGTGCTATTTAAGTTAGATCTTAGTCTTATACTCAGTATAAGGAATACTAAACACGGAAAAAAAATAGCCATGAGCTCATTAAAGCTGCCCTAATAAATATAGAACATAGGAAAATAATCAGTAAAAGCTCGCTTGTTCGGTGCGAGCTTACCATTTATTAGTGCTGCTTAATATGACTTAGTGGGGCCTTACATTGTGTAAGTGTAAGGTGCTTGGATACCTAGTGGGATACCAAGCGCCCAGTAAGCTAGCAAGAAGATAGACCAACCAATTGCCATCGCGATAGAGTATGGCATCATCATAGAGGCTAGTGAACCAATGCCTGACCCCTTCACATAACGCTGCATGTAAACAACAACTAATGGGAAGAACACCATCATCGGAGAAATGATATTGGAAACTGAGTCACCAACACGGTACGCCGCTTGCGTCAGCTCTGGAGAGATGCCGACAGCCATTAGCATTGGAACCATAATAGGACCAATCAGCGCCCACTTAGCAGAAGCCGAACCGACTAATAAATTAACAAATGCGGTTAGTAAAATCATACCAATAATCGTCACTTGTCCTGGTAGGTTCATCGCTTGCAATAACTGAGCACCAGATAGCGCCAGTAATGTACCCAAGTTAGATTGAGAGAAAGCGACTAGGAACTGAGCAATGAAGAAAGCCATCACCATAAAGCTGCCCATGCTTGCCATAGTTGCAGACATCGATTTAATGATGTCGTCGCTAGCTTTAAAAGTACCAACAATACGACCGTAAACCACTCCTGGAATAATAAACAGGATAAAGATAAGCGGTACAATAGACTTCATAATTGGCGCATTAAAAGAAGTGATTTCCCCCGCAGGAGAACGCAAAGGCGAGGTCTCAGGTACTAAAGCAGCAATCAAAGCAACAATACCAACGACCATTGCCCAACCCGCACGCGAGAAAGCCTTACTTTCAATTTCGGTAAATGACCCCATATCCGGTGCATCTTCTGCATCTTCATCGATAGCAGTTTTAGCAAGACGTGGTGAAATAATCTTATCCGTTATATACCAACCAATACTTACAATTAATAGGGAAGATAAACCTGTAAAAAAGATATTAGAAAGAGGGTTTACTATGTAATCTGGATCAAGAATTTGCGCAGCTTCTTGTGTAAAGCCCGCCAAAAGAGGATCGATACCTGATGGCAAGAAGTTTGCCGCAAAGCCACCTGATACACCAGCAAACGCTGCTGCAATACCCGCTAGAGGGTGGCGACCCGCGGCGTGGAAAATAATACCACCAAGAGGGATAACCAGTACGTAACCAGCATCGGCAGCTGTGTGAGACACAATAGCTACCAAGATCAGCATCGGCGTTAATAGCTTAGCAGGAGTCACGTTCAGCATCTTTTTCAGACCAGTATTAATAAAGCCTGAAGCTTCAGCAACACCAACACCTAACATAGCAACCAGCACGATTCCAAGAGGTGCAAACCCGGTAAAGTTAGTCACCATATTAGCTAAAAAGCTCGCAAAGGACTCACCTGTTAATAAGTTCGAAACGACAATGGCTTCACCAGATACAGGGTGAATCAAATCGAAAGTAAAACGTGAGAATACAGCAGATAACACCCAGACTAAAATAAGTCCCCAAAAAAAGAGTAGGGCAGGATCTGGGATTTTGTTACCGGCACGTTCAATGAAGTTTAGAAAGCGGTCCATCCCACTGATCTTATCAGTCGGCGGTGCTTTTTTTACGGCTTGGTTACTCATGGTAACTCCATATGTGATGTTGTTTGTTTAGGGCTTATATAAATTTTAATCAAGGCCTATTGGCACAGCACATATTCTATTTAAATCGCCATTAAAAAGCACAAGGTTCCACCTTATTTTACATAAATGGAGACATATTTTGCAAAATTACTATTAGGTAGCAACAATATAAAAACACAAAACACACCATCCCGTATACATAACTTTAACCAGGGCGCAAATAATACCAATTCCATTAAATTAATGATCTAATATAGACTCTGAAAGGAGCCTATATGAACTCAGATTTATCAAAGCTTATCGGCACAACCTCCAACGCGAGGTTGAGGCTAAGATTACTCGCAGTCTCTCACTTTATCGATGGTAAAAATCGAACTGAAATCGCGTCATTCCTTAAAGTCAGTCGTCTCAGTGTGAATAAATGGATCAAGGCCTATCTTGATTTTGGTGTTGAAGGGTTAGTAGAAAAACCTCATACAGGAAGACCTTCCAGACTCACTATTGAGCAAAAAAAACATCTTAAAGAATACGTCACTTCAAATGCAATAAAACCTGAGGGTGGGCGCTTACAAGGGAGTGATATCACACAATTCATCCTTGATGAATTTGATATATCTTACCAACCATCCGGTGTATACCGCTTACTGCATGAACTTAATTTGAGTTGGATAACAACACGTTCAAAGCACCCAAAACAATCAGAAGAAGCTCAAGAATCTTTTAAAAAAATTCCCAATAGAAACGATCCTTAAGATCCCTGGGCATATCCACTTAAAAGAAGTGCTTGTTTGGTTTCAAGATGAAGCTAGATTTGGTCAACGCAATACCACAACCAAGATTTGGGCAGAAAAAGGAACTCGACCTAGAGCCGTTCAACAGCAACAATTTGAGTATGCTTATTTGTTTGGAGCCGTTTGTATCAATACAGGCGAAGCTGAAGCTATTGTTTCACCGTTAAGCAACATGGAAGCAATGACGAAGCATCTTGAATTAATCTCAACGGCGACCCCTAGAGGTAAACATTCCGTGGTTATTATGGATCAAGCGAGCTGGCATCAAACACATTTAGCCAATCATTTTAAGAACATCACGATAATCCATATCCCGCCATATTCACCTGAATTAAACCCGATAGAACAAGTTTGGCAATGGCTTCGACAATACAAGTTAGCGAATAGGTGTTTTGAAAACTATAACGATATAGTGAACTCAGTATGCAATGCTTGGAACAGTTTTTGTGAAGATAAACGAAGAGTCCCAATCCCTCTGCTTTAGAGATTGGACTCGATTGGTAAGTTAATTAATGGAATTGGTATAACACCCTAAAAATTAAAATCATCAGTAAAAAGTTGGTAGAAACTGATATACAGATACTGTTTATTTAAAAGGTCAGTCAAACTCACTGTATTTAGAAATCATTGTATCTAAAGTTATGGATTGATCTTCTCCAAACCTATCTTGCCACGAACTGGTCATCTGGATAGTTTTCAACGCCCCAGATAAACGACTCGTCACTGTCCAATCAAGTTGATACTTAACATGGGTGTGATCCTCACCATCGACGATATCAGTAATAAAATCGGTAGGGGTAATACTTGACAAAGCTGCAGATGCTCCGCGAGTTCTAAACCCTTCCAATTTATTTTCAGCTAAGTGCAAAGCCTCAACACTTTGAATAGCAAAATCAGATTTTTGCTCCACATACGTTTGTAGTTTAATAAGTCCAAGAGCTCCTACTCCTATCAATAAAAAAGAAATGAGTACTTCGATTAAGTTGAAGCCTTTTTGTCTACAAATCATTCCATGAACCTTTTTGCCACTTAACCTTTAAGCTGTTATTTGGAACAGACCCGGAATCAAAGGTTAAACTTAATGAAACACCAAAAACGGTTAAGCCTCCCGGTGTATCAAAAACATAACCTCCTTTAGGCTTAAATGCACCACGAGAGAAGAATGTTAGTTTCTTTTTTTGGGCTACCGTTAACTCAGCTGTAGAGAGGTTGTTATACGTGGAGACATCACTTGTCCAACGCGAGCTTAAATTCGCACCGTTTGGAATCGTAGAGGTGAATAACTGATATATAATACCAGGGAAGTCATTGGCCCCATTTACACTAAGAATCCCGTCTTCGACAACTAACACCTTCGATGATGCACCAATTGAAGTTGTATTCAGCAAGTTACCACTTTCAAGATCACAGTCACCTTCAACCCAAACATTATCGTTGATAGAGTAAGCATTCTTGATTCTATCTTGGCAGCTATCACTTCCCGAAGATCCTGAGGTTACAGTCCCTTGTACAATCTCATACTCTGCTTTTATTGAATCAATATTACTTCTTGTATCTCCAAAAAAACTTTCAAATGGGTCAAGACTAGGATCATAAACAAAGTCATTTTCAACTAATTTATCTGCACCTCTGTGAGTTATATCGCTCCCGACAACAGTTAGGTCGTAATCCGACTTACTATGCTTCACACAATTACTATCACCTGATATGCACATATAATCCGATGCCTCTGTATCTGTTTGGTACGCACTGTCACAAATAACACCTGCAGGGTTCAAGGTTTTAAATGAACCATTCATGATAAACCCACTCGCATACCGAACAGATACACATTGATCATCCCCTTCAACATCGGGAACAAATTCATTCGCACCGATCAATTTAAGATCAGATCGAGCCTGAATAGCTCCAGTTGAGCGAGAAGATATATCTATGTTTTTTTTCAATGAACTGTAACCACTCATTGATGTCAACGTATATATCGTTTCACCAACAGTCTGAGGGGAAATAGATATTGAAGATAAATCACATAAACTATAAGCCTGATTTACTGGATGAATAGAACGATCATATTTAATTTCTGTAATCGCACATTCTAAACCTCCTTCTGCCTTCCAATGCTGCTTACGAGCTTCCACTTCATTTTGAGCTCTCTTTATTTGGTAGAAAACCGAACGGTAGCTACCGAAAGTGAGCATTAAAGCAGAGACCAGTAACACGCTTGTCACCAATAGAACAACCGCGCCTTGTTGATTTTTATTCATCCCCAATTCCTATTTTTTACAACCACACTTGATGAATAACTTACTGAAGTGTCCCCAACCAACTCCGCTGAGATCGCAATGGTTGTAATACCGGAACTAACCCCTTGAGTGCCTATACTTGATTGACTAACATCGAAGTTAATCACTCGGATTTGATTCGGTTCAAAAATAGAAGAACAACCACTCGTGGCTGCAGACACTGTTTTTACAGTGGTAGAAGGACTGTCACAGACTTTTACTACACCTGAATCAAATACAAACGCAACATTTCTCACCTCAGATTGATATGTATAAGCGTATGCGACCGTTTTTGAGTCCGGAGATATGTATACTATATTTGTGGCATCAGATAATTTTAGAGATATCCCAGCTCCTCCATCATAGCCAGCTCGCTGAAGATCTTCTTTAAAGTACTGGAGAGCACCAGAAACTTGCTGTAGTAATAGCAACTCATTACTTTTCTCTGATGCTATATTTTGTCCTGATATAAAGACTGAACCGACACTTCCAATAACAATAACGCCTAAGATAGAAGAGATCATAAATTCAATTAAAGTCGCACCACATTGTCGCCTTCTAACTACAGGCTTGATAACCATAAAAGTCTCCCCCAACACCACAAATCCTCATCCGCCCAGAAGCTCTATACGTGATTAATTTCAATGGCTTTGAATTAATATCAAATAAAAAGCTTCCATCTTTAGCCCTTCCATTGATTCCACTGAATTTTATTTGTTCTGAGCTATAGTTAACGGTGACATCAACATTACGGAACGCCCCACCCTCCATCGTTAATATTGCAGTACCTGTATTAGGAACATTAAATTCAGTTAGCTCTACTTTCCAGTCACCAGTATCACTTGAGTTACCATTCATCAGAAAGTGCGCCCAAAGGTCTGTATTTCTCATCACAGCTTCAGATTTCGCTTGCATCATAAAACCGTTCAATTCACTTGCTAGCCTTTGCATCTTAATGGTCTGAGAGACAGAACTAAAACTTGGCGCAGCAACTGCCAGTAATATTGAGAGCACTGAAATGGTTATAAGTAGCTCTAAGAAGGTAAACCCGCGAGACATTTCCCAAATTCCTATGTAAACCGATACGTAACCGTATTTAATCTTGCACAGATGCTATCACCAGAGAAAAATGGGCAGAATAATAAAAGGGAACTACTCGTGATGATTCGAAAAAATAAATGCAACAACAACAACTTAAGTATTAAAGGAATGACATTGATCGAATTATTGTTGACTGTCATCATCATAGGGATACTAGGTGCAATAGCGTATCCAAGTTATACCAATCATGTGATAAAGGCGCATCGAGTCACAGCAATGGCTGATATGACAAAGATACAGTTGGAAATAGAGACGCTGTACGCGGGAAACTACGCGTCGGCAGCGGCGGGTATTATTTCTAGAGGGACATGTTTATTTTGTGATACCGATACTAGCCGATACACGCTAGCGGTTTCGGCCAGCAGCACCACCTATTCGATTCAGGCTGAACCACATTCACCACAAACAAACGATGACTGCTTAGATTCGACGACCGATATTTTGGAATTACACCACTCAGGTATCTCGGAGCCAGAAACATGTTGGAAGTAACGAATTAAACCATCAAATAATTCGAGAACGTACCTCCAAAAAATCAGCTATTTATTCTCTGATCTACAGATGCAAAAAAGCCTGCTACATAAGCAGGCTTCCTAATTTTATCAACAACCCTATTAGTTGGCTTAACCAGTTACCAAGTAATTAATTGATTACTTAGTTAGGTCATCGAAGAAGTTTTTAACGCCACTGAAGAAACCTTCAGATTTTGGTTTGTGCTTGCTTGCCGCTTCGCCACCACATGTTTCTTCGAATTCACGCAGTAACTCTTTTTGGCGAGAGCTTAGCTTAACAGGGGTTTCAACTACTAGCTTAACAATTAGGTCACCCACACCGCCGCCACGAACGCCTTTCACGCCTTTACCACGCATACGGAACATACGGCCCGTTTGTGTTTCTTCTGGCACTTTAAGGTTAACACGGCCATCTAATGTAGGGACTTCAACATCTCCGCCTAGAGCAGCCATAGAGAAGCTGACTGGAACTTCACAGTAAAGGTTGTTGCCGTCACGCTCAAAGATATTGTGCTCTTTTACGTGTACTTGTACGTATAGGTCACCAGCTGGAGCGCCTTGCTCTCCCGCTTCTCCTTCGCCAGACAGACGAATACGATCGCCAGTATCAACGCCTGCAGGGATCTTAACGTTAAGTGTTTTCGTCTTCTGCTTACGGCCTTGACCGTGACATGAATTACATGGATCTTTGATGATCTTGCCTTTACCATTACAAGTAGGACAAGTCTGTTGAACTGCAAAGAAACCTTGACGCATTTGTACTTGGCCATGGCCATGACAAGTGCCACATGTTTGTGCAGAAGAGCCCGCCTTAGCGCCGCTACCGTCACAAGTATCACATTCAACCAGTGTCGGTACTTCGATTTCTTTAGAAATACCACGAACCGCCTCTTCTAGAGAAAGCTCCATGTTGTAACGTAAATCAGAACCACGTTGTGCACGTGCTTGACCGCCACCACGACGACCGCCGCCAAAGATATCACCAAATACATCACCGAAAATATCGCCGAAGTCACCTTGGCCACCGCCACCGAAACCACCGCCGCCGCCCATACCGCCTTGTTCAAAAGCAGCGTGGCCGTATTGATCATAAGCGGCTTTCTTTTGAGGGTCGGTCAGGATTTCGTACGCTACTTTTACTTCTTTAAACTTATCTGGTGCGGCAGCGTCACCTTGGTTACGGTCCGGGTGGAATTTCATCGCTAAGCGTTTGTAAGCTTTTTTAATATCGCGCTCTGATGCATCGCGGCTTACGCCTAATACTTCGTAAAAATCACGTTTTGACATGTTCTAGGTCACCAAAATAATTGCTACTACCGAATGTTCACTTCAGTAGTCTGTGTATCAATCTAGATAAAAGTTCTGTCGGCTGAAGAACCGAATAAAGCTATTATCTAGATCGACAAGTCTAAACACAAATTTACGGGCGTGAGAGTTACCTCTGACGCCCGTATTAATAAGTCTTCGAGACAAATTTCTAAGCAGATAGCTTGAGTTCTAGGAGGGAGCGCGGAGCCTACGCTAGTAGGTGAGCACTTCCGATAACGAAATCAGGCCACTCTGCGACGAAATTATTTTTTGTCGTCTTTAACTTCTTCAAACTCTGCGTCTACCACATCGTCATCTTGCTTAGGTTGCTCACCCGCTTCAGCGCCAGCTTGTTGTGCTTGAGCTTGCTGTTGAGCGATTTCCATTAGCTTCTGAGCTGCTTGCATAAGTTCTTGAACTTTAGCGTCGATAGCTTCTTTGTCGTTACCAGACTTAACTTCTTCTAGTGCCGTGATAGCTGCTTCGATCTTCTCTTTCTCTTCTGCAGGTAGAGCTTCACCAGCTTCTTCTACTTGCTTACGAGTACCATGAATCATTTGGTCAGCTTGGTTACGTACAGTTACTAGCTCTTCGAACTTTTTGTCCGCTTCTTTGTTAGCTTCTGCTTCTTGTACCATTGCTTCGATCTCTTCATCAGACAAACCACCTGATGCTTGGATAGTGATCTTCTGCTCTTTACCTGTTGCTTTATCTTTAGCAGATACGTTCAGGATACCATCAGCATCTAGGTCGAATGTTACTTCGATTTGTGGCATGCCACGAGGTGCTGGTTGGATACCTTCTAGGTTGAACTGACCAAGAGACTTGTTGTAAGTCGCTTGCTTACGCTCACCTTGAAGAACGTGGATAGTTACTGCGTTTTGGTTGTCTTCAGCTGTAGAGAACACTTGATCCGCTTTAGTAGGGATAGTTGTGTTTTTCTCGATAAGCTTAGTCATCACGCCGCCCATCGTTTCGATACCGAAAGATAGAGGAGTAACGTCTAGTAGGAGAACGTCTTTAACGTCACCAGCTAGTACACCACCTTGAACAGCAGCACCCATTGCAACAGCTTCGTCAGGGTTCACGTCTTTACGTGGCTCTTTACCGAAGAATTCAGTTACTTTAGCTTGAACCATAGGCATACGAGTTTGACCACCAACTAGGATAACGTCAGTGATTTCGCCTACAGATAGGTCAGCATCTGCTAGAGCTACTTTTAGTGGCTCAAGAGAACGTTGAACTAGGTCTTCAACTAGAGACTCAAGCTTCGCACGAGTCACTTTGATGTTCATGTGTTTAGGACCAGTCGCATCAGCAGTAACGTAAGGTAGGTTTACGTCAGTTTGAGTCGTAGAAGAAAGCTCGATTTTCGCTTTTTCTGCTGCTTCTTTAACTCGCTGCATTGCTAGTGGATCAGTTTTAAGGTTGATACCTTGTTCTTTTTTGAACTCATCGACTAGGTAGTTGATCATGCGGTTATCGAAATCTTCACCACCAAGGTGAGTGTCACCGTTAGTTGAAAGAACTTCGAAAGTCTTCTCGCCTTCTACTTCATCGATTTCGATGATAGATATATCGAATGTACCACCACCAAGGTCGTATACAGCGATAGTGCGATCACCACCTTTCTTGTCTAAGCCATAAGCTAGAGCAGCAGCAGTTGGTTCGTTGATGATACGTTTAACATCTAGACCAGCGATACGGCCAGCATCTTTAGTTGCTTGACGCTGAGCATCGTTGAAATAAGCAGGAACAGTAACAACTGCGCCAGTTACTTCTTCGCCTAGGAAGTCTTCAGCTGTTTTCTTCATTTTCTTAAGAACTTCAGCAGATACTTGAGGAGCCGCCATTTTTTGGCCTTGCGCTTCAACCCATGCATCACCGTTGTCTGCCTTAATAATGCTGAAAGGCATGATTTCGATATCGCGTTGAACTTCTTCATCTTCAAAACGACGACCGATTAGACGCTTGATAGCGAACAGTGTGTTTTGAGGGTTAGTAACAGCTTGACGTTTCGCAGGTTGACCAACTAGCGTTTCGCCTTCTGTGTATGCGATTACTGATGCTGTTGTGCGTTCGCCTTCAGCATTTTCAATTACGCGTGGTTTGTCGCCGTCAAGAACAGCAACACAAGAGTTAGTAGTACCTAAATCAATACCAATGATTTTACCCATCAGGCCATCTCCGAATATATATTATTTAGTTTTTGCTATACCCACATATGTGGGGGGTGATAATCAGGGATTCAACCCCAAGACACAAAATTAAAGTGCAAATGTAATTTGCTTTCGTATGCCCAATAGATAAGGGCTCACGACATCTTTTCAAGGGTAAAAAGATATTTTTTTAAATTTATTTTGCTAAAAAAGGATGATTCGGCACGAATACCTATCATTACTGAGCTTATAACTTCCACAACTAGGTTTATCAGCCGCCGATCCACTCTTCTATAGAAAGAGCTTGTTTCTGTTTCTGTTTCTGTAAGCAGACTAGTTAAAAAGCTTTTCATCAACTCAACCTGCCCAAGTTTCTATTCAACCAAAGCGATAAAATATGGTTAACCTCTCACCCAATAAAAACGGAGCCATTTTGGCTCCGTTTATCTATTCAGGCTTTCTATTCAAGTTTCATCGATAGAACAAATAGCCTCTGATTATACTTCTGCTTTCTGTAATTCGGCTTCTTCGTTAACTTCTGCGCCGATTTCACCTTCAGACTTAGCAACGATAGTGTTAACCGCAGTATCACCGACCACGTTAGAAGAAGTACAGAACATGTCATTAATACGGTCAACAGCAGCAATGATAGCAAGACCTTCTGGTGGTAAACCTAGTTGGTGCAATAGAACACCTACCATTACAACGCCACCACCTGGAACACCACCAGCACCGATAGACAGTAGCAGGATTGTTAGACCAAGAGTAAAGATGTCAGCAGTGTTGATTGGTTGACCGAATGCGTTTGCGACGAACATTGTCGCTAGTGCGATGTAGATAGATACACCAGACATATTCATTGTTGCGCCGAGTGGAACACCGAAACCAGCTACTGATTTAGATACACCAAGCTTTTCAGTTAGGGTGCGCATTGTTACAGGAATCGTCGCATTCGAACTTGCCGTCGATAGTGAGAAAAGGATTTGCTCACGAATTGCACGTAGGAATTGCTTAGGTGTAATACCTGTCGCTAGGCCAACCATCATTGGGTAGAAGAAGAAAATCCAAAACACTAACATTGCAACTACTAGTGCAACATACCCGGCGACCGACATCAGGGTATTAGCATCAAGCGTTGCGCCCAGTTGAATCATCAGTGCAAATACACCAAATGGAGCCAGGCTCATGACGAGGCCGATAAGTTTCATCATGATTTCGTTAGCCATCTTGAACGTTTTTATCGCTGGACCGCCACGTGAATCAAGAGCTTGAATAGCAAGACCTGTCAAAATTGCCATGAAAATGATTTGTAGCATGTCACCACTTGCAAACGCTTCTACAGGGTTACTAGGAACGATATTCACAACGAGAGAGAAGATATCTGGCGTTTCAGTTGTTGTTAATTGAACTGTCTCAGAGATCGTTCCAGCTAGATCTGCGCCAGCACCCGGTTGGAAAATAAGACCAACGGTTAGGGCAGCAGAGATCGCGATGATGGTGTTGATAATGTAAAGAGCAAAAGTTTTACCACCTAGGCGACCGAAAGAACGAATATCTTTCAATTCAACAATGCCACACACGATAGAAACATATACCAGTGGAACAACCAATAGTTTGATCAAAGAGACAAACATACCACCAGCACCTTCTGCTAACCCAAGCAGATAAGTATCAAATATCGTAATACCGCTAAATAAGTACTGAATAGCAGTACCAATAAGTAGTCCTGCAAACAAGCCTACAAAAATCTTACTTGAGAGCGATTTATCCATCGTTCTTCTCCAGTCTGTTGTGTTTAAAATTTGTACTTTTATAGTTATATATGCGACTAAAATCGCTATATTGCAGTGGATTTTACATACAAAGATAACAATTAAAAGCACTTATTTACAAAAAATTTACAAATGTGACATCAAAACATTCCATCAATAACAATCAGTTTCATAATATAAAACTCTAAATACCTGATCTGGATAAAATAAAGAGAACGACGTTATCAATACGTTTTTGATTACTATTCACGAGGACTCCAAGTTACAAGCATAAAAAAAGAGAGGCATATGCCTCTCTTTTCATTTCACATTAACCAGTGAATTATTTTGCAGTCGCTATTTACTCAGTAAGTGTGCCAGTCAATCACTTGACTACATACTACTTTAATTATTTAGCAACCATAACCATCGCAGGGCGAACTACTCGACCGTTCAGCTCGTAGCCTTTTTGCATCACGAGCATAACTGTGTTTGATTCGTGATCTGGGCTGTCTTGAATAGACATCGCTTGATGGAACTCAGGGTTGAACACTTCACCTTCAGGGTTAATCTCTCTGAGACCAAACTTAGCAACAGTATCAACAAATGTTTTGTGCGTAAGCTCAACACCTTCAAGGATTGGCTTTACCGCTTCATTCTCTGTATCGCCAGCTTGAATTGCGCGCTCTAGGTTATCGATAACAGGAAGTAGACCTTCAGCAAACTTGTTCAAAGCAAATTTACGTGCTTTATCAATTTCTTGCTCACTGCGGCGACGCATGTTTTCAACTTCAGCTTTTGCGCGAAGAACAGAATCTTGCTGTTCTTTCACTTTAGATTCGCTAGATAGCAACGCTGCTTCTAGTTGAGCAATTTTTGCTTCCTGCTCGTCAACTGCACCTTCATTAAGCTCAGCTTCTTCAACTTTCTCTGCTTCAGCAATGATCTGATCTAGCTCTTCTTCGGTTACTTTGTTTTCTTCGTTGCTCATGATATCTCCAGAATTCGTTTTCAATGCAAGTGACAGGCATGTTTGCGCCTCAAATTGATATAAAACACTCGCATAGACGTTCAACTTGCCTTTATTATGGGGATGAAGAATTTTGATTCAAGCCTAATTCGTTTGGAAACCGTATGAAAAAGCCATTTGAAGTCATCGCTATTATAGGTAAACCTCGAGATCAACAAGCCATTCAGACCCATAAAGAACTCTACCAATGGTTGAGTTCCGAGGGTTATCAAGTGTTTGTCGATGACAGACTCGCCAGTATTTTAGATGATATCCCAAAAAAACATTTTTCTAGCCTAATTGAATTAGGAAAGCGTGCCGATCTAGCGATTGTCGTCGGTGGTGATGGAAACATGCTCGGAGCAGCCAGGATCTTGTCACGTTTTGACATTTCGGTGATTGGTGTTAACCGAGGTAACCTTGGATTTCTAACCGATCTCAATCCTGAAAACTTCCAGAGTGCACTTACTGATGTACTCAAAGGAGAGTTCATGGAAGAAGAGCGCTTCTTACTTGAAACTGAAATTCACCGTCACGGCCAAATAAAAAGTCACAACGCCGCACTTAACGAAGCGGTACTTCACCCCGGTCAGGTTGCACATATGATCGAGTTTGAAGTATATATCGACGACAGCTTTGCCTTCTCACAGCGTTCTGATGGTTTGATCGTATCAACGCCAACAGGTTCTACCGCTTATTCGCTTTCTGGCGGCGGTCCTATTTTGTCATCAAGTTTGAATGCCATTTCCTTGGTCCCAATGTTTCCACATACGCTTTCAAGCCGGCCACTTGTCGTTGATGGTAAGCGCCGCATCAAGCTGATCGTATCGCCTGATAACCGCGGCACTCAAGAAGTGAGCTGCGATGGTCAAATCTCGCTACCGGTTTCCCCTGGCGATGAAATTCACATTTACCAAAGCCCAAATGTGCTCAAGTTAATCCACCCGAAAGACTACAACTACTATCATGTCCTACGTAATAAACTAGGCTGGTCGAGTAAGTTGTTTTAACTAAACGGCTCTAGCAATAACCGAAAATTTTAAAGGCTGACGACATTCGTCAGCCTTTTTTATCACCCATAGAAAGCCCGTCGGCCCTAGCTTCTCGTCAATTTCTTATACTGTCACTCCCAAGAGGGAGGAACGACTGAGTTGGGAATTTATAGCGGTTTCAGTGATCTACAGACAAGTTCAATTCTGAGAGCTATCGCAAAAAATTTTCACCGGTCGACTTTACTGTATAAAGAAACAGTATATACTGACCTTATATACAGTATTGTTCAGTTATACAGGTAAATAAAAATGCTGGCTCATTTAAGTGTTAATAATTTCGCTATTGTTAAGTCTTTACAGCTAGAACTTTCTAAAGGCATGACAACAATCACCGGGGAAACTGGTGCGGGTAAATCTATCGCTATCGATGCTTTAGGCTTGTGCCTTGGAGGAAGATCAGATGCAGGAATGGTAAGACAAGGTGAAGAAAAAACCGAAGTCAGTGCCGCTTTTTTACTTGAGAACAATATGCATGCAACTCGCTGGTTAGAAGACAACGAACTACTTGATGGCAGTGAGTGCATCCTGCGCAGAACCATATCAAAAGAAGGTCGTTCTCGTGCATTCATCAACGGTAGCCCTGTCCCTCTTTCGCAATTGAAATCGCTCGGGCAGCTGTTGATCAACATTCATGGCCAACACGCGCACCACCAGCTAATGAAAAGTGACTACCAAATGGCTATGCTTGATCAATACGCAGGCCACTTAAACCTATTGAAATCGACACGTAATGCTTACCAAGCATGGCGACAAGCGGATAACCACTTAAAAGAGTTGCGTGAAAATAGCCAGCAAAACCAAGCTCAAAAACAACTTCTTGAATACCAAGTCAAAGAGTTAAATGAGCTGTCTATTGGGGAGGAAGAATATGAAGACCTCGAACAAGAGCATAAGCGCCTCTCCAATAGCGGAGAACTGGCCACAACCTGTCAGCAAGCTATCGAGCTTATTTATGAAGGCGAAGAAGTTAATGCGCTTGGTATTCTGCAATCGGCCAATCACTCCTTAATTCAGCTAGCTGAGCTAGATGAAAGATTGGCCGAGTTACCGAACTTGCTTTCTGAAGCGATTATTCAGATCGAAGAGACCAACAACGAGTTAAGAACATACCTAGACAGCATTGATGTTGATCCCGGTCGTATGGCTTACGTTGAAGAGCGTTTCTCAAAGGTGATGTCGATGTCTCGCAAACACCATGTGTTGCCTGAAGAGCTTTACAAGCATCACCAAGATTTATTACAACAAGTTGAAGCGCTTGATTGCTCCGATGAAAAGCTGGATGAGTTAGCATGCGAAGTCGAGAACCAATACCAATCGTTCGTGGCTAAATCAGAGAAGCTTCATAAATCTCGAACTCGTTACGCAAAAGAGCTAAACAAGCTGATCACGCAAAGCATGCACGAACTGAGCATGGAAAAAGCGCAGTTTGCCATTGAAGTGAACAACACCAACACACACCCTTCTCCATTGGGTATGGATAACGTGACCTTCATTGTATCGACCAACCCAGGCCAACCGATGCAGCCAATTGCTAAAGTGGCGTCTGGTGGTGAGTTATCACGAATCTCATTAGCAATTCAGGTGATCACCGCGCAAAAAGTCGATACACCAAGCCTGATTTTCGATGAAGTCGATGTGGGTATCAGTGGACCAACTGCTGCGGTTGTTGGAAAAATGCTGCGTACGCTCGGTGAATCTACTCAAGTGATGTGTGTGACTCACTTACCTCAAGTAGCAGGTTGTGGTCACCAACAATTGTTCGTTGCGAAGAACACCAAATCGGGCAAGACAGAAACTAAAATGCACACATTGGATGAGCAACAACGTATTTCAGAGCTTGCTCGTTTGCTAGGCGGCAGTCAAATCACCGAGTCGACATTAGCCAATGCAAAAGAATTATTAACCGCAGCCTAGGTTAACTATTCAGCAACTTTCTGATAATTTACCAAAAATCATTGGTAATTTTGCAACTAAATTCAAAATTGTTAGTCATAACAAGTTCAAAGCGCAAGGAGCTTTTTACTTCTTGCTGGAGCTTGTTTATTATCAGGCAGTATTTTAGCGAAGAAAGATCTCAAACTATGCGAATTAAAAAGTGGTTAGTTGCAGTTCCACTTGCACTAACAATGTTGACCGGTTGCTCTCTATTAGAGAAGTTGGTTTATCGAATTGACATCAATCAGGGTAACTATGTTGAACAGGAAGCTGTCGACCAGCTGAAGTTTGGCATGACAAAAACACAAGTTCGTTACGTTATGGGCTCACCAATGCTTATCGAAAACGGCTACCCAGATACGTGGTACTACATTTACCATCACACAAAAGGCCATGAAGACTCGATTCAGAAAAATCTCGTTGTTAACTTTGATGCGACTGGCACCTTAGTAACGATAAATGGTGATTTTGAAGCCAGTGATGAGTTCTTCGAAAGCCTTCGCTAGCTTTCTGGTCCAGCCGGTAAAGCTATCAGTCGACAAAGCAAAGAATCGCGAAAGCCTGCTCACATGAGCAGGTTTTTTTATATCCACTAACAAGTCAACCTTAATCACCTAACCAGCAGATACAAAAAAAGCTCGCCGATGCGAGCTCTCTTCTCATTCAGATTCGTTGAGCATTTTTATTTTTTTGCAACCGCTTTTGCTTGTTCAGCACGCTTACGGCGAATCTCTTTCGGATCAGCCAATAGTGCTCGATAGATTTCGATACGATCCTTATCACGAACCGTTGCATCTAACTTAACGTTGCGGCTGAATACGCCAACCTTGTTTTTCGCTAAGTCGATCTCTGGATACAGTTCCAAAACACCAGACTGTGCGATGATCTCTTCAACGGTCGCGTTCTTGTTCACAACTAAGGTAAACACACGCTGTTCGTGAGGAAGCGCAAACACGACTTCTACGTGGATCATATCTGATTCAATAGTCATGGTTTAGTACACCTGTTTCGCTCGTTGAGTAAAAGCGCTGACCATATTGCTCGTTAGTTCATTAAAAACCTTACCAAATGCCATTTCAATCATTCGACTAGAAAATTCAAACTCTAACTTAAGCTCAACCTTACAAGCTTGCTCGTCGAGCGGAGTAAAATACCAACCACCCTGCAGCTTTTTAAATGGACCGTCCACCAGCTCCATCAAGATCTCAGCACCATCCGCTAAACGGTTAGAGGTAGTAAATGTTTTGCTGATACCAGCTTTAGAGACATCAACTGAAGCCACCATAGTTGAATCTGAAGATTCGATCACACGTGAACCAGAACACCCTGGCAAAAACTCGTGATAACGAGCAACATCATTGACCAAGCTGAACATCTGGTCGGCACTAAAAGACACTAATGCTGAACGAGTAACCTTTGGCATATAGACTCCTGTTAAAGACAGCGTTACATTAACACAAACTGCAATTTTAATTGTATTGGGCCAGAGCGCAAATAAAAAGGATTCCCCATCTAGGGCTCAATCCGTATAATGAGGCCATTATGGCAAAGAATAAATCAAAATCAAAAGCTGGTAGCAATACCATTGCGCTTAACAAGAAAGCTCGCCACGAATATTTCATCGATGATGAGATAGAAGCGGGGCTTGAGCTACAAGGTTGGGAAGTAAAGTCCCTACGTGAAGGCAAAACCAATATCGCAGAAAGCTACGTTTACATCCGAGATGGCGAAGCATTCATCAGTGGTATGACGATCACTCCGCTTACTCAAGCGAGCACTCATATTGTGGCGAATCCAACACGTATCCGTAAACTCCTGATGTCGAGAAAAGAACTCGACAACCTTATCGGTCGTATTAACCGTGAAGGCATGACACTTGTCGCAACCGCACTTTACTGGTCTCGCTCTTGGGCGAAGATTAAAGTTGGCGTAGCGAAAGGTAAGAAGCTGCATGATAAACGTACTGATATGAAAGAAAAAGATTGGGCGAGAGACAAAGCACGAATTATGAAGAGTAATTTGCGTTAATTTTAAGCACTTAAACGCACAGCGCTAGACAGGTTAAGCTTTTCTGGTACTATACAAATAACACTTGGGGCTGATTTAGGATTCGACAGGAATTTTGAAGTCTGAGGTGCATGCCGTGGGGCGGTTGGCCACGTTAAAAGCCGCAAAAAAATAGTCGCAAACGACGAAAACTACGCACTAGCAGCTTAATAACCTGCTCAGAGCTCTCTTACCCTAGCTTCCGCTCGTAAGACGGGGAATAATAAGAGATCAAACCCAAACTAGCTAGCGTGGCTTCTCCCACCTGAGAGGAAAAGCGCGAATTATAATTCAGGTTAGCCTTTAACTAGCGTGTCGGTTCGCAGGTTGCTGGTGAAATTAAAGATCGACTAAGCATGTAGTACCAATGATGAATGATTTTTGGACGCGGGTTCAACTCCCGCCAGCTCCACCAATTCAATGAATTAAGACGTCCCAGGACGTCTTTTTTTATGCCTGTAACAACCATAAATCAGCAACTTAGCGTCTTTTAACATCCCGTAATATCCCACCACATCTTTGACTTTTAGTAACCACTGTAGTAACCATAGATTATGGATACTAACTAATGGTTACTACGATGCCTAGAATCACGAAACCTCTAACAGCAACAGAAGTTAAAAACGCTAAGCCTAAAGAAAAGGAATATCGTCTTTCAGATGGGCAAGGTCTACAACTACGTGTACTTCCAAGTGGTTCTAAACATTGGCAGCTTAACTATTATCGTCCGACAAATGGAAAACGAGCGAATTTCAGTTTAGGTCGATTCCCTGATGTTAATCTTGCACAAGCAAGAAAAAACTCATTATTAGCAAAAGAGCTGATCGCACAAGGTATAGATCCTCAAGAAGACCAAAAGAAAAAACAGCAAGAGTATAAAGAAGTTCATGAACACACCTTTGTAAACGTAACAAAGGAATGGTTTGAAATTAAGAAAGACTCCGTTACTCCAGACTACGCCACTGACATCTGGCGGTCTCTAGAACTTCATATATTTCCTCACCTCGCTGATATGCCAGTTAAAAATATTACAGCGCCGTTAATCATTGAACTTCTAAAGCCTATCGAAGCTAAAGGCAGTTTAGAGACCGTAAAACGTTTATCTCAACGCCTCAATGAAGTGATGAACTTCGCTACCAACTGCGGTCTAATTCAAGCTAACCCATTGACTGGCATTAAAGCTGCTTTTAAGAAGCCTAAAAAAGAAAATATGGCAGCGTTAAAACCAGCAGAGCTACCAGAACTTATGGGTGCTATTGCAAATGCTAGCATCAAACGTACAACTCGATGCTTGTTAGAGTGGCAATTGCACACTATGACTCGCCCTGCTGAAGCTTCTGGAGCTAAATGGTGTGAAATCGATATCAATGAAAAAGTTTGGACCATACCTGCCGAAAGAATGAAAAAGCGCAGGGAACACCGTATCCCCCTTACTGAACAAGCTCTTGATCTACTTGAAGTAATGAAACCAATTAGTGGACATAGAGAATTTGTCTTTCCTTCTGATCGCAATCCTAAGAAGCCATGTAATAGTCAAACGGCAAACATGGCTCTCAAACGCATGGGGTTTGCTGGTAGGCTTGTCAGTCATGGGTTACGTTCACTTGCAAGTACAACACTCAACGAGCAAGGTTTTGAAGCCGATTTGATAGAAGCCGCACTAGCTCACGTTGATGACAACCAGGTTCGCAGTGCTTATAACCGTACCGATTACCTAGAACGCCGAATCCCTATGATGTGCTGGTGGAGCGGGCATATAGGAGAGGCCGCCAAAGGCAGCCTCTCTGTTACGGGTACTAAACAGTTAAAAGTGATTTAAACAATCAACTCGCGTCTTTAAACTCAAACTCTTGAAGTAGACCACCTACACTGCGAGACAGTGTAATTGCATCATGTGGAATCAAGATGTAATGCCATGGTTTGCTTCCTGTGTTAGCTGCATTTTCATTAGCATATTTACACCAGCGACTTGCGGCCTTAGCTTTAGCAACAACATCGACATCTTCCATCTCTTTGGCCTTCTTAGGCTCCATAAGGAGAAATGCGTCATTAGTTTCCACAACAAAATCAGGCTCATAGTTTTGACCACTACGGTATTCAATGCGGAACTGCCCAGTACTAGGCTTCATCCATTTGATAACGGTGCTATCCTGCTCCAGCACCTGGGCTAGTCTTAACTCACCATCCACAGAATCAAATTTTTGATATGGATAACAACAACGGTTAAACCCAGTAAACAGCATTTGTCTCACTCGACTTTTTTCTCCTGATTGAACCGGAGTTTTAAAATCTCTAGGTTGTTCACCATTTGCAAAGTTGAATGTTGTTGGACGAAGTACATCAAACCCTTGCGTCACACTACCTACATAGTCTGTTGGAGTGGTCCACATATTTTGCTTTATCTGAGACCAAATAAAATCAGCTAAAGTGAGACCTACGGTTTTAAGGACACCTTCAGCATCTTCGTCGCTCAAATAACTTTTTAGGTGTGCAACCATTTGGCCTGCTAGCTTATACAGCATTGCTGCGTGCACATCGTAATCAATTTCATCATGATCCATTAGATGAAATACAAGATAGTTTTCTAATCTTTCCTCGGAAGAAGTGCCTTTTTCCCAGCTAATAGTACTTAGCTTACTATTCTCCAAGTTACTAATAATTATCTCATTTGATTGAGGTTTAAGTGATATACGGTCTAAACCTGACAACTCAAAATCATTGAAGCCATAATTCACATCACGGGTTGGCAATACAACAATCTTTGGTATATCAATAGTGTATTCAGCAATCTTTTCTGTAACGGTTGCAACAATACTATCAACCTCTGATTCATCGAAGATTTCTACTTGCTCTATCTGTTGCGCTACAGATTGAGTGTAGTCGCCAGTAATCCCTTGGGATCCTGTTACATTTTGAGCCATTAACCCTCTAGCTACTTCATGAACTCGCTTCGAAATCTGTGACTTAGTTTGCTCTTCTGTTAATTGCTTGCTGCTGGATAAGTTCTTTGCTTCTTGCTGAACGATAGCTACCGTCAGCTCTGCTATTTTCTTTTGAGTTGGAGTGTAGGCCTGTGTCTCCATTGATTCTACTGAACTTACTCCGCCATCATCATTGGTTGTACTTACCTTCCACTCACCTTTAGATTCTTGAATTGATCCATCTTCAATATATGCAGGTTTATTTCCAAGAGCTAAATCAGCCATTGAAGGTACGTACATTTGCTGTGGTTTCTTTTCAGGGATCCCATCTTCGTCATCAGAACCAATATAAAGCGTTTTTTTAATGATCGACTCTTTATCATTGGCTTTATCGATAATATCTTCGAAACGGTCATGAGCGATGATCGTCAATCTATCTACTGCTTCTACTTTAGTACGCTTGCCATATGGAAGACGCAGACCGCGACCAATTGTTTGCTCCGTCAGAATCTCAGATGCAGATGCTCTAAGAGGTACAATGGTGTAGAGGTTTGTAACATCCCAACCTTCTTTAAGCTTATTAACATGAATAACTATTTCAGTATCTTTATCATGTTCAACGGCAAGTAAACGTTGTGTTGTTTCTTCTGACTCTTCGCCCGTCTGGTTGGAGTGTACGGTGATTACCTTACCTTTATAAGCACCTTCAAAAAATGAATCATCCTCAACCTTTTTCTTAAGTGCTTCTGCATGCAGCGTATCTTGAGCTACCACTAACATAAATGGTTTTACCAGTTTTTCACCTGTGTTATTCGCATAACTAGCGAGCTCAGTCTTCACATACTCATGATGATGTACACCATCTTCAAGCTTAATCTCCTCAAGCCTCTCTGGCGAGTATTCACTTGCTTTAAAATCCTTGCGAGTAGCCACCGCCGGAGTTTTCACATAACCATCATTCAAAGCACTAGCTAGAGGGTAGTGATAGATGATGTTTTTAAATTCCTTTGGTTTCGCACCTACTGTTTTTGGCGTTGCAGTAAGCTCGATACCTAATACAGGTTTCAGATCATTCAAAGCTTTGGCACCAGCTGAAGCATAATAACGGTGCGCCTCATCCATGATAACAACAAGATCTGGGAGATCAGCCAAGTAATTAAAATACGAGTCCCCGATATACTCTTGAAGACGACGCATTTTAGGGTCTTTTGACTTATTGGCTCCTTTCTTGTTGTCCTTCGCATTAATCTTCGAGATATTGAAGATATTGATGTGCGGGGCCTCTTCCCCAGCAAAAAGGTCACCAGTCATACTTTCAGCGACGGCATAGTCTAAACGTACACCACGCCCATCTTCATAATCATCGCCCGTAATGATAACAGGCGGAGTTTGAACCAACTCCGGAACCCCTTGGAATACATACTTAGGGCTTCCCATAAGAAAATCATGCTTTAATTTTTCGTAAATCGTTAAGTTAGGTGCAAGAACAAAGAAGTGACGGCTTCGGCCAGTCAGGTAAAGCCAAGCGATCATTGCGCCCATTAAACGTGTTTTACCAACACCTGTTGCCAAGGCAAAACAAAGAGAAGGGAAGTCACGCTCAAATTTTTTCACTGATGAGTAGTGTGGCTTTAACACCTCAATCCAACGATTAAGATCAGGATCTTTGCTTAACCCCATTTGCTCAAGGACATCACAAAGAATTTGTAATGATTTTTCTTGTGGATTACGCAGAGAAAGACGAGCACTAATTTGATTTGCTACTTTTAGATCATTGCTCATTAATTATTCTTCCTCTTCATCGTATTGTTCAACATTATCTTCAGCTAGTACATCAAGCGTGAAACTGTAATCGTCATTATCCCACTCACACTTGTTCAGAATCGATTGAGGGATTTTCTTTATGGTTAGGTTAGGGAACTCGGCACCTTCATTCATAAACGCTTTACAGCAAATCAAGAGAGTGCGTTCTTCACCAACTTCTTCACTAATACGCTTAAGCTGGTCGTAAGCTAGCGCACCAGTGGTAACGTAGATAAAATCTGTTTCGGTGCTATAACCTTGATTCCAGAACTGAGTATCATTTGGTGCATAAGTGAAACCCATGTGCTTACACATGGCCGCTGCAAGCATCTCAGCATTGTACTCTTTATTAATGACCCAGTTACCCCATTCATCTTTTTGGAGAAGAGACGGGGCTAAATACAAGCTGCGGAAGCCACCATAATGAGGCTCTAAACCTGCTTGTTTATTACCTTCAATTACAGCTTTAATTCTGGGTAGAATTACTGACTTGACAGTTTCATCTCTTAGTTCAATCAAAATAAATCTTCGATTTGTATTTTTTTCTTTATTTAGTTGTAATACCGCATGACCAGTGGTTCCGCTTCCAGCAAAAGAGTCAAGTATGATATCACCATCATCGGTAAATGCTTCAATCAAGTAGGATATAAGGTTAACTGGCTTTGGATAGGAGAACTTTATTCCTAGTTTAGACAACAGTAACCTCATTTGGTTAGTTGTACCAAACCCCCTCAAAACGGAGACAAAGTGACCTTTTTTCTGTTCACGTTTTTTAACAGCTTCAATAGCACCAGTTTTAGTTAGTTCAAAAACTGTCGACTGTTTTTTTGAATCAAGTACGGCATTGAAATTAGATTCAATAAAACTCTCAAGAATAGCACGGGAACTCCATCCTGTATTGGCCGTAACCTCAGCACACAACTTACCATCTTCTACAATCAAGTCATCACTATACTTTGGCCATTGCACATCATCTTTGCAGATGGTTCCTTTGTCGAAGTTACATGGAAAACCCTTGGGAATAACAACCGACTTAGGAGGGTTTTTAGGACCATTTTTAACTATCGTATTTCGTATTTCAGATTTAAATAATTTACTACTTTGTGAAATATTAGGGTCAAAAACACTTGGGTCATCAATTTTTCCTGTTTTTGAGTACACCAAGACATACTCATGATAATTAATTATTTTAGCTTGATTATCAGTGTTTCCCTCGTAATTCCAAACTAGATTGGCAATAAACTTATCTCGTCCAAACAGATCATCACAAAGCACTTTTAAATAATGAAGTTCATCATCATTAATACTAATTAAAAGAACGCCATTATCCTCGGAAAGAAGTTTCCAAATGATCTCAAGTCGGCTTTTCATCATTGAAAGCCACATAGAGTGTTCTAGACCATCATCGTAGCTCTCAAAAGCTGTACCAGTGTTATATGGTGGATCTATGTATACACATTTGATTTTATTGAGATACTCCCCCTCCAAAGCTTTCAAACCCAATAGGTTATCACCACTAATAACTAGGTTATCTTCTGTATTCATACCAGCTCTATCAGAAGTGTATGAAGTCGAAGCATCTTCTAAAAGCAAACGAGGCTCAAGTCTCGTTTTCTTCTCTTTACCAATCCAGGTTAGTTCTAATTTTTGTTTATTGGTCATCGTCTTCATCCAATTCGTATTCTTCAGGTTCAGCCAAAACGTCTAAAGTGAAACTGTAATCGTCATTATCCCATTCACACTTGTTCAGAATCGCTTGAGGGATCTTCTTAATGGTTAAGTTAGGGAAATCAGCACCTTCACTCATAAACGCTTTACAACAAATCAAAAGAGTACGTTCTTCACCAACTTCTTCACTAATACGCTTAAGTTGGTCATAAGCCAGCGCACCAGTAGTAACGTAGATGAAGTCTGTTTCGGTGCTGTAGCCTTGATTCCAGAACTGAGTATCATTTGGCGCATAAGTGAAGCCCATGTGCCTACACATGGCTGCTGCAAGCATCTCTGCATTATATTCTTTGTTGATAACCCAGTTTCCCCATTCATCTTTCTGGAGCAAGGAAGGTGCTAAGCGTAAGTAGCGGAAACCGCCACCACCTTGCCAGTTAACTGATTTAGAGATGCCATCGTTATCACTACCGTTAGCTACGCCCTTGAGTCGTGGCTGTACATGAGTAAACGCTTGATCACCAAGCTCAACGGTTATCCAACGTCGTCCAAGTTTATGAGCCACTGCAGCTGTAGTACCTGAACCTGCAAAAGAATCTAAAACAATGTCACCTTCCTCAGTACACAAGTCGAGTACGCGTTTGATGAGGAACTCGGGTTTTTTACCTTTAGGAAACTTAACACCTCCTTCTTTATGTAGGTTATTTGATAGTATATCTGTCCATAGGTTTGTTAAGGGCTCACCTGCAACTAGCTGACCATCGATTTCTTTTAGTTTATCTTTGTAAAAAAGAAAGCGCTCTCCATTTTTGAAGTACATATCCGAGTAGCCATCACGATTAAGCAAATGGACGACTTCGGGCTCTCTTTTGGAACAGTCAATAATATCTCGCACATTCTGCCCTACAGCTTTGTAATCAGGTCTAGCGGTACGAATCACTCTATTTGCATTCTCAAGAACAAAATCACTAAGCTTTGATTCATATGAAATTCCAAGAGATTTTTTAAGTTCTTTAGCCGGTTGTTTGTGATGCTCTGAAAAAGCAGAAGTAAGGGTCTGATATCTCCACTGGCTGTAATGTTCTTCTATGTTTGAAATAAACTGGGAGTATCTGTTGTCCCTTTCCCGTGCAGTAAATAGTCTGTTTGGCTTCCACTTTGATTTATTTTTTGCATATACAATCAAATAGTTCGTAGTCGTAACAAGGCCAGGGTTGATTGATTTATGCCCGGTTGCTGATCCTTGCTTAAAGGTAACTATATTAACTCGATTTCCACGGCCAAAGATCTCATCAAGAAGAACTATCAGGTAACCAAGTTCATTATCATCAATATGAACAAAGATTGTCCCATCCTCTCTCATGAGGTGCGATATCAACTCAAACCTGTCTCTCATCAAAGTTAGCCACTGGGAATGCTCTACACCATCATCGTAATTGTCAAAAGCTTCTCCAGTATTAAATGGAGGATCAACATAAACACACTTCACTTTGCCAGCATAGTCCTGTTCAAGCGCTTTGAGTGCTAGTAAATTATCCCCATGAATAAGAAGATTGTTATTGAAGGATCCTTCTTTATTTTCGTTTTGATACGACAGTTCACTATCTTCCAAAAGAATACGAGGCTCTAAGCGAGGGCGCTTCTCTTTACCAATCCAAGTTAGTTCTAGTTTTTGTTTACTCTGATTCATAATGCTCTCTACTATTCAGTAAATTCCAGGTCGCTTCAAATAGCACTTCAATTTTAGTGTCAGTCGCAAGCCTAGCTTCTATTTTCTCAAGTAAATTATCTTCCTCTTGCTCAATTAGTTTTTTCTCTTCATGGTAACTAAGCATTACTTGATCACGCTCTCTTTCGAGTGACTTCAACTCTCGTTTAGCCGTCATTTTTTCTTGAAGAGTCCCTAATTGTCGCGATATTTTCCTTGCTTGTTTTATCTCTTGGTCTAACTGCTTAATACGAATATCTAAAGCTATTCTCTTGTCTTCGGACCAACGCTCAAGTTTAGCAACTTCTTCATTATAATAACGTTCGTTATCACGCTCGACTTCATCACGAAATGACTGAAGCTGACTCATTTCATTACTTTCTAACGATGAACAATCAATAGCTGCGCGTTCTAACTCACCTTCCTTAAGCGGCAACCTTAAGAGTCGTTCAACGGTCTCTGGGTGAACAGGCTCATCAGCATCTGTATGAGCAAGAAGTAATATTTTTTCTCGAACTTCTTCACTTGAGCCTATACTAACTTTTACAGCTTTTAGAATACCTTTTTGACCAATAAGTTTCTTTACATCTACCCACTGACCTTCTTCTGGCTGATAGGAAAACGCTAAATGAATCGGGGTCAATTTCTGTTGCTTCAAATTTTGAACAAGTGAAGCTCCTAAGCCTTCTGTTAGGCGAAAAAACTGTTGATCGCTATTCTCGGCGTTTTGCCAATTTAGGTGATATCTCGTCCCCTGCCAACTAAAGCCATCGTCATATGCTGTAAACTTACCACCAGCTTGTGGCAGCGTCATGTTAGCCAAAAGTAGCAACTGTTGTTGGTAACTAGATAGTTGATTGACGACTTTACTTCTACGTGTATTCAAACGTCCGATAACATCTGCATCAAAGTGTTCAAACAAAGACTTTCTTGTTTCTTTGACTTTGACTTCTAACTGAGCTTTTAACTCTACCTGTAGGTCGTTAAATTCTGACTCTATTTGCTCATCACTGCGGCAGTGTTGATAAATATCATGAATTCGTCGTTCAATATCCACACCTGACTCAATAGAGCCTAGAATCTCATCTGAGGCTCCAAAAACACCTTCAAACAATTGAAATTTTTGACTTAATAATTCAAACACCCGCTCATCGGCACGGTTACCTTTATTGATAAAGTTAACCACTACCACATCGTGTTTTTGTCCATATCGATGCACTCGTCCAATCCGTTGCTCTACTCGTTGCGGATTCCAAGGTAGATCGTAGTTAACCAAAAGAGAGCAAAATTGTAAGTTGATTCCTTCAGCTCCTGCTTCAGTACAGATCATCACAGTTGCATCATCTCTAAACTTATCTACCAAAGCCGCTTTCATATCCGCTGTCTTTGAACCAGATACACGGCTTGAACCTTGATGTTTCTCTAGCCAGTTTCGATAAATCGATTTGGAATTAGCATCGTTATTACTACCATTTAGTAAAACGACCTGCTCTTGGTAACCATTCCCTTCAAGCAAATTTGCAAGCCAAGTCTGTGTTCTAACTGACTCAGTAAAAATAACCGCTTTTCTTGCACCACCAAGTTCACTCGTTTTTTCAAATGCACGCCCCAACACTCGAAGCAAAGCCTCCGCTTTAGCATTACCACTGATACTGTTTGCTAAGCTTTTAAACTCTCTCAATAGATCAATTTCAGCTTCTAATGCTTCAGGTTCGATAAAGTAAGCATCATCGATAACGTCTTCATCTTGGTAATCATCTATGTTATCAATATCTTGGAGCGCTTCGATTAACGATTGCTTTTTCTCTAAACGGTCTATCATTGTTTCAAGAGTGCCTTGAATGGCATAGGAGGAAGACGCCAAAATCTTACGAATAACAAGTGTCACCAAGTGACGAGCACCAGGTTTGATTGATAGTAAATCTTCTCTTTGAAGATATTCCGAAACTTCACTATAAAGCCTTTCTTCGGCGGCCCCTGGACGATAATCTTCCGTCATGGAATAACGACGAGTGAAGCTTATTCCCCCTTCCTCTTGGACCTGCCGACGTAAGGTACGGTTACAAACACGACTCAATCGACTTTTCAGAAAAGCCAGTTCAATCTCGTCAAGATTTTGTCGACCATAACGGGCTTTAAATGAAGGGAGATCACCAAAGAAGTGTGGGTCTATAACAGAAACTAAACCATAAAGTTCTAAGATGCTGTTTTGCAAAGGCGTAGCTGATAATAAAACCTTTTTTCGTCCATGAAGTGCCGTTTCAAGTTTTTTTGCGGTTATAGCACCGTTATTTTTATAAATATTTCTGAGCTTATGGGCCTCATCTAATACAACTAGGTCCCATGGCACTCGTGAGACTTCAGACTCTTTACGAGCTGCAAATTCATAGGAGCAAATGCAGATAGCAGGTTTACCTAAACAGGCTTCTAAATCGAATGGATTGGCATGGCCTTGCTTTAAGCTTTGATTAAAGATCTTCGCTTCGATAATAACGGAGGGTAGTGAAAATTTTTCCTCCAGTTCCTGGCTCCATTGTTTACGAAGTGTCGCAGGAACAACAAGTAGAAGCTTACGGCGATGCTCCGCCCACTTTTGAGCTAAGACAAGACTTGCCTCGATAGTTTTACCAAGACCAACTTCATCCGCCAGAATAACACCACTAGATAACGGGGATGCTAGGGCAAACAGCGCAGCTTCAACCTGATGCGGGTTCATATCAACCTTAGCGCTAGCTATCGTCTGGGTCATTGAATCTTCAGCTTTGCCAGCTAGTGTTAGTGAGTGGGCCAACCACGCTTGTTGATGGAGGGAGTAATTCATTAACTCACATCCCCATCGGTTCTGTTTGATTTAGAGAGAGGTTGAAAGTCATTATTATTTGTCAAAAATTCACCGACTGCTTGTCGAATAACCCAAGAAATTGAAAGTCCGTTTTTTTCAGCAATCTGCTGTAGTGCTTGGTGTTGCTCTTGTGGCAATGAAACTGTTGTTCTGACTGATTTCATTTGTTTCGTTCTCTGTTCATCAAAATGGTGCAGTGTGCATCAGTATACATCACACTGCATCACCACTCTATGGTATACGGCATAAATGGGAGCATTTCTCCCGTCTATGCCCTATACCGATGTCATATCACGCTGTTCGATTTTACCTAAGATCCAATCTTCTATTTCGCTTTCTAGCCAAGCCACTGCCCTATCACCAAGACTTATTGAGGTTGGAAATTCCCCCACATCCATCTTCCTATAAATCGCTGAGCGGCTTAGTGCTGTTTTTTGCATTACTTCTTTTAGTTTTAGAAATCTCATGGGGCATCCTCCTATGTCATTGGTTCCCATGTGATTACCTGGCACGTAGAAAAATACCGTTTTACACCCTGCGGTGTTCAATACCAAATCCGGTGACGACAAAAAACACCTGCTGGCTATGCCAGCAAGTGATTTATTCTTATTACAATTGACGATTCACCGCTGCAAGAGCGTATCTATAAGCGGCATCTTTTCCTGCGGAACAAGCCGCGACTTTTCTCACCTCAACTTGTTTATCTGCACTTCGTTTATCCACTAGCTCCCAAAGGTCTTGATGAGCTATCGGTTTTTTATTTGCTTTACGCCAATTTCGACGTTTCCAACCATCAAGCCATTCATTAAAACCATCAACGCAATAGTCACTGCTTGAATAAATAATATCGCCGTCACAAGCACGCTCCAGCCCAAAAGCAAGTGCTGATAAGTCTGCGTAATTACGGTCTATGATGCTATCAAGGAGCAGCCAGTCTTCATCCGCTATTCTTTCATAGTCATCGAATACAACCAGCCCTACCCCAGCAGAGAGTCGTCCTCTTCGCTTCTCTGCGGTGGCTGCTTCTACATAAATTTCTTTTTTCATTTTTATACTCTCCAGAGACTAAAAAGCCGATACATCCTTTGCACCAGCTGATTGTGTTGATTGTTCATTCGTCGCTTTATTGCGATTGCTACATAACAACGGCAAGAGAGTTATTTTTTACCTGTCTCTGGAAATACCCCCCCCCCTTCACACCCCGATTCAAAATGCTCTCAGATATATTTCATCAGTACGCATAACCAAACAGATAATCCAAGGAGCTCTTATGCGTAACGCCAACAACCAACACGATTACCCATTCAAAACTTCAGAGTTAAATGAACTGCTAGAACGTGCAGCCGAAGCACTGGCTGCGAAATACAAGCGAGAAGGCACGTTCACTAATCCAACCAATGTTAAGGAATATTTAAAGATCAAGTTAGGGGCTCATGACCGCGAAGTGTTCGCCGTGATGTTTCTTGATAATCAACATCAATTGATCAGTTTTGAAGAGTTGTTCTTTGGCACTATCGATGCTGCCTCTATTTACCCACGCGAGGTACTCAAATCAGCACTAAACCACAACGCTGCTGCGGTGGTTTTTGCTCATAACCATCCTTCAGGTATCGCTGAGCCCTCTCAAGCAGATAGACGCATTACACAACGCTTAGTAGATGCTCTCAAGCTGGTGGATATCCGAGTGTTGGACCACATCGTTGTGGGTGAGGATTGTGTGTCATTTGCAGAAAAGGGGTGGATATGAATAAGTTTTCTATCTCTGGGGTAAATGATGGACTCGTTAGTCCCATGCATTCTTTTCTTGAAGCACTCATGTCTGACAACACCATCCCAAAGACAGTCGAGCGGGTAGCGTTAAACATACGGTCTAAAGATATCAATAGTCGCTTTCAACCAATCGAAATTCAATTGGAGCGAACATCAAGCAAAACACCTTGGCAACTTCGCTTTATTGCCACCTTTGATGTGATGGTTGCTGGTCAGACACAAAAAGAGCTATCGCTGTATTTCAACTTCGCAGGGTGTTGGTTCTACCACCCAGAGATTAAGCAGTGCAGCTTACAACGACCAGAAGTTCAAACCTTACTTGCTAGCTGGCTTAAAGCCATCACTCACACTCTCATCACGCAACCTGCTATCTCAATCAACATCACATCCGTTCGTTAATCCTAACTTATTTCAAAGAGGTTCCTATGAATCAAGCAGCCAATCTGGCTATGTTCGCGTGCAAGCGAGCTAAGCCTTCACATCAACTGAAAGACCTAATCAAACGCTCTATTGATGATGTTAATTACCGAGGAAAAATGACCATCTGTTTTCAAGACTCAAGCTACCACCCGAAAGACGGCGGCTTTCACCCTGTCTCTATTACGGTGGATGTCAAAGATAGCCATATCGCTCTTATTGAAATCACTGACCTTTTTTATGTGGGAACCGGTACACCAGAGCTCGTTCCTGACTTGGCTTTTGATTTTGCTAACAACGTCGCTTTCGCTCGTTTCAGCGGATGGCTTGGTATGTACCTGCAAGAAACAACCGAGCTATATGAGATGTGGGAATGTAACTTTCTAGCTTATGTAGAAATGGGGGCTTATGACTCGATAAAAGTAACCGAAGATTGAGTTGAACTTTGCAACCATACAGAAAGTGCATTCTTTATCAAAAAAATCAATGTGATGCATAGAAAACTCCACACATAAATAGGTATAGTGCCGCCTATATAAGTATTTCCGTTCAACATGACGGGGAAGTCATCACCAACGTGGCTACGACTACTTTTGTTGGTGATGCCGCTTCGCTTATAAAAAGGCTTAACTTAACAATTGATTAATGACCCTAAGGATAAACAATGTCAGTAAAAAAACAGTTTCTGTTAAGTGTAACGGCTGTCGTCGCTACCGTTTCACTTTCAGGTTGTGAGGGTGATATAGAATCACTCCAAAACCAACCGTTTAGCTACATCAATGTAGATAACGAAGTTATCCAATATGAACGCTCATTCACTATTGAGCAGGCTTTCAATAATCGTCAGATATGTGAAGAAATTAACTGGGAAACTTTCGAAGATAGTCGTGAAAGAATCATCGTACAATACCAATGTGACTTTAAACAATTAACCAATGCAGTTAATACTCAGGTTGAAGATGAAAGGTCTGAGAAAATCGAAATACTAACTCAAGAATACAAAAAGTTAGTTAAAGATATGGAGCTAAAACATTCTCTAGAACAACGTTTAGAAGAAACAGCCAAGATCGAAAGCCTACTCAAAAAGCTTGAAGCTGAAAGGCCCATCAAAGATCGCCTTGTATGGCTGGAGCATTCCGAACGAAAGATGAAAAAAGAGTTCCCTCAAGGGTTGGACCCGAGAATCGACGAGATCAACAATAAATATGCCGATATCATCTCTCCAGTTAAAATCAGCGAAATTTATCAATGGTCTACCACACCAGATGAAACCTATATATTTTCTTACAATGGCTTTAGCACAGAGATGTCGGACGGTACTCATGTTGACTGCCAAATAGACCTCTTTGACTCTCTAAAAAGTATCTACAAAGATAATAATGCAATAAGTTATATGCCATTAACCAAAACGATACTGCATTGGACTCAAGGCATTAATGGCTTGAGTAATAGCGACATTATCCACTTACGTGATTTAAAGTGTAAGCGCACATAAAATGTTCTTCAGCCTTGGGTAGTTCTCAGGGCTTTTTATTACAACAAAATTACCTTTCATCCAAAACATAATGCTCTAAATCACTGATCCTTTCTCACCTGCGTACGTCTAATCTAACCTCATTCTTTACGGCTTACATCAACCACTATTCTGCAAAAGTTTAAACCTGTCATGTAACACTCCGTAAACCATTGCATTTCCAGTGACTAAGGATTCAACACAACCACCGGCACAGAGCTAAAACGAGGCTGCTTCCCATATTGTTAAAACGGGAAGCTTCCATCCCTTGCTGTATAAGGGTTCTTTAATATCATCGGCTCTGTGCTTCCCAAAACACCCTTCTACAGACAAAAAAGGAAGCAGATTATGGCTGAAGTCCAAGCAGTCAAAGACGATGACACCATACGCCTAGTTGGTCATCTGTTGAGTATTCGTTGTCATCCACAAATGGCCGATGTGTGGCATATCGGATTAAACCTAGCACTGAGGATTTCTGATTTGTTGTCGATTCGCTTTGAAGACATTAATAGCGACCGACTTATTATTCGCGAAAGTAAAACTGGCAAGCTGGCCAATATTCAGCTCAATACCAAAGCACAGCAGTACATTGCTAGATTAAGAGAGCAACATCCCGACCACATCTACTGGTTTCAATCTCACCGATGCCAACAGTTGAAAAACAAACCGCCCCAGCCAATCTCACGACGCGCCGTATCAATGGCGTTTCAGCAAGTAGGCCGAGAACTGAATATCACTTTAGGTACTCACTCGATGAGAAAGACCCGAGGTTACTTTCTCTATCAATCCACAAAAGATATAGGACGTGTCATGAAGATGCTTCGTCACACATCTGAGGGCGTCACACTTCGCTATATAGGAATCACTCAAGATGAAGTCGATAAGGACTTCGTTTCTCTTGAGCTTTAAGCATGATCATTTACTCAGGGGGCGGGACCGCTAATCCCTTATAAACATTAAGCTCAGAGCCCTTTTGAGTTTCACCACCACATTGGAGAACAAATAACATGAACCCATATAACGCAATAGGGAGCTTTGTTGTAGGCAGCTTATCGAAAAGCTTAATCCAAAATTTATTCTGGAAAACCGACGGTCCAGTTCGAGGGAGCATTGTGTATTGCGATCTCGCGTTTGGATATGCTGAGCATTCAGGTGTCTACGTGGGAAATGGACGTATCATCCATCGTAATGGCCAAGGCCTTATCGAATCTGCATCAATTCGTCAGTTTCTGGCGGATACCACAGCCCTTTCGATTTATGTAAGCTGCAATACCCAAGGTAGAGCCATTGGCAATGAGTCTACTGCTCAAATAGCAGGAGCTATGCTTGGTGTACAAACAGACTATTCCCTGTTAAATGAAAACTGTCATCAGTTCTGTAGCCACTGCCTAAGTGGTGACATCTTCTCAAATACGTTTACATTAACTCAGCTTAAACGTGACGCTCATGCGCACATTCAAGCCAGTCAGTGGCGAGTATGGGATTTAAGGCATCGTCACAAAGGATAAGCAGGTCATCTTGCTCAACCATCCAGGTCTGATTACTGAGCTCCATTATCATTGCTCTTTCATCACAGAAAAGGCTAGTTCTCGCTAGCCTCACTACATATCTACTCAAACCAACTAATGTTAAATGAGCTCTATTAATCGAGTCTTCATCCACTCAGTGACATCAGATTCAAACCACACTGTAGCTCTACCTTCAAAACTACATCGCTGGCACGCGATAAGAGCTTAAGGTCTTAACTCCTCTTGATCCTGCTACATCCAAATGAACGTATCCCTTCTCCAAAGTTTTTTGTTGCTCTTTTAGCTAAATAATATATTCGGGAAAGTAGATTGTCATAGTTACTCTTGGTGTCAGGCCTATTTTGTACGACTCTGAAGTAATTATTCTTCGGGGGAAACTGAACTAAGCCTTTCATATCACAGTATGAAATTCCTAAAGCATCAGACCATGCTTCTTGAACTAATATCGCTAAGCTTTTTTTTGGCTCAAGGCTGGTAGAGTAGTGACCCAAAGTTCGGAAGTTTTCATAACTCAGTAGAATAAACATATGATAGTGGTCATTATTACTACTATTCCTTTCTCTACACCATATATTGAAAACCTTATTTCCCTTCTTCATATGATAAACCCTAGCCTTTCTCTTTTTTCTCTCTTCTAAAGTAAGATCAACTTTCCTCTGAAATATCCTTATAAATTTTGATATATATGATACACCCCTATCCTGCTTAAAATCTTGAGGAAACCGTAAGATAAGACTAAAAGAAAGAACTCTGTTATGTTCACTTGTAACATAATCAAGAAGTTCTTTCGACTTTATCAGATAGGGTTCATAGTATTCTCTTTTTTTATTCAACTCTATATCGTAAAAGTACACCCCTTGATAAACCTTCGGTTCCCTTACCCTTTTCTTTCTATTCATTCTTATACCTATTCGATTAACTATCTCATAGGTTAGTTATCTCAGTAATAATTAATTGGTTATTAATACTAGTTAAGAATGCAAACATATATAAATATATACCGACAGTTTAAGAGCTACGATAAACAGCATCAGGCTAGAGGCTTCAGGGCCTTATCAAGCCATAAACGCTTCTGAAGCTCTGTCCAATTATTTCCACCTAAAGACCAAGACAGTGTCACTATTAGAGGGGGGAATTAATAACATATAACTATCAATTTCTAGGTTGCTTAAAAAATACTTTAAAAGTAAAATTAAACAGGCTAGGATAATGTCAACTTATCTTAGTTGATTTTTCTTAGCTCAACTCTACAACATAAGTGTTCAAGCTCTACCCAGGTCACGAAACCAACTCAAAAACCACCAAAAACCAACAAAAAACCAACAAAAAACCAACCATATAGCACAAAAAAACCCTCCGATATATGATATCTTTCTTACAACATACCAACAAAAAACTTCACTGAGAGTAAAAATAATGATGCATAATCGCTATCGAGAACTAATAAAAAACTCGACAATAGAAGATCTAAAGAAATATATAATAATTATCGAAAATAAAAATAATCAACAAACAAAAAACTTAAATAACCACAGTAAAACTCAACTAGAGTTCTTATTAAAAGAATACATTAGTGAAACATTAAATATAGATAGAGAGATTTTGGATTCTGGTAATTTAAATGAAGAAGAAGTAGAAACATTAGGGGAATTTATTGATGCGATTTTTTCCTTATCGAGAAATATAAGAAATGATCTTGATGATTATATTGGTTGGTTAGATCAACAACCAAGAGCTATTTACTTTTTCCTTGTAATGATTCGTGCACTAGTAAAAGACGGCTCTGATAATCTTCGTTATCCTGTAACTAGGCTTTCTTTTGAATTAGATCAAGGATCTTTAAATACCGATATAGATTTAGATATAGATTTAGATATAGATATAGATATAGATATAGATATAGATATAGATATAGATATAAAGGGTTACAGAAATTTTAGAAATCTAACTAATAATCTCAAACCATTAATGAAAATATGTCCAAATAAAAGCCTCTCCGCTTACAGCAATATAGTCAATACTCTAGAGTTTATAATTATATCAACATCTTCGAAAGAGCGTAGAAAAATCTACCAAATACTTGATGATTTAGAGCAACTTCATACTACAGTCTTTAATAAAATAAATACGCATAAAAATGTCTTTCAAACAGATAATAGCGATTTAATTAGCTGGTATTACCGTAGCTTAACCAAAGAGTTCCCGGCGCTCGGTCTCTCTGTAACAGAGAGCACCGATAAGCAAAAGCAAACCATTTTGTGTATCTTTGATGTGCTTTGCGCTACCACAAAGCCAAACCAGTTTACAAAACTGGAAGCAAAACTAACTGAAAGGTTTGGTAGAAAGGAAAGAGAGCTCAATAAAAGCAAAGATACTAAAACCAGCAAAGAAGAAAAAACGCTAACATTTAGTGAAGCTGACTGGGCCAAACTTAGCAAAATTGCAGGTAGTCAGTCTAAAAGCCAGATCAAGGCGAAGCTAAAGGAGTTGATCGATAACGAGCTACTGAGCATTGAGCTTTAACCTGCAGATACTCTCGACGATATACTTTAAGCAATATAGATTAAAATGGCCAAAGATCGTCTTATCATAACAGATTTAGGAACCACAGTAGTAACCACTTTAAAAATCAAACTAACAATTTAACTTTAAAATCAGAATCTTAAACTACAAGTTCAACTTACGCCAGCCCACCAAACGTTTGGAAAGGGCCAACTCGAAAGAGTTGGCCCTTTTTTTATGTCTCATTTGAGGATGTCTTTTTACATTAGTGAACGTACGCACTATATGATTAGATTTTGTGCATTTCCTCTAAGACACTCTTTATGCTCTTTATAGTTGGGCATGACTCGTTCAACTTCTTTCCAGAACTGTGGCGAATGGTCATGGTGGATTAGATGACAAAGCTCATGCACCACTACGTAATCAACGACCCTGTTGGGAGCCATGACAATCACCCAGTTAAATTCTAAATCACCGTAAGGGGTACAACTGCCCCATCTACTCTTAAACTCTTTAGTACGAACAACTCCCGTTTCAACGCCCACCAGCGATTCGTAACGCCTTACCTTCTCTCGAATCTTCTTATCAGCATGGCTGCTTATACCAATTCGTTAAAGCTCGGCGAATATAGTGCGTTTGTGTGGATGGGTCGGGAACGGTGACCGTAATACGTCCATTAAGTAGTTTTGTAGGCTTTAAGCACTTTTAAGCGATAATTCCGCCCTAAGCATGGCAATGACTCACCTGACACATACTCTCGCATTGTCGCAGCGCTGGTGGGGCAATGAAAGAGTGCAAACACAACAAATCATCGATGCAATCCATGATTTGCATAACATTTCATATTAATATCTATTTTTTATGCAATTAAATACCAGAGATGTATGTAAAATATCTATTACATAAACAAATCATGAGCAGAGCACTATCAACAACGATACCCCGAAGCCCAAGTTGGCTACGCCCTCTTTAAAACACTATTTACAGCAGGCTGATTGGACATTAAGTCGCTTGCTAGGATTTATTTTAAAAGCGTTAATTTACATTTTCCTCGTCAGTCTGAGTATTGCAGTCATCAGTTTTGAATTACTCAATATTTTTGAATATCAAGATGGGTTATCTGATGTATCAACCATCGAGATTATCTTTTTTATCTCATTTCTTGTGTTGCTAAAACGCTATTGGGTATATACAAAACAAACCTCACTTCGCTGGTGGCATATCATTAGCACCCCGTTTTTATGGCACGGGAAATTCATTACGGCTGCGCTACTTTGTGCCAGTACGATTGTTTTTATTGACCTATTCGAAGGTACCGAGCACTTTAAAAACCTGTTATTGCTAGAGCAAAGTTACGACCAAATCTTTTCTTTCAGCATTATATTACTGTGCTTGTATATTGCAGTTCCAAGCAAGGATCTGATTCTAAACCTAGACTCAGACACCCCATTAGAAACCCCAAATAACGACAACGATACTAAACAAGCACAAACGGACGCTGAGGTAACAAATGCTCAATAAAAAACACGCCATGCTTGCTATTGCACTAGCGATCTTACCAATGGTTTCCAATGCTAAAAAACTCTCTCTGGTCGATAGCTGTGTTGAACTTATCAATATTTATGACTCCAAAAGTTCGAAACGATTGTTAGCGGCACAAACCACATCGCTATCAGAAAGTTTACGTGCAGGATACTGCTTGGGAGTGATTGACCAATATGAAAAGTCCGAATATGGCTGCCGTTCAGATTGGTATGAGCGAGCACAGTTTATTGCACGCGAGTCATTAAAAGATAAGCCGTTGCCAGAGCGAAAACTATTGGAGCTATCGTGTGAAATCTAACGATAGCTACACCTCAACCGATAGCTACATCTCAACGCCTGATGCAATTAAGAAGCTATTCAACATAAAGTTAGCCGAACATAAATCATTCAAAGATTTGGTGTACCCACTAGTAAGAAGCAAAGGTTTCTTTGAGGTTAAAAAAGAGCCTATGGCGCTGGGCTCAACAAAGAACAACTTGCTCATTGCAAGTAATAGCCTAACCAAACTCCATAATGCCGTTTTGCTACAAGGGTTCTTTGCTGATAGTAAACGAGTCAAAGAGATCTTTTCTCATTCTAAAAAACGCATAGAAGCGGCGGACTTTTTAGAAACAGTCGTCATGGGTAGACAATCTATTCTCGCGGTTGGCATTCAAACGACTGCGCTGTCAGAGCTGATCGTAAAATTAAAATCAGAACACATCGACCTGAGTAAGGAAAAATTACCAAACCCTTTTCAAGAGTTACCGCAACTTTCTCTCAATGGCGTAACCAGTGTAATGCAGGCTCTATTGGCTCAAAGCGCCTTGCTGACACAAGGTGAATCAATGGTCATGCACTTTTTCAATCAGGATATAGAAAAAGCCTACCTTACAGCATGCTCTCTAGGAAATACAACTCCCACGCTGGCTCAATACCAAACCCTTATCAAACAGAAATATCTCGAAGCCGTCGAGTTCGATGACCTATTAAATAATTTATTAAATTAGCTGTTGCGAGTGCAGTGCACTCAATCATTCTTGTTATCAGTTCATCAGGGAGAGCAAGAATGACTTCAACTAAACAGCTTATTGATACATTCCAATCTCAACTTCCTTCATGCTATACAGAGCGAGCTTTCAGTATTGAAGCCCAACTCCGAGCTGGAGCTTTATACCCAAACTTAGGGGGGAAGAAGATCCGCTCTTGTCCGACCTATATTAGGTTTAAATTGGGTAGAGGGTTCCGGTTTGTTTGGCGTGTTGCTCCTGATGGGCTTTACCCTAAAGCAATCACAACTAGGCAAGGATTTGAGCGAATCATTAAACAAATCCGCAAGGCTAGTTATTAAACAAGGAAATTGATTATGGCTAAGAAAATTACACCAGCAGACAATGCAGCAAACATCCCGAATTCTAACAAGGGAACAAGTGGCACTAACCGTCAGCATGACCAGAATCAAGGTAACCGTGGCAAACAAATAAACCCGAACCAACAAGGGAAGAAATAGTATGCCGGACTCAAGTGACATGTCTCAAGATGAGCTAGACGTTTGGTCAGACATTAACAACCCAAACAACGATGCTGATATGGATGATTGGTCTGATACACATAACCCAAATAATGATAATTATTTAGGTTATGACTAAGTAATAAGCGGCTCTCTAAGGAGCCGCTTTTTTACTTGTTCACAAGGCATTAATGGTTAGCCGTTTAGGCTCTTAATAAAAAACCACACATCCCAATACTGAAATGTGTGGCTGTTTAAAACTGTTCTATTACGAACTTAGATAAGTTTAAGTTTAATCCATATCACCTAGCACATAATCTTCATCACTGCTCACTACTGCACCGTGCTTTAAGAAGTTCTTGCCTAGGATCATGCTGTACTCAAAGCGAGAGCGATCTTGAAGGTTTACTCTCACCTCTTTCTCTAAGTCACCTAACCTAACCTTCATTTCAACGACAGGGCGAATGTTCACCTTCTCGCCTTTCTTGGCTTTGATGCGCATGACCTCAATCACTGGCTTAGTGAAGTCTTGCTTATCGCCTTGGTTGTTTTGATAGGTAAAGCTCACCATGTCTTGGCCATCTTTCTTAAATCGTTTGATGTTAACTGCATTCATTGAGCTCACATCCGCACCAGTGTCGAGCTTAGCCGGGAACTTCATGCCGTTAACTTCAACGACTTCGATGTGCCCAACTTTAAACAGTGGCTCCGCTTTCAATAGGTAGTCTGAGCGCGTGTTTACATAAACGCCCTCTTTCGCCATCTTCTTACCTAAAATAAAGTACGCTTCTTTCTCATTTGTATTGAGCACGTCGATAGCAAACTCTTGCGTACGCACGTTTCCAGACACCAAAAACTCACCGCTGACAACCGGACGAGTATCATCACCGACTTTAAGCTTCTTAATAATTGGCTTGGTCACCTTCTGCTTCTCACCATTTACATCGGTAAGATAAAATTCAACGGAAGCATCTTTGCCTTTACCAGTCATCTCAAAGCTGTCGACCTTCAACAAAGGCGTGTTGACAGTAAATGAAGCAATAGCTTTCATATGGAAACCATCTAATGTGATATCTTCTTCCGGTGAGATAATCAGTGGCTCAGTCTTCTTCGCTACCTCGCTAAAATTATCAGATCCTTCAGAGAGAATATTTTCAGCGTTGGTATCAATCATGAAAAGTTCGCTAGCGGTGCTTATACCAAATCTCAACTGTGACTCGCTACTCGCGCGGTCACGTAGGTACACCAGAACGTCTTTGGTTGTGTTTTCATCGAGTTGAACAGGCACATACACCAAAGGTCTCTTCTTACCGCTCACGCTTAACATACGAACCAACGGCAATGTCATCTCTTTTTGCTTACCGTCGTGATCGAACATATCAAACGTCACTTCACTGTTCTTCTTATCTACATCGATATCTTTTGCGTGAAGAATACTGTAGCGATTTTTTAATGAGAAGGTCGCGTTCATCGCCATTCCGGAGATAGACACCACTTCTTTACGGCCAACAACCGTCGCGTTTTCCTGCTCTTGCAAATAGTCGTAACCAGCAAACACTAAAGCGTTGTCAGCAAGGAAGGTTTTACCAATCAGCACTGGCGCAGAGAAGTGACTTCTGTCGGTCAGGTTAACGTCTGTTTTTAGCTCTTGGTCTGCAATGGTAAGCGACATTTTTACGGTAGGGCGAAGTAAAGGCGTGCTGCTGGTGCGGCTTCGTATCATGCTGACACGTTCTAAAGGCGCTTCGATTAATACCATGTCACCCGTACGTGGGTTTTGAACCTTGAAAGAGACCACAGCCTCATATTTCGCAAAGGTACTGCCTTCCCAGTCATTGTAGTCAACATCACTATTGTTCAACACATCTTCGGATAGCGCCGCCATCAACTCTTTGTCTTTGAGGTTTTGGTAGTCGGGATTAGAGCTCTTCACATGAATGTCTTCAGCATGCATAGAAGTGGTTTCTGCACCAGTATCAATTTTACCAATGAAAGGAACGTCTTTAAGCACTTGAACACTAGAGAGGTACACATTCTCTGTACGGCCTAGTACCGCTTTACCATCGAGTTCGTAAGTCGGGTTTTGAGTGGTGTGTGAAGTGTCTGTAGCCAAAGAATATTGTGAAAAAAGTAGCGTACTTAGAAGAGTTAGAGCCAAAGGTATCTTTTTCATTAGTTGGTCCGTTGTGATCAGTTCACTAATAATACTAGTGATTGGGCAAAGAGTTCCCCCACCAGCAATGGTTCTCACATAACGTTAACGCTATGAGTTTTTCAATGACAAACCGATGACTTTGCGCTGCATTCGCTTATCGATTATTGACTAATGGATACCCAATAACCTGTTCAATACGTGGTGTTCTATTGAAAAAATGAATACAAAAAAGGCCAACGACGAGCGCTGACCTTAGCTATTAAAAACACACATGAAGCGAGTTTAACTTGCTAAAAAACAAACGGTTCTAGATAAACATAGTACTAAAAGTCCCGACTGTTTTCTTTGCACAGATAGCGCGAGCTTTTTCTACGTTCTCATCTTTATTTTTGAGATAGCACTGTCGATAAGATTCGACGTAGCGCTCAAATAACACCTTGGCTTCAGGTTGGGGTTTAGAAAGCAGTTGGTTAACGAACTTTCTTGAGCCGACCTCAAAATGCTGAGTATCGATTGGGCTGTTCCAATCCCCTCCCCAGATCATAAACCCGTGATGGGCAAACAGCTCCACCACATCTTCAGCCATACCGCGGCGTTCTATTTCATCACGCGCACGAAAGCGAGTACGGTTCACATAGCTTGTTGCAGATTGTGAAGGCTTTACCGTGATTTTTCCGTTGCTATCGAACTCTAAGAAAGGGTTTTGAACTGGGTTGATGTCTATCGCCACACCATAAGCATGCTTCGACCAACCTCCTCCGCCGGTAATAGGACGAGCGTTAAACGCACTGCTGTTGTTAGCGTCCATCGAGGCGTTATCGTCACCTCTGAATTCACGCATAAGGCGAGCAGAATGAAGAGAAAAATTACGCTGTTTAACCTCTGAAAAGATTTGTTCAACAGCAGGTGCAACCACATCAAGCACGATCATATTGCCCTGTTGCGTTTCCCCCTTGAAATTAATGAAATCGAAATCCACTTTGGATAGTCGCTCACAGCCAACGGGCGCACCACGACTCAAGACATTGTTCTTTTTCATCATGTCGCATTGCCATTGAGATATAGGGGCAACTTGGGCATAACTCGCAGCACTGAGCACAGTGGCCAGCCAGCCGACAATAAAACGTTTCATATCAAAGACTCAAAAATAGTAAGAGTGAAAGTAGCAGAGTTGGAAAATAACATATTAAGCCAAGTTGAGCGCACGCTTTGTTAGCGCGTTTTGTCCCAATAGACAATCTCTCGAACCCGTCCGTTCTGGTCGACATCAGCTTCTCCACCAACATCAGAAGGCTCTGGTAAGGTCGATAATTGCGGAGCGTAATAGGCAACTAACATCAATACAAATGCATCATAGATATCGTCTATCGTCATGTCTTTACGCTTGGTGTTTGAAATGGCCAACGCCAAGCCTTCACACCATTGAGGAGCAACTTGCTGAATAATAGAAAGCCGTTCCTCTTTGCCCTCTTGAGTTCGTTTGGAAAACGTCAGCGGTTCGCCTTTCAAAGCTGCAAACACCACCTCAGGATGTGATTCCCTGATAGAAAGGCTTGAGTGAGATTCAATTAGCTCATCAAGCTCGCGGATCTTCGGAACAATCCCCCAAGTCTGTTTAGAAAACTTCTTATCAAGCTGATCCACATTGGCACAGCACGCCGCAATGTAATCGGTTTGATAAACCGCCTCTCGGCACGGTACTGGAAACACCGAAGAGCCCCGTTTGCTGGTAAGGAAACGTCTTGCTGCTTTGTCGCATAATCTATCTGGAGTGAGCGAATCGCTAAAGCCAATAGGCATGTCGATTAACGCTGTTGCTTTCGTAAGATCATCAACCAGCTCATCGAGCGTGTTTACCACTTTAAACGTAGGTGGCTCATTGCCAGTGGCAACCCAAGCGATCCAACCCGCCTTGCAGCCATCAATTCCGATGTATTTCATTATGTTCTCGATGATTAGTTTATTGAGGTCTATTTTGGACAACTAGCCCACTTAATGATCAGTGCCACTCACTAATCAACAGTCTGCTTTTTACACCACGTACTTGTAAACCCATTGCTTCAAACACCTCTTCGAAGTCTCGGCAGTGGGGTGGAATATTGGGTAAAGAAAGTGCCGCTTCAGAAAAGAACTGCTGTTCAAAATAAGTGGAATCGATGAGGACATATGTGTTATTGGAGTAAGGAAACTAACACCATAGTAATAGTGGCCCTACCGGATTACTAGTGGCACATATAAGTTCAGCCACCTCCATCAACATTCATCGTTAGTAGCTGTTTTATATCAACATATCTCTATCGAGCCATTCCAGTGAGAAACACCTAACATCAAACTCCATAGAAAAGTGAAACAAACAAGGTGCAAGCTGACGTGCGAACAGAGATAATTGTTTGAAGATGATTAACTCGCCTCAAGCGCCTAGCTGATAAAGACTAATGAACACATACTCGCACATAGATACCCCATTCAACCTGCGCCACACCTGCTGGTTTTGTGGTGAACCTTCCAGTAACCTTGTTGAATTTCCTAAGACAGCGCAGGCTGTTGCCAAGATTGGCCATTCACCAATAGTGCTGCCGGCTTGTAATGAGTGCGCGGGTGTTAGGTATGCAAAAGATCTGACTTCGATTTGGGCGGTGCGCGATCAGATAAAACACGCACTCATCGATAAATACGCTAAGCACTTAGGCATAGGTGAAAATTGGACGGAGCAAGAGCTTATTGATTCTGATTTCTCGGGTTCGACGCTTGGTGGGTTTGGGCGCAGCGCGTGGAAAATGTATCAAATAGCCAAGCAACGCGTCGATTATAGAGGCTGGCCTTTGTCGGTTGATGACATCCCACTTGAGGTATACGACGAAACCAGTGGCTTTGAGTTTGACGGTACTCGTTATGCCTCAATCAATTCGTGTATCGACTATTTCACCAAGGCAGCAGGCGTAGACAAAGAGCTGTTGTCGCAGCTTGTCGACATTGTTTCATCAAACCGATTTATCTACGCACTGCGAATCGCTAAACTGAATAAGAATGTCTCTAACACCAAACGCTCGGAGATCGTCGAAGAGGTGTTACAACAAGAGTCTGAACAAGAAGAGATATTGCTTGAGCAAGCTAATTCAATGTTTAACCCAAACGTCGAAGAGGTGAATATTTCAGGCTCAATAGCGCCTGTATTTTCCATTCAGTGGGCGTTGGCTAACAAGGTTAAAGATTTAGCCCACCTTTGTGCTCTCGAAGATGAGTATTTTGACTATTTCGAGCACCTCGGCGGCCCTGCAGCTTTCATGTCCTATAACGGCCTACAACTCTACTTAGAATCGCGTCAAGATCCGGAATGGGTAGAAAAGTCGGATCCAAATAAACAGTATTGGTGATCATCAGCCATTACTGGTGAACACGTGTAAGCTCGATAACTGTGTCAAACACCCATTGTTAGTCCTTGTTTTATATAAAGATCTAAAAATAGCCCCCTATCACAGTTAATTGTTGCAATTCGGTTAAATAGAGTGAAAACTTCAAGCATCTAAAACTATTTAATCACTGCCATCTTGCGGTGAGTAAGGAGTGAATTGTGCTTGCTGTTCTTCGTATTATTTTGGCTACGGTGTTTATTATTTTCACCACTCTATGTGCTTTTGTTTACTGCTTGTTTAGCCCCAAGAACCCCAAGCATGTGTACGTTTTCTGTCGCTGGTTCAACCAACTCCAAAAGATCATCGGTGTAAAACTGGTGCAGCGCGGCCTAGACAATGCCCCAACACCAGAAAACAGCGTCTACATATCTAACCACCAAAGCATATTGGACTTTGTGACCGACCCTGGAATGTTAAGGCCTCGCACGGTGACATTGGGCAAGCGCGATTTGTTGTACGTTCCTTTCTTTGGTCTGCTGTATTGGATCACCGGTAACATCATGATTAACCGCGAAGACAAGTCCAAAGCACGCGATACCATCAAGCAAGTGACGGAAGCGATTCATCAGAGAGATCTGTCTGTTTGGGTTTACCCTGAAGGAACCCGTAGTAAAGGGCGTGGATTATTGCCATTCAAAACAGGCGCTTTCCGAATGGCGATTGAAGCTGGTGTGCCTATCACCCCAATGTGTACCAGCACCACACACAATAAGATCGACTTGAATCGAGCCAATAATGGCATTGTGATCACCGAGATGCTTGAACCTATCGATGTTACTGAATACAAGCTCAGTGATGCTAAAGCGCTTGCCAATCGCTGTCATGCATTGATGGCTGAGAAAATAGCTCAGCTAGATGAAGAAGTGGCGCATTTAGAAACACAAGCTAATCCAGATCTGGATTCAGATAGCTCTTATACACGCTAGCCCTTTGTAGGTTGACGGCCCCATATTGACTCACGATCAGATGGCTCACATAGGTCAATAACCTTCCGCTATTACCCCGCACTTTGCTTGTTCGTTTTAATCATTATTTATGCACTTAGTCAAACAAAAGAAAAAGCAATCAGTTGCATTTGAGGTTAAATAAAACGATTTACGAACTAGCACTAAGCGTTAACAAATGCCTCCTGTAACTTGCTTTATGTCACAAGAATTCTATTGCGTAGTTAAATAATTTAACACTTACATTACAAGTGAAGTATTGTGTTGTTCGAAAAACAATCATAAGTAAAACTAACAGGGAAAATACTCATGCAGTCATTCGTTGATTTTTTGAATGGAATAATCTGGAGTCCAGTACTTATCTACCTATGTTTAGGTGCTGGTTTGTTCTACTCCATCATGACTCGATTTGTACAAATCCGTCACTTCTTTGAAATGTGGCGCTTGTTACTTTCGGGTAAAAGTTCAACCAAAGGTATCTCATCTTTCCAAGCTCTAGCTGTTTCGCTATCTGGCCGTGTAGGTACAGGTAACATTGCAGGTGTTGCTGCTGCTATCGGTTTCGGTGGCCCAGGTGCGGTATTCTGGATGTGGGTTGTAGCCTTCTTTGGCGCCGCGACTGCTTTCGCAGAATCTACGTTAGCGCAAATCTATAAAGAAGAAGACGAAGGCCAGTTCCGTGGTGGCCCGGCTTACTACATCGAAAAAGCGATGGGTCAGAAATGGTACGCATGGATCTTTGCAATCGCGACTATTTTTGCTTGTGGTATTTTACTTCCAGGTGTTCAGTCAAACAGTATCGGTAACGCTGTAGAAGCTGCATTTGGTTCAGGTGCTATGATCGAAACAGCTGTCGGTACATTCAGTTTCGCTAAAATTTTCACTGGTACTGTTGTCGCTATCATTCTTGGTTTCATCATCTTCGGTGGTGTTAAACGTATTGCGAACTTCACGCAGATCGTTGTCCCATTCATGGCATTGGCTTACATCATCATCGCGTTCGTTATCATCCTACTGAACATCGGCCAAGTTCCGGTTGTTTTCTCTATGATAGTTAGTGATGCATTCACACCTATGGCGGGCTTCGGTGCTGCAATTGGTTGGGGTGTTAAGCGTGGTGTTTACTCAAACGAAGCGGGTCAAGGTACTGGTCCTCACGCGGCTGCGGCGGCAAGTGTTGATCACCCGGCTCAGCAAGGTCTGGTTCAATCCTTCTCTATCTACATCGATACACTTCTAGTCTGTTCTGCAACCGCGTTTATGATCATCATCACTGGTGCTTACAACGTTCACGGCGGTGCAGAAGGTGTATTCCTTGTTCAGAACTTAGCAGCCAACATTGGTGCGAATGGTCCTGTATTTACACAGCTTGCAATTGAAAGTGCTCTACCAGGGGTTGGTAAGCCGTTCATCGCATTTGCTCTGTTCTTCTTCGCATTTACAACGATTCTTGCTTACTACTACATCGCAGAAACGAACATTGCTTACTTACGTCGTACCATCAAAATCCCTGGCATGATGTTCGTACTTAAGCTTGTTCTTATCACTGCGGTTTTCTATGGCACAGTAAAAACAGCGAACCTTGCATGGGCAATGGGTGATGTAGGTGTTGGCTTGATGGCATGGTTAAACATCGTCGGTATTCTGATTATCTTCTTCATGTCTAAGCCTGCGCTTAAAGCACTGGCTGATTACGAAGAGCAACAGAAACAAGGCGTCACTGAGTACACGTTCAACCCTGTGAAACTAGGTATTAAAGGGGCGACTTACTGGGAAGAGAAGTACAAGCGTAAAACAGGTAAGTCTCCTGAAGCTGAAGCTGCAGACACTAAACCTGTAGAGCAACCTTCAGCTTAAGCTTGTGCCTTAACAAATGGATCGCTTTAGCAAATAGTTCGCTTTAACTCGCGCTATTAATAACGCATAAAAAAGGGGTTAGCCATTTCGGCTAACCCCTTTTGTTTTATTCATAACCAATAAACGGCTTATAACAAACTAACTGTTCCCGAGTTAGAGTATTAAGCAGCGATTTCTTGTGTTGCCAGTTGAGGTGCTTTCTTCTCACCGATAGGCAGAACTGTGCGGCCGTATTCGTTGTTGATTACTTGTGCCATTGCAAAGTAGATAGCTGAAGCGCCACAGAAGATACCTTCAAAACCAGCGATAGTGCCGATGAGTTCGCTACCAGTGAAATCACGAGCGGCAAGTAGGAAGAACAAGATAGTTAGTGAACCGAATACTACTTGCTTCGCTACTGGGTAGCATAGAGAACCGATGAACATGAAGCCAGTGAAGATGCCCCATAGAAGTAGGTACCAACCCATGAATGCAGCAGGGCTTGCTGGTAGGCCCATGTAAGGCATTACGATCAAACCAACTAGAGATAACCAAAATAGGCCATATGAAGTAAATGCAGTCGTACCGAACGTATCACCACGTTTGAAACACATAGTGCCCACGATAACTTGGCTCAAACCACCGTAAAAAATACCCATTGCAAGAATCATAGAATCGATTGGGAAAAAACCTGCATTATGGATATTAAGAAGAATAGTGGTCATACCGAAACCCATTAAGCCTAATGGCGCTGGGTTAGCTAGTTTGGTCGACATTACGAATTTACCTTATTAAAGTGGTTAATTAAAAAAAAACGATAAAAATTATCATAAAATTTTAATCTATAAACCGTACGACTAGGTAATCCAGTTATCGAAAACTAAGATTGTACAAATGATCTTATGGAGAATTGATTTTATGGTGAACATATTGATTCATTGAAATTATCAATTAATAGGATCTCTATCGCGCTTGTTTGTTTAGGTACGAGTAAACGAGATTCGGAATGCGGAGAAGATGTTTAGACTGAAGTAAGTGAGATGCAGGTTATAAAATGAAGAACAATAGATAGAGAGCAAGCTTTTCGTTACTCGTTTACTCGCATCCCGTATCTATTCATTAAACCTCATCCCTCGTTTGTAATCTTAAATTACGCTTGTTGTATTTTAGAATCAGAGACTTGAGGTTGAACTTCTGAAGAAGCGTTTTTACTCGCATCACGCTTGGCTAGCAGTGTCACCACAAGCAACTGAACAACAAGAGCACCCAACACAACCAGTGCACTTCCCGTAAAGCCTGCCACTACAAAACTAATCAGAGCAATAGAACCGTTCATCAACGCATAAGGAAGCTGTGTCTTAAAGTGTTCAAACTGATCACACCCTGCCCCTGTTGAAGAAAGAATCGTTGTTTCAGAGATCGGTGAGCAATGGTCACCAAACAAACCACCAGACAACACTGCGCCAATTGCGACGAGTAGTGGTGCATCAATCGCAATCGCGGTTGGAATAACCAATGGCATCATTATCGCGAAGGTTCCCCACGACGAACCGGTAGCAAATGAAATAATGGCCGACAACAAAAAAGCGACCGCAGGCACTAGCCAATAAGGGAAACCACTCTGTGCTTGCTCGGCAATATAAGCCGCTGCACCCAACTCTTTACCGACTGTACTTAACGCCCAAGCCAATACCAAAATGATCGCCACTGGCATCATGTTTCCCATACCTTTTAAGTACACTGAAACACCATCAGATAGCTTTCTTACTCCGTAGTAAGCCATGAGTGAAATCAAGGTGATCGCGGCAAAGAAGTAAGCCGATGATAAAGCTGCTCTGAACGATGAACCCGCGACCTTTTGGAACGGGAAGCCTTGTGGAACCAACATGGCACACAACACCACCAGCATCACTAACAATGGTGCCCAGACAAAAGATGCTGTTGCATTTTTATGCGAGAACGGATTTAGTGATTCGTTAATCACGCCAGAGTTAATTCCCGCTTGGCAATCACGCTCAGCTTTTGCCATTGGCCCAAAGTCTAAACCTTTAACGGACACGAGCGGAACGATGAAAATCGCGAGGAATGCGTAGAACTGAAAAGGAATTGCACCGATGAACGCATCCCAATCGGACATGTTGACATTCAACGCCGTAAACTCTTTTTGGATCAGGCTCATGATGTAAACGCCCCACCCAATGAAAGGAATAAGGATGGCAACTGGCGACGAGGTTGAGTCGATAATGAATGCTAGCTTCTGTCTAGAAAGTTTCAGTTTATCGAAAAGGGGACGAAAAACAGGGCCAACGATTAAAGGGGTGCCTAAGTCAGAGAAAAATATAACGATTCCACCCAACCATGCTGACAATTGAGCTTGGCATTTATTGCTTACCCACTGAGTCACTCGCTTTGCAAACGCAACGCCACCACCTGACTTCTCCATCAGAGCAACAAAGCCACCGATGAACACCAACAGCATGATCACACCAGCGTTGTAGCTGTCAGTAAGTTGGGGGACTAGGTAACCTTTGACCATGGTACCAAACGTATCAAGCGGATTGAGTTCGCTAAACATGCCAGTCAGCATCGCAACACCACTTAGCACGCCAGCAAAAAGGCCAATCACCACATTCCTTGTCGCCAACGACAACACCAAAGTAATCACAATGGGGATGAGTGACGTGATATCTGTCTGTTCCATAGGTACACCTTAACCCTAAAATAAAAGAATAAATATAAATTAAATTTGAATATAAATTCACATAAAGTATTTGTACAGAACTTTATTTCCTAACAGAGTAATTAGTCTTCACATAGGGGTTAGGTCGCTAAAATAGCTTGGAAGAATTCATGTCGCTAATCGTTTTTAGACTTGAATTTCTAACCTCATTGATCGCTTCGCTGATTTGTGGTGAGCATTCGGAAGAAGCGGAAACAGGCCTAGCAACGTCTTATTATAAGTAGATAAGCTGAATATATATCGGTCACAGAAGATCGTTAATCAAAGGTCAGTCACCAGAGTCAAACAGAAAAGAAAAAGCGCTAGGGGGATCTAGCGCTTTAAGACCAACTAAGTCCGTTTAGCCTGGTAGAGTTTTTATCTATACCTATCAGATATAAACCATTTTTTATACTTCGGTAAATCAAAAAGCCTATTATCTACGACTGCTTTGAGTCGTAATCTAAGTATAGTCGGATTGTGAAAAATGGAAGGAATTATTTCGTTTATTTTTGTAATAGCAAATGAGCCTAAAGTAGAAAACCAGTCCAAATGAACTAACCTTTAATCATGATAGGAAATCTTGATGAGGGGTAACATGGATTCAGAGACGACAACCGCATAACCCGCTCCTCACAAAGAACAATCAAACTTATTGTTGCTTTACTTCATAAGTTTAGAAGAAACAAACTGATTTTATATTATGTTGGGTTCACGGCTCCGGTAACGCTAATTGTTAATTATTTTGTGCCTCATGAAGTTCGGTACAATATATACACCTACTTAGAGATCTTAGCTACAGTCTGCTACTTCACCTTGGGAGATTAGCCACTTCAATGACCAAGACTTATACCTCCCTTTAATGCAAAGGTAAGACATGAAAAGCGCAGATCTCACTGAACGTGGCATAATTGTCTTTGTGGGCATTGAGTACCCAAGATGCGCTTTGGCACTTAATAGTGCTACCTGATCAGAAAGAACTCATCATCAATCATTTGTCAGCAATAACAATTTCAACCGCTTGGGTGATTACTTTTCTTAAGTGAGTGTGCTTATCGTCTAATTCTTTTCCCTTACGGTAAACAAGCTGGATATCGAAATCTGGGACATCTATCGGCGGAGCGATTGCTATCAGTGAGCTATCAACATCAGGGGCATTTCTAGCGACTAATTTAGGCACAATACACAATAGCTTTCTTCCACTAATCAATCGCTTTACTGTTAAAAAGTTACTCGATGCAATTGCCACTTTTCTTGTGTAACCCAATTCGGCCAACTTGGTATCAACCGCCGTTTTTAGCGATCCGTTAGAAGACACTAAAGCGTGCTCCACAGAAACAAATGATTGCAGTGATATAGGCTGTTCAACATCCAAAACAGATTCATCTAGCAAGCAGACATGTTGCTCGGTGTAGAGAAGTTCAGTGCCATACAATTTAGGTGCTTCACCAAAACAGCCTATCGCAATATCTAGCTTAGACTCTTCAAACACCTGCTGATAATTGGTTCGATTAACGTTAAAAAATGCGACTTGAGAGCGTGGCGAAGCTTGCTTAATAAAATCGAAGATCATTGGACCGAACATCTGTTCCGCGTAATCGGTAAGCCCTATTTTCCAACTGCCTTTATAACTATCAACTTCGAACCTTTTAGACAACAGAACCTCAGATTGAATAGTCTTAAGCAACACATCGACGGTGCTTGATAATTCAATGGCTCGCTCAGTCGCTTCCATCCTACTTCCAACACGTTCAAACAAAGGGTCATCAAACAGCTTTCGTAATCTTTGTAGACTATGACTCATTGCAGACTGGCTAACGTAACAACGCTCCGCAGCCTTGCTTACACTGTTGGTTTTATGCAATGCCTGCAGTGCAATCAGCAGGTTAAGGTCAATACCTTTCCAGTTAAAATCAGCCATACATCCAAACCCATTTCATTAATAATTATAATTAAAATAATTAATTTGAATCATAATCCAACTGCACCTAAATTACGCTAAACCTTCATCTGGAATCGATCATGCTTTCAATTTTTAAAACTTTTTTCTTGCTTGGCTGGATTAGCTTTGGTGGACCAGCGGCACATATTGGCTACTTCCGTAACACCTTTGTTGAGAAACTGAATTGGTTATCTGACGAAGAGTATGGACAAATTGTTGCTCTCAGCCAGTTTCTACCCGGCCCAGGTTCAAGCCAAGTTGGCTTTGCGGTTGGCTACAAGAAAGGTGGCTTGACTGGTGCTATTGCCGCCTTTGTCGGCTTCACATCCCCATCTGTCATCCTGATGCTGATATTGGCTTTAGTGAGCAATCAGTTATTGGAAGCGCCACTGTTCAATTCAATCATTCACGGTTTGAAATTACTTGCGGTTGTGGTTGTGGCTGATGCAACGTTTGGCATGTATAAGAACTTTTGCCAATCGAAGGTAGCGACTGCCTTATGTGTGATTACTGCTATCGTGCTGCTGTTGGTTCCAGGGATCTGGCCTCAAGTTTTAGTGCTTCTATTTGCAGCGACCGTTGGCAGTAAGTTCTTAACCTCGCAAAAGCTAAGGACGGTTCCATCGACACACAAAATATCCATAACACCGCTCGTTATTTTCGTCGCCCTATTAGTTTGCCTTCCTCTGTTCAGCGCATACTCTCAGGGCATTGAAGTGTTTGGCCAGTTCTACCAAGCAGGCAGTTTGGTATTCGGTGGCGGTCACGTAGTTCTTCCTTTACTACAAAATGGTATTGGCGATCAACTATCGCAAGATGCATTCTTAACCGGCTATGCCGCGGCACAAGCGGTCCCAGGACCAATGTTTACATTAGCCACTTACCTAGGTTATGTATTAATGCCATCAGCGCCAATTACAGGTGCACTGCTAGCAACGATTGCCGTGTTCTTACCTGGCTTTTTATTGCTACTGGGCGTACTGAAGAATTGGCAAGCAATTGCGAGTAAACCTATGGTGGCGGGTGCACTTTCGGGGGTAAATGCGGCCGTTGTTGGTTTGCTGCTTGCGGCTCTATATCAGCCCATTTTCACTAGTGCGGTGAGCAGCGGCTTAGACTTCGCTCTGATCATTGTTGGTATTTGGCTATTGAAATCAGTCAAACTATCTATCGTTGGTCTAGTCGGGGCATTCATGTTGTTTGGTTTTATTACTGGATTATAGTTGCTATCTTGTAAGCGTAAGATGTCAACCAATGACTTCTTACGCTCATCATATTCATCAATAAAACGATCTAAATACTCAAGCTATTCCTGAACTTCATTCAAGTTTGTTCTCATGAATACACTTTATTCAGTTGGTTTGTTATCCCCTACTTTTAATATAGAGAGTACTCTCATCTCTCGCCTGCCACGTGATACATTGTCGAGTATCAAACCGCAAAAAAAAGACATCACCGCAATTAACGCAATAGAGCTAGACAAAATCGCAGTGGGCACCCTTTCGACTAGCCCGGTATCAACAAAATCTAAAATAACAGGAATCCCCAAGCTCAATGAGATGACACAAAGCAACATAGACAATACACCAAAGAAAAACATCGGCTTTACATCCCTCAATAAAAACAAGATAAAGTTTAGGATCTTGAGACCATCACTCAGTGTATTGAGTTTGCTGGTTGTACCTTCAGGCCTTGAGTGATACTGAGTCGATACTTCTTTAATGGACATATTATGATGTAGTGCATGCACGGTAAGTTCTGTTTCTATTTGGAAACCATCGCTGAAGATAGGTGCAGTTTTAACAAATCGATGACTCATTATTCGATAACCAGAAAACACATCATTCAACTGAGCATTGAATGCTAAATTAATCAGTGATGAAAACATCTTATTCCCAAAAATATGCCCTTTGGGGTAGGCCATTGAAGTTCGTTCTCGGCTTCCAATAATCATATCAAGCTTTTCAGTCTTCAATTGCTCGATCAACGCTGGACATACTGACGCATCGTAAGTGTCATCACCATCAGCCATCACATAGATATCAGCGTCGATATCAGAGAACATCCGCCTCACAACCTCCCCTTTACCTTGGCGAGGCTCATGTCGCACAATCGCCCCGGCTTGTAACGCCTCGTTTACCGTATTGTCGGTTGAGTTGTTGTCGTAAACATAAACGGATGCATGAGGCAAGGCTTGTTGAAAAGACGTAACCGTTTCGCCAATGGCTCCAGCTTCGTTATAGCATGGGAGTAATATTGCAACTTTCTGTTTATTCATGCTCACTCCTTACTTTAAAAACTCGGTAGCCATCCTCAATACCATCGTATGTAACGTCTAGCCAAGCCGGAATGTTATCCCCATGAAGCCTCCGAATTAAAGAGTCATCACTTCCAGACTCCTTAAGGAGAGACAAATGAGAGTCATTACCGATCAATATATAATCAACCTTTTTATCTATTATTTTGTTTCTTGCCAGAAGCATGTCCTCCTCTAACATGACTTCAATTAAAAATTGGTTACCTATAATATTTCGATGATAAGGAGCTGCAATAATACGGTTATTCGTCTTTGCCAATACGGGAGCCCCAGTTTCTATCCCTGAGAGAATGGTTTTCGAACTTATATCGTTATTTTTTAACACGCTATAGATATTCAGCGATTCTTCCTCTTCATCAAGAGTAGTTGTAATCCCCTCTGTTGGCGACAATGTAAGAATGACAACCGCTACTGCTAACGGTGCACCAGAAAAAATAACGGTAGCTTTTATGATTGAGGAACGAATGTAATCGGCTAACTGAAGAACAACATACGCTTGGAGAGGGGCCGCTAACACAAAACACAACCTCATGACCCTAATCTGCCAAAAAATCGCAAGGGCTAGGTTAAACATAAATATAAGATACAAAATTGTGCAGTGGTCATTTTTGTACTTAAAAAGTGGGTATAAAGTGGCAGGAATAACAAGTAATGCGTAATTTTCTATAGAGAAAAAACCGTGACTCGTAATATACCTTGCGATCGATTTAGCTTCGGCAACTTGATCAAGCCAATACAGCTTTAGTATCGGAGGGTAATCAATAAACAAAGCACTAGTGAGTGAGGGGTAAAGAATAACAACCGGAAGTAAACACATTAAACCGAGAATAACAAACAATGAAAACCTTTGAATGAAGCTTTTTCTCTGATTAGTCAATCGGTTGTAAACATTGACAAACACCCAACCACTAACAAAAAGAATGATGAGAATAAATGAGATTTCATCATATTTAAAAACAAAAAACTCATCATAAGGTCTATTCAATAAAAGTGCACAAGCGACCAAAAACGAACAAGTAGCGTATAACTTAGATACATAACCAAACCACTCTCGGCAAAAAAAACAGCAATACACTGTATAAAAAATAAAGAAAACCATAAATAACAATATATTATCCATCCCAGTCCATAAAGATAGAGACAGAAAAAAAGATTGAATATAGACACGCCATGATTGTTTAAGATCGATAATCTTGATAGGTGTTATAGATAAAAAGAGAGAAGCTAAAATAAGTTGAATATTATGATGGTCAATAGCACCAGGCAAGAAATGAATAATTGTAGGGGAAGATACAGAAAACATCATACTTATAAATCGATACTTTCTCCCAAAGTAATGCTCGCATAAGTAAAAGCATGCCAACACATATAGCAATAAATAAAACAATGGAACAACAGAGATTGAAATAGCATAAGCAAGATTATCATCAACCAGAAATAACAGTGGAAAAGCCACTAACGATAACATTAAGTCAGGAAATCGTGACCAATGAATAATAAGACCATCATCAGCGTTAAAGTCAGTCATTGGCTCCAGATACCAACGACCAGTTGTCATCCATTCCTGAAACTGAACAAAACGCATATAGTCGTCATTGTCATTCAGGTTAAGAGCTGAAACACTCTCCCATTTATTAAAAAATATGACAGTGGCACAAACTAGCCAAAAGACAGAAATTACAATGATATCTCTATTGAAGCTTTCACTTTTAGGCAATATGAATATCCTTTTCATTAAGCCAAAATCAAACCACTATTGTTCCATTTCTCTCACTTCAGCTAGTGCTCTATTCAGGTTCTCGTTGGCTACCTTGTAGTAAGAAGGTTTCTTATCGATGGCTTGCTGTAAATAAGGAACAGCTTCAGCAGGTTTTCCTTGCAGGATTAAGAAGTACCCCACATTATTCAACGCCTCCGACACTTCCATATGCCTCATAAATACATTGGTTGCCTTTTTTATGTCTCCTGATGCAAGGTAAATCAGCGCAAGGTTGTTCTGAGCTTTTTCATTGTTTGGCTCTATCTCCAAAGCTGAGCGAGTATATTGATACGCTTCCTTGTAGTTACCATACATGTAGTGGGAGTAACCCATATTCAACAAAGCTTTGACTGAGCTTTTGTCTATCGTCAGTGATTTTTTAAAGTACTCTTGTGCGATCTGATGCTTTCCGTCAACATCTTCCAACACACCAATTCCCATATAAGCCAATGCTGGAGACATACTGTCTACCTTCAAACTCGCCACTTCACTTTGACTCAACGCTTGGTAGTTTTGGATAGTTTCACTGCTTTTTAAACGAACTTGATCTGCATTAATCGCTTTAAAAAAATAGCTTCGACCTTCATCTGTACGGCGTTGCTTTGTATACAAAACACCTAATTGCTCCAATACGTCAGTATGCGCAGGATTAAAATCTAACGCTGCTAGGTAAGCCTTCTCGGCCAACGCATAATTGCCTCTAGTTGAATGAATTTGGCCGATAGTAAACAGAGTTTTGTCATGGAACTCTTTTTTTGGGAAAGACAGAGAACGTATATATTCATACAAAGCCAAATCAATATTGTTATCTCGCAGGGCAACATCACCACGCATGATTGCTTCTTTCTCACTGACTGGTGGAGCGTCACTGGTTAAAGTGTCAATTGGCTTACCCGAATACAGCTCGGCGTCAAATTGATTCGTTGGTTCATCTGAGGAAGCACAACCAAGCAGCAATAACGGTAACAGTAATAAAATAGACTTGTTATAAAACATCATAAACTTGCTCCAGGCGCACTTAATGCGTCCATTACGATCAGTAGTCCAGGACCAAGTGCAACAATGAAAAAACAAGGCCAAATAAATATCAGCATTGGGAATAGCATCTTGGTCGGTATTTTCGCCGCTATTTCTTCAGCAGCTTGCTGACGTTTATCTCGAAAATCTTCCGTATAATCACGAAGCGTTTGCGCTAAACTTCCCCCCATGCGTGAAGCATGTGAAAGCAGAGAAACTAGGCCTTCTAGTTCGACCAAACCTGTGCGTTCGATGAACTGCCTAAGAGCATCGGGCATCGTGACACCAGCTTGTATTTTGGCAAAAACCGTTTCCAATTCATCGGCCAATTCTGGCTGAGAAACATAGAGCTCCGAAGCCACTCTCCCAAGAGCGGCATTGAAGCCAAGTCCAGATTCAGTACAAACAACCAGAAGGTCAAGCGCATCAGGAACACCGTTTCTAATTTTCTTTTGACGTTCTTTTTGTAATTTGCTCAACATAATATTAGGAGTAAATGTGCCGAGAAATACGCAAGTCATAATTAATAAGGTATTATAACTACCACCTAATGATAGGTAATAAACCATAAAAGCAGCCACAATACCCATCAAGCTAGACAAAACTTTCAACGCATAGAAAACAGATAACGCACTTTTCTCATGGAACCCGGCATGCATTAATTTTTCGGAGTAAGTTTCATTGTCCCTTTTATTCCCTTTACCAATAAAAGGGCTAAGTGATTCTAACGTATTGGAGAAATCATACTGCTTTCTAGAGTTAGAATTTCCCTCTGCTGATATTTGTTTAAGTTTCTTATCTAAAGGAGATCTAGCACCTAACAACAGAAAACCAATGGTCAATGTGAACAAAACAGTCGTAAATAAAATCATCGCATAAATAACCATCTGAGAGCTTATTCCGAACTCTGCTAACGCCTGCTTCCAAACTTCGATATTTAGTAGTTCCATAGGTTAAATCTCTATACTAATGATTTTTTTAATCCATAACGAACCGATCGCTAAAAGTACAATACCGACGCTTACCATCGAAATACCACGCGGATCTTTATAAAGTGGATCAATATATTCGGGACTAGCTAACTTCAACGCAAAAAACAAACCAAACGGTGATAACGTTAAAATCCATGCGGATAAGCGACTTTCGGCTGAAAGGGTTTTTATTTTCCTTTCTAACTTAAAACGAGCTCTTAGTACTTCTGATACTTTTTGGAGATTCTCGGATAGATTCCCCCCAGTTTCTTTCTGTAACATCACCGCACTAGAAAAAGCCAACATTGAGACTGTTGGCACACGTTCGGCCATTTGTAAAATAGCCAAACGTAAATCATAGCCGTAATTAAGTAAGTTATAGGTATTTTTAAATTCGATACCAATAGGATCAGGCAACTCTTCTCCAACTTCATTAAATGACTGAACTAATGGTTGTCCAGCTTGTAATGCTCGTCGGATAATATCTAATGCTTCTGGAAGCTGCTCTTCAAATCGAGCCATTCTGGAAGTCACTCTGTTTTGAACAAATAAATACGCGATAACCCACACAGAGATAAATGCCGTAACACTAATGAACCAAGCTTGATTAGTCACTAGAGACAGTAATGAAAGCAATGCACCGCAAAGAAAAACAATAAGCAAGAACCGACTTAACGATATTTTCATACCAGCAAGCTCCAACATTTTCTTCAAATCAGCAAAGAAAGGGACAATTATTAGCCTACGGTCTACCGGTGAAAGGTCTTTGTTATAATGCTCTTTTAATAATGATAAGCTCTCATCATCAATATTACGTTGTGTCTCTTTCAATCGACGAGACAGCTCCCGGTGCTTCACTTTTTTACCCGCAGCGGGTAACAACAAAGCCTGCGAGATAAAAAGTACAGCTATAAATAATAGGGCTAATGAAACAGTTACATTATTCATAATCCCTCCTTAACTGTGAGTCTCTGTAAATAGCTCAAAGGGTAGGTTAAGACCACGTTTGACTAACTGGTCATGGTACTGAGGCACAACCCCCGTAGCCGTGTAATAACCTATGATATTGCCATCTTCATCAATTCCTTGACGTTGAAAACGGAAAATTTCCGACATAGTAATGACCTCGCCTTCCATACCGTTTATCTCTTGAATGCTCACCATGCGGCGCTTACCATCTTCTTGCCGCTCCATTTGAACAACTAGGTGGATAGCTGAAGCGATTTGAGCCCTTAAATTTTTAGTTGAAATATTCCAGCCCGCCATGGAAAACATATTCTCAACACGGCTCAAAGCATCGCGGGGAGTATTCGCGTGTATGGTGGCCAATGAACCATCATGACCCGTATTCATCGCCGCTAGCATGTCAACGGCTTCGCTACCACGTACCTCACCAACCACAATTCGATCAGGTCGCATACGTAAGGTGTTTTTAACCAATTCGCGCTGGCTTATTTCTCCCTTTCCTTCTAAGTTGGCAGGGCGAGTTTCCAGGCGAATAACGTGTGGTTGTTGAAGTTGTAATTCAGCCGAATCTTCTATAGTAATAATTCGTTGATCACGAGGAATGAAACCAGAAAAAATATTGAGTGTTGTCGTTTTTCCTGAGCCTGTTCCTCCAGATATGAGTATATTTAGCTCACCTTTAACTGCAGCTTCCACAAATTTAGCCATCTGCGGAGAAACCGAGTCATATTCCAGTAGGTTACTCATAGTTAAGCGATCAACAGCAAAACGACGAATAGAAACAGAAGGGCCATCTAGAGCTAAGGGAGGAATAATAGCGTTCACCCGAGAGCCATCAAGCAATCTAGCATCCACCATAGGTGATGATTCATCTATACGTCGACCGACTTGACTTACAATTCGATCAATAATATTTCTAAGGTGGCGATCATCAAGGAAAGTATAAGGCGTTTTTTCAAGCTTACCTCTGCGTTCGACATAAACACTTTTAGGACCGTTGACCAATATGTCTGACACTGTTTGATCAGCCAACAACGGCTCTAATGGACCAAGGCCAAAGACCTCATCTTCAATCTGCTTAATCACCCTTTTTCGACCTTCAGCACTTAGTGCATGATTGCGGTCGTCAGACATCAATTGCACGATAGCTTCGTGTAAATCAACTTTAGCCCGTTCTTTTTCTAAGCTCGATAGCAAACCGAGATCCAAAGTTTCAAGAAGCTGCTTATGGAAAAAATGCTTAATAGAGAGCTCATGTTCTAATACTTTGCGAGCTTCATTAACCGTTTTTTCTTTCTCTTCATTAACGTCTACTTTCTGAGTATTATTCGATATCTCTACACTTTGTAAACGCTCAACCGTATTAGCACCTTCGGACTCATGCGAAGTCTGTTCTGCTTTTTGTTCAAACTCTGGGTTTATATTTTTTCGTTTAAAGAACATCACAATCCCTCGTGTTTACTTTTCATCAATGCATCATGAAAACAACTTTTTCAACCACCCTTTTTCTTCGTGCTCTAGCGGTGAAAGAACATGAGATAAGTCAATAATAGAGCGAGTAATAGAGCTTTTCTTTCGAGATTGAACAAATGGCTGCCCCAAATTAGTACTCTCTAATGTAACCTTAAAATCATTAGGTATAAGGTGTATGTCATGATCACCTACCGCTTGTTCAATGTCTTTTAGCTTAATTGAATGTCGTTTCTCGTAACGATTTAGGATCACCTCTATCACATCACTTTGTAACCCATATTCAAACTTCAAAGACTTGATTAAGCGACTTGTGTTTTTTACTGAAACCAAGCTTTGTTGCGAAACCAAAAGTACTTTGGTGGCTGGTGATATCGCTGATGCAAACACATGATCTAAGCCTCTTGAAAGATCAATGATCACATAAGGGTAGAAGCGACGTAAGATAGGAAGCAATCGGCCTATTTTCTGAGCCTGTTCATAATCATCAGCATTGTTTTCATGCTTAAAGCTTAGGACATGTAAGCCAGACTCGTGCTTATTTACTAAAGATCCTAGAGATATCTCATCGAGATCATTGGAGCTGTTAATAGCATCAGAGATACTGTAAGTTGGAGTGATATTTAAATAATCCGGGATAACTCCAAACTGAAGATCAATATCTAGTAAAAGTACCTCTCCAGCGTGATGACTTGCCACTTCAATCGCAGTATTTAAAGCAAGCGTCGTCGCCCCCATTCCGCCTTTGGTATTCAAAAACAAGATAAACTCACCGTAACTGGAGTTTTCAAGCTTTTCCGATGCCGTTTTCTTTAATAATGGAAGTAAGTCAGAAAGAGTAACGGTATTAGGTAAAAAGTCTGATGCTCCTAAACGTAATGCAATCTTTATTGAACCACTGTCACTTTCATCTCCGAGCACCACTAAAGATAGCTCTTTATCTTCTAACGATAAATCATACCCTTGAAGCTCGACCATCTTTTGAGCCCAGCTACCACTGGCTTCTACGAAAATGAGCTCCGGAACATCAACACCTTTTAAATACTCCTCATTCATACCAGCTAAAGAAAATGATGTAATACTGACATTTCTGCATTTCTTGAGCTCTTGATTCACATGCGATTTAAAGCTTTCACTGTTATGAATTACCCACACTTTAAGATTCGTTTTTAAACGCGTAATATCATTCTCATTAGGCGTTATTTTGATCGCTTCCCCCATATATTCATCTCCTTTAAATAACCGCCTATGGGCATCTATTCCATATGTTAGTGCTAGTTTCAGTTTCAGGCCTCACTACTCCCAAACTTTCTGCTGGTAATATTGTTTCAAACGCAGGAGCAGCAAGAAATCCATTCGTACCTAGAAAGCTTAGGTTACTGATTAACTGAATGCCATAACCCGTAGCCCTAGCACGCACAAACTTAATAGTGCCAAAGTTCGCTTCAAAATCAGAAGTAACCTCTGCTCCACTAGCATCTAAGTAAGCCACTTCTAGGTTCGCACTAGTAAACCCAATAAGCGGTAAATCATCGACAACCATTCCCGCTATATTATCTCTATCGAGCACATAACATACCGTCGCTAATCGAGCAGCCTTTCTCGTTCCTTCACTCACCATTTGCAGCGAAAATACATAAACCCCTAACGATAAAATAAGAAAAATCAAGAGAAACATGAACGACGAGACTATAGTGAACTCAATAATGGCAAGCCCTTTGGTACGCCCGTTAAGCCTTTTCATCACAATACCCTCATCACCGAAGTTGCACTTAATGGAATGGCAAAATTCTCCGTAGAGAAGGGAATAGACAAGAAGTTTGGAACGTAGTCATACGTCACACTCACCTGCACATAATCACCACTACCAATAGAGTCAGGATCAGGAACAACCGTCACATCAGAGGTTGTCAGCGTAGATAAAATGGCTGTCCCTACGCTACTCTGACCATAAACCACCACATTTTTAATCTCCAAAATTGTTGCAATAGTGCCACCTTTGGTATTGTAAACCTCACTAACAGCATATCGTGCGCCATTTTGTACAGACTTAGAGAGCACATTGTGTTGAATCAGAATGTTACCTAGTTCAAGAACCAAAACCAAAAAGAACAACATTACAGGGGCCACGAGCACCATCTCCACGGCAGCAAAACCACATTGATGTCTATTAGATAAAATCATAATCAAGACTCCCCACTATCGGGGTCTTTATACAGAACAATCCTATAAGACCCTTCGGTTGTCGACTGATTACTACCAGAGCCACCAGCAACACTGCAAGAGTGGATAAACTCACCAAAAACGGCTGGTGTACCTGAGTTATTGGTTGGTGCCCTTTGCAGCAAGAAAAAGCAACCAATTTTATTCACGGTAAATTCAGTAGTACCGCCACTTTTACCTGAGCAATCCACCATAGGTATAGGTAAAATACGACGCCAAGCAACCCCATTAGAGGCGCACCCAGAACCACCACTTGCTATACAGGCGTTAGTATCTAACTTATATTGAGCGTAATCGTAGCTATCATCGAAAGTGATATCTCCTGTATTGGCATCAATCGTGATTTCATTGGTTGGTTCTGTGGTTACAAAATCTGAAGGGTAATCGGATGCAGACAAGCCACCGCCATAATCTCCAAAACGAGTATTCAAACCATCACCTGTCGGGCCAACCGTGCCACCAGGTTTGGTTGTGATATTTTCACCAATTTTGACTGGCTGATCATAACCACCACCTAAGCCTTCTTTGATTGTTTTACCACCAGAACCAAAGTCCAACAGGTGATAATTACCATTACCCATTTCAGATAAGCTACTGTCTCCCACCTTCAAGGCATGAACAGTCCCTACCTCATAGCCAAACACACTGGTTATGGCTTCTCCGGTTTCATCATGGTAACCATCTTCTGGAGAAATATCGTTATCGGAGGTGCCGTCACCAATGCACACCCCAATGGGTACAACAGGAGTATAATCGAGGCCTGAGCTAGGCCCCGCAACAGCACTTGCTGACACCTCTTTATCTAAACCAAACAACTGAATAAAAAACTCATCCATATCCAATGAGTCCACTCGAACACGCACATAAACATCATCGTTGGCACCGAAAGTGGCGGTTCCTGTAAAATCTTGTGGATCATTTGAATAATCAATGTTTATAGAGGCCGTGGTGAAATCAATTTCATGATTTCCCGTTGAAGCCGCCATCGTATTAAGTGCAGTAACAACCTCAGCGTCTACAGCGTCTTTATCTTTACTGCTATCTAATATGGTTGCAGCAGCCAACGTGGCAGAATCAACAGCATTTTGTAAGCGCGTTTTATTTACAATCATATGATTGATGTCTACAGCTAACGCTGAGACCGCTAAAAAAACTAATAAGGCAGCGGTAACCAATATCGCAACTAAGCCTTGCTGTTTTTTAGGACTTCGTGATACTCGATACAACATGTGAGTACCTCCAGATTTAATTAAACTCTTCTAAGATCTGGCTATTACTTCCGGAAAGGTCGTTTTCACCTCTTCCAACATATCGGTCGTAGCCAGTCTGCATCCGCTCCCCTGTACCATCCGGTACTATGAGTAAATTCTCTTGGGTCGCATTAGGGTTATACGTTTGTTCTGTTTTAACGAGTGCGACTGAATGCCCTAAGCGAGCATCATTTGCACAGCCAACTAACACCATCACGAGAAAGACCATCATTATTCTAATCATATCTATCTCCTTATAAGTCATGACCAAATGAGCCTTCACTACCACCATCATTTGGCGTAATGTCCTCTGAAGCTTTAGAACGTTCTGAACCTGATTCTGACGGCTCTGCAATGTAAGCGCTCCTACCTAACAAGTAATATTCCAAGTCATTAGAATTCACAAAAGCATCTGTCGGCAGGGTCACTTTATTTCTATCGATAGGCTTCGCCAACCTCGGAGTCACTAAAATCACGAGTTCAGTTTCTCCAGATACGTATTCTTGGCTATTAAAAAGCTGCCCTAAAATAGGGACATCACCGATACCAGGCATTTTATTACTGATGTCACGAACATTTTCACTCAATAACCCTGCAATACCAATGGTTTGTCCATCAGCTAACTCCAATGTTGAAGAAGCACTGCGTCGAGTGATCGGTGGGATAAAATAAGTCGCATTTGTGGTGCCAGGATCGATGGTCAATGAACTGCTGTTTGCAATCTCACTCACATCTACCGCTAGATTTAGATTGATTTTCTTATCGCTGAGTACCGTCGGAATGAACTTGAGCCCTACCCCATACTCTTTATATTCAATAGTAATACCGTCTTCGTCTGGCACGGGGATAGGAAACTCTCCACCCGCTAAAAATTCAGCCTTAGAGCCACTTAATGCTGTTAAATTCGGCTCAGCTAATACCTTTGCAACCCCATTTTGTTTAGCGACATCTAACGCGAAAGTAAACAGAGTATTACTATCAATGAAAGACCCTAATATTCCGTAGTCAGTTGAGGTGGGAATATCAAAGATAGGCGTAGCGCCTAGCACTCCCGCAGGAACAGACGATGCCCCCCAAGAGAAGTCCGAACCACTAGTTTGGAAAAAATGAAAATTGGCATCGAATTTTCTCACTAAGCTTCTTTGAACCTCAGCAACCGTTACTTCTAACATTACCTGTTGCGCACCACCAATAGACATCAAATTGATGACACCGGTAGCAGCGGCCTGCTCACTACCACTTTCTTTTGATGCGTCCGCGGTTTTCCCCGAAGAATACGTTTCCGCGATTCGAATCGCCACGTTCATTTGTTGTTGATTACTTACCTGACCACTCAACAACAATCGATTTTGTGCACTATGCACTTCAATCGTTTCGTCAGGCAAAAATTCATACAACTTTGCTTTTAAGCTATTAAGATCATGGGTAACTTCGATATTGATAGACTCGATCAACTGACCTCTTGAATCCCAAGCCATCAAATTGGTCGCTCCTAACTTTTTCCCGATTAGAAATAGTTCGTTGGATTTCAACATCACAATATCAAGAACTTCTGGGTCTCCAAGCGACACTTTGCTTGCTTTACCAGACAACACCACATGCGTTGATTTGTGATGTGGAACCGTGACTGTTTTTCCGGTTTGCAATGCAGCAAAGCTTGCGTTCGAAAAACAGATCAGACTCAAAATACACGCTAATATTATTCTCATATCTCACCTCAATCCTTGACGCGCACACTAGAAGCTTCCGTACCTTTGATAATAGTTACGCTTGGTCGAGGCACGTATCGACGAACGACTTTCTTCTCAATTTCATGAGGATTTCTCAACGTTAGCTGAATACTCCCCTTGCTTTTCGCTGTTAGTAATTTCTCCGCATCTTTGGGGGAAACCTCTAACGTCACAGCACGTACAATGATGGGGCTGTTTTCATTGGTTTTAGCGGTTTGGTCTACCGCTAACACTTTGATATTTTTGAGGACAGTTCGAGTCGCTGCAGAATTTTTACCATAAGAAACAGTATTGAGAATATCCACTTTATTACCCGGTAATAGGAAACCAGCCACACCAATAACGTCATCAACTCGTATTGTTACTGCGCGCTTGTTCTCAGGAATCAGCGCAGCTAGCGTCGACCCCTCTCCAGGCGTAGTAAACCGCATTTTATGAAGGACTTCGCCAGCATAAACGGTATTGGCGACGACCTTACCGACAATTTCTGAGGCATCGGAGTAATTATTGTCATTAATCCAATCCACTTCCATTAGCTTGGTCGTTAAAAATGTTTCCTCAATAACGGTTCCAGCTTCAATTTCTTGTGACGCAACCACAACGGGATGACGCTCCACTGTCTCTACTTCAACCGTTGGCTGAACTTGGTTGTCCATCCACTGCTTAGCAAAAAATACGGCAGCTAAACCAAATACTACGGACAATAAAAATAGTAGGAAAACTTGACTCTTATTCATTATTTTCTTCCTCGTGTCCATCAGAGGTAAAATAGACTTCCCATGCCATGGAAAGAATATCGAAGGTAATAACAGGCGGGAGTTGCTCAAACGAAAGTATATCTTTGCTTATACCAACGAGATCTTTCGGTAAACAAGGGAAGAGTGGCATCTTGCAAAGAGTGTGCATCTGAGACAAACGCTCAAAGAAACCAGCTTCAAGCTCAACTCCTTTCTCAGCGACGACACTCATCCACAAAGCTTCATAATCACCTTGGTTAAGAGGTTTGAATTCAATTTTGTAACCTAAGCGACGCAGAAATGCAGGGTCGCTTATTTTCTTAGGGTTCAAGTTGGTAGAGAAAGCAAGCGTTAACACAAACGGCATCGTGATTTGTTGACCATTTGGTAACGACAAGTAATCAAAGGCGTACTCCATAGGTACGATCCAACGATTGAGTAAAGTGTCGACGGGCATTGGTTGACGACCAAGGTCATCAATAACAAAAATCCCATTGTTCGCCATCATTTGTACCGGAGCTAACCAAACACGACTATTCTCAGAATGGTTGACTTCAAGCATATCCATGGTGAGTTCTCCCCCCACCTGAATGTTCGGCCTTTCACAATTAAGCCAACGCTTATCGTATTGATCTTTAAGAGATACTACTTTATTGCGACCATTACTATCCAATGGCTTGTGATGCTGCGCAGAGAAAACCTTAATGATATTACCCAATGCATAAACTGCATAAGGGATAAAAACAGAAGTGTGTAAAGCATTGACAATGCGGCTCGCAACAAAGGTTTTACCCGTTCCGGCATGCCCATACAACAACAAAGCGCGCCCCGAATTGATGGCAGGCCCCAACACTGAAATCATCTTTTCGACACCATACACATCACTCAGCGCCGCTTCGACATGTGGCCTAGTTACTAGCTCACACCTCAAGTCTTGTTTTTGCACAACGTCGCTATACTGGGCAAGCGAGACAGGAGCTGGCCCTAAATAAGCATCACGCTTAAAAGCGAGATCGGCTTCTTCAAGCCCTTTCTCAGATAAGGAGTAACGGACATGACTATGGGAAACTGAAGAAATCAAAAGATCTGAGTTAGGTTGGAATACCTCAATTAATGACTTTTTCCTCAGCACAACCAAAGCGTTTTCTACAATATGGGTAACAACACATAGGTAATTCGAAAGTTCTAAAACATCCGACTTTGGATAAGCAGACAAGTGCTTAAGCACCAAGTTTTCTAACACTACTTCAGGAATACCCAACATTTCAAAAGAGGTAGGAACGTTTGGAGCTGAGATCTGAGGTTTCAAAGTTATTGGGGCCACTGGCTCTCGAATATCCATATATTATTCCTCTCCATAAAAGCTAACCAACAACCGGATTAAGTGAAATAACTATACATCGCTAGTCCTATAACAACTGAGGGAGCAAAGGGCATAGTCGCTTTATTCGAATACCTAGAATGTATTACAGAGCCTTTCTCTGTAACAGGGCTTACGCCACCAAGCATTATTAACTTACTTTCAAAATAGCCTTTAATACTGAGACTGTTCGAGTTGGAAAAGTTATATAGCAGATAGAATGTCCCGATCACTCCAGCAGAAAGTAAGATAAAGTAAGATGCATCAATCAGTTGTCCCCATCCGAGATACATCCCCACTATACCTAATAGCTTTACATCTCCTGCTGACATAGCTCTTACAAAATATAAGAGTAATCCAAAACAAAAAAATACAACGGCTCCAGCTAATGACATGAGAAAAACACCAAAGGTGTAATCGCTATCAAACATTGATAATAAATATACAAACATAAACATAATCAATATTTTGTTCGGTATACGATGTTTCTCAACATCGTATACCGAAACTGCAATTAGCAACGCCCAAAATACAGAAGGCTCATCAATCATATGATCTATTTACACACTCGATATAATTTCCTGAAATTTGCTCAACAAAGCTGTCGCTAATCCAGAAAAAACTAACGCCACAAAAATAACAAGTGAGGCAGCACCGATCACATACTCCACCGTAGTCAACCCCCTCTGTTGTCCCACTCCTTTTCTATTCATGAGGTATTAAGGAGTCGTAGTCGTACCAACATCTTCTACAATTTCATTTAGCTTATCTGCAAGAGTAGTGCCCAAACCAGAAAATACCGTTGTTAAACCTAACACTAACAATGCCGCACCGATAACATACTCAATAACGGTTAGCCCCTCTTCATCTTTCATGAAATCTTTACAATTATTCAGAAACTTATCCATGAGAACTTCTCCTTGATTTACGTATCAGGCTTTGTTTGCCTGTAAACTAAATCTAGAGCTGAACAATATATTTGGTTAGGATTTTCTTGCCATTTACTTGCACTTTTTTGTGGTACTTCTAATCTAATTAGTATGCTTGGTTATTCACCTATTATTGATTCATACCTTTAGTGCGAAACTGGATACATATGAGTATAAATATAGTTACACCATTATTATCGGATGTGGATAGTGAATTTAACTCAGTTATTATAAAAAAAATTAGCCATTACTTTTCCGTGCAATATTTTGGTCAAGATATCTCTATTATCAGTAACTTAGATGTTAGATTGGTATTTTTGACTATCAATAACAACGATAATTATCAATTACTTAACATGGCGATTTCTATTTGTGAGAACCTAAATAAGCGAATAGTCATTATTTGCTCATCCCCGTTACCTAATATTATTAGAAATCATAAGAATGTATTTTTTATTATCGAAACGAGCAGCCATAATCTGAGTCGTAAATTAGAAGAACTAAAAGAGAAAACACAACATATTTTTGATCCTCACTTCGACATAGATAGAAACATGAACAAGAACAACCAATTACCAGCAAAAATATTCACATCGGAAGTAGTCAATTTTATAATGAGAAATATCAACAGAGACATTAGAGAAACAGAAATTGCCGATCGATGTCATTGTTCAACAACCTACTTTTCGAAAAAGTTTCATCTACACTTTGGGGTAAGCTTTAGAGACTTTGTGTGTGACAAGCGGATTTTGTTGGCTAAGAAGCTGATTGAAGCGGATACCGAATCAAAAATTGCTGTGATTGCTTATCAATGTGGCTACAAGGATGTCTCGTACTTCTCGAGAATTTTTAAGAAAAGGACCGGAGTAACACCGGCAAGTTACAGGCGCACGTGCATGGATAACAGAAAACGCTAATTTTACTCTCAAAAATAAAAAAACATGGTACATTTAACATGATTTTAACAAAAATAACTTAGCGAAAAACATGGAGTTAGACAATGATTCAGCCTAACGAGTTTAGCCAAGAACAAGCAACAGCTCTCCCTACACCCAATGATATGATTTTAAAATGGGCAGAAGAACGCCCAGATGAGGTCTATTTAAAACAAATAATTAACCGCCAATTTGTGGAGTTCACATATAAAGAAGTGGCCGATAAAGCACTCAAACTTGCTTCTGCACTCGAAGCTCTTGGCGCCAAACCTGGTGACCGAGTGGCTCTGGTTTCTAAAAACTGTGCAGAGTGGTTTATCTGCGATCTTGCCATGATGTTGGGGGACTTTGTTAGCGTCCCTATTTTCCCAACGGCTGGTGCCGATACGATTCAATACTGTATTGAACACAGCGAAAGTAAGATTGTGATTGCGGGTAAACTCGACGATGCTACTGCAACGCAAAAAGTATTAGATGACAACCCAAGCCTGATAAGCATCTCGCTTCCTTATGACAGTGCAGCAAAATGTCATCATACTTTTGAAGAACTCATCGATAAACATGAACCATCAACCAAACGCCCTCAGCATCACGATGATAAGCTGATGTCACTTGTTTATACATCGGGTACATCAGGGCTACCAAAAGGCGCAATGCTCACGTACGGCGCGTTTACTTGGTCTGTTCAAAGGTTGATTGACCATATTGGAATCCAACCTGGCGATCGCCTGTTTTCTTACCTACCGCTTGCCCATATTACAGAGCGCGTTTACATCTTTGGTTCTTCAGTGATGGGTGGCGTAGTCACGGCTTTCCCAGAGTCTTTAGACACGTTTATTGATGATGTGAAAATGCATCGTCCTACTCTGTTTATTTCAGTTCCTCGTTTATGGACTCTGTTCCAGCAGCGAATCCAAGACAAATTGCCGCAGAAGAAACTGAACTTCTTACTTAAGATTCCGTTTATCAACAACATCATCAAGAAGAAGCTTGCTGATGGTTTAGGGTTAGACCAAGCCCGTGTTCTTGGGTGTGGCTCAGCTCCGGTATCACCCGCTCTACTGGCATGGTATGAGAGTGTTGGCTTACACATTACCGAGGCATGGGGCATGACAGAGTCTTTCGCCTACAGCACGCTCAACTACCCATTCAGAGCCGATAAAATTGGTACGGTTGGTAATGCAGGTCCAGGGATCGAACTCAAAATAGCGGAAGATGAAGAGATCCTTGTTCGAGGCAAAGGCCTATTCTGTGGCTACTACAAGAATGACATTGCGACCCAAGAATCTTTCAATTCAGAAGGTTGGCTCCATACTGGAGATATTGGCGATATTGATAGCGAAGGCTACCTAACGATTCGTGGACGTAAGAAAGATACCTTTAAAACCGCTAAAGGTAAATTTGTTGCTCCCGTCCCTATCGAGAATAAACTCTTTGAGTATAGCCGCGTAGAAATGATGTGTTTGATAGGCTTAGGCTTACCAGGTCCTATCCTACTTGTGGTACCGCATGACTTCCCTAATTTCGATAGAGCTCGCTATGAGAGCACGACAAAGCGCGTTATCGAGAAAATGAATGAGCAGCTCGGTTCACACGAGAAGATCAAGGGTGTACTGATGATTAAGGAACCTTGGAGCATCGATAATGGTGTACTTACCCCTACTCTCAAAATAAAGCGACATATACTTGAACAAAAGTACCACGAAGTCGGACATAACTGGCCGAAAGATAAATTGGTAGTTTGGGAAGAGTAACCAAAATAGAAAGGGAGTCATTACGGCTCCCTTCATTATTCCGCTCAGATTATAATTATTAAACCTATCCTAAGTGCTAATCTAGCTCACTTCCAAAACGGTTTTCTCAGCTCTTCGTTAGCCTGACTTTGGGTAATACCAACATCTTCAAGTAAATGATCCGACAGTTCAGATAAGTGTTTTCTCGTTCTACGATTCTGAAGATACACCTTAAACTTAGAATAGAATTTCTTAACTGGAAACGATGATAAGAATGAATGATGAGTAGTTGATATCTCTGTTATTGTGTTCATTGCAACTCTCCTATTGATTTTCCGCTTTGTCGTGGTCAATAATCGGCTAATAGCGCACTAGCGACAAACGATAGATACTGGCATTCAGTTAAGGAAAACTAATGTGAGAGAGCGAACCCCACCATTTCAAGGGATCTATTACTTTTACACGGCGGCAGAAACAGGCAGTTTTAAACTCGCCGCACAAAAGCTATTTGTCACGGCAGCAGCAGTCAGCCAACAAATTCGTCAACTTGAAGAGTGGTTAGGCGCAGATCTGTTTATTCGCCAACACCGAAAAATAGTATTAACCCATGAAGGCGAAGTACTGTACCTGCAAGCGAAGAAAGGCTTTGCTCATATTCAAGATGGTGTAAGACGAATCAACCAAGACCCTAACCCCACTCAATTATCAATTTCTACCGTGCCCTCTTTTGCACAACATTGGTTAGTGCCTCGAATTGGCGATTTTCGCGAGCGTCATCCAGATTTATCTATGCTGATCGAACCGACCAACAAGTTAGTAACCTTTGAAGATTCTAATATTGATGTCTGCGTTCGATATGGTCATGGAGACTACCCAAACATCGAATCACGCTGGTTGATGGACGAGGTCATTTACCCTGTTTGTCACCCTATCTATCAAGAGAAACACGGTATCTATGACATCGACGATCTGCATAAAGCAGAACTTATTGAAGACCGTTGGCCTGATATGGATTGGAATCTCTGGTTAAAAGTCGCAGGAGTAAAAGCTGGCCGCACATCATTGCAATTTGATGGCTCTCATTTTGTGTTAGAAGGTGCGCTATCCGTTCAAGGCGTTGCCCTAGTTAAGCACAGCTTAGTGTATCGTTATTTGCAAGAAAAGAAGTTAGTAAGAATTGGTAACATTGCGCTCAAGCCCAAATACAATTACTTTTTGTGCGCGCCTCCTGGTTACTTTCATCGAGAAAAAATAAAACGTTTCGAAGGGTGGATGCAGGCTCAGGTTAGATTATTTGGTAACACAGGTAGAGAAGAGCTTTCGATTATTCACTCCGATTACGAACTCAAATGGTCGGATAATTCATAAAGCGAAACTGGTATACTTAGCTCAAATAAATGGCGAGAACATCTCATGACACAAGACAATAATCCACTTCACGGTATCACTCTACAGAAGCTACTGACTGAATTGGTTGAACATTACGGTTGGGAAGAGTTGAGTTACATGGTGAACATCAACTGCTTTAAAAAAGACCCGAGTATTAAATCAAGCTTAAAGTTTTTGCGTAAAACAGATTGGGCTCGTACCAAAGTAGAGCAAATTTACATCGACTTAAAGCGTTAATCTCTCCCTTCTTTATCTGTCCCGTGTTGATTAAATACGGGACAACCCCTGTGTCTACTTTTTAGGGGCACATCACATCTCGTATCTCGCATCTCGCATCTCGCATCTCGCATCTCGCATCTCGCATCTCGCATCTCGCATCTCGCATCTCGCATCTCGCATCTCGCAGTATGTTACAAGCAATAAAAAGCCCCGCAAGCTTTCACTTGCGGGGCTTTTTTAACTAATTGAGAAAAGGGCTAATTACTTACCAGCTTCTTTTTCTGCTTTAACTTTTGCAATCACTTCGTCAGCAACGTTAGTTGGACATGGTGCGTATTGTGCGAATTCCATAGAGAATTGGCCACGACCAGAAGTGATAGTACGTAGGTGACCGATGTAGCCGAACATCTCAGAAAGAGGGACGTCAGCTTTAATACGAACACCAGTAACGCCAGCTTGTTGATCTTTGATCATGCCACGACGACGGTTAAGGTCACCGATAACATCACCAACGTGATCGTCTGGAGTGAACACGTCAACGTTCATGATAGGCTCAAGAAGTTGCGCGCCAGCTTTAGGCATAGATTGACGGAATGCGCCTTTCGCTGCGATTTCAAATGCGATTGCAGATGAATCGACTGCGTGGAAACCACCATCGAAAAGTTCAACTTCAACGTCTAGAGTAGGGAAGCCAGCTAGTACGCCGTTTTCCATCATAGATGCAAAGCCTTTCTCAACTGCTGGCCAGAATTCTTTAGGAACGTTACCGCCCACAACAGAAGACTTGAATGAGAAGCCAGAACCAGCTTCGCCTGGTTTGATACGGTAATCGATCTTACCGAATTGACCAGAACCACCAGATTGCTTCTTGTGCGTGTAGCTATCTTCAATTGCTTGAGTGATAGTTTCACGGTAAGCAACTTGAGGAGCACCTACAGTTAGGTCAACGCCGTATGTACGCTTAAGGATATCTACCTTGATGTCTAGGTGAAGTTCACCCATACCTTTCAGGATAGTTTCGCCAGTCTCTTCGTCAGTCTCAACTTGGAAAGATGGATCTTCTGCAACCATTTTACCGATCGCGATACCCATTTTCTCAGAACCGCCTTTATCTTTTGGAGATACAGCGATTGAGATTACTGGAGTTGGGAATACCATAGGCTCAAGCGTTACTGGGTGCTTAGGATCACATAGAGTGTGACCAGTTTGCACGTTCTTCATACCAACGATCGCAATGATGTCACCAGCTTGTGCGCTAGTTAGTTCGTTACGGTCATCAGCTTGCATCTCAACCATACGGCCAACACGCTCAGTTTTACCAGTAAAGGCATTAAGAATAGTGTCACCTTTGTTCAATTTACCAGAGTAAATACGAACGAAAGTTAGGGCACCGAAGCGGTCATCCATGATTTTGAATGCAAGCGCTTTAAATGTCTCGCTTGTAGAAACGATAGCGTGCTCGCCAGTTTCTTCGCCTTCTTCGTCCATTAGAGGTTGAGGATCAACTTCAGTTGGAGAAGGTAGGTAATCTACAACAGCGTCAAGAACGATTTGTACGCCCTTGTTTTTGAATGCAGAACCACAGAAAGTTGGGAAGAATGCTAGGTCACGAGTACCTTTACGGATACAACGCTTAACGTCTTCGATAGAAGGCTCTTCACCTTCCATGTAAGCTTCCATTAGGTCATCGTCTTGCTCTACAGCAGTTTCGATTAGCTCTTCACGGTATTGTTCTACGTCATCTACCATGTCCGCAGGAACATCTTTTATTTCGTAGTTTTCAGGAAGACCAGTGTCATCCCAAACGTATGCTTTACGGCTTAGTAGGTCTACAACACCAACGAATTCGTCTTCACGACCGATTGGTAGAACCATAACTAGAGGAGTTGCACCTAGAACGTTTTTAACTTGGTCAACAACGTTGTAGAAATCTGCACCCATACGGTCTAGTTTGTTAACGAAGATCAGACGAGATACACCTGATTCGTTAGCGTAGCGCCAGTTAGTTTCTGATTGAGGTTCAACACCACCAGAACCACAGAATACACCGATACCGCCATCAAGTACTTTAAGAGAACGGTATACTTCAACTGTAAAGTCAACGTGTCCAGGAGTATCGATAACGTTTAGACGGTGATCGTTCCAAAAACAGCTTACAGCTGCTGATTGGATAGTAATACCGCGCTCAGCTTCCTGTTCCATGAAGTCAGTAGTTGATTCGCCATCATGTGTCTCACCAGATTTGTGGATTTGACCAGTTAGCTTAAGGATACGCTCAGTGGTAGTTGTTTTACCCGCATCAACGTGCGCGAAAATACCAATGTTTCTGTATTTCGATAAATCTGCCATTGTCTTACTCTGTTAATAGGATATAAAATGCGCGCAGAGTATATCACAATCTGTGAAGACTGATAGCTTTGCATGCATTTGGGTCTAAAAAACTTTGCCTTTTTCTAACATATAGAAAAAGGCACTCAAGTAGTAACAATCTAAGTGATTGTTATTTATAGTGCTAACCCAAAGTTCAATCGGCTTTAAGGTTAGGCTGAATTGCTGCTGTATAGAGTAGCTGAAGTGAGTTCAATTACAACTCATCAAAAGCATTAATTGCCTCTGATAACTTTTTCACACCGTGGATCTGCATTCCTGGAATGCCACCTTTAGGCATATTAGCCGCCGGTACAATCGCTTTCTTAAAGCCGTGTTTGAATGCTTCATTTAAACGTTCTTGCCCGCTCGGTACAGGTCGAATCTCACCAGCTAGGCCTACTTCACCAAATACCACCACATCTTTGGGTAATGCTCGGTCTCTGAAACTAGATAGTAGTGCCATCACCAACGCAAGATCAGCACTGGTTTCGGTTACTTTAACACCACCGACGACATTCACAAACACATCTTGATCAGCCATTTGTAAGCCGCCATGTTTATGCAGCACCGCCAATAACAGTGAAAGTCTGTTTTGCTCTAAGCCGACAGCGACACGGCGCGGGTTAGCCAGCTGTGAATAGTCGACCAGAGCTTGGATTTCAACAAGAAGCGGACGAGTCCCCTCCCATACAACCATCACTGAACTGCCCGAGGTTTCTTCTTCACCACGAGACAAGAATATAGCAGATGGGTTGCTGACTTCTTTTAACCCTTGACCTGTCATGGCAAACACCCCCAGCTCATTCACCGCACCAAAACGGTTTTTGTGGCTGCGCAATGTTCTAAAACGGCTATCTGTCCCACCATCAAGAAGAACAGAACAGTCAATAATGTGTTCAAGTACTTTTGGCCCCGCCAGCGTACCGTCTTTCGTTACGTGTCCAACTAAGAATACCGCAACGTTATTCTGTTTTGCGTAACGTGTTAAAGCGGTTGCTGACTCACGAACCTGAGCAACACTGCCTGGTGATGACTGAACATCAGCGACATGCATAACTTGGATTGAGTCGATGACCATGATCTTTGGCTGTTCTTTTTCCGCAACCTGACAGATCTTATCCACGTTCGTTTCAGACAGCATTTTGAGATGCTCTTTCGGTAAACCAAGTCGAGAAGCTCGCATTGCTACTTGTTGCAATGATTCTTCACCTGTCACATAGAGAGTAGGTAACTCAGAAGAGAGCTGACACATGGTTTGCAGCAGCAGTGTTGATTTACCTGCACCAGGGTTACCGCCAATCAGGATAGCAGCACCAGGCACGACACCGCCGCCTAGCACACGGTCAAGCTCTTTGAAGCCACTGCTAAAACGAGGGACTTCTTGCAGGTTAATTTCCGATAATGTCTGAACGCTCGATTCTGTAGCCCCACCCGCGTAGCCAGATAACCTTTCATTACGCACTACCTGAGGTGAAGCGGCTAACCTAACTTCTGTAATCGTGTTCCAAGCACCACATGCATTGCACTGCCCCTGCCAACGTGGAAAGTCAGCACCACAGTCATTACACACATAAGCTCGTTTTGCTTTAGCCATAAAACCTCAATAATTAGCTTGGCAACTGGTCAATGTTGCTATTTTGTGACCCCGTTGACCGTACACATAAAAATAAACGTTGCAGTAGAGCCATGAATATCTAAAGATCAAATACAACTTGTCGATAACAATAACGCACCGTCCATTCTAACAAGAAAAGTATGAAGCAATCTGAAATTCTATCTGTAGCAGAACGACTTATCCCGGCTTACCACGCCGAAGATTTCGAATTCCTTCTTTCTCAAATGACAGAAGGCGAATCTCCGTCTCTCAAACTGCTTGTTAAAATGGAACTGAATCGTATCATGGCTCCGTGTACAAAGAGCATTGATTTACGCGGGAGGATTGATAACGAGTGTCGTCAATTTACTCTAGACGGTCGCAAACACTGGCTCGATGACATTGCCTTAAACGCGTACCAGCGTGGTACTAAAAAATTTAAAGGCTATACCGAGGGTACGTGGGAATTAGTGATGACACCACGGACCCAGCAACACCACAGTTCTGTTAAAACCGCCTCTCAAGATCACCATGATATCACCAATGCTAATAGCCCATATGAAGCCGAGGCCATAAATCTAGGCTATGACTTAAAACGCCAAGAAAACAGACTCAAAATCAGCTCACAGGTTGAAATTACCACCTCTAAGGGGCAAAGCTTACATGGGGTAACGGTAGATATCTCCCCATCGGGTGCCAAGTTCAAGGTGCCAAGCGCCTTTAAATACAATCTCGGTGAGATCATCAGTGTTAAGTTCACAGAGATGGTTGAAAAGTCGCAAGAAATCGATGTTAACCAAACCGTTGAATTTCGAGTTCTAGGCATTGATGAGTCTTACGAGAACGATGCTGTTAAATTTTTGAGAACGATCAAAGTAAGCGATACCAATATTGTGGCTCGCTTACTTGAAGAGTCTTTAAATAGCACCAGTAAGAAAACCAGCCATGAGAATCAAGACAGGGTTATTCGAACTCGTACTCGTGGGATTGAACACACTTATCTAAAGCACACCTGTAATCTTCCTCTTTTCTTCAGTGGCAGTGAGTTAAAGCTCACCCTACTCACGGACAACAACCACCCGCTATGGCAATATTGGCACGATGAAAGGAACCAGCAAGCTCTGGGGACCTTGTTCAACGAACAACGCATGAACTTACTAGCTAAACCTGGTGTGAAAGGTACAAGTAACGTCATCTACTCATTTACCCACGAACATCAGAATAAGACCTTGTTCTACTCGATGATGCTACCGGAAGCTTCTCGTGAACAAAGACAACTGTTCTGGCACATAGGAGGGAAACGTAAGAGTTGGAAGGCATTCAAATTTTCTGTTTTCGAACTATCAGATAGCGAGCGACAAGCCTTGGCCAAGCATTCAGATACGCTAGCTCAAAGCTCTGCGCAATTGACCCATTGCGGCATTTTGCAGGAAATAGGCGATCACGAAAGTGCTGCTGACTATCTATTGAGTGAAAAACCACGGATTCCAAGCAGTGAGCTGAATCGATTCCGCCACCCACGTACCGTGGTTGGGAATATTAAAAGCATCTACTTTGATTCCCAAACTCGTCGTAAAGAGCCGAGATACCAATTTAAGTCACCGTTGCAACTCACATCACAAGATGGCGTTACAGCGAGCGGGCAAACCTTAGACATATCGAAACGTGGACTCAGCATTACTCTTGAACAACCGATGGTACTCAAGATTGATGATCCGGTATTGGTCAACTTCAATGAGCTACAGCTTTACGACAAAAACTTGCCTCTAAGCATTGTCCCTTATCACGTAATTCGAGTAAGCCCGAACGGTCGCAAAGTACAATTAGTTATCGAAGAGAGCGCTAAAACAATGCGTACTATCGCCTTTCTCAATGGGCTTATTGATCAGAACCAGAGTAAGCTAATTAAGAAACAAGAAATACTACCAACGCATTCACTCCTCGAATCGTTGCACAATATATTGCTTAGCAAAATGGTCAGCAGCCCAATATTCATTGATAAACCTGGCTCAACGCTGCGCTGTAAGATCATTGGTGTAAACTTTCCATTGAATAAGCATCTCGCGCTACTCGCCAAACTAGGACACAACCAAAAGTTCTCACTCGAACCTATTTTCAAAGGACACTCTAACTCGCTATTGGCTGAGCCACTGAAAAGAATTGAAGGTGCAAAGCCTAAACACCATGATGTCTACATTGCCGCAGTTAAGTTTGGTGACAAAATACAATCAGTACATACTAAATTGATCAAAGACTTCGCTTCAGCAAAAGAAAGGATCTTATTCATTAAAAAGGCACAGCATTTAGGTGATGTGTACGTGCTAAGAGTAACGACCGCTCCAATCTTTAATCCGCTGACGAGTTTGTTCCAATCGGATTTAGAAGAGCTCTCAAGAATTAGCATGCATCAAGCAAAGAAATTGGAGAACGAGGTCACCGCTTTTATTGGTTATGGCGAAGTAGAAGATATTACCGATGAAGTGTTGATTCGATTGGAGCTGACGCGCTAAATAAACATGTCGTAAATAGCGGTATCGATTTATCGAATCATGAATTTACCGGATTTGAAAATAGAAAAAGCAAGCTCATCACCTGCTTTTTTATACCTGAGCTCTATTATAAATTAGTTACTAATAGAGCTTTATCAAGAGACAACCTTAAGGTTTCGCCTGCCAACTTATCTTTTGCTGCTTAGCTAATACACCCGACAAGATACAAAGTACCCCGCCTAACCCTGCGTAGCGCACTGCTGTTTGAGCTTGTTGTTCAACTTTAGGTTTCGCATGGTAGGCAATACCGAGACCCGCTGAATTCATCATAACCAAGTCATTCGCGCCATCACCAACTGCAACCGTATTATGCAATTCAAGCTCATACTCTTCAGCCAGTTCAACTAAGATGTCGGCTTTGGTTTGCGCTGAAACCACATCACCCAGAACTTTACCCGTCAGCTTGCCTTTAACGATTTCTAAAGTGTTCGATTGAGCATGGTCAAGGTCTAGCGTGTCTTTCAAATAATCCGAAAAGTAAGTAAAGCCGCCAGATGCAATAGCCGTCTTCCAGCCAAGTTTATTCAGAGTATTAACAAGCGAGACTAAATCAGGCATGAATCTCAGTGATTGACGCACTTGCTCCAAGATAGCTTCATCAGCCCCTTTAAGTGCTCCTACTCGCTGGCGTAAGCTCTGTTCAAAATCCAGTTCTCCTTGCATCGCACGCTCGGTGATTTCAGAAACTAACTCCCCCACTCCAGCTAGCTTCGCAATTTCATCAATGCATTCAATCTGAATTGCGGTGGAATCCATATCCATCACAATCAAACCCGGCTTCGATAAATCTGGGACCTCACTAAGACAAGCATAATCGAGCTTTAATGCTTGTAGGATCTCTTCGTGTGCTGGGGTTAAATTACCAGACATCAAAGCCACTTCATAATGCCCAACCTTCCACGTATCAAGGATGGTGTTGTAAGTGCCAGTGAAAAAGTCGATGTCATCAAAAGATTGTGGTGAAAGGTACTCACCGAACACAATCCAATTCGCTTTAGCCTTAGCGAGTTGAGAAGCAAAGCGGGTCTCGGGGAGTCGAGTTAATAATGTCGTATGCCTTTTAATCGGCAGATATTTCTGAGCATCCATGTGTATGATTCCTAATTAACTATGCTAAACGTTAACCTATTGCAATTTGAAAACGCAAGTCTCAATATGTCTTAATCATAACATTTGTTTATTTCAGGCTTCGTGAAACATGAATGAATCATTGTTCTCAATACGTAACGCTTTACGAATGCTAGCGCTAATTTTGCTGGCTGCGATGTTCGTTGTAACAATAAAAAACACGGTCGTGATCAGTAAAGGTAATGAGAAAATCCAAGTAAAACAGCTAGAGACGTTAACTAAGCTGCTGATCTCTCAGGCATCACTTTCCGCTAGCAAGATGATCCTACAACAAGACCAAGAACGACTGCTTGAGCTGACTAACCAGCTCTCTCAAGACCGACTGGTATTTGATACCACCATCTATGATGCAGAAGGGATCCGGCTGGCTTCGAGCGAAAAAGCACTCTCTGTACGTGAGGTTCTTGGTTTAGACACGCCACTTTCAACTGCCAGTATTGGCAGACAGCAATTAGTCGAACCTATTTATTCTGCAGAACATACGATCATTGGCTTTATTCGTGTAACCTTCGAAACTGGTAAAATGACGGCGATTTCTGATCACCACTACCGTAAAAGTGATCGCTACATGATTGGTATGGTCTTAATGGGTTTTGTGAGTGGTGTGTTGTTTATCATGCTGATTCGTAGAAGACCGACCAAGTCTGGTGAGAACTTACTGCTTAAAAACGTAAGCTCATGAACAAACTAGACTCAGAATAAATACACTAGGCTCAGAATAAATATAGCAATCCAATAAAAAGCCCCGACGCTCAGGCAGCAACGGGGCTTTTAGTTATCTATTGCTTTATCAAGCGAAAGCGAAGAACGATTACTCTTGGTCACCAAGAAGTACAGACTCTAGTGCGATAACCATCATGTCGTTGAAGGTTGTTTGACGCTCATCTGATGTAGTTTGCTCACCGGTTTTGATGTGATCAGACACAGTACAAATCGTTAGAGCTTTTGCGCCGTATTCCGCACACACACCATAGATGCCTGCCGCTTCCATCTCTACGCCGACAATGCCGTATTTATCCATCACCTCGAACATTTCAGGATCTGGCGTGTAGAACAGCTCAGCAGAGAATAAGTTTCCGACTTTGGCATCAACACCACGCGCTTTGGCTGCATCCTCTGCCGCACGTACCATTTTGTAGTCTGCGATAGCTGCGAAGTCGTGACCTTTAAAGCGAATACGGTTCACTTTTGAGTCAGTACATGCGCCCATGCCAATAACCACATCGCGCACTTTGATATCTTCACTCACTGCGCCACAACTACCGACACGAATGATCTTCTTCACACCAAAGTCTTTAATCAGCTCAGTCGCGTAAATAGAACAAGATGGAATGCCCATACCATGTCCCATTACCGAAACCTTACGACCTTTGTAGGTACCGGTGTAACCAAACATGTTACGAACGTCGCACACTTGAACGACTTCTTCTAGGAAGGTTTCAGCGATGTATTTAGCACGTAGCGGGTCACCTGGCATGAGAACTACGTCAGCGAAATCACCCATTTCAGCATTAATATGTGGAGTAGCCATTGAAAATATCCTTAATCTCAAAACAAAAAAGAAGAGAGAGGTTTCCCTCTCTCTTAGTTAACTATTATAGGAAGCTTGTACCATATCCCATTGGCGATGTACCAAAGTATGACGCTAAGCTTTGACCGATATCAGCGAACGTATCACGACGACCTAGAGAGCCAGCTGGAACCTTTTGACCGTAAACAATCACAGGGATGTGCTCACGAGTATGGTCTGTGCCTGGCCATGTCGGATCACAACCGTGATCTGCAGTTAGGATAAGTACATCATCTTCTTTCATCATATCGATGATTTCATTGATGCGACCATCAAAGTACTCAAGTGCCGCTGCGTAACCAGCTACATCACGGCGGTGGCCGTAAGCTGAGTCGAAATCAACGAAGTTAGTGAACACAATCGTGTTGTCGCCCGCTTCATTGATCGCTTCTTTTGTTGCTTCAAACAGCGCAGGGATACCTGTTGCTTTGGTTTTCTGAGTGATACCACAGCCTGCGTAGATATCAGAGATCTTACCGATTGAGTGAACGTTGCCGCCCTTCTCATCAGCAAGTTTCTGCAGGATAGTTGCCGCAGGTGGCTCAACAGAAAGATCACGACGGTTACCTGTACGCTCAAATTGACCTTTGCCAGGGCCAACGAATGGACGCGCGATAACACGACCAATGTTGTAATCTTCTAGCTCTTCACGAGCTATCTGGCAAAGGTCTAATAGGTTTTGTAGACCGAATGTCTCTTCATGACAAGCGATCTGGAAAACAGAGTCCGCAGAAGTATAGAAGATTGGCAGGCCAGTCTTCATGTGTTCTTCACCTAGGTTATCTAGGATTTCAGTGCCCGATGAGTGGCAGTTACCCAAGAAACCAGACAAACCTGCACGCTCAAGGATGCGGTCAGTCAGCTCTTTTGGAAAGCTGTTCTCTTTATCGGTGAAGTAACCCCAGTCAAACAGTACCGGTACACCAGCGATTTCCCAGTGACCTGATGGCGTATCTTTACCAGAAGACAGCTCAGCAGCGTGGCCGTAAGCGCCAATGATTTCAACGTCTGTATCCATACCAGGAGCGAAGCGACCTGTAGACTCTTTGTGAGCCATCGCTAAACCTAACTTAGACAGGTTTGGTAACGTCAGAGGACCTTGACGCTCTGCAGTGTTTGCAAGACCTTTATCACAATGATCTGCGATGTGACCCATAGTGTCAGAACCAACATCACCGAATTTGTCTGCATCCGCTGCTTCACCGATACCGAATGAATCTAAAACTAAAATAAATGCTCTTTTCATTTTCTTCACCAACTTAATGCTCTTTGCACCAGAACTCTGTTTATCGACATACACTAGGTATGCCGATACCTGTTATTTACACGTCTTCAGAACGAATCTTACGGTAAACGTCTGGCGTTGCTGTATATTCTCCACCCACAGTGATTGCATTTTGTAATGCCGTTGCAGCTTCTTGCCACTGTTGTTCGTTGCGAGCATGAATCATTGCTAATGGTTTATCTTCACTTGCTACTTCACCAAGGCGAATGAAGTGATCAAAACCAACTGCGTAATCAATACTGTCTGTTGCTACACGGCGACCACCGCCCATACCAACCACAGCCATACCAATTGCACGAGTATCCATTGCTGATACCACACCGCTTTCTAGCGCGTACACTGGCTTAATAATGTCTGCTTTCTCTAGGTAGTTATCGTAGTTTTCTACGAAATCTGCTGGACCACCAAGGCCCGCAACCATCTTACCGAAACACTCTGCTGCTTTACCGTTATCCAGCACTGCCATCAATTTTTCACACGCTTCGTCTGAGTCTTTTGCAAGGTTACCTAATACCAACATTTCCGCACACGATGCCACCGTAATTTCCAACAAACGTGGGTTACGGTATTCACCCGTTAGGAACTGAACCGCTTCACGCACTTCTACTGCGTTACCCGCTGAAGAAGCCAAAACTTGGTTCATGTCCGTTAGGATTGCTGTTGTTTTCGTGCCTGCACCGTTTGCTACTGCAACGATAGATTTCGCTAGCTCTTCAGAGGCCTCATACGTTGGCATGAATGCGCCTGAACCCACTTTTACATCCATCACTAGAGAATCAAGGCCTGCAGCCAGTTTCTTAGATAGGATTGAAGCTGTGATGAGCGAGATATTGTCTACGGTTGCTGTGATATCACGGGTCGCGTAAACACGCTTGTCTGCAGGTGCTAGATCGCCTGTTTGACCGATGATCGCTACGCCAGCATCTTTAGTGACTTCGCCAAACACATCGTTGGTGGGTGTAATGTTGTAACCAGGGATAGATTCAAGCTTGTCTAGCGTACCGCCAGTGTGGCCTAAACCACGACCAGAGATCATTGGAACGAAACCGCCACATGCTGCCACCATAGGGCCAAGCATCAGAGAAGTTACGTCACCAACACCACCAGTAGAGTGTTTATCAACGATTGGGCCATCAAAGTTCATGTGGCTCCAGTCAATCACCATGCCTGAATCTCGCATTGCACATGTTAGTGCGATACGCTCTGGCATTGTCATTTCGTTAAAGAAGATAGCCATTGCGAATGCTGCAATTTGGCCTTCAGAAACCGTGTTTTTAGCGACACCTTGAATGAAGAAGTTAATTTCTTCAGCTGTTAGGACTTCACCGTCACGTTTTCTGCGAATAATTTCTTGGGGTAGATACATTAGTGCCTCCCAAACTCTAGTGAGTATGATTTGTAGGGAAAGAGGTAATATGGAGTGACTTAACGCCACTCCATCAAACAGACTTATTATGTTCAATACTCTAAATATTTGGCGTTGCAGTTAGGCGGCCAGTTAGTTCATTCCTATGAGCATAGAGGCTCTATGTGATTAGGATGAACTTACGCAGTCAACAACGCTGCGGCGTCAAATATGACGAGTAAATTAGTATGCTGCTGGATCAGCAGTTTCGTCTGTCACTTCTAATGTATTAAGAAGGTTAGTTAATAGGCTTGACGCACCAAAACGGTAGTGCATGTTGTCTGCCCACTCAGCGCCTAGTAGCTCATCAGCCATTGCTAGGTATAGTGCTGCATCTTCAGCAGTACGTACGCCACCAGCTGGCTTAAAACCCACTGTTTTAGCAACGCCCATATCACGAATAACTTCAAGCATCATGCGCGCGAACTCTGGAGTCGCGTTTACTGGCACTTTACCTGTTGAAGTTTTGATGAAGTCTGCACCCGCTTCGATACAGATTTGAGAAGCTTTCTTGATCAGTGCTTCTTCTTTCAGCTCACCGGTTTCGATGATCACTTTAAGCGTGATGTCACCACAAGCGGCTTTACATTGCTTAACTAGCTCAAAACCAACTTCTTCGTTGCCAGCAATAAGAGCACGGTATGGGAATACTACGTCAACTTCGTCTGCGCCGTACGCTACCGCTGCTTTTGTTTCTGCAACAGCAATTTCGATGTCGTCATTACCATGAGGGAAGTTAGTTACAGTCGCAATGCGTACTTCTGGAGTACCTTGCTCACGCAACGCTTTCTTAGCGGCTGGGATAAAGCGAGGGTAAATACAGATTGCAGCTGTGTTGCCTACTGCAGTCTTCGCATCATGACAAAGCGCCACTACTTTCTCAGTAGTATCGTCATCATTCAACGTTGTTAGATCCATAAGTTTAAGTGCACGTAGAGCTGCTGCTTTTAAATCGCTCATTTCTATCTCCGATCAATATATTCAAATAGTTAACTACTTTGCCATCCACCCAGTATAGATGGATATTTTAGTGATGCTCAGTAGCCACAAATGAACGGACTTGGTTCCCTGAAGACTTGATAACTTTCGTTATCAATTGCAATCCTTGTCACCGCACAGTACCAGTTTGGTCTATGGCACAACAAATCAGTCATGTTGTGTCTAACATCTATAGCGTATCGCTAAGTTTGGCTAAATCCCAAAAGAATAACGCTAGAATCGATCTCGCGGTTACTTTCTTGCCAACAAGAGACATCCTATCCCTTAAGCTTATACATTATAGGTATCCATCAATAAATTGTAGTGCTCCTTAGAACGCAAACGGTTTGTATCTCAAAAAAACATTCTAGACCCATTTTCGACTCCAAGCATTCACTCATGTTAGTACTCAAAATCACTAGGCCTAAAAACAAAAAAGCCCCGCAGCAATTTCTTGCTACGGGGCGATATTATGATGGCGTCTATATATCTATTTCTAACTAATTAGAAAGACAGGAAGAAGCCAGCAATTGTTGCTGCCATCAGGTTAGATAGAGTACCAGCAATTACCGCTTTAACACCCATACGTGCGATGTCGTGGCGACGGCTTGGTGCAATACCACCTAGACCACCTAGAAGAATCGCAATTGAAGAAAGGTTTGCGAAACCACATAGTGCGAATGCGATGATAGCTTGAGTCTTCTCAGACATCACTTGACCAGTTGCTGCAACAACTTGAGCGTTCTCACCAACGTATGGTACGAAGTTCAGGTATGCAACGAATTCGTTAACAACCGTTTTCTGACCAATGAAAGAACCAGCGATAGTTGCTTCTTCCCATGGAACGCCGATGATGAATGCTAGCGGTGCAAAGATCCAACCTAAAAGAAGTTCTAGGGTTAGATTTTCCATACCGAACCAACCACCGATGCCACCTAGCATACCGTTGATTAGAGCAATCAGACCGATGAATGCTAGTAGCATAGCACCAACGTTAAGTGCTAGTTGTAGGCCAACTGATGCACCACCTGCTGCTGCGTCGATAACATTTGCAGGTTTGTCATCACCACCGTCAATATCATCAGCGATGGTATCGTCTGGTGTGTCTGTTTCTGGCTTGATGATTTTAGCGAATAGTAGACCACCAGGTGCTGCCATAAATGACGCTGCAACAAGGTACTCTAGAGGTACACCCATAGATGCGTAACCTGCTAGTACACCACCCGCTACAGAAGCCAAACCACCACACATTACTGCGAATAGTTCAGAGTTAGTCATTTTAGGAACAAATGGACGAACAACTAAAGGTGCTTCAGTTTGACCAACGAAGATGTTTGCTGCTGCAGACATAGACTCGGCGCGAGAAGTACCTAGAGCTTTCTGAAGACCACCACCAAGCACTTTGATTACAACTTGCATTATACCAATGTAGTAAAGTACAGAGATAAGTGCAGAGAAGAAAATCAGAGTCGGTAGAACTTGGAAAGCAAAGATGAAACCGATACCGTCAACTGAGAAGTTAACTAGGCTGCCGAATAGGAAACCAGTACCGTCTTTACCATAGTCGATCACGTTTGCTACACCAGCAGAGAAACCTGCAAGTAGATCACGACCCCAAGGGATGTAAAGTACGAATGCACCAAGTGCGAATTGGATAGCGAAAGCACCACCCACGGTTCTTAGATTAATAGCTTTGCGATTGTCAGATAGTAGTACTGCGATTGCAATCAGTGCAACCATTCCGACGAGGCTCATAAACAGGCTCATAGTTTATGACTTCCTTATTAGTTATTTATTGGCGTGTTACAAAATGGGGCTATAAAGCGGAGGCAATTATACTCATGCGACCACTAATAAAGTAATGCCGCCCTCACACTTTCGTATAAGATTTATGTATCATTCACACACAAATGTGAGGCCAATCACGATATAAGTGTAATTCGCGCAAACGATAAACAAAAACTTTCGATTTTACTCACGTATACCGAATGCAAGATGGCTATTTTTCCAAACCTGTGCTGCAATCGATTGCTTTGATTCTTTTCTGATCAAAAAAAGCGCATTTGATATCGTAACTAAATGTTTGGAATGATTAACACCTCCTTGATTACCATACGTTGGCATGTCCGGAGCATCAGTTTCCAACACCAAGTATTCTAGAGGCAGTTTTGCGATGGTTGTACGCGTTTTTTGTGCTCTTGGGTAAGTAATCGTTCCACCAACACCAATATAAAAACCGAGCTTAATCCACACCAAAGCTTGCTGTTCACTCCCTGAAAAACCATGAATTACCCCACCCAAAGTGAACCTTTGTTGTTTCAATAGTTCAATTAGTCGGTTGTAAGACTTTCTCTCGTGGATAATTAAAGGCAACTCGAACTCCTTAGCAAGCTCGATTTGCTGAATGAAAAAGCGCTCTTGTTTCTCTCGATCTACATCCACAAAAAAGTCGAGTCCGCACTCACCTATCGCAACACATTGATTTGACCTTAAAGAGAGCAACTGGCGAAGCTCTGAAAACTGATTGTCATCAGCTTGGTCCAAGAAGTAAGGATGGAAACCTAAAGCATAATAAACATTAGGATGAGCTTGAGCAATTTCATCAATCTTCCTCCAGTTACTATGACCAATAGAAGGAATGAGTAGCTTCCCGACGTGTGCTTGTTTCGCTTCTTGCAGGTAACCGTCAATACTGTGCTCAAGTACAAAACCTTGGCCAAAGGCTTCAAAGTCCGCATGGCAATGAGTGTCAAACAACGGAAAACTACTTAATTCCTTTGTCATCTTTCCTAATCTCTGCATGTTGTCCTTGAGGTTCACGGCGATAGGCCACACAGCTGCGCTTATTCTCTGGCGTTAAACCAAGTTCTTCGCACCACTTATCGTATTTCTTAATCCAAGATTTCATCCAACTCAGCATACTTACCTATAACCTATAACCTATAACCTATAACTTCCAATGACACGCATAAAAAAACGCCTACTGCAGAACAATAGACGTTTTTGTTTAACTCGAATAGAGTGCTGAGAAATTAGTGTTCGCGCGTCGCTCTGAATTGAACGTCAGGGAAACGTTCAGACGCTAGGTTCAAGTTCACCATAGTTGGTGCAATGTAAGATAGGTTATCACCACCATCTAACGCTAGGTTAGATTGGTTCTTACGCTTGAATTCTTCCAGTTTCTTATCGTCGTCACACTCAACCCAACGAGCGGTTGCAACGTTAATGCCTTCATAGATAGCTTCTACGTTGTATTCCGCTTTCAAGCGCGCCACAACTACGTCAAACTGAAGGACACCAACCGCACCAACGATCAGGTCGTTGTTCTGCATAGGACGGAATACTTGTACTGCACCCTCTTCTGAAAGCTGAACTAGGCCTTTTAGAAGTTGCTTCTGCTTCAACGGATCGCGTAGACGAATACGACGAAATAGTTCTGGCGCAAAGTTTGGAATACCAGCGAACTTTAGGCTTTCACCTTGCGTAAAGGTGTCACCAATCTGAATTGTTCCGTGGTTATGTAGGCCGATAATGTCTCCAGCATACGCTTTCTCAGCTCGCGCACGGTCTCCCGCCATGAAGGTTACCGCATCAGAGATACTTACATTCTTACCAGTACGTACATGATTCATTTTCATACCTTGGTTGTAAGTACCCGATACGATACGCATAAATGCGATACGGTCACGGTGTTTAGGATCCATGTTTGCTTGGATCTTAAATACGAAACCAGAAAACTTCTCTTCTGTCGCAACAACATCACGCTCGTTCGCTTGACGAGTTTGAGGGCCTGGAGCCCACTCAGTTAAGCCATCTAACATGTGGTCAACACCAAAGTTACCCAGAGCAGTACCGAAGTAAACCGGCGTCAGTTCACCAGCAAGGAACAACTCATGATCAAACTCAGGGCACGCACCGATAACAAGCTCTAGCTCTTCACGTACGCTTTCCGCAAGATCATCACCTACCGCTTCATTGAGCTCAGGGTTATCTAGACCTTTGATGATACGCACTTCTTGAATCTCATGACCGTGGCCAGATTCGTACAAGATCGTTTCATCACGATGAATATGGTAAACACCTTTGAACTCTTTACCACAACCAATTGGCCATGAGATTGGAGAACAAGCCATACCTAGCTCGCTTTCCACTTCATCAAGCACTTCCATTGGGTCACGAACGTCACGGTCAAGTTTGTTCATAAAAGTGACGATTGGCGTATCACGCAGACGAGTGACTTCCATCAGTTTACGAGTACGATCTTCGACACCTTTCGCGGCATCGATAACCATCAAACAAGAGTCAACCGCAGTTAGTGTACGGTACGTATCTTCCGAGAAATCTTCGTGCCCTGGAGTATCGAGTAGGTTTACTAGGCAATCATTGTATGGGAATTGCATTACCGACGTAGTTACCGAGATACCACGTTCTTTTTCCATCTCCATCCAGTCAGATTTAGCGTGCTGGTTAGAGCCACGGCCTTTTACGGTACCCGCTTTCTGAATCGCGTTTCCGAATAAAAGAACTTTTTCAGTAATCGTGGTTTTACCCGCATCCGGGTGAGAGATAATCGCAAACGTTCTACGTTTGCTCACTTCTTGTTGGAAAGACATAGTCGCCCTTTGCTGATCTAAAGCGTAAAAAGGGCAAGTAGATAATACTTGCCCTTGAATTCTGTGTGCGGATTATACAGAAAGCGTGTCACTTTCTAAAGGGTCAGTTTACACGCTATTTTGTGGCTAATTCGAGGTTAGTTATCGAGGGTTATCTAAAAGACATAACATGATTAGCTAAAAGACATAAAAAGATAGCTCATAATGATCGCATCTTCGTTGCCTTGCTTGGTTGGGTAATAGTTACGACGACGGTCAACTTCATTAAAGCCAGCCTTCTCGTAAAGATTAAACGCATTCACATTACTTTCGCGAACTTCCAGCCAAGCACTTTCAGCGTCAGCTTGTTCACACATCTCAAGGAAATGTTCGGTTAACGCTTTCCCATACCCTTTGCCTTGTTGGCTTGGGTCGACAGCAATATTAAGTAGCGTGACTTCACCAACGATATTCTGCGCGAAGAAATACCCAACCACTTGTCCATCGACTTCAAGTACATGGTGGCAAGCACCTCGGCTTTCGAGGTCTCGAATCATCGTTTCAGACCAAGGATGAGAATGCGCGGCCAGCTCTATCTGCCAAATGGCGTCTAGGTGTTGTTCTGAAGTGGGTAAAAATTGATTAGTCATAAGCACAAATTTGTTGCCATAAGTCGCGGCGGTGTTGGTTATTACCATTGATGTCAGACAGTAATGGCGATTGTAATGTTTTTGCTTTCAGCTCTTGGGCAGACTCACAACCCGCAAACCACACCCATTCAACATCACCGAGTTCGATAGAAGATAGATGTAGAGGCTGAATATGTAAGGCTTGAGATAAGTCGAGCTTGATGCTTTTGAGTACACGCTCAAACATCACGGCAAGGTCTTCCTGAGGCTTTTCAGGCGAAACTAACAGTAACTTGCAGTCGCTCGATAGCGGAACCAATTCAGATTCATAACCCGCCAAACGCTCTGGATGGCTAAGCTCCCATTGGCTAATGTCCATCTCTTGCAGGTATTGTGCGTGTGTTTGTGGCATATCTAGCGGTGTAACCTTAGGTTGATGTTGGTTGCTTATCAGAGCAAACTTAAAAAGAGCTCATCAGAGCTGGGCTGATACTAACAAAAAATAAAGGAGCATCAAGCTCCTTTATTTAGACTAAATCAGTTTGCATCATATTACGTGGTAAATCAGCTTATAAGTCGTTGAACTCAGGACTGTAAGCAATTTCACCGGAATGACCAGTAAGCACACCTTCAACTAACTCGATAGCTTGGAAAGCACCTTTAGGCACATCCCAAGTACAGCTCAGTCCAAACTCACTCGCCGCCTTAAAACCAAAGCGGCCGTAATAAGCAGGATCACCAAGCACAACACAGGCTGGGTAGCCGAAATCCATCAAAGTAGAGAAAGCATCTTCAACCAATGATTTAGCTATGCCTTGGTTGCGGAACTCTTCTTTCACAGCAAGCGGCGCTAGTCCCTGCCAGTTATGATCGTCGCCATCAAGAGTGATAGGGCTAAACATCAGGTGACCAACCACTTCGCCTTCATCAGAACAAGCCACCAGCGATAGCGTTAAATGACTATTCTCACGTAAGCTCATAACCAAATTAGCTTCTGCATCTGTTTCAAAAACAGATTTCAACAGACGATCAATGACAAGTATATCTGCCGGTGCTTCAGTTCGAATAAGCATTCATTACCTCACTTTGTGTATCTGGGGATTGTACTCCCTTCTGCACAAAATCAGCTAATTGATTTAACAAAGTTGTCATAGGAATCGGCAATAAATCTAAATCTACGCTATCCATCAAGTTTTTAATCTCTAAACCGAGCTCAGTATCGCCCTCAATAGACAATCGACGTTGGAAGAAAAGTGTATCTGGGTCTTCTTTACGACCAGCAATCAACACAAGATCGTTCAGGTTTCCGCTAAAGCTTACATCTTCAGTCACGGCTTTATCAGCTACAACTAGTTGCTCATTTTTATAGCTAATATGCCAACTTAACCCCAAATCTATTATTGAGACTTTAAGCCACTTGTTTTCTAAGAACTCAAAGTCACCATCTTCCAAAGACTCCTTAAATACACTTTTCATTGCTTCTAATAAGGCTGTTTTTTGCACTATTCTAGGCAATAACTGGACTGGAGATCGCAAAATTGATGCGGCATTTTGAACTAGTTGAGTGCGAATCTTGTTTATCACGTGACTTATCCGTAACTTTGTCAATAATATGGAATGCATCATAAATGATGCTAAGAACTCAGTTACTGTTATGTATCAATTTTGCGCCCCTTTGGTGCAAGAGCTTTGATATATTGAGAATCGTGGTATAAGTTATAGTAATTGAGTTAACAAAATACAGCAGCTCGCTGATCTCACAAGTTAATACGAACGATAAAAAAAGCTATGAGTATCTAACTATAGTGAATATTTAAGCTCTTGGAGAATTGGTAGTACTTTGATGCCTCCCCAGCAACTACAACATTGGTTTACCCAGCTAACAGCAAACAGTCCGTTCTTTTTTGCCGTTCTTGATGCTCAACATAATTATTTTATGGTTAATGAGCGTTACTGTGATATTGCAGGTTTAAATCAAGCAGAGCTTGTCGGCATGAATGATCGCCAAACCTTAGGCGAACAATTTTACCAACACCTGAAACCTTATTACGAGCGTGCATTCAATGGTGAAAAAATTGAAGCCGAAATCACTCTCAACGAAACCGACCTCGATACCAGTCTTTATTTCAGCCTCTCTCCTCTGACAAATGGTAACAAAATCGACTACATCGTTTTTCATGCCTTCGATACATCAGAAAACCAAGTGCTTGTTCGCTCTTTAGAAGAATCCGAAGCAAAATTTCACAAGCTATCTCAACTGCTCCCTGACGGGTTATTGCTAGTCGAAAGCGACTACATTTTATCATCAAATCCAGCGGCAACACGCTTGCTTGGTTTCAACTCCACTACTGAGTTGATTGGTGAGGAGTTAGGTCGCTTATTTATCGATGAACAAACCAAAACCGTCTTTAATAATAGGCTGAGCTCTATTATTACCGAGTCTGGTTTGGTTTGCTTAACGGGAGCCAGATGCGGTTTTGAACGTAAGGTACAACTGCATATTGATTCTACTGCCGTTCTTGGAAGCAGCACCCAGCTAGTGCTTATCCAAGACGCACAAGATACCGCAAAACAGTTTGCACCCGCTAACAGTGAAGATGCCTACATAGATGCACTGACCAAGCTCTACAACCGAGTTGGGTTTACCAAGCGTCTTGAGCAGTTCATTCACAATGAAACGCCTGTGGTGATGCTCTACTTAGACATTGATAACTTTAAAAATATTAATGACTCACTCGGTCACCACATTGGTGACAAAGTGATTAAAGAGGTTGCCTCACGTCTTAAACGCTTACTGCCTCGTAAAGCCGTTATTGGGCATTTAGGCGGTGATGAGTTTGGTATTATCCTGCCAGAACCTGAACATCAGCAAACGCCTGAAATGCTCGCTGAAAAAATCATGTCCTTGATCAATCAACCCTTCGATCTTCACCATTTCAGTAAACGCTTAGCCTGTTCGATTGGTAGTGTGAGCTTCCCTAAAGATGGTACAGACGCACGTATATTGCTGCAAAATGCTGACACGGCAATGTACGAAGCCAAAGATCGTGGTCGTAATCGCCTGATTAAGTTCAACGAACAGATGAACAAAGAAGCGCGTATGCGACTGTGGCTTGAGATAGAGCTGCAAAAAGCACTGCAACAAAATGGACTCGAGGTTTGGTATCAGCCGAAAGTGAATGCACGAGATTTCACCATCAACGGCGCAGAAGCTCTGGTTCGTTGGAAGCACCCTGTTGAAGGCTACATCAGCCCTGCCGCATTTATCCCAGTTGCGGAACGTGCAGGTCTTATCGAACAACTTGGTCGTGTGGTAATGCGTGAGGTATTTGCGACAGTTAAGCGTTGGAAGATGCAAGGCATCCTCCCAGGTCGCGTTGCAATCAACCTTTCTCCAGAACAGTTTGGTAACCCAAAACTGATTGATTACGTTGAAAAATTACTGCGCTCTACAGAGCTAGACCCAAGCGCGATTACGTTTGAGTTGACCGAAAGTGCAGTAATGAGCGATAGTGAACACACACTGCAGATGCTCAATGCAATTAAGAAACTTGGCTTTGCGTTATCTATCGATGATTTTGGTACCGGTTACTCTTCACTGTCTTACCTTGCTCGCTTCCCAATTGATGAGCTTAAGATAGACCGTGCTTTCATCTCTGACATCGATACCCTACCAAAACAAATCACCGTAATTGAAAACATCATCAACCTAGGTAAATCTCTCGATTTAACCGTGGTTGCAGAAGGTGTCGAAACCAGTGAGCAAGCGACTCTGCTGTCTAATCTCAACTGTAGTTCGATTCAAGGTTTCCACTTCTACCGCCCGCAACCGAAACAAGATGTCGAAGAGTTGTTTGCCCAAAACCGCCGTCATAAGAATTAATTAGACGATTCGAAACGCTTCCCTTTTAGAGATAAACCAACATACACAGTGCTCACTCGTCAGTACCTCAAACGGAGTAAAAGCAGATTTATCCATCTAAACCTGCCTTACATCAATTCTGTCATTCATAATTCTTCATAAAATGCTCACCTCAACTTAATTCTACTGGTAGTGAGCAAATGGAACTCTTATGCCCAGCGGGTAACTTACCTGCTTTGAAAACCGCTATTGATTGTGGTGCGGATGCTGTCTATATCGGATTCAAAGACGATACCAATGCCCGACACTTTGCAGGCCTAAACTTTGCGGGTAAAAAGCTCGATCGTGCTGTGCAGTATGTGCATGACCACAACAAAAAAATTCATGTTGCCCTAAACACATTTGCTCACCCAAATGGCTTCGACCGTTGGACCAATGCCGTAGACAACGCTGCTGCACTGGGTGTTGATGCGCTGATCATCGCAGATATAGCCCTGCTCGAGTACGCGGCAAACAAATACCCAGAGTTAGAGCTTCATCTATCAGTACAAGCATCAGCGACCAATGCGGCGGCTATCGACTTCTACCACAAAAACTTCAACGTTAAGCGTGTGGTGTTACCGCGTGTATTATCGATTCATCAGGTCAAACAGCTTTCTCGTAATATCACTTCTGACGTTGACCTTGAAGTATTCGCTTTTGGTAGCTTGTGCATCATGGCAGAAGGCCGTTGCTACCTCTCTTCATACATGACAGGCGAATCACCAAATACTGTTGGTGCTTGTTCTCCGGCGAAATACGTTCGCTGGCAAGAAACAGAAACCGGTCTAGAGTCTCGTTTGAACGAAATCCTTATCGATAAGTACGAAGCAGGTGAAAACGCAGGTTACCCAACGCTGTGTAAAGGCCGCTTTGAAGCCGAGATCGATGGTGAACGTAAGCGCTATCACGCACTTGAAGAGCCAACCAGCCTCAACACGCTATCTATGTTGCCTGAGCTTTTCGCGGCGAATGTTGCCTCAGTGAAGATTGAAGGTCGCCAACGTAGCCCTGCTTATGTTGAACAAGTCACTCGCACTTGGCGCGCGGCCATCGATCGCTACTTAGCGAACCCAGAACAATACCAAGTGGAACAAGCTTGGAATGCGACACTGGCGAATGTATCGGAAGGTACACAAACCACGCTTGGCGCTTATCACCGTAAATGGCAATAGAGCCAAATGGAGAACTCAATGAAATACGCATTAGGCCCTCTACTTTATTTTTGGCCAAAACAAGACGTTGAAAGCTTCTATGAGCAAGCTAAATCAAGCTCTGCTGATATCATCTACCTAGGTGAAGCTGTGTGCTCAAAGCGTCGTGAGATGAAAGCGAAACATTGGATGGGCATAGCTAAAGAGCTGTCTGCTTCCGGTAAGCAAGTGGTGCTGTCGACCATGGCATTGCTCGAAGCGCCAAGCGAAGTCAACATCATGAAGAAGTACATCGATAATGGTGACTTTGCGATAGAAGCCAATGATGTATCTGCAATTCAACTGGCCAGCGAAAGCAAAGTGCCTTTCGTAGTTGGCCCTGCAGTAAACACCTACAACGCACGCACGCTGAACCTGTTCTTGAAACAAGGTATGACACGTTGGTGTATGCCAGTTGAGCTTTCTCGCGAATGGCTAAGCAACGTAATGACTCAGTGTGAAGAACTGAACATCCGTAATAAGTTCGAAGTAGAAGTGTTTAGCCACGGCTACCTGCCGCTTGCTTACTCAGCACGCTGCTTTACCGCTCGCGCTGAAAACAAAGCTAAAGACGATTGCGAAACCTGCTGTATCAAGTACCCAACAGGGCTACAAGTAGAAAGCCAAGAAGGCCAATCAGTTTTCAACCTTAATGGTATCCAGACGCAATCAGGCTACTGCTACAACCTAGTTAATGATTTACCGAACATGCACGACCTGGTTGATGTGGTTCGTTTAAGCCCACTCGGTATCGATACCTTCTCTGAAATCAACAACTTCAGAGCGAACGAGCAAGGTCAAAAACCGATGAAGATTGAAAGCCGCCAATGCAATGGCTACTGGCATCAACTTGCAGGTTTAGACGTTAAGAACATCTAGTTCCTCGCATTGAACTAACCAGCAACAGATACAAAAAAGGTCTAGCATTCGCTAGACCTTTTTTATTCGACTTAAGAAACGCGACCTATGCCGTCGCTGTTTCCATCGGTGAGGCATCGAGCTTCTTTAGATCTTTGTAGAGCATTACCATCACCACCACACTTAACGCGATGTTAGACAGTGGGTACGCAATCCAGATCCCCGGCACACCGTACAACTTAGGCATAATGTACAAGAAAGGTAACTGGATAAGCATGTTACCTATCGTTACAAACATCGCCTTGCTGCCCTTGTTCAGAGCCTGATAGTAAGCACCTGCTACTACTAAGAAGCCATCCAGCGCCAGTGCAAACATGTGAAGTCGAATACCCAACACGGTGTACTCAACTAACTGAGGTTCGTCTGAGTTAAATACTGATACAAACTCACGTGGGAACGCGTTCAGAAGCAGCACGAACGCCACACCTATCAATACCGAACTCATCATCGCTATCTTAAGTAACTTACGGATGTTCGCTTGGTTACGCGCACCATGGTTGTAGCTCACCAATGGTTGCATACCGTTGGCGATACCTTCAGCCGTGAGGTAGTAAACCGTCACGATGTAGCCCAAAATCGCGTAAGCGCCAATCATTAACTGGTCGCCATATTGAGAGAACAACGCATTGTGCAGCGCCACCATCATCGAACCATAAGCGTACATAAAGAAGCTTGATGTACCAATCGCGAAGATTTGTGGAATCACATCCAGCTTCAGTCTCAACTCATTCCAACGTAAACGTAGGTTTGCTCGACGTGAGAAGAAGTAAGCCAAGCCAAGGCCCGTTACCACAAACTGGGCAATCGCTGTTGCTAATGCTGCGCCCATCAACTCCCAACCATAGAGCGCGATAAACAGGTAATCGAGTACGATGTTAATCACCGCACCAACGATCATCAGTATCGTCGCTAAGTTCGGGCTGTCATCGTTGCGTAGTAAAAACGGCATCGCAATGGAACCTAGCGTGAAGACACTAGCACCAATCAGAATGTGTAAGTACTGCAGGCCAAGCTCATACACTCGCCCTTCAGCGCCCTGCCAAAGCAAGAAGTTATCAGTAAACAAAAACAACAATGCAGAGACAATAGGCGTTATCGCCAACAGCAAGGTTAAGCCCGTTGCTAAGATCTGCTTAGCGCCTTGAGTATCTTTTTCACCTTGGCGAATCGAGACAAGCGCACCTGTACCCACACCCACCAACATACCAATACCGAGAATCGAACCAATCACAGGCCACGCAACATTGATACCTGCAAGTCCATCAGCCCCCACATAGCGCCCAATGAAGATGCCATCCACCACTTGGTACAGGCCATTAACCAACATGGCCGCCACGGTAGGGATTGTGTATCGCCAAAACTGGCGACTAATTGAGTTACTCATTTCTTACTCTACTTTCATTTGTGAGTCGCATACCAACGAGATATGACTCGAAAAATTAGTTAACAAGGCTAACTAAATATCTAAATTATTTACTTCAAAGCTTTATTTAATAATAGGTTTAGCTGCTGAGATTCTTGCTCAGACAAACGACTTTCCAGTATCTGTGCCATGACCTGATAGATCTTACTTTCTTCTTCCAAGCCGACTTCCGCTTTACTGGTCAGTACCACTAACTTAGATCTCGCATCTTCGAGCGAAGCTTTACGCTCCACAAGCCCCTTTCTCTCTAGCCTTTGAACCATAGTGGTTGCTGAAGGCTTGGTCACCTGCATCTCAATCGCCAGATCAGTCAATCGGATCGGTTCAGGAGAGGCTTGTATGACCTTCAAATAGTCATACTCATTGAAGCTCAATTGGCAAATAGGATCTTCATTTACCTGAGTGCGCCATATCTTAGAGGCGAAGCGCTCAATCTTTTCTAAATTTTGGTTCAGCATACTCACGTAATCAAAGAATAGCATTTAGTTAGCAAGGCTAACTATTTTAGTGTTGTTTAAATAAAAAGCAATCAAAACGAGATCCCCCCTGTTTATAAAAGAGAAGCATAAAAAAACCGCTGACAGGCAGCGGTTTTTCGGAATCAAAATGTGTTGCT